>JAWAHS010000004.1:0-225 GCA_038889075.1 Ignisphaera sp.
ACCTCTTATAAGCCTCCTCCCATCTTCTATTGTTTTCTTCCCATCTCTTGTTGTTCTCCTCCCATCTTTTGAAGTTCTCCTCCCACTTTCTATCATTCTCCTCCCATCTTCTATTGTTTTCTTCCCATCTCTTGTTGTTCTCCTCCCATCTTTTGAAGTTCTCCTCCCACTTTCTATCATTCTCCTCCCATCTTCTATTGTTTTCTTCCCATCTCTTGTTGTTCT
>JAWAHS010000004.1:323-4584 GCA_038889075.1 Ignisphaera sp.
CTCCTCCCACTTCTTTTCCTGTTCCCTAACTAACATTAGAAAATCTTCTCTAAGTTTCCTCAGTTCAGAAATAATTGTATCTAGGCCTAGAAGTCCGGCAACAGCATATCTAAACTCGGCATCCTCCTCCAAGGTTCTTAAAAACTTGACTTTCTCCTCAGTAGTAAGAGTAGCCATAAACAGTACGCCAAAGAGATTTTAGATAAACGGGGATTATAAGTATGCATCCTTAATAAACTGTCGATGCATAGAAAAATGCATTGGTGGTAATGTAGATGGTTGTTCTATTCGATAGTTTCCGTAGAGGTATGCGGTCTACTTGCTGATATTAACTGTTTTTAAATTATATCAACATCTTCTATAGAACATAATGCAAGGTTTTCAATGTTGTTTCCTCTAAACTGTATTCTAATATAAATTAGAGTTATGACATTGAGTATTGCTACATCCTTAACCATCTCTCTATATCTCTTTCACTATATTATGCAGCTACAACGACTTCTATGTATTGGGTGTAGAAAATTGTTTGTAGAGGGCTGATAGCTACTATTGGCTAATTTTCGATATCTGTAGCGCTACTTCTAGGATCTGTTTAGCTATGGATATTGTGTCTGTAGATAGATCTCCCACTCTCCTACTCTTAAATCTACTGAGTATAGCCAGTAGCCTGTTAGCTACATCTATACAGTCTCTATTGATTTCGTTAGTGAGCGGGCAGTTCTCTACAAATATACAAGGTAGAAGTATCTTAGCAAGCTGAAAGATGTTCTCTATACCAAGACATAGAGAGCTGTCATACTGGTTCTTCAGAATAAAGTCGATATATCCATAGATCGCATCGTACATATCCATCTCAGTGAGGAGGTTATATACATCAAAATCCTTAACAATTGTTGAAGCTATATAGATGATCCTAGCAGCATCACTTGGATCGAGAGCTGGAAACTCAGCTGGATTAAAGCTCACAATATAGTATAGCGGAGAACCATGCAACACTGCATGGCACATCTCATGAACTATAATAGCCTTCAGATGATGCTCCTCCAATATAGAGCATCTCTCAAAATCTACGTGAATCCTTGGCCAGCCTCTCCAAGCCTCATGCATAACAATAAAATCGCCTACAGCTATAACACCGAGATCCACAGCCTCACTCTCAAGAAACATAAGCTTCTCCCTACTAGAGCTATAGAAGTAGAGCTCTATATAATCAATACAACCAACTCTCTGAAGAAACTCCTGTGAAATCTCTATAACCCTATCAATAAATCGCCTCGGTATATTGCCAAAAACAAAGAACTTTATATCTACAATACACATTTTAGCAAAACCAGTATCGGCTAAGAAAAGCAGAGATAAAAAATCTATCATCTAAATTCAGAATACAGACAGTAGGATAGTTACACACCTTTCCAGCACAAAGCTTCTCCAACACCAGATGCCCTCGGTACACACTCTCCCATAAACTCAATGGGCTGTATCTATATATCTAGAATGCAAAGCTCTGAGAGACTCAGGAAGAGACATTAGGAGAAACTAGGTAGCTAACTACTATCAAGAGAGCTATTCTAACATGGATACATCCATCGATATACCATATTTGTATAGATAGTTGCAGTACGAATTGTCATGAAGAACAGCATCGCAATGTAGTCGGTAAATACCATCTCACTAGACCACAATATTTAAGATATTTGGCAAAAATACTATAGTTGGTCAAACCTTCTCCCATCTACATATATCATTCAGAGACACCATAGCCATTAGTACTCCTATACCTTACCCCTTCACTGCAGCATCCTAACATCTCTTTGAAGAAAGTTAAAAAGAATAGTCTATATAGCTATATATATCTATAAAATAAATTCAAAATAATCCTTAAACTAAATATATAGTATGGGGAAAATTTTAAACAATATATATATTTTGATCTAAATTAAAGAGTTATTTAGGTTAAATTTTTAAGCCAGTTTTACGAAATATGGTATGAAATGGTGAGTTAAACCATGAAAAAAACTATGTTATTAAGCATAGCAACAACAATATTGATAGCTCTATCAATACTACCCATAGCCACAGTTTTAACAAGCAGCTCCACAACCTCGGATGGACAAGGACGAGCTGGCACTACCTTATCAGCCTACGTAACTGCGTCAGCAATATATCTTACTAAATACGAGTGGGAGATAGAAAAGACAGCTAATGCTTCTGAAATATATCTAAGCCAGGGAAGCCCCACCGCTACTGTGGAATACACGGTCTCTGTAAGTAAGACGACAACTGTATCGTACTATATCGAGGGTTACGTGTGCGTTACGAACGGAGGTGATAGAGCTACTGAAAACCTAGCGATAAACCTAGATGTCTACGTCAAGGACACAACAGGAGGATGGACGATCAGGATCATCAATGACTACCCTGTTGACGTATCGGGAAAGCCAATTTTAGATCCAGGTGAGTCATACTGCTACTACTATAAGGTGGAAATCCCCAACTATTACTGGAGTAAAGAAGAGTTTAAGGCAACTGCTAATGTTACAATAACAAACCATAGTGGTCGGCTTGGAACACCTTTCGGTCCAAGCCCGAGCACTACAACTAGCAAGACAAGCATGATACAGGGATACGACTGTGTAGATGTCGCGGACACCAATGGTTACAGCTGGAGCACGTGTGATAGTAAATCTTGGACATACGTCATAACTTTTGAGTACGATCCTAGTAAGGGAGAGTCCTACAAGCACAACAATACGGCTACTATAGTTCAGACTGATCAGAGTGCAAGCTGGACTGTGGAAGTGTACCAAGAGTTCGAGGTTGTACAGTATGCTACGATATCTGGTGTGGTGTTCTGGGACAACAACTACAACGGATTATATGATGAAGGTGATAAACCGATTTCAGGAGTTGCTGTAGATTTATACAGATACAATGAGACTACCGGTGGGTGGGTCTATGTAAACACAACTTACTCTGATGAATATGGCTACTACTTTGATGTGGAACCAGGCTATATATATAAAGTAGTAGTTTCAACACCTACATGTGGATCTTGTGATAAAATTGTAAATACGACTCCTACCTACTATTTGGTTAATGTTGAAGAGGCTAAGACATATGGCGATAACGATTTTGGCTTTGTCTGTCTGAAGATGCTTGCTGGAGCGAGGAGTAAGGGCTACTGGTCATGGTCTCAATACAATAGGAGGACTGGTCAGTGGCAGACTCGGGTAACCCAAGAAGATGTCAACTATGTAAACAGTGAGCTCGACACGAGCTTTAGTTCACCAAAGGAACTAGCAGACTACCTAGTTAACCCCGTATATGGAGATATGAAAACAATTCTAATGCAACAGCTAATTGCAACACTACTAAACCTAAGATATGGATACATAAGTGGAGATACAGTAATATACTACAACAACATGTACATCACCATCAACGATGTAGTCAGTGGTGCTAAGACAGCTCTACAAAGTGGAACAAGATATGAACAAGAGAACTGGAAAAACATACTAGATGCAGTAAACAATAACAATGTATACTATGTACATACTGTGGACGGCTGTTAGTTGATATTTAAATAAGTAGAATTTAGGTCTTTATATAAAATGTTTTTATTTTCACGGCTATTGTATTCTTTCAATATTTCTGAAGAGTATAGAGTTCGAAAACTAAGAACTTTGCCAGGCTATATTGTATTATTTTTTGCCAGGCTATATTGTATTATTTTAGGAATTTTAGTAGCGAATAGGTTGGTGGTTAGCTGGCTGGTAATACTGTGATGTTATGGTTGGATGTGTGTGTTTCAATTCTCTATATAGAGATAGATAAAACGGCTTATTCAGCTTTATAAATACATAGAAATCTAATGTCTACTCTTTTCAGTTCTCCTCAGTATGGGGATTGCTTCACTGCCATAGTGTATCATTCCTATTTTGGCATTATCCCCATGTTTTTCCATAACCATTTCTACCGCTTCAGCTATGCTATTAGCATGTTTAAATTTTAAAATCTCTTTATCTTTCAATGTAAATTCTCTAGATATACATATGCATTCAGCTCTATGAATGTATTTGTAGTGTATGTATGCTACAGCCAATTTCACCAAATCCTCTTCATCACTACCTCTAATAATCTATTTCAATTTTCTAATAGCAACACCACTATACTTTTCAAAGATCCTTTCATGGATAGGTAGTAACTTCAGGTCACTCGGTATAGAGAATTATGGTATCTTCCTCTCTAACACCTAGTTAGA
>JAWAHS010000004.1:4682-19937 GCA_038889075.1 Ignisphaera sp.
AATAATCTATTTCAATTTTCTAATAGCAACACCACTATACTTTTCAAAGATCCTTTCATGGATAGGTAGTAACTTCAGGTCACTCGGTATAGAGAATTATGGTATCTTCCTCTCTAACACCTAGTTATATATATATGTGCCTTACCCGCTTGCCAATAATCGAGTACTGCAGGATATGAATTAACGATAGTTATCTCTACTGGTTTAGGGATCTCTCTCAAATATCTCCTTGGCTACCCCAATACCCTCTCTAAAGGCCTTTCCAGGATCGCCTGCTACAACCCAACTACCTCACCCTTGATATTAGATACAGCATTAACTATGAATCTAAGACCAACGATTTCAGCTGCCTCCTCCATATCCCTTCTCATAGTATTATCCGGATTGCCTAGTAGATTTCATTGAATCCGGCAGGGTACCTAGTACATGGATGTGCTCTACAGTCCTCCTACAACAGACTCCAAGGTAGAATTATCTTAGCATCACCTCCACAGCCAGCAACTGGATGTGGTATAATACTGCCTATCCCTATCACAATATCAGATTCGTAGACAATCCTAATATATTGGAATACCGCTCTTGGTACTCCCTTTTAACCCTATACTACTCTATTAGGATAAACAGTTATGCGCTTTCTACTATAATTTTCGATGTAGAGAAAAAAGACTTCTGTGTAACTATTGAATATTGTAGAGCTTAGATTTAACGGCTAGCAGTGCATGCTATATGCATCCAATTTTAGCATTGAAGAAGATATATACTAGAGGAGATGTGCCAGTATTTATAACCTTGTGTGGTGTATTGAGAGGGATAAACACAGCATGGTTTGGCTCTATATGGTACTCCTCACCAGCTATTTTTACAATACCTCTACCACTAAGTATATAGTATGCCTGCTCCTCATCACTATGTGTATGTTCGGATACTTCTCCTCCGGGTGGAAGCTCAGCTATTCTCATAATGAGGCATTTCGAACCAGAGTTCTCATCAAAAATGAATCTATACATAACATTGTTGATTACTCTTAGCTCTAGTTCCGAGACCTTAACAACCCTAGCCTTCATAATATGTATCGCCTCGTATTTTGCTTAGTAGGTATTTAGCATTTCTATATAGTATATTTTCTTTATCGTGCTCAGATACACGGAGATGCCTTATCTTTTCAAGCTCTACCTCTATTGACAGAAAGGGCATATCTGAACCAAAGAGAATCCTCTCAGAACCCAGCTCCCTAACAGCATACTCTATTACAGGTAGAAACCTCTGACCAGCTGTATCAAGATATATATTATCAGCTCTCTTTGCAGCCCTTATACTATCATACCACAGAATTCCTAGACCCATATGGGCTAGTATAAAGAATGTGTGTGTAAAGGTTAGTGCAAGCTCTAGTACCTGAAGTGGCTGGGAATATATTGGCGAACCTGTATGGACTAGAACCAGAAGTCTATTTCTCTCAGCTAACTCAATCAATGGATATAGCAATTCGCTGTGTGCTGGTATCCCCTGTGTCAGAGGATGTATCTTCAAACCCTTTGCACCCATTGCTATAAAAAGCTCTAACTGCTCTCTACACCTTTCATCCCACGGATCTACAGATACAAAGGGTACCACTCTATTTGGATAGCTCTTAAACATCTTAATAACACGTAGACTATCCTCTAAAACATTTCTACGATATATAGCCTCGTAGGGTAACAAAAACATTATATCGATACCAATGTCGCCAGCCTTCCTCAATAGAAATTCCCTGGGCTCAATACCATCGCTTTTCATATAGTGTACATGGACATCTACTATACCCATTTTTCACAACCCTAGAAGGGTCTTAGCATTTCTATACAGGATACCTTCTCTATCATACTCACTCAATTCTAGTAAGCTGAGCTTTCTCTCTTCAATGGGAAAACTCGAGTAGGGAGAACTGGTGGCAAAGATGAATCTACTGCTTCCAAGAAGTTCTATAGCTCTTCTAAGAGCTCTCACATTTGATTGGCAAGAGATGTCGGAGTACAGATTTTCTGCTCTTTTCATTGCGGGCACTACCTCCATCCAGAAATCGGTTAGGCCTGCAAAACCCATTACAAATCTCAGTTCTGGAAAAGTGAGAGCAGTATCAGCAATCTCTAGGGGGCTCTGTGGATGATATCCCGAGAGAATATATACTACAACTCTATGCTTAGCTATGTTTTCAAGAATTGGATAAACAATTCTGTGATTGATGGAAAAGCCTTGTAGATATGGAATAAGTTTAATCCCTTTGAACTCCAGATCCCTAACTATGTACATAGCCTCATCTACAGCTCCATCCCTAAACCAGGGATTTACAGTCCCTAAAGCAAGTAGATTTTTATGCACCTTAGCAATATTGTACAGCTCGAGGTTTGCGTCATGGAATTTGTAGATATAGCTACTGCCGTAAGCCGGTGTGACTACGGTATAGCTAATGTGGAATCTCTTCATATTCTCCAGTACATCTTTAATGGCTAGACATACGTCGAAGTATTCACTACACCCCACTTCAACGTGAAAATCTACTATCATAAATTCTCTGCCGTATCCTAATCGATGGATAGAGGGGTAAAAAACTGGTGAATTGGATTAGGATTTAAGTATTTTGAATAAATTGTCTATCCTTTCCTTTTCTTCAGGACCGGGCTTCGTTACTAGGCTCTCTAGGAAGAATAGACCAAAGGATGTGAGTAGCTGAGCCCCTGTTGTTATAGTCCAGGGAGTTCTGACTATAAAGTTTAGCACAGCCCATACTATAAAGCCTCCAGCCCAAGAGGCTAGCGCACCCCTCCAAGTAGTTCTACTATACATCAAGCCTAGTAGCAATGGTACAGCCACAGGTCCTAGCAGACCTGCATACCAGGTCACCATGACGCTGAAGGCAGGTCCTAGTGAGGGTGCTATAAATGCCAGTGCTACAGTTAGACCACCAAAGAGTAGAGTCATTACTCTTCCAAATCTCAGTTGCTTTATAGGATCTACAGCCTTCTTAAATCTTGCATACAGATCTCTTGTTGCTATAGCTGAGAGAGCATTTAAATCGGAGTCGACCATGGACATCGTTGCAGCAAACATTGCTACTGCCATCAAGCCTAGGAGACCGGGTGCTACAGTCGGTAGGTAATCTTTAGCAAAGGTAGCATACGCATAGTCAGGATTCTTAATATCTGGATACAGTATTCTGGTTGCCCACATGGGTATGAAGAACGTTAGTGGATATACAAGGTATAGAAAGGCTGAGAATAGTGCTGCCTTTCTAGCTTCAGCTGGTTTTCCTGTAGCAATGAATCTCTGGGCAAGCCCTAGTGTACCACCAGCATAGCTAAGGGTAACCACTACTAGAAATACAATCCAGTAGGGAAAATCGTAGGGACCGCTAAGAGGTTGCCAAAATCCAGGTGGAGCCTTAGATATCAAACCACCTAACCCTCCCACAACCTGAAGGGCAACAAATAAGCTAACCATTGTTACTAGGAACTGTACTATAGCCTGTAGAAAATCCGACAGTATATCTGCTAAAAGTCCTCCAATAACCATGTAGAATAGTGTTAAGGCACCAGCGATACCTATACTGATTGCAATATCCATCCCCCAGAATACGGATAGAAATACAGCTAAGGAATACACCTTGAGAGCTTCATCGATGAACTTTATCCCTATGCTTGAGGCCGCTATGGCCAAGCGCGATGGTAGGTTATACCTCTGTTCCAGCCACTCAAGAGGGCTCTGAATTTTTGCCTTAGCAAGGGCAGCCCAACGAGGTGCAAATGTGAAAGCTGTTACAATAAGACCTAAACCGATTGTTAGAGCCCATATGGTGTATATCGTAAAGCCGTACCTCCATGCAACACCAGCATAGGCAACAAAGGCAAATGCACTGTAGCCGGACATGTGATGGGATACTGCAGCTAGCCACCATGGAACATTCCATCTAGCTGTGAAATAGGTTTCGCTATCCCTAGTCCTCCTCCAACTCCAGAACGCTATACCTATAACAAATGCTATATATAGTACAATTACAGAGTAGTCCACTACTGTAATACCCATGTACCACACCCCCACTATACCTTCCGATGGATAGATTTTTTAAATTTTGTTGAAACTAATCTGCACTTTGTGTACTGCAAAAAGCACTATATATTCAATGGTGGGGAACGCCCGGGTTACTATCTATCTACTGCTGAATTGTAGTGGTTTTGATTGATGGAGTAGAAAATATTGAGGTAGAATATGTATTAAAAGTGTGGTGCATACAGTAAGGATAACAGTGGCTGAGGAGATGATAAGTATTTTAGGCAAAAATTAGTACTACTCTGAGAGAGTGTTGCACGTCGATGTATAGTGGCGAATTGTGTGGTAATATAAACATTAGAGGACTGTATCCTAAGATTTCAAAAGAGAGGGCAGTAGAAATAGCACAGAAGAAGTTATTATCTATAATAAGAAGAAGATGTGTTGTAGAGCTAGTAGAGCTCTATTACAAGCCCTATTTATTGGTTAAGTATAGAGCCTCCTTAGTTCATAGAGATTCCGAGCATTCTAGTACTGAAGTTGTTGAACACTATATCGTAATAGACATGCTAACAGGTGTAGGTTTTGAAGAGGAGGAATTTAACGAGGCAGAGCTCACACAAATAAATATTGAAGAGTGTAAGGTTTTGAAAAGTGAAATTGATTGGAAAACCGCTCTTCGTGAAATAGAGCGGGTGATTATGAAATTCAAGGCCAGGATTTATAGACGTGGGTTTAAGGTGGTTGAAGATAGGTATACAGATCTAGGGCTTGTGTATAAACCCATCTGGATTATTACATTTAGGTACCGTAGAAAGGTGGAGTACGTAGGGGTCGATGCTATTAAAGGTATAAAGATATGGTAGCACAGTGGTAAATATCTAGTATGAAAACTTATATTCTTCCAGCTATTTTCTTTTTCTCGAGTAGGTGAATCGCCGGTGTCCTCTAGTACAGAGGAGAAATTCTACTGGCCATCCAAAGCTTCTGGATACGCATTGCTGCTAATTGCAGGGTTTTCAATACTGGTACTACTACTGTTTGTTGTAGGAATGTACCGCCATCCAGCTCTAGACGTTCTAATACTAGCGGTAATGGCTCTAGCAATATACTATATGGGTGTAAGATACTATAAGATGTTTATGGGTGAGTGAAATGGCTGTTGCATGGGACGTTCTAATCCCCGTAATAATATACTTTATAGTACTGCTCGTTATAGGTGTCTATGCTTCTAGAAGGGTGAAGAGCTTTAGAGACTATATTATTGCTGTAGGACAGGTGAGTAGCTTTGCCCTTCTAGGAACCGTGATCGCTACACAGTGGGGTGGCGTTACTGTAATGGGTGTTCCTGGGCTAGCCTACGCAGGTGAAACCTATAGAGCTGTATACTATGCATCAGCAGCTGTACCCAGGTTTCTCGTCTGGGCACTTCTCCTAGCCTATCCAATCTGGCTTGCTAAACCATGGACTGTTACTGAATGGTTTACACAGAGATTTGATAGAAAATGTGGCTATCTTGCAGCTATACTAAATATACTAGGGTTTATAGGGTTGATAGCAGGACAGCTAGTCGCAGCAGCAAGAATACTCTCTGTAATTACCGGTATTCCATTTGAATTCTCACTACTGATGGGAGCAGCCATAGTCATAATCTATACCGTGACGGCAGGTTTGTGGGGTGTTATATACACCGATATATTCCAGTTCATAATAATATTTGCAGGGATCCTTACACTAGCTGGGGTAGTGCATGCCACAATAGGATTAGATACGCTAAGAGCTAACCTACCCCCTACACAGTGGTCTACACTGGGAGTCGATGGAGCACTATACTTTGTAACACTATTCATTCTATGGTGTGCAGATCTACCATTCAACTACGTGATTCAGAGAATATCCTCTGCAAAAACAAAGAGAGCACTATTTACGGCACCAATCTTTGGTGCAATATCATACCTCCTAGCAGCATACCTAGGAGGGCTACTGGGTACTGCGGCACGCTATACACTACCAAAGATACCATCAGCTGATGAAGCTGTGATAAGGCTGTCAGTAACATTGCTTCCTCCTACTGTTGCTGGTTTCCTATGTGCAGCACTATTAGCTGTAACAATGTCTTCTGCTGATACATATCTAAATGCGCCTGTAGCATTGCTTACAAATGATATAGTGAAGCCCCTTAAACCCACTCTTACAGATAGACAGCTACTAGCGCTATCGAGAATTGTAACCCTAGCGCTCTCTGTAATTGCTATAATTATGGGTCTGTGGCTAAGAGGTATAATAACTGTGCTTGTAACATTTCTATACTTTACAATAGCATTGATACCAGCCTTCATAGCCTCTGTAACATGGAGAAGAGCTTCTCCTACAGCAGCCTTCTGGTCCATGCTCATAGGTGGTGTGGTGGGTGCAGGTCTAAGATTTGCTGCAATATATGGGTTTACTCCTCCGGGATTGCTATACGGTATGTATATACCGGCATTTCTTGCAATAGCAATATCCTCAGTACTGCTCATAGCAATATCCTTTGCTAAACCAATGCAGGTTAAATCCTCTACTCTAGCTGGAGGTACTAAGCCGGATGTATATAGAATTGCTAGACTAATGCCTTGGTGATATTAAAGTCCATTTATTTTTTAATTAAAAAATATCTTGATTGGAATTTGGGATTAGAGGTTGTACTGCCTTATCTTCTCCTCTATGAAATGCTTAGCTAAGATGACCTCCTCATCCAGTCTATCCCTTATATCCTGGCCGCCTACATCTATTGCTATATATCCTCTAAATCCGTGTTTCTTCAACCCTACGAAGACTGCATCCCAGTCTATAGTGCCTTTACCTGGTGCCCAGTGGAAGTTGTCTCTACCATCGTTATCGGATACGTGTACGTAGAGGATTCTGCTTCCCAGCTTCTCTATCGATAGGGGTATCAGCTCCTTAGCAGCGTGGAGGTGGCCTGTATCCAATACTGCTCCAAAGTTATCTTCATCTACATCGTCTATGAGCCTCAGCATTGCATCGCTATTGCTTATAGTTTCACCTATTCTAGGCTCTATAACAAACTTTAGGTTGCACTCACCTGCAATCCTACTGCACCTCTTCATAGTATCGACTAGAGTGCTCCAGAAGCTCCTCCATGAAAATCCTTCGGGTATCTCAACCCTATACCTCTCTCCAAATATAATAGCTCTACTATATGGCGATGCACCAACGAATTTTATTGGTGGTGTAAAGGTATCCGTCTGTATAAGACTTGAATTGAAATGGATAGCGAGTTCGCATGCTTTTCTAAAGTACTCTAGGGCTTTTTCACGTATACTGCTATCCATAGAGATGAGGTCTCTAAATATTGCAGCAACATTAATAACATTAACACCTCTATCAGCTAGATATCTCTTCAACGAGTTTCTATGCTCCTCAAACTCCTTCAGATTATCAAATCCTACAAACTCAAGCTCTATATTGCTAAAGCCGAGCCTAACAGCATCATCGACAACCTTGTAGACATACTCCATAGGTGGAGGGTAGCCGTACTTTGTTATAGCATAGAGCCAGGCGAGATTAGTGCTAACCATATCGACCACTCTACAGAGACTTTATTCTATATTTATACCTTGAAATCCACTGCCTATTATACTCCTCACCACCAGGGATATTCGCACTCATCCATACAGGAGGCTTTACACCCTCCTTAACAAGTTTTTCAACTGTTTTAGCAACAAGTAGATTTAGTGTAAATGCAACTAGAATTGTTGAACTTGGTGCAACTCTCTGTGGAAAGCCCTCTATCTCGACGACAGCATCTCCAAAAGGCATCTTACAGTCTATAACTATATCAGCAATCTCATAGAGATTCTTTCTACTTGGATGTCTAGCTGGGTGGTCTGGTGGGATAGATTTTGAGAATTCAGGTGATGTAACAGCTATAACTGTTAATCCCCTCTTTTTAGCCTCTAGAGCAGCATCAATAGTACAGGAGTTTATGCCATAGGCCGTGGCAATTATGAATGGATCGCCCTCCCTCACATCATAGTAGTCAAGTATGCGTGAACAGTAACCAGGGATTCTCTCGATAATTGTCGACTTTATAGCACCGTGATGGAGCATTATCCCAGGTTCAAAAATTGGGTTTATAGGTACTAGACCTCCTGCTCTATAGAATAGCTCCTCCATAGCCATGTGGGAGTGGCCGCCAGGGCCAAAAACATGAATAAGTCTATCCTCTTTGATAGCCTTGACCAGCACATCAGCTGCACGCTCTATGTTACTCCTCTCCTGTTCGTAGATTCTCTTTAGAAGACCTGTGATACTCTCATAGTATTTATCTATACTATCTTTCAAATTTTTCACCCCAGGCAATTCTAGTTAACACATTGTTTAAAAACCTATCAGAAGAGTTTTAAAATCACTATGGCTTGGAGGTGTATTAATTGAGTGTATTGACTGGCGATGCTATATCCATAAAGGCTTATCTAGAAGCTGTGCTGTAGATCTATATGAAGCTTGGGTGTTGCTGAAGATGGTGTGTATAGCTCTTGTTAACTCTCTTGTTATTACACCATATAGGGTGGTGAGAAATGGTGTAGTGGTTGTAGATGATGGAAAGGTGTTAGATGTTGGTTCAGCTGATGGTGTAGCCATACCGAGTTTCTGTGAGAGAATCGATGTTGACAGCAATATTGTGGCTCCTGGCTTTATAGATATCCATCTCCATGGTGGTGGAGGTGCCGATACCATGGATGCGACATATGAGGCTCTCAATACAATTTCTATCACACATGCATCAGGAGGCTCTACAGCTATCTTGCCATCAACTGTATCGGCATCTCTAGATGATGTTGTTAGGGCTATTGATGCTGTTCGTAGTGCTGTGGCTAGAGGTGTTGGCGGTGCTAGGATTCTGGGTATCCATATAGAGGGTCCGTATATTTCGGTAGAACAGAAGGGTGCACATGATGATAGGTTTATTAGAGAACCCTCCGATGAGGAGATGGATATATTGTTGAAGCATGTAGATGTTGTAAAGAGGGTAACAGCTGCACCAGAGGTTAGAGGTTGTCTAAAGCTTGGAAGGCTGCTGAGCTCCCATGGTGTTCTAATGTCTATAGGCCATTCAAATGCTGTTATGGATGAGGTTCTACAGGCTGTCGACTCTGGCTATAGACATGTGACACATATATACTCAGCAACCTCCATGACGAGAAGAATTAGAGCCTATAGATATCCAGGTGTTGTGGAGGCTGCCTATCTAATAGATGATCTAACAGTTGAGGTTATAGCTGATGGAAAGCACCTACCACCAGCATTGGTAAGGCTTGTGCTAAAGAATAAGGGTTTGGATAAAGTCTGTATTGTTACAGATGCTATGAGAGCAGCAGGGCTACCGCCAGGGAGATACAAGCTCGGTACAATAGAGGCTATAGTTGATGAAGGAGTTGCATGGCTCCCCGATAGAACAGCCTTTGCAGGCAGTGTTGCAAAGATGAATACCATGTTGAGATTCCTGGTAGAGGAGGTAGGTCTAACACTACAAGATGCAGTAAAGCTAGCCACAGTAAATCCGGCAAAAATAATAGGGATAGATAGATATAAGGGTTCAATAACGCCGGGAAAGGATGCAGATATAGTTATCATGGATAGAAACCTTGAGATTCTCCTAACAATGATAGAGGGAAGAGCTGTATACAAATCAAAGGAATGGCGCTACTGATAAACACATCTAATCTAAATAACCAATTATCGGTATCCCACACATTACAAACCCATCCGGAGCCCAATTACTCCTGCTATACCAATTTAAATAGTGGTATACTATTCTATCCACTATTTATTGTTCTACTGAAAGTAAATTTATTTCTAGTGGAGATGCTACAGAGGATTAAAGGAGTTTCCTAAGGAATATGCGGCGATCTCGGTAGGGGAAGATTATGATTGATGCGTCTATTATAGTTTATAATTTTAAAGTCTGGAGCTATAGAGACTACCAGATGATGTGTTCACTCCGTACTGACTACCGTGATGATGTCGGCCTGTTCTGATAGACTTTGGCCATAGACAATACTTTTGTTGAAGCTCTTTTATCTATAGATCCGTAGACGGTCCATCATTTATTATACTCTCTAACCTCAGGGAATGAAATCGTTAAGTTGCAGCCCTGCGACTTCCATCTACGAGATTGAAATATAAAATATATTGGTACTCTGCTACTACACTGTAGATCATCAATTTTGGAGTAGATGGAGCTGCCAGTACAAATTCAGTATTGAGATACATCCGTAGTAGAGCTTGTACCGGTCTGTATCTATGATGAATAGTAGCGTATAAGTGCTTCCCCTATTGCTAAGATGCCGAGGAGTGCAAGTATCCAGGGCCATAGAGCGTTAAAGTAGAATAGGATAGCCAATCCTATCAGAAATATACCGCCCATGACGCCATGTAGTGCCTTCTTTCTAGATTCTTCTCCATTATTACCGTTGTTCTGTCCCAAACTGTTACACCACTACCATACTGCTCTACAGAACAGATATATCTCTATTACGTATCTATATCGCTTGTGGTGCTCGTAGTAGCACTGTTTTGATTAGTGGTATTTATTGAGGCTTTGGGCTATAGAGTTTGAAGCTAGAGAATGGCTGGTGTGATGAGCGCTGCTACTATAGCTGTAAGATACAATGATGCAATGACTACTATAAAGAGTGCATCCATCTTTCTAAACTTTATCGATTTATAGAATGTTCTTTTTTTGCTGTATCCAAAGCCTCTAAGCTCCATAGCCTCAATTAGATCCTTGGCTCTAATTATAGAGCAGACAATTGTTGGTATTACAATAGCGGCCAGCCTTTTAACCCTATCCATCACCCTACCCTTCTCAAAATCTAGCCCCCTAGCCCTCTGAGCATCATAGATATTCTTCATTTCGCTAAATACTATTGGTATGAATCTCAGCGCTATTATAAATGGATAGACATAGGTGTATGTGATACCAACTTTTGCAAAGGCCTGTATTATCTGCCATGGTGTTGTTGTAGATAGAAGAACCAGTATAGGTATCGCTATGCAGAGGATTCTAGCTACAGACCTTATCTGCATTATGGCAACTTCAGCTAGAGATATATTGGTAAAGGCTAGCGATATCATTATGTTGAACACTACTATAATGGCGATAAACGGTGCCAGCCCCCTTAAAAAAAGGGCAAACTTTACAACAAGGTTTCTATACAGTGTTAGAAGGACGAGGTTGGCTACAAGTATTAGAAGGAGTATATCAAGCCTAGCTACAGCCATGGATACAGCAATGGTTAGCGCTACATATAGTAGCTTAGCCCTAGGGTCGATTGCATGTAGGGTGCTGTTAGACTCTTCATATAGTAGTGCATAGCCTATAGAGTCAAAGAAGCCCTGTTGCCTCATCTCTGTACCCCTGATAGCATGGTATATAGCTCTCCTTCATTCAGCGGCCTTATGCATTCATCTAGACCAGCTAACTTGACAAGCATTGGTATCTGTGGAGGGGCTACCCTAGCTCTAGCAAGTAGTGCATCGTTGTACAGTATTTCGCTGGGGGTTCCTTGGGCCAGAACCATCCCATCGCTTAACACAATAATCCTATCTAGGGGAGCATATGATAGAAACTCTATATCGTGTGTAGTTAGAATAACCGTCTTCCCCCTCTTTATAAGGTCCGTAAGTATCTTTAGAAGCTCCATTTTAAGTGAGAAGTCTATACCAGCTGTAGCTTCATCCAATACCACAGCCTCTGGATCATAGACGAGAACAGATGCTATGGCTAGCCTCCTCTGTTCACCAACAGAGATTTCATAAGGCGATCTATCGGCCAGGTGAGACAGGTTGAAGTATCTCAGTATAGCTAGTGCCTTCTCCTCAGCATTGCTAATACCCATATTTCTTGCTGAGAACATGATCTCCTCTAGAACGGTCTCTTTAAAGAATTGGTGAAGCGGATTCTGGAAGACAACACCTATATATTTAGCAAGCTCAGCAACGGAATAGCTAGACGTATCTCTACCAAATACCTTTACACTACCTTTAGAAGGCTTAAGAATACCGTTGAAGTGTTTTACAAGTGTTGTTTTTCCCGAACCATTTGCACCAACTATAGCTATAAATTCACCTCGATATACATCGATATCTATACCCTTTAGAGCTATTCTTCCACTAGCATACGTATACCATAGATTTCTGGTAGAGATTATAGGATCTACATCTAACCGCATACTATAAACTCTATCTGGTGGTGCACTACCACATTCACTATTTCTATGGAAGAGCCCTCTGAATACATCTATAGATTCATCTACGGCTAGCGGAATAAAGCTGGAGCCAGCCATGGTGAATAATCTCGATATGGAGGGGATTTCTATACCCCTACCACTCTCGCTATTTAAAATACTGGCTAGAACATCTCTAGGTCTTCCATCAAAAACGATACGCCGGTCGAGTACAATAAGCCTAGACACATACTTTATAAGCTCCGATAACCTGTGCTCTATTACAACTATGGTTACTCCATGCACTCTATTGAGATTACGGAGGATTTCCAGAAGCTCCTTTACGCTATATGGATCTAGATGTGCTAGCGGTTCATCTAAGACTATTATCTTCGGTATATATGCGAGAATGCTTGCCAGTACAACCTTTTGAATCTCTCCACCAGATAGGGTATTCGTCGCCCTATTCCTTAGATGCCCTATCTTTAAGCTATTCATCGCCTCCTCTATTCTACTCAAAATAGTTTTAACATCGAATAGCAGGTTTTCGAGAGGAAAAGCTATCTCTTCTTCAACAACTAGATTAACTATCTGGTTCTCAGGAACCTGTAGAACGATGCCGATCCTACCGATAATGCTACGGATACCCTCCTCAACAACGTTAACACCGTCTACAGATACTTCTCCACTTAGCGAACCTCCATAGATATGGGGTATCAGACCTGTAACTATTCTAGCAAGTGTAGATTTCCCACCCCCAGAAGGTCCTGCTATAGCTACAAACTCACCATAGTCTATAGAGAGATTTATATTCTCTATAGCTGGAGCTGTAGTATTTGGATAAAAATATGTTGTATTCCTTAATTCGATAGCCCTACCATCCATTGCAGCTTCCTTGCTATCTAAAGCTTTTGAGATTCTTTACAAAGAGTATCTCACTGGTACCCGAGGCCCTGAGGAGCGCCTTTACAGTAGGTATAGCAATTGCAAATCCTATCACAGCCTCCAGTATATACTGAGCTACATAGAATGCCGGGCTAACCATGAACAGCCCCCTCACTATAGCAACGTCCGCTAGCCCAAATAGACCGCTGTAGACAGGTGGTAGTGAGAAAACGAAGTTTCCAAATGCCTTGTCAAACTCTCTAGCGATAAAGAAGATAAGGTAAAGTGCTGTATATCGTATGCTACTCTTTCCACTATCTAGCATTCTAATAGCTATCGGGATGAGAGCTACCGCTACCACCTTATCTAAAAATGCTAGTGTATATACATACCAATGCTCGGTCACCGGATAGAACGGTGGTGTAAACATCGACACTATAAGTATTGCGAGGAGGATCCCCATAGCCACCCTCCACCTCTTTACAGCAAGCATACCAGCACCTACTGCCGAAAGTGGAGCACACAGTATAAATGGAACGCCATATGGATTGGGCGGCGTCAGTGTCTTGATAATATTGCCAACAAGTACCGCTATACCACCTATGTAGGGTCCTAGGATAAGCCCTAGCAGTGGGGCTAGCGATGCACCTATTTCCATTCTTATCTGTGGCAAACCTATAACAGGCACTCCAGGGAGAAACAGAAATATGTAGTATACAGCAGCACCAATACCAGCAAAGCCCACTACATAGCTTGGGCTAACCCTTCTACTCATACTCACGGCTATTCTCCCTGTGTCGGGTTTAACACAGGAAACATTTAAATTTTTCTGTGTAAATACTAAACAGAGCGAGAGTGTATATGGAGCATAGTAGTAAATCTGATGAATACTGGCCATTTATAGTCATAATGCCTATAGATGCCAGTAGAAGAGCAAAGTACATGCTAACACTATTCTCATCACCAACATCACTGGAGATTCTAAATCTCTTTAAATGGGGTGAGGAGCTGTGCCAAAAAGAGATTATACTAGCTCTTAGCCACCACTCGAATAAAACCGTTATATCTATGCTCAAAAAGCTGGTTGAACTAAAGCTTCTCAGTGAGAATGTGAAGGTGGTTCAATACAGCAATAGGGTTGTTAGAATGAAGTGCTATAGACTTACAGAAATTGGTAGATGGTACAGTCTACTATTTAAAGATCCTAGAATACTGGATAGAGAGACACTGAAAAGTAGCATAGTTGAGCTACTTACATGGCTTCTAAACAGATTCCTTACATACAGTAGCGAGCTAGATATCGATATAGAGAGTATAGAGAGATACATATGTAGTACAATAGCTAGCGCACGGAAAGCTTCAACATCTCAATTAAATAGAACTACTAGAGAGGTATACTAAACTAAAAATAGTGTCCATGCATAGCATGTTGAGGTTATACCATGTGTATAAAGTATGATGGAGAAATCCCTACAATGGTATTTCTATCATTTCTTTCAATATCTCTACCTCTCAAATTGTGTATGGAAATTTATTAGAGGGTAGATTAATTTTATAAGAAGGTGTCAGGACCTATTTAAAAAAGCATTAATCTTTAATATGGTTTAAGTTAAAAATGTATCGGCTCTGTGGAAATTAGTTGAACCGTGTCATGCTTTCTGAAACCGCTCTATAGGCATCTATAAGACCGTAGCCATAGAGTGCATCGTATCCTGCTGTACCTAGGTCTATTGCAGTTGTTCTGATCAGCTCTATCATCTGGGCTGGTGCTAGCTTCTGCCTACCTGTTGCTAATCTAACTGCCTGTACTAGGGCAACTGCTGCAGATACGTGTGGGCAGGCCATCGAGGTACCGCTAGCTATAACATGTCTATTACCGGGGTATGTGGACAGCACCCCTGATCCTGGTGCTACTACATCCGGGTTTCTATTGCTCCAGCTGGGTACAGCGTAGTACCTATCTATAGCACCTACAGCTATAACCTCTGGGTAGCAGGCTGGGCAAACTGGGCTGGAGCCGCCTGAGTTTCCAGCTGCCGCCACTAGAACAGCCCCATTACTGTAGGCATACCTAACAGCATCGTAGAGCACTGTGCTAGAGGCTCCGCCAAGAGAC
>JAWAHS010000004.1:20035-60032 GCA_038889075.1 Ignisphaera sp.
TATAGAGATGACATCTGCATCGTCCTCTGTTCCTACTAAACCATCGGGTCCCTTGACAGACTCTACTATACCTCTAGCTATATCGCTAGCATAGCCCTTACCTGATGCATCGAGGACTCTAATCGCATATAGAACAGACTTGGGAGCAACACCTGCGATACCCCAGTTATTTAGCCTAGCTGCGACAATTCCAGCAACATGCGTTCCGTGTCCATGTGGATCGGCACAGTTAGCCAGATCAAAACCTCTGTAGAACACCCTGGTGGCGTTTAGTGAGACCACACACCACACTACAGCACCAGAGAGGTCTCTGTGGGTATAGTCGATCCCTGTATCCACTATAGCCACCTGAACAACAGTATGGTAGCCATAGGCTGCATCGCCATGGCTGGCACTCGTGGACCAGACTTGGGTCGCATTGATCATCTTCACGTTCCAACCTACTGTATCTGTGTACGTCGGATCTGGACTAGAAGATGGTTGTGTGGAAGACGATGATACATTTACTGTAACGGTACCAGATGCATATACGGTGGTTCTATCGATGGCATCTACTACTACAAGACTCCAGGTATAGGTACCTGGTGTAGTTGGTGCAGTAAAGGTTAAGTTATCGGTTACACTGGCACCTGCTGGAACCACTAGATTTTTACCAGCAATAGCTATACTGTTTTCGTTGCGGAGCTCTACGATAATAGTGGCATCAGCTGTGCCACTGTTTCTCAGGGTAAAGGATACTTCGCCAATCCCTCCAGGCTCTACTGTTACGCTACTTGTGTAGCTGACTAGACTAATCTTTGGCCTACTCTTACCTGGAGGCGCGGATGTCTTTCCGATCATCTCGATTACATAGTCTTCCTCAACATATTTCACAAAGGGTAGCCCCCTAATTCTGATGACTGCACTAATCGGTATTTCGAGGACAACTGCACCAAGCTCTGGAATTTCACCAACTATCGCTCCAATCTCTGCAAGCTTGCCTCTGTGGAGTGCTATCTCCCTAGAATTGACACCTACTATAACCCTCACCTTTTGCTGCAATGCACCTACTGTCTGTAGTGGAGCTACCAGTGCTATGGTGGAGATTAGCAACACTGCGAATACTTTAATACATCTGCTAGATATAGTCCCACCCTCAGAAATAGGTGAGATTAAAAGGAGCTATACACTTTAATACGAATAGAATGGTAATTAATGCAATAAAAAAGTTTAAAAACCCTCTATCAATAGACCTTCAGCCAACACCGTGATCGAAGCAGCCCCGACTACACAAATTGACCAGCTAATCCCTCTAACCACACTAAGAGGAACTATTCTAAACTGCTGTATTTAGATAGGAATGATTTGGAAGCCGTTTCCTTGCAATTTTCTAGGGAAAGATTTACATACTTTATGAATTTTGTTGTCTTTAGAGTTGTTGTTAAGAGTTCCTAACACTATTCTCGTCCTCTAAGATGGTCAGAATCTCTCCTTAAATACTGGGAAGGCGATTATCTAGCTCTAGGTTATGGTTTATGGCTAGAGATTTAGATAGTGGAGAGAAAGGTTACGGAGGATATTCGGAGGAGTTTTGGAGCTCTCTATCTGTTATACATTCACCACTTGCAGATCCTATTGATCAACTAATAGAATTGATGAAATTTGAGATTATTCAGAGGGAGGAGGAGGGCTATGATATGGATAGCGCTAGAGAGGTCTTCAGAAACCTTATAAAGGAAAAGAACTACAGCAAAATTCTGGAGTTTTACAGCTCTCTCAATGGATACCCAATGAGAATGGGGTTTCAATACAGCGAGCCTGTAGATTATAGTAGTATCGTCTCTGAGAGTATAGGCGGTTCTACGGTTTTCGATATAGAGCAATCCGATGATATGCTATATGATAGGATATATGGTGGTTGGCTTGGGAGGTGTATTGGCTGCATGCTGGGTAAACCTGTCGAGGGTCTTACACATGAGATGATCAGTAGATGGCTCGAACTAGCGGGTGAATATTCCCTCAGAGACTACTTCCCTGATGTTGAGCTAGAATCTTCTGAAATTCCCCAGTGGCTATCGGTAAGGTTGGAGAATCTCCGTAGACACTATCGTGAAAAAGGCTATGGTGTTCTCCGAGGACAGGTGGATCGGGTTGTTCGCGATGATGATATAGACTACACTATATTGAATCTACATATAGCCAAGATCTACGGATACAGCTTTACAACAATGGATATCGCCGAAAAATGGCTAAGCACGCTACCCTACTGCCAGGTCTATACAGCTGAGAGAATAGCTTATAGAAATCTGGTGAATGGTGTACTACCTCCGAAAACCGCTACCTATATGAACCCCTTTAGGGAATGGATAGGTGCACAGATAAGAGCTGATCTATGGGGATATATAGCACCGGGGCTACCTACAGTTGCAGCTGAATTTGCATATAGAGACGCCTCTCTATCGCATGTAAAGAACGGTGTCTATGGAGAGATGTTCGTCAGCGCTATGATAAGCGCAGCCTTTGCTACGGATGATGTATATGATGTAGTTAGAGTAGGGCTTTCTGTAATACCTCAGAGATCTAGATTAGCTGAAGCTATTAGGGATGTGGTTAGCTGGAGTAGGGAATCTAGAGACTACTGGGAAACATTTAGAAAAATAGTTGGGAAATACGGTTGCTACAACCCTATACACACCATAGTAAATGCCGCTATAGTTGTAGCCTCGCTTCTACATGGAAATGGAGATTTTGAGAGAACGATAATACTGGCTGTTTTAAGTGGCTTTGATACAGATTGCAATGGTGCCACAGCAGGCTCTATAGTAGGTGTAATGATGGGATCTAATAAGCTGCCCAGGGGATGGTCAATCCAACTAAACGATAGAGTTGAAAGCTATATAGCTGGCTACAACGATGCAAGAATCTCAGAGCTGGCCAAGCAGACGCTGGAGATAGCTAAAAGGATCCGCAGTACATACAGTAAAGGATAGACCTACTCACTGCAACACACCTACAATCGGTTGAAAAGCTTAAATATAGATAAAATTGCAGAGAGCTCAGGTGATGTGAAATTTCATCCAGTCAGAAAATAGCTATACTTTTCCTCGATACAGATAAGCATGTAAGCCCCTTTGAACCCCTAATGGCTATAGATCTCTTTCCAGATGCAACAATAATGCTATACAGCAATGTGGAGCCGGAGGATGCTAAGAGAATTGTACAGGATGCAATGTTTCCAAGGGGTCCCAAGGGCATTAGATATACAAAGATGTTTATAGGTGGTTATGATTTTGAGAAGGTTGAGAAGATTGTTGAAGTAGTTAAACAGACGATGTTCCCACCATTCGAATTCGCTGTTATTGTTGATCCAAGGGGTGCCAATACCACGGCAGCAGCTGCTGTTGCTAAGATGCTTCAGCTCTCTGTAAAACATGGTATGGATGGTTTTAGGGGTAAGAGAGTAGCAGTGTTAGCTGGCACGGGCCCCGTAGGTATTGTTGCATCAATTCTATTTGGACTTGAAGGTGCTGAAATTATCATAACATCTCGAAACCTTGAAAGAGCGCAGCTCACTGCCCAAAGGGTGAATATGGAGATAGGTTCTGAAAAAGCTGTTGGTGTCAAGGCATCTACACCTGATGAAATTGGTAGAGTGGTTGAGGAAGCAGATTTCGTGCTGGCTACTGGAGCAGCTGGGGTTAGACTTCTCCAGCTAGAGTTGCTTAGAAGCTGTAGCAGAGGTGGTGTAAAGATTGTAGCAGACGTAAATGCCGTACCGCCAACAGGTATAGAAGGGCTCAATCCAAACGATGAGGATAGGGAGATTGTAGCGGGGGTGCATGGCGTAGGTGCGCTGAGAATAGGTCTATTAAAGAATCGAGTATTGGCAGAGCTATTCAAACGTGCCATCGAATCCCCCAAGGGAATATTCGACTATAGAGCATCATATGAAATAGCAAAGCAGCTAGCAATTGAAAAATAGCACGATGAAACCGTAGCGGGATGGCGAAAAATCCTCTCCAAGGGCTATCAGTAAATGCATATAAGCTCCCTCTGGCAACAGTGTATCTACCAACAAGTACCTGTGTTGTGATATCATGGTATGCCGTGAAAGATTTAGGGATAGAGTGTGCGTGGTTACAGGAGGTGCTAGGGGAATAGGTGCAGCTATAGCCTATAGACTTGGTTTAGAGGGTTGCAGAGTTGCTGTAATCGATATAGATGAAGAGGCTGCTAGATATAGAATTGAGAATTTTGAGAGGAATGGTATCGAGGCTATGTATGTTCGAGCTGATGTGTCTGTGGAAGAGGAGGTTGCGAAGGCTATGGATGCTATATACCGTAGGTACAGCTCTATAAATGTTCTGGTGAATAATGCTGGTATAGGTTTTAGTGGAAGAGAGTTAGAGGAGCAAAGCTATGATGAGTGGAGGAGGGTTATAGACGTTAATCTCACTGGCGTCTGGATATGCTCTAAACACGCCGTAAGATATATGAAGGCATCAGGTGGTGCTATAGTTAACATTGCATCAACAAGAGCCGTACAGTCAGAGCCGAATACAGAACCCTACACAGCATCTAAAGGAGGTATAGTAGCACTAACACATGCACTAGCTGTTAGCTTAGCAAAATACAGAATTAGAGTTGTTGCTGTTTCCCCTGGATGGATTGATACAAGCGAATGGCAGATACCACCAAGAGAATCCAGTCTTTCACCTCTCGACCACCAGTGGCATCTAGCTGGAAGAGTTGGCAGGCCAGAGGATATAGCAGCTATAGTTGCATTTCTAGCCTCTGATGAAGCTGCATGGATAACAGGTGTAAATATAGTTGTCGATGGTGGGGTAACATCAAAGATGGTGTACATGGATGAGAATACCATATTCACCTCTCTCGAGATACTACTTCAGGATAGAGAAATTGTAGAGCTAATTAAAACAGTTGTAGAGAAATCGAAACGTGGTGAAACATCTATAAAGGATAGGATTAGAGGTATTATTGATAGCAATTGATTGAAGATAGAACCGATGTAGAGCTCTTTTCACCCAACTCTCTTTTATTTCACTTTTTCTAAAAGTGCATAGAAGAATCCAAGGGTACTGTGTTTGTGTGGCCATGCCCTCATAGTCCCGGATGTGAATCCCTGGTCAAAGGGACCGTTAAGGGGGATCAGCCTTACGCTACCACTGAATTCTTTGAGGATCCTTTCAACAATATCTTCATTCTCTTCTCTAAATATAGAACATGTTGTGTATAGTATCCTTCCACCAGGCTTCACCAGCCTCAATGCTGTTTTAAGCAATTCGTACTGTAAAGTACACGCTTCTCTAATGCTATCCTCTGTAATTCTCCATCTAAGTTCCTGATTCTTCATCAGCGTACCGCTCGATGAACACGGTGCATCAACCAGAACTCTATCTGCTATACCCTCCCCCAGAATCTCGGCTGCATTTCTAGCATCCTCTCTATATATCTTTACAATAGTTATCCCAGTTCTATTAAGCAACTCCTTCATTCTCCTTATTCTAGCCCTATCGACATCGAAAGCATGGATCCTTCCCTGGTTCCTCATGAGCTCACCGATATGCTCGGTCTTGCCACCCGGTGCTGCACACATATCAACAACGGTTTCACCTGGCTTGGGATCGAGGAGAATCGAGGCTAGAGCGGCAGCCTCATCCTGAATAACTATCTTTCCCTCTAGAAAGATCTTCGATTTATCGAAGTTGTAAGGTCCTTTGAACTTTATAACAGTATTCACATATGTGCTTATAACAGGTTCTACCCCCTCATCCCGAAGTGTCTTGAGAACCTCTTCAACAGATGACTTAAGTGTATTTACCCTTACACAGATCGGATACACCTTGTTGAATTCCTTAAGAAGCCTTTTAGCTTCATCAGAGCCTATAAGATCCACCACCTTTTTTATAACCGTTCTAGATATCATGTATTTGTACTCCCAATCTTCATATACATCCCTCGGCTCCCATCTATACTGTGCGACAGAATCTACAATGTTCCAGAAGTACGCTCCGACATAGGGGTGGGTTTTGCCAGAGAGAAACTTAGCAATCCTACCCTTGAGATATCCGATTAGAATCTCTCGAAAATCTCTATATCTAGAATCCCTTACAAACTTTTCAAAGATTAGAAGCTCGATGGCAACCCTTACAGCAGCTCTAAGCCACGGATCGAGAATAGCGATATCCTTAATCCCTACTATTTCAGAGGCGATTCTATCTATAATACCCATCCTTCTCCATATATCATAGTATATCGCGGTTAGTATTCTATCCCTTTCACTGCCTAGAATACCATATTCTCTAAAAACATCTCTCTTAGCCTGCTGGCTAGGCTTAACCTCTTCACCAAGTCTAACAGCCTTCACAAGAGCCTCAACATCTCTAGCAGATATTGGTAGGTAACCCAATAGCTAGCCACCAGCATAGATAGGTAGTTGCTGTAGAGATTGGGAACAAATCCACTAAATAAAGCTTAGTATTAACCTGAAATCTGCTATAGAGTTATAGTCTACTGATACACTAGTGTATAGAAAAAGGTTTAATACCATCCATCCCACTATATGGAGCAGTGTAAATGTGAGAGCTATGGTTGGTGCAGAGACTTCTAGAAGATTCTATACAAATATTGGTGTAATTATGTATACGCTATCACATAGGGGGTTTTCTAGAGTTAGAAGCATCTATAGAGTGATCTATAGATACTTTGATGTTGGTGGAAGCTATACCATATTCTATGGATATCCGAGACCGAGAATATCGTCACCTATACCAACATACTTTATGGATCCTCCATATAACAGAGGAAAGGTATTTAGAGTAGGTGCGAGACTGGTTCAGAATCCTGTTGTACTCTACATAAACCTAGATTCCGATTGTCTGAAAGAGGATTTGATTACGGAATCGGTAGAGAATGTTATGAATGGAGACTCCCTTCTCTATTTCACAGTACCACTTACAGCCACGGAGTTTCTAGATGCTTATAGGGTATCGGTCTACAGAATTTTTGAAGAACTTAAACTCCTACAGAATCTTCAATATCCATCGTATACAATCGTTGTTGGCGTTCGTAAACTCTTTCTCTCAACTGACTATACACCATGGAGTATCGAGCCCTTGGTGGCTATCGATACCTCTGCTGATGCGGTAAGGGTGAGAAACGATACGTGTATAGATACCATACCTAGAGAAATTACAGGCTTTGGAAAGGTGCTCATGGACATATTAGCTAAAAAGCTCACCTACAAACTGGTGTCAAAAGGAGTGCTAAAACAAGGGCAAGGTGTACAGATACTGTACGAGGGAGATCGTGGTTAAGGTGACGGTATTGTGAAGATTCTTCTAGCTGTTAGTAAGAGGTATGCCAGGCTTTTAATTGATGCTATAGTTGATGCTAGGCCAAAGCCTAAGGTAACAATTTTAAGCCCCGATGAGGAGGTTGCAATTCTTGCAAAGACTCTCGGTATGGAATACAGGTCTGATTTAACGATAGAGAGGCTCTATGCGAGTGAGGAGCTAGAGGAGTACGATTTAGCGCTAATAGCCATGGATGATGATCAGGATAATATAGCTCTGGCGAGAGCTGCAAAGTCTATGAATATACCTGTAGTTGTATCTATACTTAATGATAGTGGGAACAGGGATCTCCTGATTAGAGAGGGTGTAAACTACATAGTTGATATCAACGAATTCGCTGCAAATATCGTGAAGACAGTGGTTCTGCTTGATACCTGGGTAACCATTAGACTCTCAACCATTGCAAACATTGCGGTAGCGTTTCACCGTATTGTAAAGAGAGGTGTGCTAGGCGTTACATTGATGGAGCTGGAGGAGGCTGTTGGAAAAGAAGATGCTAAATTCATGTTGCTGGAGAGAGGAAACAAAGTGATAATGGATTCATCTAAGATGATTGAAACAGGTGATGTGATTGTGGTTACCGGCACTGAAGAAGGTGTAAGGAAGGTTATAGATAAAATTGAAAGAATCTTTAGAAAACATGAAGAAATTTATGCTAGAAGGTATGCAGAAACTCTTAGAACAACTACAAGAGGCTATGGATGATAGAGATGGAGAACATATGGGAGATACTATCAGCAGCTTCACCCCTCCTGTATAGGATAGTAGCTGCTGCAATAATAGTTACAGTTACATACTTTATCGTAAGAGGACTCGAGCGGATCATACTCATCATATTTAGAGGGCTTGAAAGAGAATATATCACCAGGGTTGTTGAGGGACTTAGAATAGGTATATACATAATTGTTGCAATGGTGGTGGCTACAGTTATCGCACCAGAGATTCAAGTACTGTCAATTCTAATACTCTTGATAGGTCTCTCGCTCATTGCCATGTTCTTTGATACACTGAGGAATATCGGATCAGAGTTCTATATTAGAACAAAGAATATTGTAAAGAGAGGCGACTGGATAGAAGTCGACGGAATTAGTGTAAGAGTTGTCGATTTGGATGCCTTTGGCATAGTTGGCGAAACACACAAACTCGAAAAAGTCTTCATTCCCTATTCAAAGGTAGTTAACAGCCTCATCATTAATAGAGCCACCCCACTCGGTCTAGTTACGAGGATACTCATAACAATACCGCAGAGCTACTCCCTAGATAATGCAAGAAACTCGATAATAGAGGCTGTTAGAGCTGTAGAGCAGGATCTTGCTTCAGAACCCGATGTAACATATATTGGGACAAAGGGTGGTGTAATGGAGTTCAGTTTGGAATTCCACATTATTAACTATAGAAAGCTGGGTAAAATAATTTCAGTAATAGAGAAGGAGATTAGGGAGAGAATCCCCGAAGCCACCATTAAGACGTAGAGTACGTTCTTCAATTGGTGTTTCAATTCAATGAGTTTGCAACAGTGGAGCAAATACTATAGGATATGGATTAACCACTCGATATTCTACAGCTTTTCTGCAAACATATCGATGGTATTCCACCAGGCGTACGCAATCAGAATACTGAATTACGGTGTCGATGAGCTCGGCACACTCACATTTATTAACCTAGCCTTTCTAGCCCTAGGAAATCTGCTTTCGCCAATTCTCCTACAAAGATACAGAGATAAACGAGTCGCACTATGGAAGATATTCACATCTACTAACATCATCTCATGGAGCTTGATAGGGTTCTCAGATATCATACCAGGTAGATACACCCTATACATACTAGTTGCATTAGCGCAGTTTTCCGGAGCTGCTGGGAATCTAGCATATTCAGATACCATAGCTGATATGATTCCAAAGGAGGAATCTGTAAGAATATTCAGTAGAGCTAACACACTATTTACATCATCGGCTCTAGCTGCTCTGGTGCTATCCGTATCGCTATTCGGTATCATGGGCCCCAATCTACTGAGTTATAGAATATGCTATTCGGTATCCTTTGGAGCTGCTCTAATTTCCGTAGCATTTCTACTTATGATGAGGGATCCCTCAAGGAGAAATCCAAGTATGCTGAGTTTTGGTGATGTGCTTAACGGATACCAAGGTGTATTAAATAATGTAAAAATTAAAAGCTACATAGTATTCATGTCAGTATTTACCTTTTTTGTAAACGTACCGGGAGCTCTATGGAACTACTATATAATAAATATATTCAGGGGATCTGAAACATGGATATCGCTAAATAACATAACCTCTATCCTAGGACTATCAATAGGTAGCTACACCATAAGTAAATTCTATCATAGAGTGAATCCAAAGAACGTATTTGTGATCTCGGTTATACCAATTTCACTAGTACCGCTCTTCTTCCTTATATCGTATACAATGGAGTACCAAGCAGTGCTGAATCTTTTTTCTGGATTTAGCTGGTCGGCATTTAACCTTGTTGCAGGTATATACAACCTCTATATAGCTGGTGAACATGAAAGAATATACATGTTATCAATGCTTGGAATAGTATCCAATTTAGCAGCGGCAACCGCATCAAAACTCGGATCCTTCATAGCATCTGTCAACCTTATAGCAATGCAGAGCACTTTTATAGTCTCTTTTATCGGGAGGCTTCTAATGTATATATACGGTAGGAGGAAGCTACCAAGCATATAGTTTTCACTCTAGTATGTATATAACATCTTATTAGTTCTAGGCATATCTACAGGAATCTGATGAGAGACCTTGATATGGCTGATAGTAGTCTCCTTAGTATACGGAATACTTGTATCTCTCGATCCAATACTCTTTGTATTTATAGGATATACCTTGAACGTCTCTGGAATCTATCTAGGGATGCTCGGTGCTATATGGAGTATTGTATACATTACAGCAAGCAAGCTACTGAATAGAGTTGCTGATGAAGGAAATAACAGGCTTCTTATACTACTATCGCTGCTATGTCTACCACTTTCATATATAGGTATAGTTTTGGTGAACAATCTAACAGCTATTCTATCATATACTCTACATGCCATCGCTACAGCATCGATGAATATTGCAATTTCAGTGACAATGCTTGAGAATACTGATAGTGAACTATGGTCTAATGCTTCAGTTCTACAGAAGTCTATAAGCAATTTTTCACGAGGTTTTACACTACTTCTACTATCTAGAAATATTCTATCTATCCATAGCATATTCTGGCTCTCATTTCTATCAACGGTAGCTTCACTCCTATTACTTCCATCCATTTCACTACCCTTTGAAAGAAGATTCTATAAATTAAGTAGAGATATCAATGAGATCGGTATGTACATCAAAGCATCGTCATCTGTTCTATTTCTAGATAAACCAGCTGTAGCCCGCTATGTATTCTCTACATCCTGGAATACTAGGAGCACGGTTTCACTATACAGAGTTCTTATAGCGATTGCAACAGCTACTGCTCTAGGCGACTACATCTTTACAGTACTGCCACTTATTCTAAAGAGCTATGTAACACTAACCAGCATGTGGATGGCGTATGGGATAGCAGCTCTCTTTTCAAGTTTTATAGTGTTGTTGTTCCGAAACCTTTCAATAGGTAGACGAAGCCTTGCTATATTCATAGCTGTAGCGAGGACGTGCCTACTTGTATTCGGACTTGCTATGGTGAGGGATTTGGTAACACTAGCTACCTACATAATATTTTCATCTCTACTGTATATGTTAGTGGATGTGGTACTCTATAATATATTTATAGAGGGTTCAGCAGGTTTCTCAACAGCAAACTACTTTACATGTAGAGAAATCGGATCCATTATAGGATCCATAGTAGGTGGAGTTATGATAGGATTGAGAGGAGACGCCTTTCTAATAGTAGCAGGAGCTATAGGATTTGCAACAGTTCTTGTTTTAATTTAGCAAGTGTATCTATGGAGGCTCTACACCATAGATCTTTACAACATTTTCTATGTTTATCTTAGTAATATACTCCGAATCAGTAAGATTTCCGCTAAGTAGCTTTTTCTGATTCTCTACAGCATCCCATGGATAAGATGAGACACCGGGTCTTCTAGGATCATCTATAAAATCGCTCTCAACAATATACGATGGTGGTAGTCTTCTAATTGCCTCTCTTAGGATAGGGTATTTTCCTGGAATGGTATAGTGCAGACCGTAGTTCTCAGCTTCGAGAGCTGTTCTGATATCAAGGTGGTGGAGGATAACCCTTCTACTATCTATATTTAGCATCCTTAGAACTTCATATACATCCCTAACAGTTGCATATCCTCCCTGCTCTAGATGTAGATGTATGTAGGCATTAAGGTCTCTTGCAAGTGTAAGTGCATACCTCATGATGATATTGTTTACAGAAAATGCTTCTGGCAAAGCTTTATAGTGCGGTCTACCAACCTCACCAAATCCATCTATTGTGCCATTCTTTACTAGTTGTGAAATATAGTCTAGAACCCTTATAGCTAGCTCAATAATACTCTTTGCACTCCTTGCGTCTCTATTAATCATCTCCTCAATATCTGCAGGATGTATACCCGCTAGACAAAGAGTTTCAATTCCGTAGCTACGTAGAGTACTACACTCACTAATAAGGATCTCTATCGATTTTACATATCCATCGAAATCGCTGGTGAGATTGTAGTGATGTGGAGGTAGGGATACCAGAACCATGAACCAGCCATCGCTAGCTTTAAATCTCTGTGCTATGTTTTTTGCACCCAATCCCTTCACAGGATTCGAGTGGAGGTGTCCATCAGCATACAGTATACTGGTCATGGCTAAATCATCCGGTAGACTCTAGATTGGAGCAGAGCTTTCTACTGCTTCCTAATATTATTGGAGGTTAAGCTTTAAATTTTTGGCCTCTACATCTACTGTAAAATACTATAGTGATGGATGCATGTATAGGGTCTCGCTACTCTGTCTAGGGTTTACAACGATATCATTTATACAGTTTGGTCTATTTGGAACAGCTCTCCCTCTTATTGTAGCAGAGCTTGGTATAGGCTATGATCTGGTCGGTATTCTGATGGCGTTATGGATTCTAGCATCTGTTATAGTAGCTCCAACTATTGGAAGGTATATGGATAGAGTAGATCCCCTTCGTATTGTAGTAGCTATTCTAGCGGTCATATCATTATCCTCACTACTAACAGCATTCTCTACAGATCTCATCATGTTAACAGTTGCTAGAATACTGCTGAGCTTTTCAATGCCATTTACATGGCCAATCTGCGCAAAAATTGTATCGGTATACTCAAGTAGTAGTAGATACGGCTATACAACAGCCCTCTATGACATTGGTTCTATAATCGGACTGGCATTCACATACATAGTAATGGCATTGATAGGTAGTAGCTGGAGGAACTCAATGGTTACAGTCAGCATTATAGGTTTCATCTATATATTCATCATAGTTACTGTATGGAATCGTTGTGCCATGGGCACTACTGGTGTAGGGAGTAGTGGTGGTAGCCAGGCTAGAGAGGGTTACAGTTCTAGAACTGGTAGCCTAGATGGATCTAGGGGTAGGCTTATTAGAATAGGTCTACTACTATTCCTAGCCTTTTTCTGCGCACTATATACATGGAGCTTCATAGTCAACTGGCTATCAACATTTCTGGTAAAGGAGCTGGGATACAGCTACAGCTATATCGCAACCTATATGGTATTTATAGCTATTGTATCCAGCATCCTAGAGGTAGCAGCGGGATACTACTCAGATAGCATAGGAGGTCTAAGAGGAAAGATAACAATCCTATATACGGGATTGATATCCTCAGCCATCCTACTACTATCATCAGCCCTCTTTAACATACCTTCAACTAGGACGGCATTTCTATCACTATCTGTAGTAATGTATAGGATTGCCACACCATCATTCTGGTCCATAGTTAATGAGGTTATACCCATAGGCTATGTTGGTAGATTTGGAACAATATATACACTAGCAGGACCGCTTTCAGGTATAGTTTCATCTATTGTAAATGGCTATATAGTTGCAACTACAAATTCAATAAAATATGGCGTAGTCCTATCTTCGGCATTTCTATTCATATCAATACTGCTATACTCCATACTTAATAAGTTGTATAGAAAGATATAGATCTGAACAACAATACAACTATCAAATAAAATCAATTCTTCCTTTCCATTACACAATACATTGTACTCTACAACGTTGGGTTTTGCGCTCTAGATGTCCGTAAATAAGCTTTGCACTGTTTATAGCAGTATGCCGGTAAGGATATGTTAATGGGATATACTACTGTATTATGCTTGGGTTTGTGGCTCTACAACACAGCCTTACGCAACTGTTTCGGGTTTCATATAGGTTTATAAGGGTTGATGGTGGTTGCTTTACTGTTTGAGCCCATCCACGATGCGGGTGTATGGTAAAGACCCGAGTGGATGGGTATTCAAAGCCGGGATGTGGGGGTTTCCCCACAGCTGTGAACCCGAGCTAGATGAGGGTGAGCTGTGGGTAGGGGTTTCCCCGAAGGGGTGGAGACCGATGATGTGGGCACCGGTGAAAGGTGCCCCAAGGTCGATGAAGCCAAGGGTTGACAATAAACCACATCAACCAACATGAAACCCAAACCCCGTTCACTGTATTCATATACTATTCATAGCGGAGGTATCGATTACTGTATTCATTTTCAGAAACAAATGGTTGTAGCATTAGTATGGTGCTCTTGGATATTGTTGACCAAATTTCCTTCCTATTTCATTAGCTATCTTCAGTAGATCTACAATCTGGTGCTCTGTTACTTCATAGGGTAGCCTCTGATACTCTGAGGTTGCCTTAACCTTTTCAGCAACTCTATAAAGATCCTCTTCCGTTACCTCCATCAATCCAAGTTCCTCAAATGATACAGGTAGTCCTACTGAATGTGCCCATCTGATATACTCTACTGCCTGCTCTAAACTACCCTCGACAAGTATCTCAACTAGTGTACCGAATGCCACCATCTCTCCATGGTACTGTAAGAGCTTCATCTTCTTTTCTAGCACACTAAGGGAATTCCCTATGGCATGAGCTAGAGCTGTACCACCATTCTCAAACGCCAACCCACTTAATAGAGTATTTGCATAGACAACCATCTCTAGACTAGGTGTAGCAATCCTAGCTTTTACAGCCTCCATAGCCGCTACACCGTGCTGTTGTAGAATCTCCCATGTTCGCTTCGCTAAAATATGTGCCAGCTCAAATGGTTTAAGAGGTTCAACACCCTTCTTTCCATCGTAGTCCATAAATACATACCCTGGTTTATTGCCTGCAAAGATAGCCCTTGTTTCCCAGTAGTGCGATGCTGCATCTCCCATACCAGCTGCTAGAAATCTCGGTGGTGCCTTTGCAATAACCTCTGTATCAACTATAACCATATCAGGATTCTTGGGGTAGTTCAAGACCTCTACAAATTCACCTGGATAAGGCTCGGTGTATATAACCGATATTGCTGAGGTCGGTGCATCTGTAGATGCTATTGTTGGAACCATTACTGCGGCTAAACCATTTGGTATCGCTACAGCCTTAGCTGTATCTAGAGCCTTACCACCACCAACACCTACAACCATATCCACACCATTTTCTAGAGCTATCTTGGTTACCCTTCTAATCTCCTCCCAGCTGCACTCCCTATTAAAAATAACATATACATAGTCTACACTATATCTTCTAAGACTTTCCTCTATAGTACCTCCAACAATGTGTTTAACATCGGAATCAGATAGTATGAGTGCCCGGTTGCCAAATCGCTTAATGAGCCTACCTAAGTAGTTTAGTACTCCACCTCCCTGGATATAATTACTTGGAGCTCTAAAACCACGAATATAAAAAGTTGTCAGAGTATCTATGGCTTCAAATGTATGCTTCAAAATTCTTCACCATAGAATTAGTTACCAAAACATCTTAAAAATTCGATACTTCAATACTGACTATTCTATTGGATTACCCCTTCTTTCATTTCCTTAACTGGAAATTTTACACCTTCTCGTGGAAACAGTAGATGAATTGCATCCCCTACCCTATTTGTTAATTGTATACTTTTACAGCTATATGTAGTTAATATCATTCTGAAGATCTGCGCAAATTAGCTGAACTGTGACTGCTACTCGGTAATGGGAAACACCTTTTATCTCCCCATACAATACTGGTTAATTTCAGTTGAGGATAATCTGATCATTGGATCACATCGGCTCTTCTTCATCATCTCGTATTACTGCATTGTACCTAGATTAAAATAGTTTACCTAATTTGGTTGGAAAAAGGATTTTAAAAAGCAATTCTTGTTTTAGAATTGCTTTGTCTTCTGACTTTTCAAAGCCCATGCGAATATTGCTATGCTAAATATTGTAATGATGGCTATATCTATTGGTGTAGTAAGTATGTTTTGAGGGGATATGGGTAGAAAGTTGTTGTATTCAAACATTGCATCACCTAGAAGCGAGATTAGTGTTAGTCCAACCAAGTACGCTATATACCACACGTTTTTCTTTAGTTCTCCTAGGAATAGAAGGGTATTCTTTACTATAATTGGATACAATATGAGGCTCAGTATGGCCAGCACGGTACCTGTTAGTGTCCATGGCCAGCAGGCCCAGTATATATAGAGGGATGCTAGAATGAAACCTATCATTCCCAACATCATCGTACTTGAATTGCGTTTCACTAGCGAGAGGCTTAGTGCTGATATTCCATATGGTATAAACTCTGTTATCATTGCCATCAGTATTACGTTGGGGAAGCTCGGAACCAGTATCATGATAATCGCAGTTAGTATTGATGAGAATACCAGTGCCTTTGATGGTGTTCCAAAGCGTGGATTCACATGTGCTAGCGGTTTCCAGAATCTCTCCTCGCGTGCAAGGGCGTAGGCTACGCGTCCCTGAATCAACACCCAGTCGCTAAAGCATCCAGCTGATGCTATAACGGCTCCCACAACCATTAGTTCAGCTAATCCAGTTATCCCCAGGGCTCTCGAAACATCTGCTAGTGGCGATGATAACCCTCCTACAGCTTCCCAGTCCTTTTCAGCTATCCCTAGACCTCCCCAGTCTATAGATCCGATAAATACTGTCATGAGAAGTATATAGGCTATCGTAATCACCAATACCGTAGCTATAGCAGATTTCATTATAGTCTTTTCAGGTTCTCGAACCTCTTCACTAACTAGAACAACGCTTTCAAAACCTACAAACATCCAAAAGCCGAAGGCTATCGCAAGCCCTATACTCCCAAGACCATACGGTGCAAAGGGCTCGAAATTACCTGGATTTACCCTTGCAAATCCTATGGCTATAAATGCTAGTAGTGGTGCTATTCTTGCTATTGTTAATATAAAGTTTAGTCCAGCACCATACTTAACACCAACAATATTAATCACGGTTACTATAGCCAGTATAGCTATGGCTATAGCGATACCTAGAGGTGTCAGAGTTAGACCTACAGCTATGTTTGGCACGTAGTATGAGAGATACAAAAGGAATGAATAGATTATAGCAGCAGTGCCGATAAAGCAGCAGAAGTAGTAGCTAAGACCGGTTATGAAGCCTGCAAGATCTCCTAGAGCCTCTTTAGCAAAGTAGTATATGCCTCCAGCCTTAGGATACATTACACCAAGCTTTGCAAGTATATACATTAGTATAAGGGTTATGACACTCATTAACACAATGGCTACAATTGAGAGAGGTCCGGAGACGGAAGCAACGAGTCCCGGAAGAGTATATATACCGGAGCCTATGACAGCACCAATACCTACAGCCGTAAGTAGTACTACACCAAGCTCTCTTCTTAGGGAGATCGCCATAATATCCACCTACACCTCAGGCAGCTTTTCCATTCCATATCTCCTCGCTATCCCTAGCATAACCTCGCTTAAGCTCTTCTCAACATCTGGTGGTAGTGGCTCTGGTGTATGTTCCTTCAATATCTTTTCAACATATTCTCTAGCAACGGTGCTCAGATCCTTGGAGCCACTTTTTCTCCACATATCGGTGGTTCTCTTATCCAATAGCTTTGGTATGAAATGCTCCTTTCTCCACCACTCACGTGTATGTCTATGCTTTAGAAATAGTCCACCCGGCCCCACCTCTTCAATCACCCTTTCCGCAATGGTCTCTGCATCCACATCTATTCCCCTGGCAAATCTTAGAGCGGAGCCGGCTATATCGTCATCTATAGCAAGCTTGACTAGGCTTATACAGTTCTCCTCCAGCAACATGCCCGATCCTATAGCCATATTTATACCAGCCAACACGGATACTAGTGCACCAAATGAAGCTTCTAGAGATGATTGTGCATCGACAACCTTAGCATCGCTTACAACTGTATACGATCCACTTGGAATTCCATAGAATTTTGCAAGCTGTGAAGTAGCAGCAGATATGAGGCCTACCTCTATATAGCCTGTACATGATGTTGCAAACCTCTGGTCGAATACCGTTGGAGATCCACTGTAGACTATAGGTGCTCCAGGCTTTGTGAACTGGGCTATTACAAGCCCAGCTAGAAACTCTGCATTTGCCTGTAAAATAGCGCCCGCCAATGTCGCCGGAGCAGTTCCGCTAGTCTGTGGCATTGGTATGATGTGTGCTGGAATACCGTATCTTGCACAGTCCATAAGATTCTGTACGGTTAGCGCACTCCATTTAAGTGGTGGTGAAGAACATGCAGCGAATATCATAAAGGGCTTCCTGCCAATGTTCTCTTCACCTATTACAGCAGCCATGAGCTTTGCAGCATCTGGAACCCCCTCCATAGTAAAAGCACCTGTATCTATAGGCTTAGAGCAGCTCTTTGCAACGACATACATTCTCCATCTATCAGCAAGAATTTCAGGTATGTCTGCCGGAACCACGGCAGTCGACATTATGTGTGTATTTGGTAGATAGTCTGTAACCTTTGCAACATCAGCTAAATCCTTTGATAGTGGTCTTCTAACCTCACCTGTCCTAAGATCCATGTAGTAGTAGGCTGCAGAACCTACTACAAAATAGGTATTCCATCCACACAGTTCGATATACTGCTTGCCATCTCTGTGATACAGCCTTACACAGTTAGGTGCTCTCTTTAGAGCCTCTCTAACAATATACTCTGGTATTCTGGCAATACCTTTAGTGAAATCAACATCAGCACCAATGTTATGCAGCATTTTGAGGGCCTCTCCATGGTCAACCTTAACACCCACTCTACTGAGTATGTTGAGGCTTCTTACGTGTATCTCCATAACCTCCTCGCTATCGAGAACCTCAATTCTAGGTCTAGCCATCGAAACACACCTCATCTAATATTCAGTAGCTTCTTAACGAGCTCAACAGCACTGATTGCATCGGGAGCCCATCCATCAGCTCCTATCTCCCTAGCCCACTCCTCTGTTGTTGGAGCACCTCCAACAACGATCTTCACCCTATCCCTTAGACCAGCCTGCTTAATCGCCTCTATGGTTTCCCGTTGCTTAAGCATTGTTGTAGTCATTAGCGCACTCATACCAACTATATCGGGGCTGTACTGCTTTATAGCCTCTACAAATTTTGAGGGAGGTACATCGATACCCAGATCTATAACCTCAAAACCCGAAGCTTCCCATAGTGATGCAACAATACTCTTACCAATATCGTGTATGTCTCCTTCAACGGTACCAATAACTATCCTCCCACGGTAGCTTATACTGCCGCCCCTCTTAGCAATCTCACCTTTGAGAATGGATAGTCCCAGCTTCATAGCATCCGCAGCTGCAATAATGTCAGATATAAAGGCCTCACCATTAATCCATCTATCACCAAGCTCAAGAACCCCTGCAACCAAAGCCTTTTCAACAGCTTCGAGAGGATCGATACCAGCTTCAATAATCTTCTTAGCCAGCTTCACAACCTCATCAGAGTCGCCATTGATCGTTGCCTCCCTTAATTCTTTAAGAAGAACCTCTTTTGTAGACACCATTTCTTATACCACCTAGACCTTTCTAAGGTGATATGCTTAATAAATCTTTCTGTTGACATATGGCTAGGCTAGCCAGAGCATTGGCTATATATCTAGTCACTAGCTTTACTAAGAATAGATTATTGTAAGCTTAAGGTCTGCTTCTATGGAGGAGGCAATGATTATTAATGTTTTACGTTAGAGGTACGGCTTCAAGTTATTGATAGCTTTTCTTTAATACTGGCTATTCTATTTCAATGGTTATAGAATGTGTAGACAATGCTGTTCAATATCCTATAGATATCATAGAATGTTGGTGATCTATCATGTGAGCTAGGTATAAGGTGCCGCTACTTCACGCCCATTATATTCTATTATTATAGAAAATGCATCAGGGAACTCGGTATAGATGACATCTAACCTTATGATCTTTTCCAACCTCTATGAGTTCCGGTACCTGCCTAGTGCATATCTCTCTTTTTAGTGGACACCTATCGACATACCTACAACCACCACCATGAAATCGTATGGCCGGTATTTCTTCGGGTATTTCTGGTCTCCAATCTATAGTTGGATCTGGCGAGGGATACGCCGAAATTAGGCACCTGGTATATGGATGTAGTGGTTCTGAGAATACGTTCTTCTTACTACCAATCTCTACTATATGCCCAGCATACATGACGGCTATGGTATCGGATATATACCGTGCTAGTGCCAGATTATGTGTTATGAATAGATATGTAAGTTTCTTCTTTATTTTTATATCTTTTAATAGTTGTAGTATCTGTGCCTGTGTAGATACATCGAGCATTGATGTAGGCTCATCTAAAATCATAAACTCCGGCTCCGATATCAATGCTCTAGCTATTACTACCCTCTGCCTCTGTCCACCACTTAACATATGGGGATACACCTTAAGATGCTGTTCATTTAGCCCAACAAGCTTTAGAGACTCTATGCTTTTTTCTATAGCTTCTCTCCTGCTATAGCCCTGGACTATCAGAGGCTCTACGATAGAGTCCTCTATTCTTAGCCTTGGATTCAGGGCCGAGTAGGGGTCTTGGAAGACGATCCTTATCTTGCCACGTAGACTCTGTGGAAACCTCCTTGTAATGTCTATTCCTTTAAATAGGTACCTTCCATCTGTGGGTTGCAATAGCTTAGCCAAAACCAACCCCAATGTTGATTTACCTGAACCACTTTCACCAACTATACCTACGGTTTCACCTCTACCCACCTCTAGATCAACACCATCTACCGCCTTAATATAGCCTACTACTCTTTTAAGAAATTTACTTCTAACCTCATAGTACTTCTTCAGCGAAACTGTCTTAACAAGCACCTCGTTATTCATAAAGATGACACCTGATATAGCTTTTGGCAATGCTCTTTAGGGTAGGTTCCTCATTGAAGCACCTCTCGAAAGCTATAGGACATCTGGGACTGAACCTACAGCCTTTAGGAAAGCTACCTGGTAGAGGAGGTTCACCATTTATTATATAGAGCTCATCGATATCGGTATCAATCCTCGGCACAGAGCTTAATAGGGCCCGAGTATAGGGATGCTTAGGTTCCCTAAATATTGAGTATCTATCAGAACTCTCTACAACTTGGCCTGCATACATAATGGCCACTCTATCAGCTATGTGAGATGCTAGAGCTAGATCATGTGTTATGTACAACATGGGGATACCACGTTTTTTAACGATGTCCTTCAGTAGGAGTAGCACCTTGGCTTGAATAGTAACATCGAGAGCTGTTGTAGGTTCGTCAGCTACGATAAGCTCAGGCTCCATAGCAATTGTCATTGCTATCAATACTCTCTGCCTCTGACCCCCGCTAAGCTCATGGGGATACCTATCCACAAATGAATCAGGTAGTCCAACATCTTTAAGCCTCTTTCTAGTCTCTTCAAAGGCTTCTTTTCTAGTCATTTTAAAGTGGTGTAGATATATTTCAGCTATCTGCTCCCCTATAGTTAGAAGTGGATTTAGACTTGCTAGGGCATCTTGAAATACTACAGCTACCTTGACCGGGTTGGTAGCAGCATCTTTACCGAAGATCCTTATGTATCCACCTGCTATTCTAGCATTGGGTGGTAGTAATCCAGCTATGGCTAGCCCTAGTGTTGATTTTCCACACCCTGATTCACCAACTATAGCTAGAATCTCCCCCCTTTCATCGATATCTATATCGATATCATCGACTACCCTAATCCATCCACGAGTTGTTAAGTACTCTACTGATAGACGTCTTACCTCTAGAGGCTTCATATCTCTCTCCTAGCTACTCAATCTCTTCTTCGGATCCAGATAGTCTCTCAAACCATCGCCAATCAAGTTGAATGAAAGTACTGTGAGAAACATGGCTATTCCTGGAAATACTGCAGGCCACCATGCTTCTCTTATATATCTTCGGCCAACGCTCATCATTAAGCCCCATTCGGGTGTAGGTTCCTGAGCACCTAAGCCTATAAAGCTAAGGGTTGCGATATAGAGTATTGCATTGCTTAACTCCATCGTTGCCTGGGTAATGAATATAGGCATAACGTGGGGTAGTATGTGCTTGGTTACTATCTTTATATCGCCTAATCCTGCTTCTCTTGCTGCTAGGACAAAGAGACTTTCTTTTGTCGATAAAACTACTCCTCTTACGAGCCGTGCATAGATAGGCATAGTTACGATAGCTACAGCTATTATAGCATTGAATAGATTGCTTCCAAATACTGATGCTATCGCTATAGCGAGCATGAATCCGGGTATGCTGATTAGTATATCCATGAGTCTCATCAGTATGCCATCTACTACTCCACCTAGGTATCCTGATACCAGTCCTATAACCAGGCCTACGGCACCCGACAATGCAATTACAGCCAAGCCGCAACTGACATCCAATATATATGCATAGGAGATTCTCGTAAAAACATCTCTTCCCAGGCTATCTGTACCCAGTATGTGAGGCCAGTGAAAGGTGCTTGGGGCTAGAGGAGGTAGATGTACATTGTATGAAATCTGGTCGTATTTAAATGGAGAGAGTAGGATTACAAGGGTAGCTACGGCAGTTAATGCAATTAGGATGCTGAGACCATATCTTATCCTCTTAATAGATAGCAGTATTTTGATGTTCTCAAAATTACGGTTCATTATGCTACTCCCTGATTCTAGGGTCTATGTAGATATAGAGGGTATCTACAATAGCGTTTACAGCTATGTATATTATGGATACGACCAGGATCGATCCTTGAATAACCATGTAATCTCTTAAGGTAATAGCCTCCCAAATAAGTCTTCCGAGACCTGGCCAAGCAAAAATTGTTTCAACAATAATATCACCTGTAACGATAACAGCGAAATAGAGCCCCATAACAGTTACTATTGGTATTAATGCGTTTCTAAGAATGTGTCTATTCATAATTACAGATTCGGGTAACCTTTTCATTTTAGCTGTTCTTACAAATTCCTGCATCATTACCTCTAGCATGCTATTCCTACCTAATCTAATTAGAAGGCAGGTCAGTGGGATAGCTAGTGTTAGAGCTGGTGGAAGAATTCTTAAAAGTGAGTCTATGAATGCACTAATATTTCCATTCAGAAGTGTATCTATTAGCATAAAGCCGGTGTAGATCTTTATATGGTATCTAGGATCTATTCTACCACCTACTGGAAGACCTAGGTTGAGTCCGAAGAAGAGCAGTAGGGCTATACCCAGCAACATTGTGGGGAATGAGAATCCGAGGACTGAAAATGTTGATAATGCTAAATCGAGTCTCGTATCGTGTTTTCTGGCTGCGAGAATCCCTAGAAATATTCCTAGAGCAGATGAGATAACGAAGGCGGTTATCACGAGCTCAAAAGATGCTGGTATTCTCTCTCTTATGAGCACGTTAACGCTGTGTCCCATTACATATGAATCGCCCAGATCTCCTTGTAGTAGCCGTGAGAAATATATTGCGAACTGTTCCAAGTAGCTTTTATCCAGTCCCCACTCCCTAGTTACCCTCTCGATGTTTTCAGGTGTTGCCTTAGGTCCTAGAATTGCTATAGCTGGATTGCCTGGAAGTACCCTCGAAAGAATGAAGATAATTACTATGGCTCCCAAAATGGAGAGTAGGGATTGGAATAGACGGGAAAAAATATATGAAATCATGCTTCTGCTCATTACGTATCACAGCTATCGTGTTTTGTACACTGGGTAGAAGTCTATATAGTAAGCGGGATACAGTATGAATCCTTCGATGTTCTTACCCATAAAGGCATACAGTTTAGGTACGTAGAGAAATGCCCATGGTGCATCGTCGATGATTATCCTCTGTAGCTGTTTATATATTTCAGCTCTTTCCTGTGGATTTAATTTCTGTCTAGCTTTCATACTGAGCTCATTTACTACTGTATTGTTGTAGCCGTCTAGATTAAGTCCATGTGTGGTGAATAGCGGTACTATCCAATCGTCAGGATCTACATAGTCTGGGAACCAGTCAACCATATACATATCAAAATCGTAGTTGAATAGCCTGTCTAGGAAGCTGGGCCAATCTAGATCGACAATTCTTACATTTATACCTATAGCCTTGAGGCTACTCTGTATTACTGTTGCTACTTCTCCTCTTTCAGCTCTTTCAGCTGTACTGATTATAAGCTCTATTTCTCTCAATCCTTTTCCATCTGGATATCCAGCCTGGGCAAGCAACTGTCTAGCTAGCTCCGGGTTGTATCTATAGCCATAGTTTTCAACCTCAGGATCGTATCCGAAGACTGCTGGTGGAAGAGGTCCATAGAGTCTGGTAGCCGTGCCTCTAAGAACAACATTCAGTATATAATCGTAATTGATTGCATAGTTTACGGCTTTTCTGAACAGTAGATTGTTGAAGGGTTCTCTTCGATGATTCATACCCAGCCATTCAATAACAAGACCGTCTATCGAGACCATCTTTATATCTGGATTCTTTGATAGTGGTTCTACATCTTGCGGCTGGATGCCCAGTGCGATATCTATTTCACCTTTTTCAAGCGCTATTCTTAATGTTGCTGGATCTGGGTAGATCCTTATTATGATCCTATCTGCCTTTGGAGGCCCTCTCCAGTAATCTTTGTTGGCTACGAGAATTATCTGCTCTCCCTTTTTCCATGACTCGAGTTTGAAAGGTCCTGTGCCTATAGGTTTCTCCTCTAGGTTTGCTGCATTAGGAGGAACGGGAGCGAATATTGTGAATGTAGCTAGTGATGCAAATGGTGCAAATGGATATTTAAGTGTAAATCTAATGGTATACTTATCAACGACTTCTATATTCTCTATAACATCGAGTAGAAATGAGGGAGGACCTTGCAACTGTTTTGCTCTCTCTATACTCTGCTTAACTATATCAGCCGACACCTCCGTTCCATCGTGGAACTTAACATTTCTCCTCAAATAGAAAGTCCATACAGTGCTATCTTCATTGGATTCCCATCTTTCAGCAAGCTTAGGCATAAGCTCTGTAGTTCCCGGCTTGAATCCTATCAGCGAATCGTATATGTTCTGTATAACTATTGCTGAAGCTATATCATAGGATAGTGCTGGATCGAGAGTTTTAGGATCGTAGGTCGTTCCTACAACTATTACAGTTTCAACTTGCTGAGGGGCTCGCATAAAAAATAGCGTAAGAACTGCAACCAAGATGACGACCACTGCCACGATACCTATGACGATGCTTCTCGATATTCCCATACGCTATCGCCACCCACTATTTTAATTCCGTAAAAATATTATTGAGGAGGTTAAAATCTTTTATGTATTTTATAGAGTTTTAGGCCCATTTAAAAACTTGATACTTGCAAGGCTCACAATGCAGTGTTTCTAGTAAATAGGAAATATGGATAGATGGGTTTCAGTAATCTATTCTGATTCTGAATCTAATTACGATACGGTGATCTAGATGCCATAGCTAACCCGGTGGGGAGACTTCAAATACTGTACAGTGTTTCTGAGTGTTACCGCTAGACCTGCTACAGCTTAGTTCAACTCTATATAAACATAATATTATTCTGGCGATTTAGATGATGACTTTTGTAGGTGAGTGGATATGCTTGAACACCATATAGATTCACTAATTAAGGAGGAGATTCTTACAGTCATGAAGAATCTGTATAGAAGGGGGCTTGTATCCGCTCTGACTGGCAATGTTAGTGCACGCATACCCGGTACGGATACCTTCTGGATAACACCTACAGGGGTATTCAAAGGTGGGCTTAAGGCTGATGATCTGATTAAGATGAATGTACGCGGCGATGTTATTGATGGGAGGAATAGACCATCTAGTGAGTGGAGATTTCATGCAGCCATATACAGTGTTAGATCTGATGTAAATGCTGTTATACATGCCCACAACCCTATTACACTTGCCTTAAATATTGCAGGTATGAGGCTCGATCTATCCCTACTATCAGAGGTTATGCTCTTTGTTAGAGGTATCGAGTATATACCATATGTTGAGCCAGGGAGTGAGGAGCTTGCAAGACATGTTTTTGAAAAGGCCTCGCTTGGTGTGAATGTAATTGTGTTAGAAAGACACGGTATTATTGCTATGGGCAGGAATCTGTATGAAGCTGAAACAATAGCTGAATCCATTGAGGATTTAGCTATGGTTCAGCTAATGTCAAAGCTTATAAGATTTCTATACTCCCAATACTGACACTTAGTTATGGTATCTCGGTAGGCTGCTATGGAGGGTGTAGTAGCTATCGATTTGAAAGTACATACTTGGCTAACTGCTCTATAGATTCGTCACGTACATCTATACCCGTCCGTGGTCTGATATACTGGGTAGTACTAGGTTTCACTCTAGATAGGAGATGTATGGCTTCAAAACCTCTTTCACCATATCTACCAACAAGTTCATCAACGGTTTTCACAACATCTTCAATATCTCTATAGATAGCTATAGCACCTGGGGCTACCACTATTAGAATGTCTATACCATCTAGCATCTTTCTAAATGGTGCTATAGCGTTGTTGAATGATTCAACTATCGTCACCTCCCTCCCTATCTCTATCCTCTCGAGACATCTCATCAATTCATCCTCTATATAACTGTTCCTCAACCTCTGAATAAAATCTCCGAGATTACCTTCGATAGCACGGAGCTTTGCTGATAGCATCTCCAGCTCCTCTCTTAGTGGCTGTGCTACTCCTTCAATATTATCCCTAAAGATGAAGTGCTGTGTTGATCTATTTAAGCAGGAGCTTACTCTAGCTAGAACAATCTGTTTAAACTGATTCTCTAAATCATCTAGATATCTGTATATGCTGGTACTAAGATAATTTAGAGGATCTGGAGGTGCTAGTAGCATATCGATGGGATTCACCAGCTCTACATCGATATCACTCACGATGCTGATGTACTTAACCACATCTTCGCCAACCAGAACACCTCTTCTCAAACTCTCTACAACTGTTGGATACTGACTCCATGCATTATGTCCAGCAACGGGTTTGTAAACCCCTACCCTAACACCGTAGGATAGGAGTAGCCTCACAAGTGAGGCTCCCAGCCATGTTTTGCCAGAGTCATATGGAAGGAGACCGGACACCATTACTCTAACAACCATGGTGTGCACCACTCAGTAGAGCTCTACATTTAGATAGCTATATATGTGTTGGAAACGGTTGTAGTTTTCATAAAACTTTATAACACTTGTTCTAATTAGAGTAAATTAGGTGAGGTAGAGGTAGCTATGCCCATAACTGTCATCAAGAGGGATGGTTCTAGAGAGGAATTCATACCGGAGAAAATAGTTGTTAGTTGCCTCAAGTCGGGGGCAACACCTGAGGTTGCAAGAAAGATAGTTAAAATAATTGAAGGAAGACTACTCGAGCAAAACATCAACGAGATTTCAGCTAGAGATCTCACACGTATGATTCTCGAACTACTTAGAAAGGAGAATGAAGAATGGTATAGAAATTGGATTGTATTCGATAGAGCTATAAAGAGAAGAAAAACCGAGGAAGAACTCATGCAGAAGTAATATCCAGGACAAACTCTATACCAAACCATTTTTCCAAATTCCTCAAAAATCTTCCACTCCATTGCCAATAGCCTTTAGCTCTAGAAAAAATCTCAGTATACCAGCCTAATTTAGATAGAGTACATAAGATGGTGAACTGTAATAGCAACATAGAACTTCGAAAGCCCTTCATAGACATATCCACTCCATGGATGCCAGCCGTCAGACTTATCTTGAAATCTAGTGTCCTCTCTATGGATCGCCTATTCTATAAATAGGCGAATGTACGCTTCGCATTGATATGGTTATTATATAGGCTATTCTCCAACAGCTGGCGTCCGTCAATGGCATCTATTCTAATTTAGAAACTCTATCCAGATTCTTTTTCCAGATTAGCTGGTCTCTATATGTTGAATGGGGTTTAAACACGGTTTTTATACTCTCTATGTTATCACCAACAATATTTATCCTACTAACATCTATTTCTCCATAGCCCCACCTTGAGAGGAAGTAGAGGTAGCCTATGTCACTAGGGTTGAAGCCCATCGCATAGGATGCTACAGCATCAAGATTTACTGGATTTACAGATGCGAATACAGCACCCCACCTCTTGACAGTGCCAGATACAGGGCCGTTCCCCTCCATCGCCTCAACACCATCGACGACACCTATATCCGGCATTAGGTATGTGGCTAGCTTTGCAATATTGTAGTTTATTGCTAGATACCCTCTATGCATCCTATGCTTCCAGCCCCGCTTTATAGCCCCCATAACAATATTCTTAATTGAGAGCGTAACCACCACCGTATCGTGGGTCTTCGCTCTACATGGAGATATCCTTACAAAGCTCTTATCGAGAAGAAGCTTAGATACATAGACTTCGTACACACCTCCATGCTCATCCTTTAATTCAAATCTCTTCTGCTCATAGTCATCAAGATCGATGAATTCTATACTATACCTTTCTCTAAGTCTATGGTAGCCGAAATTCCTAATCGCCTCCCTAAACGAGCCTATAGTTGGCGATTCTGCTACAACTACTTCAGAAACACTAAATCTACTATATATGAAGTCGAGTATAGCTTCAACAGTTTCTAGAGGTGTTGCAGCAAGGTATGTTGTAGCTGAAACAAAATTTGGTTTTATTAAGAACTTCTGACGATCTCTAACAGTAGCTGTAATTTCATCTGCTATAAGCTCTAACACCCTTCTAACACCATCTACATGGCTAGAGCTTCTAATAACAGCAACAGACATCATCAACAGCCAAAGTCGTCTATCTAAGAATATCTATATACCTCTACACCTTTTATATATTACCACCATAACGCTCTAGTAGAACTATAGAGATGTTTCAATAAGCCTTTCGGAGTTTTCAAAATTACGGAAACTATAGAGATTATTATACATCTATCTAATTAAGATTAGAGAATCGCCTAGGAGAATAACCTTGTTCTCCTTCTCATAGTTTCTATCCCCTACATATCTTTGTACAGAGTTTGTTTGTATATATCCGGGGTTGATACTCCTAATGCTATATCCTATTGCTGCCGGGGATGCCGATTCCGTTCAGCATAGCTTTTTTGCTGATATAGGCATTTCTTCATCATATCGAGCATAGGTAGAGAACACTTCCCAGAGGGCTTCATAGAGCTTAGAATAACCATCCTAATTAAAGAGATTGTTGCAGCTTCCATGGCTGCGAATATGAAGAATGCATTAATGATTAACATTGGAGCAGCTCTCCTGGTTACTGCTTTTTGGATCGCTAGAAAGAAAATACATGTACCATAGGATGGAGGAGTGCGGTAGAAATACGGATTCAACCAGTAAGGTTATTCTACAGCCAGAATTCTTCAAATATCCGTTTTTGGGTAGCTCTAGACACTTGCTTTGCTAGTTGGATATAGCCTGTATCCCTTCACAATATTTTAAATACTGTGATAGCTATATAGTCTAGGGGATTGTACATGATGTCTAAACATCCCCTAGATCTACCTCCTGGTAGAAGGCTTTCACGTGAGGAGGTGGCTGAGGCTCTTAGGCTATCGATTATAGCTGAACTTGATGCGATTAATCTATATCTTCAGCTCGCTAGAGCTGTTGAAGATGAGAAGATTAGAAGGGTTTTTGAAGAGATAGCTAGGGAGGAGAAGACACATGTTGGTGAGTTTCTAGCTGTATTGAAGAGTCTGGATTCCGAACAGGTTGAGGAGCTGAGGAAAGGGGCTGAGGAGGTTAAGGAACTAACCGGTGTAACCGCTCCAGATCCTTCTCAAAATGTAGGAAATTCTGGAGGGGTAGAGGGTTTGAGTAGCGAAGAGAGAAAGTATCTATTAGAACAGGTTGTAAGAGTGGCGGATTCCATAAGGGTATTTAGACAGAGGCTACCTATTGTAAGAGTTGGACGTGGTGTTGATGCTGTACCTCTGGAGAGAGCCGGTACAAGGACTATTGTCACTCTTGATGAGGTATCGAAGAACTTTGTAATCACGCAAAAGGCTATAGACTACTCGAGAGCGATGAAACAACCTCTAGATGTAGGCGATGCTATTAGAGCGGCATCCGAGCTCGCCATTGATGAGGATAGAAAGGTGCTTGAAAAGCTTCTCGCTATAGAGGATGCTGTAAAGCTTACGGCAACTGGTTGGGATGAACCGGGCTCTGCTGTAGCAGAAGTATCTAGAGCAGTACAAGAGCTTGTAAGAAATGGTGCTACAGGACCATACATACTATTTGTAAGCCCAACTAGATACGCTAAGCTTGTAGCAGTCTATGAAAGGACTGGCGTTATGGAGATTACGAGACTTAAGGCACTTGTAAAGGATGTTGTAGCAACACCTGTACTGCCAGACGATACTGTGCTTATAGTTACATCAATCCCTACGGTGCTAGATATGGTAGTTGGAGGAGATACAGAGGTTGAGTACATAGGTCCTGAGGATGGTATCCACAGGTTTAGAGTATGGGAAACTATAGCTATAAGGGTAAGAAATCCGAAGGGCATTGCCATACTAAAGCAGACATAGTTTAAAACAAAAGATTATTTTTAACTACCTTTCTACGCCATATCCATGGTTAGAGATGCAGCACCTCTGGAACAACACAATCAATTCTAAATATATCTAGAGCATATCGAATAGTAGAGCTATTAGTAAACCTAGAAACAGTCCCCCCGTTGAATACTCGTCATGTTCGTGTCCAAAGATTTCAGGTGCTATTTCATGCACTACTACATAGATCATGGCGCTTGCCGAAAGGGATAAGAGAAGTGGTAGCGTTAAATTAATGTCTACAAATCCAACTATGGCTACAAAGGATGATATGTATTCTATAGCTGCACTTAGAACACCTATGGCAAAGCTCTTTACACGACTACCCGTCGTCATGTATATGGGAAGTGCTACCGCCAGCCCCTCTGGAATATCCTGGATAGCTATGGATAGCGCAACTCTAAATCCACTATCGAGGCTATACATTGTTGAGGAACCTACAGCAATACCCTCAGGTATGTTGTGGATAGCTATAGCAAGAGCAATAAGTATAGTTTTACCAAGACTTCTACTGGATGATTGGACGGTACTGCGGATGATATTTATGTGGGGGATTAGAAGATCTAGAGACTTAATTAGTACGAGACCAGCTATGAAACCTGCTAGCGATAGAACGGTACCGAATCCGAGAGAGGGTATAAGCAGATCAACAAACGAAACGTAGATCATAAGCCCTGCAGCAAAACCCATACCAACATCAACGAGCTTCTCCCCAATCCTTGTATGGAGAAATATGAGTGCAGAGCCAAGGATTGTAGCAACAGCTGGGATTAGAGCATACGACGCAATATCCACAACACTACCGATGTACACCACTATTCCCACCCAAAATCAGAGGGTAACCACATACTCATCGGTATCCTCAAACCCCCCGAAAACTCATCATCACAGCTATAGTTAATGCTTTTATCCATTTAAAAACCTACACATATTTTACTGCAAAATTCATTTAAGTTGGCAAACAGATTATAAAGCTTAATTCTATTAGCATACTCTACTTCGCAACTACCATTCTGGGACAGCCTGCTCTTTAACATAGAAGAGGCCATATGTATTTTGGAGCTGGGTATTGTGATCAAAGCTATGTAAAGTTTTGTATTGAATGTATATTGAGTTCTGAATGGTGAATATCTATAGTGAAGTTCTATCGATTCTCTAGAAGTCTGTTCTAGGTATATAGGATAGATCTATCTCCTTTGGCTCATAGTCTTTTAGCTTCCCCTCTAGATACTCTTGGTATCCTGCTAGATCTAGTAGTCCGTGGCCACTCATATTGAAGAGTATAGCAATTTTCTCGTTCTTTTTCTTTGCCTCCAATGCTAAATCTATAACCGCTTTAATTGCGTGTGCCGATTCTGGTGCAGGTACTACTCCTTCTATCTGTGCAAACAGCTGGGCTGCTTTAAATACATCTGTTTGATGGTATGCTACAGGGGTTGCTATTCTATTTTTAACTAGGAGGGCGAGTGTTGGTGCTAGTCCATGGTACCTTAATCCACCTGCATGGATTGGTGGTGGTACGTATCTATGTCCAATTGTATACATCTTAATTAGTGGAGTTAGTCTAGCTGTATCTCCATAATCATATGTGTAGACCCCTTTTGTCATTGATGGAACTGCCTTTGGCTCTACAGCTATGAATTTTGCATCCCTTTTCCTACCTCTTACTATAGCTTCGTAGTAGAATGGATATGCCAGTCCTGCGAAATTGCTTCCACCACCTACACAACCAACAATGTAATCGGGGATTCCCTCTCCCATCAATTCTAGCTGTTTCAGTGCCTCTAAGCCTATAACTGTTTGATGCATAAGTACGTGGTTTAGCACAGATCCCAAGCTATACTTAGTTTTTGGATTGGTTACAGCATCCTCTATAGCTTCACTTATAGCTATCCCTAGAGAACCTGGATGGTTAGGATTCTGCTCAAGTATAGCTCTACCCGATTTTGTATATAGGCTTGGGCTAGGCACCACCTCTGCTCCATAGAGCTGCATAAGTATTCTTCTATATGGTTTCTGTTCATAGCTTGCACGAACCATGTAGACCCTTATCTTCAGCCCAAACACAGCTCCAGCTAGAGATAGTGCAGAACCCCACTGACCTGCTCCAGTCTCTGTTGCAAGCCGTTCAACACCTTCAAGCTTATTGAAGTACGCCTGGGCTAGAGCTGTATTAACTTTATGCGAACCTGTAGGCATAACACCCTCGTATTTGAAATATATCCTAGCCGGTGTATCTAGATACTTCTCAAGTCTAAATGCTCTAAGAATAGGCGTAGGTCTACCCATCTCCAGGTAGTAGCCTATGAGATCTTCAGGTATAGAGATAAATCTTTCCATAGAGATCTCTTGACGGATTAACGATTTAGGGAATATGGCTTCAAGCTCCTCAGGCCTTAGGGGAGATCCATCAGGTTTAAGCATTGGTGGTAGAGGTTCAGGAAGATCTGGAACGATATTGTACCAGTGGCTTGGCACTATATCAGCCGATTGAATAGATCTAACGAGATCTAAATCCATTGGAACATGATTCCACCTTACCCTAAGGTAAGGAGCAGGGGATAAAAAGTCTTTCGCTTAATAAATCGAAAATACAGCTACCCTAAACCAATCGGATTACGCTACATAATTAGATCTGCGCTCCTCTACTATTTTTGCTCAACCCTTAGAAATAAGCTCTGTATAGTAGGGAGGGTATTGTACAGACATCTATTGTCTATGAGATTGACGGCTACTGCTCACACCTACTTATATAGATCCACGGTATAGCTGACGACCTTGGTCTACGGACTATATAGGAGATGGAGTGGGAAATGTAAAAGTATTGAATAGATTAGAATATCTATGTATTGGAAAGCTGTATTTCCTTGTTCAAAACCCATGCTATACCTCCTAAGATGTGCTTCTGAAACCATTCCTCTCTCCATCTCTTAGTCTGGTGGCCAAAGGCTGTATAGAATACTCTACCATTTCTATAGCTATGGCACCATGCCATAGGATACTCTACAGCATCTTTTGGTGATTTGGATAGGTCTACGGATGATGTATCTAGACTTATTAATACATTTGTTCTATTTCGCCCAATCCAGTTCTTGAATACGTAGATCTCTTCATAGACTTTGAAGCTCTTTGATAAGTGTTTTGTTGATGGGTGATGCGGATCTTCTACAATAAATACTGCCTCTTGGGTCCAGGGGTGTGAATGGAAGTACCCTCCAAGTATTTCTCCATAGGGAGTATAGCTGTATAGTGTGTCAGCTGCGTTATGTACCCCTATGAATCCTCCTCCATTCTCGATAAACTCTGTAAATAGATTTCTCTGTCTCTCAGAGAAAGGTATCTCACCTGATGTTAGGAAAATAACCACATCTAAACTATTCAATGTATTTTCATTGAATTCTTCTAAATCTTCCGTAGCATATACTTCAAAAATCCCTGTTCTCTCTCCCAGCTTAGTGAGAATTTCTACGGCAGTTGTTATATAGCTGTGTCTATAACCAGCATTGTAAGTGAAGATGAGGATTCTATCCATAGTGCTACCCATTAAATGAATTCTCTACATCACCAGGTTTGCTCTTCCCGTTAATACTCCACTATAGTTGTAACATGTTCTTTCGACATATATAAGTTGTTATTACCGGTAGCTTTATCAGTAGATAGAATATGTAGGGATTATTCCATATTTTTACTATCCAATAATTCGAATAGAGATGCACAGCCTTTGGAATACCCTTTGTACTAGCTATGTCACCTTGAAATGGTTAGACAGTTCGAATTCTTTTTCCCTAGCCAATATCTTTTAATCTTAACCATATGTTCGAATTCTGATACGGTCAGAATCTCTCCATCGATACATATCCTACTTCTATAGTGTGGAGCATCTATAACTAGTGTCTCGGCTTCACCACCTTCGAAAGCTGCATTGAATCCGTATCTTCTGGATAGTGTTACAATAGCTTCAACATCGCTTTTCGTTATTGGTTTTGCTAGAAGTTCTCTTGATAATCCCATTGTCGAAATCTTTGTTATAATGAATAGAAATCCCTCTTCTATGAGCTTCCTCATATACTGTTCCTGATCCAAGCCCCATAGCGGGGCGTAGAGTTCTACACCAAGCTCTCTAGCCACCTTTTCAAATCTAGTCAGCTGGTATCTGCTTGCAATAGCGCCGCAGACCATGCCATCAAAATCTATACTGTTCTTTAGCTTAGCTAGAAAATCTGCAAACTCTATGAGCTCCACATCTCTAATACCACTTACCTCAGCTAGGTAAACCCTATCTCGAAGACCCATAGCCTCAGCTTGGAGTATGGCAAGCTCTGGATAGATAGAGTGGAACAGCCAGCTATCATCCCGCATAGGTTTTACCACAACTAGACAGGCTATCCTATGACCTTCAGACATCATTTTGTAGAGGGCATAGTTGCTATCCTTACCCCCAGAGAGTAGAGCACATAGATTTGCCACCTCTCCACCACCTATACTAACTACGATTCTCTATAGCTGAATTCGAAGCTGCATCCATAGATTCTAGGTGGTGTTAGCCACTGGAAGTTCTGTCCATGGTGTAGATGGATTGGTTTGCTGCTGTGTGATTCGATTGCTCTACTCGTATTCTATTGTTGCTGGAGGCTTTGGTGTTATATCGAATGCTACTACTCTTACCTTTGGTAGAAGCGATACTATATTCTCTGCAACTAGTTTAAGCTCATCGATATCAACCCTCGGTACCTCCGCCACCATATAGTTCTCTGTTTTAACAATTCTTATAGCAGCTACGTACTCTCCCCCACCACTGTCTACAAGTTCTGTAAGTACATGTGGATATTGCCTGCTGTCAAAGTACCTATATAGCTTCCATGTATCTAATTCCGCTGGATACCTTCTAATGAGTAGTGGATGGCCATACACACGGACACCGTCTACAACACCTGTTGTTCTAACGCTAAAGACTAGGTACTCTATACTATCTATCCTCCCTTCCTCAGCTACCTGGTACTCCCATATAGCTGGAAAGTACTGGCTATATCCCCTATCACCCAGCTTCTCCTCAACAATTTCCGTAGCCTTTCTCACCAACTCTAGCTTCTCCCTATAAAACCTTCCAACGGTTCTGATAAGGAGTCCTGGTCCTGGAAATGGTTGTCTCTCAGCAATCCATCTAGGCAAGCCTAGCTGTCTAGCTACCTCTCTAACCTCATGTTTATACAGATCTATCAAAGGCTCTATAACTCTCAGGTTAAAGCGTTTAAGAAGCTCTTCATTCAACACATTGTGTTGCGTCTTTATTCTACCAACTGTTTCAACGACATCAGCCTTTATTGTTCCCTGAACAACCCAGCTGCACCTCTTCTCCTCAGCAATATCCTTAACAGCTCTATAGAAACCCTCTCTAAAGGCAATCCTCTTCTCCTCAGCATCGAATAGACCCTCAATACCGGATACGATATCATCAGCAAAGTTATATACCTCTAAATCGAGTAGACCCCTCAAAGCATCTCTAACCCTTTCAGCTTCACCTAGCCTCATAAATCCTGTGTCTATAAAAACTGGATACACCCTATCGCCAAGGGCAATCCTTGCTATAATAGCAGAAACAGTACTATCAACACCACCACTAACACATGCAATAGCACAATCCACATCTCTATATAGAGACCTAACCTCTGCAACAAGCCTTTCAATAGATGGTGTATAGGTCAACACCGTTCACCATTTGTACAAGCTATATAATAGGGGTAAGGAATAAAAAGCTTTACATATCCATAGATTTCTACATAAATTATATAAAATGTGCAGCTAGATTATAACATAGCACTGCCTACCAGTGTACTCCAGAGGTAGATCCATGGATATAGTGGATGCTGTACAGTTTTCCATCTAAGGATTTCATGTTACTATTAACTCTATATATATTTAAGATGGTGTTCCTCTACTAGGTAGCCAGGTGGATAATTTGGTGTACAATCTTATAGGAGGTATTGTAGATAGGTTTAGCCTAGGGGAATTTGCAAAACTTATAGATAGTACTCTGCTAAAGCCGGATGCAACGGTTGATGATGTTTTGAAGAGTATAGAGGAGACGAGGAGGTATGGTTTTAAGTGTCTAGTTCTATCCCCTAGCTATGCAGTATACGTTCTATCTAAGGGTTTGGCTAAGGATATTGATATATGTAGTGTTGTCGGTTTTCCAATGGGCTATGCAACAACGAGGGCTAAGGCTATGGAGGCAGAGGAGCTTCTATCCCACGGTGTTAAGGAGATCGATATTGTTATGAATATACAGCTCTTTAAGAGTGGAATGTTCGATGCTGTTCTAAGTGATGTAGCTACCGTGGTTGATATTGCTAAGAGGTATGGTGCTATTGCTAAGGTAATTATCGAGTCTCCACTGCTTAGCTATAGTGAGAAGGTGAGAGCGGTTGAGATAGCTATAGAGTCTGGAGCCCATTTTGTAAAGACATCCACAGGTATTCTATCAAAGACTCCTCTACACGATGTCTATATACTTGTTGAGTTAGCTAGGGGAAGGATTAAGGTTAAGGCTGCTGGAGGCTTTAGCAATGCTATCGATACCCTTACTGCTATAGCTATAGGAGCGGAGAGGATAGGGACGTCATCAGCTGTACAGATAGTTAGAGAATTTCAGGAATTGAAGGGTCTTAGATGTAGATAAAATAGGTGGTATCGTTGGGCTGTTCCACAATTTTGACTTTCTGTAGATGGTGGGCCGATGTCTAGCTATGAGATACCCGGTGTGGGTAAGATCTATAGTGAAAGGGTGGGGCAGAGGTCTGTAAGGGTATGTGCAGAAATAGCTGAATATGTCAGGATATGCCTAACTATGGATATGGAACCGCTTAAGCAGAATATCGAGAAGGAGATAGAAATGCTGTTCACCAAATACGAGGCTATACTAGTTGAGGGCTTCGTTAAAGGTCTATCGTATGTAGCATCAATGATAGAGATGGAGAGGAAGGCCGGTACCTCAACAATATATATGTAGAGATATGGAGCCATATATAGTGTATCTGGAAAAGATGTTCATTCCATATATATAGAGGTCTCTACTATGATATCTACAGTAGATCTACTCATCGAACTAGCTCGTGAAATTAGAGATGGTAATCTAAGGTCTCTAGTGTTGGACATAGTTAGCAATCCAAGGCTTAGCTTTACATCTATAGAGCCTCTAATCAGTATAGCCGATTCGCCTGCTGCACCAAGGAAGCACCACATGTTTTCAGGAGGTCTTATAGTACATACTGTTTGTGTTGTAAAAATTGCTCTCGCCATACAGAAGATATTTGAGGAGGTCTATGGAATTAGGACTAACCGTGATCTGGTGCTGGCAGCAGCAATTCTACACGATGTATATAAGTACTATCAGTACAGTAGAGACAACCTCAACGGTGGATATAAGCCTAGAGATGACTGGTACCTTAGCCACGACTACGCAATAGTTGCTGAGATAGCAAGAAGGGGCGGTGGAGATGATCTGATAAGGGTTGTCTCAGAGGTTCACGGAATTGCACCAATAACTACACTCGAGGGTTTGATAGTACATCTAGCCGACTCCATAGATGCGAGATTTGGTGAATACATACAGAATGAAGCCATCTCAGCTATAAAGAACTCTGGGTTAGAGAATCTAGGCTGTAAACCAGCTGTACTACTAGATTTAGCTGTAAAGAAGTTTGGAATACAAACAGTATTCCAGTACATCAATGATAGAACAAAACTCTACGAATTATTCCACACACTATGCAGTGAAGCAGCCTCCTCTCCACACTGAAAATAGCTACCACCTTTAGCAATAAACCGATGCAGAACTGTACCGAGGGTAAACACAAATCTAACATAGCTACAATTTTACACCGATATTCTCAGACAGTACTCTAAATAGAGTTTTCTTTACCAACTTCAGGAAGACCATCTGAACTTATATACCGCTCTTTTTTCAAAAATAGTACTCGAGATATATCTGGAGATATATTATGAGACCTATAGATAGAGGTTTGGCTAAAGCATTTGTTTTGAGGATCCTTGTGGAAGGTCCCATGCACGGCTATGGAATTATGAAGAGGGTTAGAGAGATTACAGGTTTTGTTCCCAGTCCTGGACACATATATCTACTTCTTAGGAAGCTTGAAAGGGAAGGTCTAGTGGAGGTGAGTCTTTCCTATATCGGTGGGAGAAGAGTTAAGATATATAGGCTCTCAGATAGGGGTAGAGAGTTTCTTGAGGACAATAAAGATCTGTTAAAACAATTTGATGTATATGTTGAGCGTTTTAGGAAGGCTAGAGAGATAGAGCTTCACAAACTCTTCAAAACTATCCACAGCATATTTGAATCACTTGATAGAATACCTAGCGATAAGATGGAGGCTATTAAGGAGGCTGTAAACGATTTTATTAAAAGGGTTAATAGAATTGTGGGTGAGTAGACCGTGGAGGTGGTAGTTGTTGAGAATCTTGTTAAAAAGTTTAAGGATGTTGTTGCTGTGAACGATGTAAGTTTCGAGATTAGGAGGGGAGAGATATATGCTCTTCTAGGACCTAATGGAGCTGGTAAGACAACCACTATACACATCATAGCTACAATACTTAGACCAACCAGTGGAAGGATTTTTGTTGCAGGGCATGATGTTGTTAAGGAGGCTGATAGGGCTAGGAAGTACATAGGTATAGTGTTCCAAGATCCTAGCCTAGACTTCGATCTAACGGCCTACGATAACATGTATATTCACGGAAGGCTATATGGATTGAAGGGTCCAGAGCTCGAAAGGAAGATCATGAATCTTCTGGATTTTGTTGAGTTAAAGGAGTTTGCATTTAAACATGTGAGATACTTCAGTGGAGGTATGAGGAGGAGACTAGAGATAGCTAGAGGTCTTCTTCACGAACCAGAGGTGCTGATTTTAGACGAACCTACCATAGGTCTGGATCCCCAGTCCAGAGCAAGGATATGGGATTATATAAGGAGATTGAAGAAGGAGAAGGATATGACTATACTGATGACAACCCATTACATGGATGAGGCTGAGGAGCTTGCATACAGAATAGCGATAATGGACCATGGGAAGATTATAGCTGAAGGTACTGCTGAAGAACTTAAGTCTATACTTGGAAGCGATGTTATATACATACAGGTGGAGAATGCAGGTGGTGCAGATATGTGTAGGGTTCTAGAATTTGTTAAGAGCTGTAGACGGATATCACAGGATAGAATAGAGGTAGTGGTAGACAATGCTTCAAAAGCTCTTCCAGAGATCTTCTCAATAGTAGATAGGCTTGGCATTAAAGTTAAGGAGGTTAGCTACCGTAGACCTACCCTCAATGAAGTATTTCTCCACCTCACCGGTAGAGAGCTTAGAGATTCACTTGAAACCACACCCACTCCACCTAGATTTAGAAGATGGAGGTGAGGAGATGTGATTCTAGATGCATCTCCCTTTGTAGCCATGGTCTACAGACAGGTAAAGCGTTGGTGGAGCGCTAAATCGAGAGTGGTATCCGTATTTCTAAACCCTCTACTGTGGATGGTGTTCATGGGCCTTGGAATGAGCACCGTATTCACATTTACACCTAAGGATGTAAACATACCAGATACCAATACCGTACCTAACATAGGTGGTGTTCTAGAGGCTGTGGCTAA
>JAWAHS010000004.1:60129-78733 GCA_038889075.1 Ignisphaera sp.
AGGTACATCCAACAGATAGTCAACAGCAGATTTGGAGGACTGGACTACGCAACCTTCATGGTTAGTGGCATGGCTACCATGTCCGTATTCATGGGTAGCTTCATAGCAGGGATAAGCGTTATATGGGATAAGCAGTTCGGATTCCTCAAAGAATCTCTCGTAGCTCCAGCACCAAGAGGTATCGTTATTCTGGGGAGGATTGTTGGAGATTCGATTATAAATACATTCAATGGTTTCGTAGTTATGTGCATGGGATTCGGAATATCACATTCGCTAAATCCCCTAGGGGTAGTCATAGCCCTTCCATATCTATTCATAACCTCAGTAATATTTACATCGCTAGGAATTGTAATAGCACTAAAGCTGGCAAGCATAGAGGGTTTTCAGATGATAGTCAACATATTCAATATGCCTGTAATGTTCTTAAGCGGCGTATTCTTCCCTGTAACAACCATGCCGGAGTGGATGAGGAGCATAGCTATATACAATCCCCTTAGCTATGCTGTACATGCTGTAAGATACTGGCTGACTGGTGCTAGTGTAGGTATTCCACCGATGAATCCTCTACTAGATTTAGCAATACTTATCTCTACAGCTATAATATCTGCATACAGTGCTTCAAAGATGTTTGAAAAAGCAACAATAGAAGACTGAGAAGACAGAATACCCAGTTACTATGTATCAAACCTTTTGTATGTGATACAGGAATTTATATTGGAGAAGCCTGGTGCAACTGTTTTGGGTTTTATGAAGGTTTATAATGGTTTATGTAAATTATTTTATTGTGGGTTGAGCTCACCCACGATGTGGGTGTGTGGTGAAGACTCGAGTGGGTGGGGTATCTAAAGCCGGGATGTGGGGTTTCCCACAGCTGTGAACCAGAGCTGGATGAGGGTGAGCTGTGGGTAGGGGTTTCCCCGAAGGGGTGGAGACCAATGATAAGGCCTCCAATGAAAGGAGGTCTGAGGTCAGTGAAGCCAAGGGTCGATATCAACCAATATGAAACCCAAACCCCTATAACTAGCTGCTGAACTTAAACCATCCTTTTACGGGATCCCTTCACAATAAGTGTTGAACTAGGTTATGGAAACCCCGAGGGTTTGGTGGTGCAATTAGCTGATTCAATAGATGCAGGAACACTGCCGGATGCAGCTGTAAAGAGGTTTGAAATATCTACGATACATCAATATATTACAACATAACAAAGCCCTACAAGCTATTCAATAGAGCATATAGCGAAGTAGAATCAGGTTGAACACAGTAATATGTCAGCCCCCAGTCCCTCTACATCCAATTTCAGTTGCGGAACTGATCATCATCAGACAACTCTAAATTTAGATTAGATTAGTAAAAACGCTCTAAAATATTTAGCTAACATCAGTAGAACGTCCGGGCTGGAATTTTTGATAAAAAACCTTGGAGAGAGAGTTTTGAATCTATCTAATATACGTGGTGTTGAAAGAGAAGATAACTTGGTGCCTCTACAATTTATATCATAAATTGCTCTAGTAGATACGGTTCAATGTATCCAACCAGCTTCATGTCGTGCATTTACTTAAGGTGTATATACCGGACTATGCCATGAAGTGTAAAAATATAAGGTTGAATTTTGAGTATATAGCCTATCTCAATAGGGTTTTTACCAATATTTATAGAAAGTTATCGAGAATGATGATTGTAGATAAAGTAGAAAAACTCTAGATATGATTTATCGTATGGCTGGTGTGAAATGAAGAGGGTAGTCTTTACAGATAATGCTCCAAGACCGGTTGGCCCCTATAGTCAAGCTGTGTGTATAGATGGCTGGCTATTCATATCTGGGCAGCTACCGCTTGATCCAAAATCAAATAATATTGTTGAAGGAGATTTTAAGACAAAGGTTAGGAGAGCTCTCGAAAATGTTAAAGCTATTGTAGAATCCGTAGGAGGGTCTCTGGACAATATAGTCAAGGTAACCGTTTACATAAGCGATATTTCAAGATTTGCCGAATTCAACGAGGTTTACAGGGAATTCTTTCCACAAACCCCTCCAGCTAGAAGCGTGATAGGAGTAGCGAAGCTACCTAGAGATGCTGAGGTAGAGGTCGAGGCTATAGCACGGATTGGAAGGTGCTGATAGATCTTAAATGCTTATAGTTTTGCATCTAGATCTGCATTGGTTGTAGAAATAGTGGAGGTAGTGATGGTCTGGTCTACAGTTGCCTGTGCAAGAGCTATTGGAAGACTTATATACTCTAGTCCTTTGAATTTAGATGGAGGAGTGCTGTGAATATACTACTCTGGCCATAGTTGGTGGAGGTTGTGATATCCAGCGATATGGTTGGGTTCATTATTGTTTTTCTCATATCGCTTCTACCTACTGTTGAAGTCAGAGGCTCTATCCCAATGGTATTTATTCTTTTTAGAGATTCTCTATCTATAGCATTTGGATTAGCTGTAGCTATTGTAGGCAATCTTGTAATTGCCCCCATAGTACTCACTGCCTTGAAGTGGATTGACAGTTTTATTGTAGGTTCTAGAGCTATCCCCACTCTACTAAGAGATTTATACATGAAAATTATTAGGTATGGACACTCCAAAGCCTCTAAAGTTAATCGCTACAGTATAATAGGGCTTGCAGTATTTGTAGCCATTCCCCTTCCTGGTACAGGTGCATGGACCGGTTCTCTAGTTGCATATATTCTTGGGATTGATAGGAGAAGGGCATTGGTTGCTATAGAGCTAGGAGTCATAGGTGCCTCACTCATAGTATCTCTAGCTTCTATTCTCGGAATAGAGTTGGTTAAGAGAATATTCATGCTATAGATCTACATAGCCTTCTCGGTTGTTAGCCTCTCTATAGTCTCTATATAGCTTCTAACCTTATCAGGAATCCCCTTTATATCAATGGATACAAAGCCCCTTACGAGAATCCCTATAGCCTCATCTCTTGTAAAGCCCTTGCTCATAAGATAGTAGATCTCATCCTCAGCGAGCCTTCCTATCGACGCCTCATGTGTTAGGATAGCATCTGGAGACTCTGCATGGAGCTCGGGTATTGTTGCTATTACTGAGCTGTTAGAGAGCATAAGCCCCCTACAGTCTATATGGCCCCTCCCACCCCTACCAACTATAGAGGCCCTCATAACAATTCTAGATGAATCTCTGGCAATATTCCTCGATACGATCTCCACACCGCTATCACCATCCTCAAGTACCGCCCCACTACCTATATCAATATCAGCATCGCCTACACCGAGAACTATAGATGCTAGGTATGCATGTGCCCCACTACCTAGGTACACCCTTGGGTACATCTGTAGAGACTTTAAATTACTTAGGTTAGCATAGTACGATATATACTCACCATTTTCAGAGACATTCACCGCTGTTCGAGGCCTGACATGGGCAACCCTATTCCACGAATGGACCATGACGAATCTGAGCTTCGCATTTCTACCAACATAGAATTCGGAGAGCCCTATATGGAGACCTACAACCTCCGGAGCTATGGTGCATCCAGTATAGACCGTAGCCTCAGCACCATCCTCAACAATAACAACGTTATGGGGTGCCTGAAGCCCGTGGGAACTTATGAATAGGCATGCCATTATCGGATCCTCAACCCTTGTATTCTTCTTAACCCTTATAAAGTACCCTCCCATACCCCTAAGAGCAGCCACAGCTACATACTTATCCATCGATGGTCTTAGCAACCTCCATACATACTCTTTTGCTTCATCGGGGTAGCTTTCTATGTAATCCTCAAGCCTATAGATCTCAACACCTGGAATCCTACTTATATACTTGAAGTAGGCTTGGTCAACCTGAAGGTATAGGGCTTTCGCCTTTAGATCAACCCCAACCCTCTCGACACTCTCTGTGTCAAGTCTATATCCACTTTCCTCTCCAACATAGCTACCCACATCGATGTCCATCCCATATGGGGATGGTCTGTCCAGCCCCTGTTTAGCTTCCTCAGCTATTCTATTTCGCCACTCCCCTAAACCCATAGTTGAACACCTCATCCAATATAGAATCGTCTCCGCACAGCCTTACGGAACCTGATAACATTATACATACATGTGTTGGACGTATATGTTTTGCTATAGCTGCAGAGTGTGTAATTACGATAATCGATTTGTATGTAGATAGATCGACCAGCTTTTTAAGAGCCTTGGCTATAACTGCTATGGAATCGACATCGACTCCGCTATCAGGTTCATCAATAAGTGCAAGCTTTGGTCTCTGTGCAACTACTGTTGCAATTTCAATTCTCTTCAATTCACCACCTGAAAAACCCTTGCCAAATTCTCTATTAAGTAGATAGCCTATCTCAAGCTCATCTGCAATCTCATCGACACTACATCCAGTTCTTCTACAGATACTGTTGAGAAGATCTACAACTCTAACACCTGTAAGCTTTGGAGGGATCTGATGGGATATGGCTAGCCCCTTAGAAACTCTGTACTCCATAGAGCTATGCGTTATATCCTCTCCCTCAAATAATATCCTACCAGAGACTACACTATAGCCTGGATAGCCTATCAATGTCCTTAGAAGAGATGTCTTACCAGTGCCATTAGGACCTAGAAGAAACAGTATACTTCCTCTATCTACAGAAAAGCTAACATCCTTCAATACCGTCTTAGACCCTACACCTACAGTTAGCTTATCAACACACATCACACTACTACAGCTATGCAATGCCATAGCCGAACACCTCTTCTACAGGATACACTTTCTTCTAAAGTCTAAAAGCTATTCACTGTTAACAGCATTAGATAAATAGCGTTCTATCCAGATACTGGTATCTGCTAGCTAAAAACCTTAATAGAGCTTACCGCCATACACCACGTATTGCATTGTATGTTTATAGAGGAAAAGCCTAAAAGTGTACGGGAGCTCTACCATCTAGCACCACCATAGAATCAGCTGATATTCAGACCACCGCAAGATTATAAACAGTTTTAAGTTACACCCGTTCACTAGATCTAAAAAGCCGTAGGTAGGTAGGACAATGATAGACGAGGGTGAGGTTATAAGAGAAGCCATCCTCGATGTAGCTAAGCTTATGGCTGTTGCAGCTAAAACTTCGCCAAAAGCTAGAGGCGTTGATAATATTGTTATAAAAGTTGTAGATAAGAGGGAGGAGCTGGAGATGATAGCGAGTAAGATGGATGAGCTCTCCAAAGTATATGGAGAATTCTTTAGCAGAGATGCCCAGAATGTTAGAAACAGTACAGCTGTAGTTCTAATTGGATGCAGAGTAGCTGATATGAATCTAAAGACCCCCCGGGACTGGAAGCTCGATGCAAATACAGTATGCAGTATCGTTAATCTAGGTATAGCCCTAGGATCAGCAGCTAAACTAGCCTCTATATTAAACGTTGACAACAGAATAATGTTCACCATAGGAGTAGCAGCACAGGAGATAAAACTCATCGATGCGGACTACACATTTGGAATACCACTAAGTGCCACATCAAAGAACATATACTTCGATAGAATATGGCAGGCAAAGAAATAGATAATACTATATAACAATTATTTAAAAGATCCTAGAATTGATGCCCCGAGTACTAGAATAGCTATACATTAAGATACACACTACCATATATCAAGTGAGCATAGGTTGTATATGTTTTCCCCTACCCAGTTCGCTATATACCCTATGACGGTGTATAGTATTTTTTAACACTATCTATATTACCAGTGCTGACTTGAAAACCTCTTTACTAAAGATACAATCTTCTCCATGTATGTGGTATCTATATCGGGTAGTAGATCAACCTTAAACCGCGCTTCATCATCCATATAGCAGCTAGAGAAATATAGACTATATAGAATCAGCCCGATTACCCTACCCTTAATCTCCATTGGGAGGCTCCAGGTCCATGGGAAAACTCTATCAAATAGATATACATCGGGGTCTTTCATTTCGATAAATGCCGCAGCCTCTGGAGCCTCTAGATCAACCTCTGATCCTCCTAATTCTAATACCATTCTCCGTACAGTATCTATAGACCTCGCTGTCCATCCTAGGCCCATCTGAGTATAGAGCTAGTACGGGTCTTGCTCCAATTCGTCTAGCCTTCTCCAGCAATTTACTTACAGTATCCATGGGTACTATAGATGGTCTATCGAAAATTTCTATAGCGATTTTCTGTCCACCTTTACGTGCAACTATATGTATAGGACCGTATCTCGTTGGGTGCATGAACTCTACACTATAGCCCGCCATAATATACCTTTTAGCTACATGGCCTACTATACCATACCTTTTTTCAAAGATTCTACACATATATTTAACTCTGCCAGCCATTGTGGACACTCATACACAACTATCGAGTATAGCGAGAGGTTTAAAGCTTTAACCAAGGGTTGCACATCTACTGTAGGTCCCTTGGGGTAGCTATAAATCCCTCTGTAGAGATGATTAAGTACCTCTTCCTCCTCTAGGATATGGTTGCAATAGTATCCATAATAGGGGCTTATAGCCTCTGTTATTAATAAGGGGTGGAAACTTTAATAGCTTGAGATATGTTCTATATAGATGCAGATGCAAGATTTGTAACAGTACTACTACTTACGAACGAAAATAGACTATGTATAGAGCAATCTAGTGAACTATTTTTCTGATTTGGCTAAGATTTCAAATGAAGTTTACATTACAGGTATTCTTTTCATCTTTAGTGAGGGTTAAGCCTCTCAGGTTTTGATACAGCTGACACACGATTTACGGCAACACTCCTTTCCACTATTTTAAATACATGATAAAGAGTTTTATCATAGAAGTAAAAGCCGTCATATAAATGAAGGCTATAGCTTTAGTATAACCTCTCTGCTGATATAGACTATTTCTTTATCGGGTTTCGATTCCTCAATACCTACTCCTCTACCTCTCTCTACAATTACTACCTTAAATCTTATAGGCTCTATATCTAAAAGTCCCTTTTTTTCACCTATAATAATCTTGTTTTCCTTTTCAATCCACTTGATTGGTATTAATGCATAGAGGCCTTTTTCATATTCATAGCTTTCACCATCATCTATATAGAGCATGAATTCACCATCGCTACCGCTATATATCCTTAACTCAATTTCATTCAAATAATCACTAGAGTTCTCAATTGAAATTGGGGCAAGAGGTAGTATAGCACCCGCTCTAACGTGTAACGGCATTCTATTCAATGGTGCATCAACCCTTATCCTCTTGCCTCCCACTATTCTATCGCCACCCCAAAAATCATACCATACACCATATGGCAGATACACCTCTCTTTCAAATGTTGATGGTGTTGTAATAGGCGACACCATTATAAATGGACCAAGCATGTACTGGTCGTCTATGTTATAGACATTTTCATCATCTCTAAAGTCCATTACCAGTGGCCTCATAATTGTGTAGTCCTGTTCGTAGACCATCCAAGCCAGCGTGTATATATATGGTAGAAGTCTGTACCTCAGCTTAATGAATTTAACAAGAATATCCTCTACTTCTTTGCCGAATCTCCAAGGTTCCTTTGGATAGTATGTTCCATGAACTCTAAATATTGGGCAAAAAGCTCCCCACTGAAACCATCTAACAAATAGTTCTCTATATCCCTCTGTATCTGGGTTTCCACTAAAGAATCCACCTATATCAGTTGTCCAGTATGGTAAACCGGATAGGCTGTAATTAAGCCCTGCCCGTATCTGTGTTCTAAGTGTTGTCCAATCGCCTGTTATATCACCACTCCAATTAACAACACCATGTCTTTGGATACCAGCAAATCCTGATCTTGTTAAAATCAATACCCTTTTATTTGATGTACGTCTCTGGCCTTTGTAAACAGCTTCTGTCTCCAATAGTGGATATACATTAAGGTATTTAACCATTCTTCTTCCACTGTCTATTTCAAGAGTTTTCTGCCATGTGGAGTATACTAGAAGAGGCCTTACTTCAGGTTCTGATGCATCAAGCCACCAACTGTCTACACCTATGCTATAGAAAGCCTCATTTATTTTACTCCAAAACCAGTCTCTACACTTCTCCTTAAAGACGTTTAAGAGTCCATAATCATCAGCACCGCCGCGCATTATACACCCTATTTTCTCAGCCTCTCTATATACATCAGTTTTCTTTTCAAATATAGGCCAAATTGATATAGCCAGTCTAATATTTAGCCTATGTATTTCTTCAACCATCTTCTTTGGATCGGGGTAGTACTTTTCATCAAATTTAAATGCATTCCATCCATAGTCTCCCCAGTACCTCCAGTCCTGTACAACTATATCGATTGGTATCCTCTTTTCCCTAAAGGTTTTAGCTATAGACACCAGCTCCTCTTGAGAAGCGTACCTCTCCTTAGATTGCCAATATCCAAATGCATATCTGGGTAGCATAACAGCTTTTCCAGTTAGCCACCTATATCCAGCTATAACCCTATCTATATCAGGTCCATAGATAATATAGTAGCTTAGATAATCGCATGCCTCAAACCAAACTCTAAGAGAATTTCCCCTAGACTCTACAACAGACATTGAGTAGACATCCCATAGAATACCGTAGCCAGAGCTAGAAACTAGGAAGGGTACAGCAATATCAGTATTTCTCTGTACTAAATAGACAACACTATCTCTATAGTTAAATGCTGTATGGGCGGAGTACCCAGCGTGTTGACCAAGGCCATACAGTGCAGAGTTGGACCCGATTTCAAACACCTGCTCAAAAGAGTAGAACTCATCGCCATATAGCCTCTGCCTACTAGCCCTTCTACCAACCTCTTTAATTAGGGATCCCCCAAACCTAAACTCTACAACATCACCCCTCACACAGACACTAATCTCACTAGAGGAAGCCACAACCTCATCACCAATTCTACTAACCTTAACATCAACATGCCTAGGCTTTGCAACAATAACAAGACTATCGACCTGGTATGAAGACTGTGGAAGGTGGGTAACACGAACAATATTGTTATCGAAAAACTCTATAGCAATTTTCCCAACACCAAAAGGCATCTCAAAACCATTTTCAAGGATCTTCATGACATGCAGCACCAACTACTAGATACACACCATTAAACCTACTAATATACTTTAACAGAAAATTGAATTAGGAGTTAAACTATGCACACCAATGGTTAATGCGGCCATTACTGGATCTACAGATTTTGAGAATAATCCTGCTCCAGACTTCAGATAGGTAGAAGTTCTGGAGGTGATCTAGAGTCCCTCGTCTACAGATTTGATAAAAATATAATTAGATATATACAGAATATACTATCTGAGGTGGAGTTTAGTTGGATATAACCAATATTTTAAAAGCTAAAGAGGGTATTGAAAAGGCTATGGGGGATGTTCTTAGAATCTTGGGTCTCTATAGACGCCTATGGCTATCAGAGATCTATATGGAGATAGAGGGTATGAATTCTACACTAAAAGAGAGTGTACCCAGCTATAATGATGTGAAGAATGCTGTTAGAGAGCTGGGCGATAGGGGATATGTGCAGGTGGAGAAGGGCTATAGAGGATCTCTACTGCATACTAATGGTGTTGAGGACTATCTTGTAACGCTTAACGAAAGTACTGAAGTAATTGATACGCTATATAGCGATAGAAAACTACTAGAGTATACAAGAATAAAGCACAGCTTATTTGAAACAAAATAGAAACGTATTCTAAGGGTGTCGGAAGGGAATCCAAAAACGCCACTGTACCTAGATCTATATGCTGAAGATAGTGATGAAAAGTTGAGCAGCATTACTATAGACAAGGAAATTGCTTCAGCACCTTTTCCAGGTATACTTGACCACAAGGAGGTGGTATTTGTATCAAAAGGTGATGGAATTCTAGTACTAGAAGGTTTCATTGATGGTCAATGGCTAACCTATAAAGAATACAAAATTGAAAGCCATAAACTCTACAATATAGTTATTGATAATAGTAACCTACTGTATAGAATAGTATTTAGACCCTCTCTAGATACAAAGACAGGAATATTATCATCTAAAGTTATATTAAAGTAAAAAGGTAAATATTGTCTTGCATTATATGGAGGTATCCAAATCTATTGTAGAATAGAACCCGCCGATCTTTTTATCATTATATATGTATGCATTATTTAAGATACTTGTTAAGTATGCGACACTGTATGGGTGGAAACCAGACCAGGCAATAGCCATCGTCGTTATATGGTCTACATATAAGATGGCAAGCTTCATAAATGACCCATTCCTCCTTATATCTACAATAGCATTCCTTAGATTCCGATCTATGTGCATATGGGGTATGAAGCATCTATCTACACATCTGAGAGAAGGAAGAGGTATTTAATCATCTCTACAGAGGGGTTTATAGCTACTGCTGTAATAACTAGCAGTATAAGTGTAGCCATCTGTGAAACAAGATTAACTCTACCTAAAATCTTGTCTTCTCGACATAGCTGTATGGAATACCTATAAATGCTGTAAGGGCGGGGTCTGTAATGCTTAATGAAAACGGTTTTTAAGCAAGGGCAGTAAATGCTCATAATAAAAATTTAAAAATTTGTTGGATGAATGTGCTTATCTTCTTCTTATTATCAAATATCCTGTTGCTACCCCCAGTACGAATAGTACTGCTGATAATGCGACCATAGTTACCCATTCGATTTCCCTTACTGTTATAGTTTCTTTGACCGTCGTTGTAATTGTTGTCGGAACCGCTGTTGTTATAGTTATTGTTGTGATCGTGGGAACTATTTGTGTTGGTTTTGGTATTTCTATTGGTAGTTTTGGTGGCGCTCCTGGCATTGTTGCCTCCTTAGTTGGGCACCTACCAGTTGGATGGATTCTTAGGACAATAAACAGCATTTGAGCCCACCAATACACCGGATCCATATAGTAGTTATCTGGATAGTATGGCCATCCATCCCAGCAGTATCTGTTGTTAGCACTATAGAATGGTATGGGGAAGAATCCTGCCCATGGAAGTTGCTCCACCCATATCACAAGTATTCTTCTATACACCTCGTAAAGCTTTTCTGTCTCCCATGGCGGAATTCCTTCAGCTTTATTAAGTAGCTCATCTAGCTCCGCCTTTCTTGGAAATTGATAGTTAGCCCAGCCTGTCTCTGGATGTTCTGGGTCAAAGTATTTGCTATTCCATGATTGTATATGAGGTAGGAGGTCGTCTAGAAGAGAGCACCCTGGATATCCCAGACCAAAATCAAAATCCCCTGCTGAGTATCTGGTCCAATAAGTTCCAGTATCAACTCCTTCAAGTACTATCTTTATACCAAATCTCTCTAGCTGATCAGCAACTACTGCAGCCATTTTTGGAAAACCGGGTTCCTCGACATTGTAGAACAATCTTATAGTCCAGATCTCTCCCGAAGGTTTTCTCCATAAACCATCAGACCCCCTATAGAATCCTACCTTCTTCAACAATTCTTCTGCCTCTGTAGGATCATGTTTCCACCAAGTTATTTCAGGATCTAACCCTAGCAGATGTAGCCATGATTTTATGTCATTCGGAGGACTTGGATCTAGACCTAGTTTAAGTAGCTCCTCTTTTAAAGGTTTAAAGAATAGAGGTTCAGCATGTATATATCTAACGATAGGCAAGGGTGTTGGTACAGGTGCAGAGCCATCGATGCCTATAAATGCCTTCCATACCTCTCTATAATCTAGGCTAAATACCATAGCCCTCCTAACCTCAGTTAAATTAAATGGATAGCGAAGGACATTGAAGATTATACCCTTTACACAGGCATCAAAAGGCCACGCATATGGTGCTTCTTTTTTCCATACACCGACATACTCTGGTATGTTCTTCCATACAACCTCGAAGTTCTCAGGTGAAAAGGAGATTGTTGTCTCAAGTTCGTGTTTTGCCATGGCTAGAGCGTCTTTCTCTTCCGTTCCATAGGAGATAACTAGAATATATTTTGGTGCGGGTTTCATGCCATATAGCTTGGTTCCCCACCAATTCTCGTATCTCTCCCATAAGAACCATAGTCCTCCCGGATCAACGGCCTTAAGGTTGTAAGGCCCTATACATAGAGGTGGGTAGTTCTTAAATGTTAGTATATCTTTTCCCTCCCATATGTGCCTAGGTAATACTGGGGCTGAGTCGTAAATTATCACTGTTAAGAAGTAGTGGAATCTGGGATTCGCCTTCTTAAGCTCAACGATGACTGTATAGTCATTTTCTTTGTATACTTTATCAACCCATTCACTGAATGTAGGATAGTATACAGTATTCATGTTTGTAGCATATAACTGTATTGTAAATACAACATCATCTGCTGTAAAGGATGTACCATCATTCCAGTATACACCTTTCCTTAAATGTATTTTCATAATCTTGAAGTTGGATGAGTATTCTGGTGGCCCTGCAGCAAGCCAGCTAATAAGCTCAGAATTAGTACTATTTATATACCATAGAAATCCTTCGCAAAGTTGTTGATACCCGTTATCTCCGGTAGGAGGATGTCCGGGTACAAGACGATTGAAATGTGTAGGGTCGGGATTAGGACCATAGTATTCTTTACCCATTATAAGCACATCCCCTCTAGGTACCTCTGGAGGAATCGGTAGTTGCGCTTCTACAATTACAACTGAGATGACAATATTTTGTAAGATAAATAACAGCATTAAACATATTGTTAAGCTATGTGGAACTAACTCCACTTTCGTCTTTCCCATACCTTAACCCCCATAATTTATAGATTCTAGAGGATTTAAACCTTTTTAAGAGAATCAGACAATAGTTAGAGGATAACTATTTGTATTATACCAGAGCTATACCTCCTTTACTGAAATGATATTGTGTACCTTAATTAAGATTTACTTAGTAGATAGCTCTTGAATACCTGACGAGATTAAATATAATGAAGCAAACAACACTATAGTAGTTATTACAGGTGCCAATGTCCACCACCATATCCCTCTGTACAGGGCACCAAAGTATATTATCCAGTATACCATAACTCCTAATGTGTCTTCCCTTAATAATGACAGACCTAATATTGCTAAACCCATTTCGCTACCTATAGCAAATAGTACGGTATTTATGAAATTTGCTACATGCCATCCGATAAGGTGGGGCATCATTTCCCCTACCACAATTTGTAAGACATTATTACCTGATAGTAATGATGTGAGTACGTATTCACGTTCTCTTAAACTTAGTACTACAGCCCTTACTTGCCTTGCTGGCCAAGCCCAAGAAGAGGGTATAACGAATAGAAGCCCAAGGAGAGGCAATGAGATATATTCTTTTGTGGCTATCACCACAACTATGTGAAGGGGAAGAGGTGGAATGGCTATAAATGCATCTGCTAAAAATGATATTATTCTATCTGTAAGACCACCTTTTACTCCTGAGATCATACCAAGAAATAAACCTATATGTGAAGCAGCAAGGGCTGTAATAAATCCTATAATTAGGCTGTTTAGTATAGCTCTCATAAGGGAGTAGAGTACACTTCTTCCATTCGAGGACGTTCCAAGCCAATATGCAGGATCAGAACCCAATTGTGGTGGCATATCTTTGGGTAATGAATACCAGTTTCTATACCGGGGCGGTGTATATATAGAGATAAGACCTAGGGCAAGTAGCGACAATAATATAATTAGACCTACACAAAGCTTAAAATTCATTTTCACTTTATGAAGAACATATGAAATTTTTATAATGTATTCCCTTTGCATTATTATCATTTTAGAACCTCATCCTTATCTATGTCTTATACGAGGATCCAGAAGCGGATATATCAAATCCAATATCAATGTAGCTGTAGCTACCCCTATAATTGATAATGAAAGTATACCTAGAGCTGTAGAATAATCTCCTGATAGTATAGCTCTATATAGTAAATAACCCAAACCAGGGTATGCAAATATTACTTCAACTAATAGAGCACCGCAAAATATATTACCTAATGCCAATCCTAGAGCTGTAACTTGGGGCAATAAAACATTTTTCATAACATATCGTTTAAGAATATGACTGGGTTTTAAGCCTCGGATGACAGCATAATTGTAAAAGTCATCTTTCATTATATTAAAACTTAATGCTCTTGAACTTAAAAACCACCATCCAAATGCACTTACAATTATTATTGATAATGCGGGTAATATACTACTTCTTATTAACGCTATTAATGTATGAAGTGTAAATGTTGGAGAGACTACAGTAATGCCACCAACTAAAGGAAAGAGGGGTACTATGTAACAAAATGCATAGATCAAAATTAATGCGAATATATAGTATGGAATAGGATATAGAATTACAGCAATACTCTGAAGGACCTTTGACGCTACATTTTTAATCGATGTCGCTACGACACCACAAATATTACCTAAAAGCCATGCACCAATCGTGGTTATGCCGAGAAGCCCTATCGTCCAGAAAAGGCGTGATATTACCAGCTCTTTAACCGGGGTAGGGAAGGCGAGTAGAGAAGGACCAAAATCTAAGGTGATGAAACGTTTTAAAAATGAAAAATATTGTTCTAGCGGAGATCCCTTTAATCCAAATAGCTCTAGCAATTTTTCACGAAGCTCTATTAATGCCTGTGGATGTATATACTGACCTTTTGATCTATATGCAGCTAGCAGAACCTCAACAATATTTACAGGCATTAAACGTAAACAAATAAATATTATGGTGAATGATGCTATTATTGTAATTGTATATAGGAGTAGCCTAGAAATGATGTAAAGGGTTAGATGTTTATCTATATAACTTCGTAGCATATTCCAGACAGGCATCCTAAACTACCTGCCTTAGGTACTATATTTTGTGAATTCGGAATAAAAATATACCTGGCCTACTTTTATAATGATGCTAGTTACATTGTCCTATGGTCTACTCTGATATAAATTCAACTCTATTCTAACTGTAACTATAAGGGTTGAAGAATTGAGAAAAGCTAATGTCAATGCTAGACTTTAAAACTTCCAAAAAGAATACAAAGCATCATCAAATTGTGTAAAAACTTATAAATGCACATTATGTATTAGAATTTTCAAAAGTGAGTAGAAAGTTTTTGCGCTGATTGATATGGTGCTTATCTTTAGAGTTAAGAAGCTGGCTACAACATCCGATAGCTCTGTGAATGTAGATCTCATTGCTGATGCCATTGTATCTGGTGGGGACTCTTCTCTGCTACTATATCGGTTGAATCCTGTTAAGGCTGCTAAAGTGGGTTTTCAGAGAGCTATTTCCATTCTCGATAATATTGGTGTGTATCTTCCAGCTGAGATTAAGTCACTTATAGAATCTCTTGAGAGGGAATATATAGATGTGTATCTCACACTAGAGTCTCCGGATATCATAATGTATACAGGTTCTAGCAAATTTGTTAGGAGCCTAAGGGCTGAGAGGCTGGTGATCTTTGATAGAAAGACAGCAACCCTTAGGTTGATGCCAAAGAATCTGCATAGGGTGCTGGAGATTGCTGAGAGGCAGGGTCTAAAGTGTAAGCTTGGTTTTGAGCTGAACTATAGGGCTTCTTTTGAGGCCCATCTAAAGATTGAGCTGAGAGACTATCAGCTTGAGGCCTATAGGGCGTGGGTTGATAGTGGCTATAGAGGTGTTGTAGTGCTTCCCGTGGCTGCTGGAAAGACGATGGTTGCTCTAAAGGCTATAGAGGAGCTGGGCATTAAAACGCTGATCCTAGTTCCCACAATAGATCTTCTAAATCAGTGGTCTGAGAATATCGTAAGATACCTATCTATATCTGTAAATAAGATCGGCATCTATGGTGGTGGGAGGAGGGAACTAAACGATGTAACTATAATGACATACGACTCTGCCTATATAAACTTGGAGAGGTATCCAAATCTCTTTGGTCTTGTTATCGCCGATGAGTGTCACCATGCTGTTAGCCCAAGCTATAGAAGGGCTCTAGAGAATTTAACAGCGCCATATAGAATGGGGCTAACAGCAACTCCATATAGAAGCGATGGTCTTCATAAACACTATGAGGATGTGATAGGGCCTATTGTATATTCGCTGGAGAGTGAAAGTCTGCAGTTGAGAGGTTATCTGGCTAGGCATAGGGAGGAGAAGGTATATGTAACGCTACCAGAGGAGGAGCTTGGGGAGTATAGGAGGCTTATGAGGATATATCTAGAGTTCTGTAGAAAGAGATTTCCAAGCATCAGAGATCCTAGGGAAAGGTTTAGAAGGGTGCTGGAGCTAGCCTCAAGGGATCAGGCGGCGAGGGAGGCACTAAGAGCAAAGCATAGAGCCAGAAGGATAGCTCTAAGCAATGAGAAGAAGATTGCTGTTGTTGAGGAGCTCCTATCCAGATACAAAGATGAAAAGATACTGATATTCTCACGATTTACAGATATAGTTAGAGAGATATCTAGGCGGTTTCTGATACCCAGAATACTCCACGACACACCCGATGAAGAGAGGAAGGAATATCTGAAGATGTTTAGAGAGGGTAGGATAAGAGTTCTTGCAACAGCCATGGCACTCGATGAAGGTGTTGATGTCCCAGATGCCTCAGTGGCTATAGTTGTAAGTGGAACTGGATCACATAGAGAGTATATACAGAGGCTGGGTAGAATTCTAAGACCGAAGAGTAGAGAGGCTATACTCATCGAGATCATAACTAGGAGAACGATAGAGCCATCGATGGCTAGAAGAAGGAGGAGATTCGATATTTTCGTTGATAGAGAGGAGAGACCTTGACCTATGGGAGGAAGAATCTGAGGCTTGTCTACCGCCCTGGAAGGGTATATCCACTCTACCTAGATCCTGGGAGAGATAGAGATCTTATTAGAGAGGTGCTGCAGTTCTATCTAGATAATGAGGGGAGGCGTTTTGGGGATATCGATTGGGAGGAGCTTAGAATAGTAGTAGGTGATGATAGACTCTACAATGCATTGAGAAAGACTATGTCCTACTTCTTTAAACCGCTACAGGTAGAAGGAAAGGTTGATCCAAGGATCTTGAGGCTTAGAGTCTTTCAGCTTGTAAATACAAAATTTGGAGGCTTTGTACCACAGAGTAGTCGGGGTGAAGCTATAGAGCTTCTAAAGAGGGAGGTTGGTGTAGATGGGGATCTAGATAAGCTTCTGTGGATCGATGATCTGGATGAGCTTCCACTAACGAGAGTAGCCAATCCATCTATTGAGGATATTGCTAGGGTATACAATTTGGAGACTGTGGACACTGTATGTGTAAACTCATCGAGAATATCTATAGAGATTGGAAGGTATGAGAAGCTTCTAGGAAACATCGCTAGATCTATCGGAAGGCTATCAAAGCTCTATGGTCTTGTATACGATATGAGGTACCATGGAAATGTGTTTAGAGCGGTTATCGAGGGACCCAGAAGCCTATTTAGAAGACCAACGGTGTACGGCTCTAGACTCTCACTTCTACTTCTAAAGATTATCGATATGCTGTATTCATCCAGAGTGTGGTGGCGTGTAGAATCTGAGACACACCTAACTAGAAAAACCATCAATATTGAAATCCTCTCAAATAGTTTAAAGCCTATTCTAGCTACTGGAGGTATTGAGTATGAGGTTAAGCAGGTTTTTGATAGCTCTATAGAGGAGTCCATCTATAGAGTACTGAATTCGCTAGGTATAGATATTAGGAGGGAGGAAGAGCCTATAGCACTCGGTCAGCTACTCTACCTCCCAGACTTTAAGATATATAGAAATGGCAAAGTCTACTACCTCGAGGTTGCAGGCTTTTGGAGAAAGGAGTATGCAGAGAAGAAGGCGTATAAGCTTCGCGAAGTTTCAAAAGCTCTAAACAACCTCATAGTCGTTGCAGACGAGAATCTAAAGCCATTCCTAGAGAAGATCGGTGTACCCGTGATATACTATACCGTAGTGCAGGGAAAGCCTGTGCTTCCATATAAAAGGATCATAGATATCATAGATGGGAAATAGTCTGGATATAGAGTATCGGCTACTGTTTAGAACTCTCCTGGCTTTTAATGGCACCTGTAACTAGGTAGAGGATGTATATAGCTTTAGCCCGTGATTCTGCGAAGTTCTGAATATACTGTGAAACTGATTTGAATAGCTCCTCAATGCTACCGATGTTTGCGGTGCCGATAAGCTTGGAGTGGAGGGATACTACATCTATAGGCTTTACCTCAAGATCTCTAACCTTAACCTCTTCAAGTATTGAGGATAGCGCTGGAGTATCTATCCCTAGTCCAACAAGCTCATCCCTAATGCCAACGGCTCTCTCTCTAACAATATCTATAAGCCTCTTTAGATTAGCTCTCTGTAGCTCCCTAACTATGGAGTCCACATCGTAGACTACGAGCTTGAAGTCACCATAGTAGACGATATCCTCAATAGTGCTCTCAATATCTCTTAGGCTTTTTGGAGGTGGTGTAAATGGGTATCTTATATACAGCTCGCTACATCCTTTGACCTCCTCACCATCGAATATGGAGATGCCTGTGATAACCTTTGGTATGGGGGTATCCTCATCGACCATCCATGTCACGGCCTCTAGGCTGAGTATTTTAAGGGCTCTGCTGGGCTTTGGTATGGAGAACACTCTATCTCTAAAAACTGCAGGTAGCCTATCCTTAAGCATGATATAGTCTACGGCTCTAATCGATGCACTCTTAACTACTGAGAGGTCTATACCGAGGCTGATG
>JAWAHS010000004.1:78832-97788 GCA_038889075.1 Ignisphaera sp.
TGCTGGGCTTTGGTATGGAGAACACTCTATCTCTAAAAACTGCAGGTAGCCTATCCTTAAGCATGATATAGTCTACGGCTCTAATCGATGCACTCTTAACTACTGAGAGGTCTATACCGAGGCTGATGATATCTGAAAACGCTATATCGTCTAGCTGGGAGAGGAGAACTAGATCAAGATCATCGGGTCTGTACTCTTCTAGAGTCTTCCTTATATCATTCCATTTAAGGGTATTGAGGAGCCCTGCCGCTTCAGGTTCATGGAGTTCGAAGAACTTCTTTTCACCGATCTTCTCTACACTATACATTATTGTTTCAAATGGTATTCCATACACCCTCCTGAGTACAACCATCAGGAGGGCGAGTCCCAGCCTCAGCAGCGATGAGTCCTCCCTATCATCAACATCGTATATCATTCCATAGGTGAAATCCTTGTACTCTCCAAAGGTTTCGGTAGGTACGTAGACAACCTTTCTATCATATGTTACAGTAAAGCTATCGCCTATCTTTACAACCCTGGGCCTACTTGATATTAGACGCCACATAACTCTATTAGGTATCTTTCTATATTCTCCAAAGCCTTTCCTAGGGGGGTATACAACTGCCAGTACATAGCTGTAGAGCTTTCCCCGTGCAATATCCCTTAGAAAGGACGGCTCCTCACTCCACAGAGTCTTTACATATCTGTACTCTTCAAAGGCTTCAGCAATAGCGTCATGGCTAGCAATTCTAAACTTTCTTAGAGGTCTCTCTACAATACCTCTAACAATTTTTGTAGACGTGCCGTGGTTAATATCGGTAACGATTGCATCTTGGCTAAGATCTATACAGCCAACCTGAAACCTTTCAACAAGATCGCAGTGGCCTACAGGCTCTAGGGGTATGATCTTTCCATCATCCTCAAGATACCTCTTTATACCATATGGTGGTGCAAACTCGTAGAAGTTTAGCCTCTCCCAGATCCACTTAGCCCTTTCACTATCTATAGACCCATCCCTTCTAACAACCCTTACATTTTTCAGAACCCTATGTTCCTCCTCGCTTAGTCCAACCTTGAACCAGGGTGATAAAATCTTTGCAAGTGCTTTAAACAGCTTGATGTAGTCGTTATCTGGGTTCACGATAGCTTTCTCTATTGGGAGTGAGAGCCACTTTTCCAGAGCCTCGAAACCCTTTGATAGTAGCTCCCAGTCCCACCTTGTAGAGGGTATTACCACAGACTCTGTGTACGGTATCTCTCTTCTCCTGCCCTTTCTGCCCTCCCTCTGTAGAAACTCCCTTACATTTTCAGGCAGACCTATATGAACTACCCTTACAACAGTCCCAATATCTATCCCCTGCATTAGCGTCCTTGGACTTACGATTATCTTCACCTCTCCTCTTCTAGCCCTCTCCTCTATCTCCTCCCTCAACCTCTTTGAGACGAGGTGGTGATGTGATGCAACGGCATCTCCAATATACTCTTTCAACATCCTGTTTATCTCCTCAGCCCTTGCAATACTTCTAGTAAAAACTAGGGTAACACCATCGTCCTTTGTATAGCTCGATAGAATCTCTCCAATATCCATTGCAATCGATGGTGCTTGTAGCCCTAGAGCCTCTAGAAACTGTACTACTCTATATGTATTCTTTTTAAAGGTTTCAAAATCCTCTAGCGCTCTTGCAACTATTCTATCCTCTATCCCTCTGCTTTCTATATAGTCCTTGTAGCTCCTAATCCTGCTCCAAACCTCATATAGATTCTTCCCAAGTACAATATACGTTCTATTCTCAACTCTAAAGGGCTCACCATCAATAACTATACACCTTCTCTTAGTAGTAGCTTCTAGAAACGAGCATAGATCTGCTGGATTTGCTAGAGTTGCTGTTAGTACTGCTACCTGCGGTCTTTCATCTGCTATAGTGCTAAGGATATCTATTGTGGCTAGCATAAGTGCAATACTTCTAGGACTGTAGAAGTCGAACTCATCAATAACCAGGAGATTGAGCTTTTTAATAAACTGGTATAGTGTTGATGATGGATTTAGAAGAATCTTCTTCAGCTCATGGAAGAGAAAAGCTGGGTTTGTTATAATGAGATTTGATGCAGATATCTCTCTTCTTAGTCCAGCTGACCCAAGTCTCTTAACAAGTTCATCCCTATATAGAGCATCCAGCTTAAGAACCTTTGCATTTATAGCCTCCGAATATAGTGATATTCTCTTTATCTGATCATTTGCAAGAGCTAGTGTTGGATAGATAGCCATTGCCCTAAAGTTGGGATTCTCCTTAAATCTTCTATAGAAGTAGAAGAACCAAGCCTCAGTCTTTCCAGAGCCAGCACCTGATTTAAGAATTGCGCAATAGCCGTTTTCAAGAGCCTCCACCGCCTCTAGCTGATGTCTGTAGAGCTCTTGAGAAGCAATCCAGAGAGACTTTAACTCTGGAGCAATATCACCAAATTTTATATTGGTTCTCTTAGGCTCTACAGCCTGATCAACCCTCTCAATATATTCGTAGCCCATCCTTGCAAATACATCGCTACTATCTACAATGGTCAAGCTGTATACCTCAGTATCTATCAAGTTTCAGCGGGGTATTTTATGCTGCGCTACTCAAAATAGCTATCTATTTAAATTCTAGTAGCTCAAGATACATACATAAAGTTGACTGTGGTATGGATGGCACAGATGCTAAACAGTCGTCAGGAGGTGATCTTCAGAGCTATCGTTGGTTGGAAAACACTTCTTCGTTATAGGGAGCTGGAAATCTGTGTTGTAGAAGGTGGCTGTACTGTATACACGTATACTCCATTTCTATTTTGATGACATCCTCCCTAACTCTGCTGAGATAGCGTATGGCTTCTTCTGGTTTTAATAGATGTATTTCAAATGGGTGATAGTATGGTAGATCCAACATTTTCTCGATAAGGGCCTTCACCCCCGCCCTACTCAATGCTCCATTGGGTATGTTGGGCGATACTATAACTATATCTACATCGCTGCCGCCAACATAATTGCCTCTAGCAATGCTTCCAATAACATAGACCTCTGTGTCGCGTAGTACACTTCTTGCTATAGTGGCGATTTTATCAACCCATATTCTCCACTCTCTCAACATTTCTCTACGCTTTAGTATAGATTCCATGAACAGGTTCAACAATCACCACCTAGAATCTTTCTAACTAAATTCACCGCCTCTTCAACAACTCTAATCATCTACATCGCATCCTCCTTCTCATACTCCTTTGCGGAATACCTAGCTATGAGATAGGCATCTTCGAGAGCTAGTACCGTTTCCCACCCTAGGTTTTTGTAGGTTTTTCTAGGGCGGGTTGTGCCTCAGCCCTGCGGTTCACGGTGGCTACTAGCCACTCTACGCAGGGGTCATGGGCACCGTTCGAGCCCAACGGCACGGGGCTCACATCTAGGTGTCTCTTCTTAAGAAGCTCTACCTCCAATCTATGCATACTACACATCTCATTGCATCCCCCATGCTAAAACCGTTGCATATAAGGGCTAGGTAGGTTTAAAATCTATACGTCTACATCCTTCCTATGCAAAGAATCTTCCACCAGGTTTGCAGACCATCACCTACTACATCTAAACCTAGCCTCAGATGCTATGATGTGGAAATGCACTCTTCGGAGAATGATGTATTCAGTGTGAATTGGTGTCGATCTTTCTAGTCAGCCTTGAAACACCTCATCATGTCTCAGAGTTCACAGCCATCATCACTTTTTTTTTAAATCTGTACTGCTATAGCTGTGGCTTCTCTTTATATACTATTCTCCTTATGGCTGGAATGACTATAAGGGCTCCTGGTAGAGTCGCTGCTAGGTTTCCTGCTGTAACAAATATGAATAGTAGGTGGGGCTGTCCTACCTCAAATATATATCCCAATAGTATAATGCCTATATAGAGTCCGACTATTGCTGAATCCATTGCTGCTACTAGTGGTAATACCCACCTTCTATAGCCGAGGATTCTTCCAATGATGTAGTTGAGTATTGAGTATGTAAATGTGCATGCCGTTCCTATTACGATATCCCATACACCAAAGGGGGAGAATATATTTGCTATGAGTGTGCCTATGGTTAGCCCTAGTACACCCTCAATCCCCATTATATATGGTAGTGGTGAGAGCATATCAGCTACTCTAACCTGTATAGGTCCATAGCTGAGTGGGTGTAAGAGTAGAACGAGGGCTATATACATAGCAGCAATTACAATACCTCTAACGACTACTATCTTCACTCTATACACCTTAGGAGCGGGTATTGTGAACTTTAACCCTATAAGCCTTTTGGTGAGTTTTGAACACAGCAGTGGTGTGAGGCTTGTATAATGCCTAGAATTGAAGTTAGAAACCTCACAGTTAGATATGGTGAAAGATCGGTGCTCAATGGTGTGGATGCGGAATTTGATTCAGGTGTGCATGTAATTTTAGGTAGGAATGGTGCTGGAAAGACAACGTTGCTTAGAGCTATTGCTGGGCTTGTTGAGTTCACAGGTGATATTAGAGTTGATGGTAGGAGTATCAAGGGTTTGAATAGAAGAGAGCTGGCTAAGCTTATAGCCTACTGCTGGCAGAATCCGTTCTATGGCTTTATAGAGGTTAGCGTAAAAGATGAGGTTGAGGTTATACTTAGAACACTCGGGGTTTCGGGGAACAGGTATATAGTTGATATACTTGTTCCTAAACATATTACGGATAGAGACCCGACAACTCTTAGCGGTGGTGAGGCTAGGAGGGTCTCACTAGCCTCAATACTCGTTGCAGACCAGCCTATATGGTTGCTGGATGAACCGTTTACAAATCTGGATAGGGATGGCATCGAAGCACTGTTAAAGGTAGTGGAGTATGGTAGGGGAAGGGGTAAGACAATAGTTATTTCACTACATGAAGTATTCTATGCATATCTCCTCAATCCAGATACGTACATAGTCATAGATGATGGAAAAATTGTTAGAAGCGGTGGATGGAATGATATTAGTGATGATACTCTCATAAGCACAGGACTACTCACTGTAGGTGATATATGTGTTAAACTATATAATAGATGAAGTGTTTTCATTTAGGGAAAAGAAGACACTTCTCCATAGAAAAGAGCTCCTACCACTTAAGATAGCACTATTTGTAGCATCTATAGCAATCCCCCTAGCCACAGATCTGATGATAGCCGTAGCATATGTTGTAATTCTATGGCTAGTGCTGCTCCTCCTAGGTTTAAAAAGAGCTACACTCTACATAGTGTTTTCAACAGCAACTCTATACCTATCTCTACTTCTGGTAGCACTCATACTGCAAGGTGATACGGGGTGTATAGTGAGACCATTGCTAACAGCATCAGCAACACTATCAATAGGTCTTCTAATATTTGCAACTCTATTACCACAGCATCTCACCAGGTTTCAAATACTATACCTACTCAGTGTGATTTTCAATAGTGTATTGAGAGAGATAAGAGATGCTCAGATAGTCCTTAGAGCTAGAGGTGAAACAGGTTTTAAATACTATCTAAGGATATTTACAGTATCTATAGAGGTGGCTCTATCTAGAATAGATACACTAGTCGATTCCCTAAAAGCTAGAGGAATAGAACTGCGTTAAATAATGCATCAATCTCAGATGGTATGTATATTTATTTTAGAAATATATCTCCACACTAGCTATTTCATGGAGATCTCAAGCTGTCTAGAGGGTATAGCAATACTGGTTGTAGATATTGCTAGTGCTATCGATACTGCTATGGGTGTCTTTATAGATCCTATGTATACCACGGTTCTCGTAGCTGGTGGAAGTGGGTAAGGGAGCTGTAGTAGATTTAGTGCTATCCTATGCTGCTCCTCCATGTAATGGGTTGATACATATATATCTACGGTTTTATTATAGCTCGATACGATTTCATAGCTTCCATCACTATATACTACTGCTATTGCTGTCAGGAGTACGGTTCTACCCATCTTATTATCTATGTATATGGCTGTGTCTGTACCGTTAAAGCTCCATGTGCTCTCTACACCATAGAGTACAAGCTGTCTATCATTTCTCTCTGTAATGTGGTTCGCCATCTCCTTAGCTAGTGAGCCGAATCTCTCTAGTGTAATTATAATGAATGTTGCTGAGGCTATGAAGATCGCAATCAGTACAACTGAACCGACTATCGCAGCTATACCTCTATACGATCTTCGATACCCATGAAGCAACCTCACCACCTCTATAAACAATCTTTACATAGGCTAGAGAGCCGTTTACAGGACACTTGAATACAGCTATCGAATTAGATGGGATTCTGACTACACCCATTCCATCAACCGTATAGCTTCCATCAACTGTATAGAGTCTACATACAGATAGTGTGTTGTTTATGTATACCGCACTGATATCAACGGAAAATCCGCCTGCTACAGCTATGACTATAGCTTCCACACCCCTTATATAGCTAGCCATAACCTCCAGACTCTCCCTATACTCTGCCTTTGCATATTCTATGCTCTGGCTAAGCGCTAGATAGTAGTTGTCTATAACCGTATAGGTGTATACGAATACCCCTAAACCAGCAGCTAAAGTGATTATTGTAGCTATAAGTGTAGCGATATACTCGCTAACACCTTTCGTAAGCAATTCTCTCACCCTAAATATAGTGGTATAGTGCTGCACCTCTATATAAGATTCCTGCAATCATTGCAGACACTAGCACCTCTCGTGGATATGGCTAGAAATAGATCTGCTAAAATTTTTGAGGAAAATGTTTAAATATACGTGGATGTCCATTTTCTACTGGGAGAGGTTATGCAGGGTTTTTCAAAAGGAGTTTCACCAATTATAGCTACAATAATACTTATAATCATCTCTGTAGCTGCTGGAGCTCTCCTGTGGCTATGGGTATCTGGCTACGTATCATCGTCGCAGATGCCTTCGCAGGCCGCATGGTATGAGAGGATAAAGATAGATGCAGTAAACGTAGTGAGTAAAAATGAATTGAATGTATATGTTAGGAATCTCGGGAATACAGCAGTAAAAATAGCATCCGCCTACATTCTTACAGTAGATGGCGTTGCAATAGATTCGGTTACCATCGAACCCAGCATTTCAATCGAACCACAAAAAGTAAAGGAGGTAAAACTCACAATCAGAAACTCCAGTGTGTATTCTCCTGGATACACATATATAGTAAAGGTTATTACAAGTAGTGGTGTAGAAGCAAGCTATGGCTTTGTATGGCCAGCTCTTATCGAATAGAGTCTTATAGACGTTCAAAGCAGAACATGGTGGATCCAAATAGGGGGTAGGGGCAGAGCATGTGTTGAGTAGATGGATGTACATCTATGGTTTGAAGCATCCGTACACCTTATTAACAAAATACCCAGTGTAGTCTTTCGGTAAGGCTATGGTGCTACTATATGGCTGTTTTGAATAGAAGGATTGTCGACCAGTATTATATTGGTTTTCGAAACTATGTAGCGGTAACCATTGCTGAGGGTATTGATGGTAAACTTCTCTACATAGTCTCTGAACCACAGCTTACACCAATTGGAGATAAGGTTTACGGCAGTGTCTACAACTATATTATTTCTGATTTGGGTGTGCTAAAGGTTTTTTCAACCTTTACTACATTCGATGATGGTTACGAATATGCTAAGAGCACGGTTTATAGAATCTGTAAAAAGATTGTAAAGAACTGTAGCATTGAGGAGAACCAGATCGAGTATATAGTATACTATATTCTGAGGGACTTTATCGGATACGGTGAAATAGATCCATTTATAAGAGATCCAAATATAGAGGACGTCACATGCGACGGTTTCAATAGACCTATATATGTATTCCATAGTATACATGAGTGGCTTGAAAGCAATAGGGTTCTCAATAGTAAAAATCTTGAAAAGACTGTAAGGAGGCTTGCATATAGAGCTGGTAGAGAGGTCAATATAGCACAGCCAATTGCTGAGGGAATTCTTAGACCAGAGGGGTATAGAGTTCATATAGTACTCGATGTAGTTTCTCTAACAGGCCACAGCTTTACAATTAGAAGGTTTAGAGAATCTCCGTATACAATTGTTGAGCTTATCAATAGAGGTATGCTTAGCCCTGCCGTGGCTGCTCTCCTATGGCTTACGGCAGAGAATAGACAGGGTATGATATTCTACGGCCCTACAGGTTCGGGAAAGACAACGCTTCTAAATGCAATAGCTATGTTCATACCTCCTGAGCTCAAGATAGTCACTGCTGAGGATACCCCTGAGATAAGGCTTCCATTTCACGATAACTGGATCTCCATGTCGACGAGGCTGAGTAGCGATCCCTATGTACAGAACGTTACCTTACAGGCGCAGGTAGAGTCAGCAATGAGGCAGAGACCTGATGTTCTCATACTCGGTGAGATAAGGGCTAGGGAGGCTTACAGCTTCTTCCAAGCTGTCTCCACAGGGCACGGAGGACTTACAACAATACATGCTGAGAATATAGAATCGTTAATTAGAAGACTTGTATCGCCACCGATGTCGGTCTCAAAATCTCTTATATCCACAGCAAAGCTCTTTATACATGTTCTAAGACTTGTTGATGTAAAGGGTGTTAGGAGAAAGGTTACATATGTGTACGAGGTTGAGAGCTATAATCCTTTAGAGGATAGAATTACCGTTAAGACACTTGTTAAATGGGATAGATATCGGGATGCGTGGCTGATTGATACAGATGGTAGTAGCGTATTGAAGGAGATTTCAGATCTTATTCTACTAAGCTATGATGATGTTATCGAGGATCTCTATAGGAGAACAGCTCTGCTACTATATGCAACTAGGAATAACCTAGATATAGTATCGCTATATGCTCTAGCGAGAAGGTATAGGAGGGAACCTGAGACTACATATAGGGAGGTTGTAAGGAAAATGGATGGTGAAGTGGTGATTGAGAAGCTTAGAGATATTGAAAGAAGAACTCTATGAGCGTATTCAGATTCCTGTAAAGCTGTTCCATAGTTTTTTTAGTAGATTGGATAATCTATTTAGGCTGAATCTGAATATCTATGTTATCGGCTCTGGGGTATCCTCCAGCGTAGATAGATACCTCTCAATGGCATCGAAATGCAGCTTCGTAGCGATAGCTATAGCCATACCCATTACACTAATCTACACCCACTATACAGCAAAACTACCGCTATTTACCTCATTACTGCTATCGCTCTTCGTACTACCTCTGCTACTACTGCTCACCTCTATAGAGTTTACAATGTTGTTACCAAAGATGCTATACATTAACAGAGGTGCTATTATAGATTCTAAAGCGATCCTACTATTTACAGCCGTAGCCCTTCTAACCACAGGGGGAGAGAGTCTTCAAGGTGTTATCGAAGGTATTCCAAAGGCTCTCGGTAAAGATTACCGCTATTTTTCAATAGAAATCGATTTAGTAAGATCGCTTACTAAAATAGGAACTCCGCTAGATGTAGCTTTAAGAAAAGCTGCCGAGGTAACGCCATCGCCAACGATTAGAGAGCTCTTATCATCACTAGCATCGATTTCAAATATCGGTGGAGATGTATCGTCTATTGTAAGATTACAGCTGGATAGATATGTAGGTAGGTATGAGATTAGCATTGGAAAGGCTGTTGAAAGTCTAAATGTGTATATGGAGATCTATATTGCTCTAGCACTACTCATGCCAGTCCTCATAGGCTCATTGGCAGTACTTACACTGCTTCACCCACTGGCTGGTATATCCTTTGAACACATAATGTTTTTCTCATCATTCCTACTCCTTCCAGTATCAGCAATAGCAATAATAGTACTAGCTGATACAATTGTATCGAGGATTAGACCATGATATGGAAGAAGCTGACTCTACTACCGCTATTCTTTATATTTACGGTTTTCATAGTTCCCCACTATATACTACCTCTTCTATCAAATGCTGTTGGACTGAATGCATTTAAAGGTCTGCAAGGGGTTCGAATACAGCTATGGATAGTCGTTATCCCAATACCTATATTCGAAACACCGGATTCGTACTCCTTTGTAGGCTTTCTCATGGCAGGCTCTACAGCTATAGCATACCTTCTGTATAGAGATGGTATTAGGATGCGTAGCATGTTGAGAAAGCAGTCTGCATCACTAGTACCCCTCATATCATCATATATTAGAACAGGTATGCCTGTACTAGATGCTCTAAATGAAGCTGGTAAAACATTGGGCGATCCGATATACAGCTATATTGCTAGATTTGTAAACCTCGTTAAACTTGGTAGCGATCCAGAGGAATCCTTTGAGAACTGCTTCTCTGGTTTTCCAAGGGATGTGCGGATACCCCTTGCAACTGTAGTAGTTGCTATAGGTAGTGGCGGTAGGATTGCTGATATACTATCCGTAGCCGAGAGATTCACACTTCATATGTCTAGACTTGAAGAGCTTAGGAGATCTAGGCTTGAAGGGTATAGGGCTGTTCTCATTCTTGCAATAATAGCATTTACTGTAAGTGCCATTCTCTCACTTACTATAGTATCCTATGCATCTAAAGCACTCTATTTCTCAGGTTTGATAGGAAGGGTTTTCAGTTTGCAACTAGTATCCACAATGTACTATATACCGGCATTGATGATAGTGATTACATCATCTATAGCTATAAGTAGGGTAGTTTACGGCGAAACCGCTATAGCTCTCAAATACATATCAATCCTATCTCCAATAGTATCTATAGCTTTTGCAGTAGCCACACATCTTTTGTAGAACGACACCCCGACTACTAGATAGTGTGTGCAACCGAGGATGCCATACACATGACTATAGATGCTGTAGTGTCACTCCCTACAGTGTTTATAAGCAGCGACTATAATCCACTGTATAGGCTGAATACATTGCCTATAAAGGCTGTAGCATTTGATGTATGGAATACCCTACTAGATATAGGCATAGCCTTTAATCAGCTAGCATATGTAGCCTCAACCAAGCTTGGTATAGATATGCATAGCATTAATAAATCGATAATCAAGGCATACAATTCCGCAAAGAGATTAAGGAGGTATAGCAATTTAGATGGGTTTCAAATCGTAGTTGAGTCGCAGAAGATTCTAGCAAACGAACTTGGTATAGATGTGGATACAGTAATGCAGATTATCGATGAAGCATTTTCAACAGTTGATATAAATAGCCTTCCCTTTAATGATACTAAGGAGATTCTCAAAATACTAAGGAGAGTAGGCTTTAAAATGGGTATTATAGGCAACACATTATTTTGGAACAGCATATATACAAGGAGAATTCTAAAACAGCTTGAAATACTAGACTATATGGATGCTGTGCTATTTTCAGATGAGCTAAGAATAAATAAACCGGATAGAAGAATCTTTCTACAATTTAGTAAGGAGATAGACATAGAACCTGACTACATAGCCTACGTAGGGGATAGCATAGTTGAAGATGTTGGAGGAGCTCTTTCAACAGGAATGAAAGCAATATATATAGATAGAAATAGAAGGGAAAAGATAATATTAAAAGACATAGGTATAGCCATAATAACAAACCTACTTGAGGTTGTAGATGCCATAGACGCTTTCTAGACCCTTTGTATCAGCAAAACAGCCCTCTGCATCCAAATTAAAACCTCATGGCTAAGATCCATCATCTGCAAACCAAGAGAATCCCAAACCATAAGCAGAACTACTTATTCCGAGACCATTGCCTATCCAAATGTATAATCCATACACATCTCACTCCGCATAATCTATACATATCCCATATTATATGACACACCATACACTCATTTACATATATATATAGGTGTATTTAAATTAAATCTTTGGGGGAGATGCATGGCTGAACAATCTATAGCAACACCAAGTATTAGTGAGGATGAGAAGCTGTGGGGTTTCCTAGCATGGCTTCTATCAATAGTTGGGGCAGTGCTTGCAATGGTATTGAAGCCTGGTTATAGATATGCAAAGTACTGGGCATATCTATCGCTATCCTTTTTCATATTGATAATTATAGCGTCCGTAATAAGTATGGTACTGGCAATAATACCGTTTGTAGGGTGGGTACTGGCCGGTTTAATAAGCATTGGCCTAGTTGTTGTATGGATTATTGGCATAATTAAGTCGCTACAACCAACATGGTGGAAACCGCCACTAGTATACGATATAGCTAAAGCTATTGGTATAGAAAGAATCTAGAAGCTACTCTATTTCAACCATTTTTACTTTTATATCACATTTCCAATACTATTTTGGATGGTGATGAACCCTTCATGCACTGATAATATGATGACTGCTGGGAAGACTGATATACTATAGCTTTTCCCCACCCTCTAGTTAATTGATATACTATTCGATACTATTGTTAGCTTTTCTGCTTTCAACGAATTCAGGGTAGTATTGTTTGAGTAGGCGTTTCATGTCAACGTATGGTGTAAATGTTTTGTAGGCTCTGTATGCTACTTCTGTAAACTTCCCTCTATCGGAGTTATAGAGATCGATTATATCTAGTAGCTTCTTAAGAAAATCTCTATAGTCCTTCTCATCTAATTCAGAAGCTCTGGCATTCCTTTCAATATCTATAAATTCTTTCAGTTCCTCTCCAAAGAGCCATCCGTTGACACCATCCTCAATAAGTTCGAGACTTGCACCATCTCGTGAAGATAGTGTTGGAACACCGTTGACACCTGCCTTCATCATACTGGTTCCGCTAGCCTCCCAGCAGCTAAATGGTGTAAATAGCAGTAGATCTGAACCTGATAGTGCATAGTATGCGAATTCCATTCCGTAACTTGGATGGAAGTAGAAGTTTGGTATAACTCTAGAGAATTTTGCAAAGAGTTGGGCTTGTTCCCTACCCCATTCATCGTTTGGATGGGGTTTACCTGAAACAACGATGAATACTGCATCCTTTAAATCGGTATTCTCTTCCAAGAACCATTCAATAAAGTAGGGCCTCTTGTACCTGGTTATTCTTCTACACCACGATATGATCATTCTATCCCCTATTTTCTTACCGGAGAGGGTTTGGACTACCATAGAGAATTCTCTTTTAAGATCTTGATGTATCTTCGAGAAGGATTCTGCATCTCCCTGAATATTCTTTACCCTCTGCCACCTTTCTATATCAATAGCGTTGGTTACATAGCTAAGCTTATTAGCATACTTTGGAAAGAGGGTTCTTGTAATCTCAAAGTGTTTTCTAGATACTGTAAATACTTTTTCAGAGATCTCCATAGCGGCCTCAGTCATTGTTTCAACAGCTGGTAGCGATATGTCCAGAAGCTCCTCAGCCTCTCTACAGATTTTAGGATGGCCCCATGGACCAGGGGTGTGGGTTACAAATCGTACTCTGATATTCTTTGGCAGTAGATATGGTGTTAGAGCTAGGTGGGCTTCCTGTATATCGACAATGGATATCTCTATAGATGACGCTATCCTCTTTACTATTTCACTGGATATTGCTGCGGCTCCTATATAGTATGTACACTCATCCCTATGGTGCCTGTATAGGTATCTAAACAGCCTTGCTGTGGTCAAAGGTCTGCTAACTCTATAGAGTATAGCCTTTGCGGAACCGTGGATGTATTCGTATAGATCAGCTTCAGCAATAAGCCTACCACTACCAGATCTAGCCTCAATACTACCGATGTAGCTAAGCTTTGAAAGAAATGAAAGACTGTGCCTGTGCCTGGTTTCAATATACCTTACCCTATTCATGCTATCCCAATCAACATATCCATTTGGATAGAACGGTACAACCAGTATATACGGCAGTCCAATTCTACCAGCTGTATAGAATTTATCTGCAATAAGTACACCTAATCCACCTGCATAGTTTGCAGACCCTTCGAAGGCGGCCTCCGTAGCAACATCTATAACAGCTCGCATCGACATATCCCAATACAAGCCTCTAATCCCATACCTTTATAAAGGATACAGTGAATAAACTGATAGAATTCAGTGGGGGCGGGAATACTCTTCATTGAAAAAATTCAGATCCGGCCCAGCTAACATCATCCAGGTCACAGTTTCTAGAATAAAGGTTAAAAATCTTACTTACATAGCTATAGATATTAGATGAGGTGCCGTCGAGCGTCTGAATAATGATGAGGTGGTCCTAAACCGAATCCGCAGATTCGAATCAGCAACAAGTTTCTAAAATCTATTAATTAGAACCCATAGAAAGCTGAGTACAAAAATTTGTAGTTTCTAGTGGAAATATTATTGAAGAATTAAAGTGAACTACGTGGAAAAGCATGGTAGGATGGAATAGTCGAAGTTGGTAATCGCTAGATGGATGTTGTGCTTATGTTATTAAAGACTTTTATTTTAATCCCTTCACCATTTAGTATGTGGTAAAGTTGGTATGTGTTGAGAAGCCCCTAACCTTCTTAAGTAGTGGCTTTGAGTTATCAGCATATCTACACACGCCTACACCAGAACCTTCCACAATGGTTTTAATGCTTCACGGATTTACAGGTAATAAAATTGAGGCAAATAGACTGTTTGTCGATATTGCTAGAGCCCTATGTGGTATAGGGCTATCCGTCTTTAGATTCGACTATAGATGTCATGGTGAAAGCCCTCTACCATTTGAGGAATTCAAGCTGGATTACGCTATTGAGGATGCTGAAAATGCTCTAAACTTCATTGAAAAAGCGTACAGACCTAAAAGAATAGGTGTAGTTGGTCTTAGTATGGGTGGTCATATAGCTATTAAAATAGCTTCAAAACATCAAGATAGAATCTCAGCGATGGTTCTCCTAGCACCTGCGGTAGACTTTGGAAAACTTGTTGAAGGTGCAAAGAGCGTTGCCCAGAAGGTCGGCGAATACTATGTATTCGGTCCACATCGCCTTAAGGAGGAGGGTGTGATGAGTATAGTTAAATCCAATGCAATGGAGCTGGCTGAAAGCATATCGATACCTGTACTCATAGTGCATGCGAAAAATGATACTGCTGTACCATATAGACAGTCAGAGGAGTTCTTCAATAGATTGAAATCGCTGGAGAAAAGGCTGGTTCTACTTGATGAAGGTGAACACGTATTCCTTACATACAGCTCTAGAAGTAGGGTTATCGATGAAGTAGCCAATTGGTTTAAAAATAGGCTAGCCATATCCTAATCTATGCCATTTTTAAGACAATCTATACTATTTTTAATATCTCTACGAAAGCTAGATGTTTCGGTAGATCCAGATAGATGCTGTGCCATAGCTATGAATTGATTGAAATGCCCATCGACATGCACCCCAGAATAGTATGCTATCCATACGGAGAGGGATCCTCATGTATATATAGGATAGAAAATATAAGAGAGATGGGTATTGAGAATATATATAGTTTTGGAAAGGTTCAAATAGATAGATACCACGTTGTTGGAAAAGGCCATGCAGCAATCATTGTCCTTGCCAGACATAGAGTACACGGAACTGTAGCTCTAAAGATCAGGAGGATGGATTCGAAGAGAGCTTCTTTAAGAGATGAAGCAAAGCTCCTCGAAGCTATACATGGATATGCACCTAGGGTATACCTATACTCAGATGATTTTATAGTAAGGGAGTATGTAGATGGCCCAACAATAGAAGAGTTTCTAAAGGCGATTCGCAGTAGAAATGACGTTGCTACTCTTATAAAGAGCCTCCTCTTAGCTACATATACACTTGATCAACTTAATATAGATGTAGGTGAGCTTTCGAGACCATATAGACAGGTAGTTCTACTCTGTGGGGATCCCAGTAAACCATACTTTATAGATCTAGAGTCTGGAAGACTCTATTTAAAGCCATCTAATGTAACAAGAATTATTAACTTTGTACTATTTGGGTGTGTTAAAGGTAGTAGGATTAGGGATGTCCTTGGTCTAGATGAATACAGAGTTTCACTATTAATTGAGCTAGCAAGACGGTATAAGTATTCACCCCACGCTTCTCGGGAAGATATACTCAATAGAGTTTTTAGTATAGTTGGAGACTATTGAGTGCATCTGAGTATCACCCACCACCTCGATTCTTGTAGAGCTGCTCTATGTTTAGCGTACTTCTAAACCATACGTCTATCTGTGTGAATGGAATCTCTATACCAGCCTCACCCAATGCCTTCCTCATTCTCCATAGCAAATCCTTTGTAGCTTCGTATGCTAGTGGTGGAGGTGTCCACACCCTTACTGTTACATCCATACTACTCTGACCAAGATTTGAAACAAAGATATCTGGAGGTGGGTTTACCAATACATACGGATGTTCATCTAGGATATTCTTCAGTATCCTATACACCTTTTCAGCATCCTCCCTATAGGCTATTCCAAGCTTAAACTCTATCCTTCTAGCTACTGCTTTACTAAAGTTCTTTGTAATACCGGTAATTATCTGGCTATTGGCTACACTAACAACAAAGCCATCAAATGTTCTTATACGTGTAAAGATGGGAGATACCTCTGTTACCTCACCAGCATTACCACCGATCTCCACAACCTCACCAACATTTATAGTCTTTTCAATCATTAGATAGAGCCCTGCAAAAAGATTTGAGAGAACCGGCTGAAGAGCAACACCAACAACTATGCCGGCAAAACCTCCAGCTATTATGAATCCCGTTAGATCTATACCAATAGTTCCGAGAGCTACTACGACAACTATAAATAATAACGTGTAGTATAGAGCTCTACTCAAATTAGATGCGATCGCCTTGGATACTCTAGCTGATAGAAATTTTAGAAATGCTCTTCTAATCATAACACTAATTGCTATTCCAACAGCCAGTATAGCTATAAATACAAAAATTTTATACAGCATTCCACTACCCTGTAGCAGTAGATTTCTAATAACATCTACCAGCTCCATTAGTACCCCCACACCATCTCATTTCTATAGCTAATTAGAGATGCCTTAGCCTCCTCCGGTTCGTCTACGGCTTTAAATCCAGGTTCTATGGGCTGTTTCTCATACTCTACAACAGCTGTCGATGGGCTGTTGATGATCACTCTAATATGCTGGGTACAGCACCTCCAGCTACCCAATCCATAGAATAGTGCTAGGGGTGATGTATCTAGGAGTAGCTTTGACATGGATGCAAATTTCTCTAGCTTATTTCTTATCTCTAGATGTGATATACAGAAGCCGAGCTCTAGATCTCTGGGCTCTTCTAGGGAGACTCTAGTTCTACAGTACCTAGCAATAACTCCACCTACATCTCCATATCTCGATGGTGGGCCATAGAGGGTGTATTTATACAGCTTATGTAGGGGGACTATGTCTAGAATTGTAAAGGAGCTATTCTTATAGCCGTATACAGCTATATCGATTGGTAGATACATGTAGAGGGCTATGCTATCCATCGGTGGAATATAGATTGGGATAGAAAATTCGCAGAGGATGTACCTTGTAACAAATCTTGGATAGAATATTGGATAGATGGGAAGTAGCTTTAATGTGACATCCTTTGTTAGGATCTCCCTCTCAATCGTTTCACCTCTATACCTTCTATACAGTATATTCCCCTCCACTCTGGTAACATCAATCCTATACATATCTAGTACAATGGATGCCTCTATCTCATCTCCGAACATTTAGGATTCACTAAAAACAGTACTAGCATATGTAGTTAATAAAAATAGTTATAGTAGTATGACAGTGAAAAATCTATTCTATAGCTTTTACCTCAAAGCTATAGCTTCCCGAGCCTATCTCAATAACGACCCTATCACTCTCCTCTCTAACAGAGAGAATGCCATTCACCTTTGATAGCTCTCCAGCTTTCCACACCACCTTACCTCCCTCAAGTATCTCTACCTCCTTCCCTATTTTCGGCAGATAGACCTCCGCTACAGACCCTACAGGAACGGTAACATCCACTTTGAATACCTTTTCATCCCGACTCCATGTAACTGCCACCAGCCCCCTTACCGTATATAGATATGCTGATGCATGGCTGAGTCCCTTAATTAGCGGTGGTCTTACAGCAAATCTCTTGAATCCTGGCTCAATTACCTCAAGCCCGGCTAGCTTTCTGTATAGCCATGCATCGATGCTACCGAACATGTGATGGTTGTGGGAATTCATACCTGAACCTGTCAACTTCTCCCATCTTTCCCATAGTGTTGTTGCACCTTCTCTAATCATGTATCCAAAGCTTGGATAGCTTTCCTGTATCAATGCTTGGTAGGCAAGCTGTATATAGCCATATTTTGCTAAAACCTCTGGGACATACTTCATGCCGAGTATACCTACATTGAAGTGGCTATCCCAATCAACTTCAATACTGTGTACAAGTGCTCTAAGGATATCGGAGATCTTCTCTCTTGGTACGAGATCTTCTGCGAGCGGCAATGCTAGACATGTCTGGGAGCCACCGAATTCTGGTGAGCCTAGGTATATTGTTGTGCCTCCAGATGAAGTGTATATGGAGTAGTAGCCCAAGACTTTGCGGCCAAGAACATCTCTCTCGTGAAGGAATGCCCTATTGAATGCCTCCCCTATTTCCCTAGCCTTGCCATCGAAGTAGAGAGCGTCGCTTTCCTTGTTGAGCACTTTGGCCATGTTTGTCAACAGCTTTGCATCCCTGTAGAGGATCCATGTCGAGATTATCTCTGTGGGGCAGTCCTGGGTATTTCTAACTCTTCCTGGTGGAACCCAGTCACCATATTTGCCAAAGTACAGAATGCCATCCTTTGTCCTGCTGTATAGATAGTTCCACCACCTCTTTGCATATTCAAATACCCTCTCTATAACCCTTCTATCTCCATAGTATAGATAGAGTATCCATGGAATGTATATGAATGCCGTCCCCCATGCTGGATCGGCTGGATAGAGCTCCCAGTAGGGTGGTACGACATCAGGTATGGAGCCATCCTCCCTCTGGGAGTCTATTATATCGTTGACTATCTTCTCATAGTATTTTACCATATTGAAGTTTAGTGCTGCTGCATCCGATGAGAGCCACGCATCTCCGAGCCACCCCATCCTCTCTGACCTCTGAGGACAGTCCGTTTGCACACCATTGGTTAA
>JAWAHS010000004.1:97886-117312 GCA_038889075.1 Ignisphaera sp.
AATTGCCCTTAAGGCTCCATATAGTCAGCCTATGGATATCATTAACTAACTTGTTAGAGCATGCGAAAGAGCCTATCGGCTCAAGATCAGCATGTACAACAACAGCCTCTATATCGTCTAGCGATGGTGGGGCTATAGGGCCGCTCACCTCTACATATCTAAAGCCGTGGTATGTAAACCTGGGCTCTAGAACCTCTACACCATCGCCCCGCAGGATGAAGATGTCTGTAGCTTCTGCAGCCCCTAGATTCTTTGTGTTTAGGGTGCCATCGCTGTTAATAACCTCTGCATATCTTATCCTCACCTCACCGCCGCTTGGACCCCTTACACGTACCCTTACCCAGCCAGTGATGTTCTGACCAACATCAAATACATATACGTTTGGGCTTGGGCTGTAGACCTCCCTAGGCTTGAGTACAGCTACAGCCTTTGTAGCTGGGATGGCTGTAGAGGATACCAGGACACCCCTTGGGGGAGTCACACCGGAGCACTGCCTCCAGCTAGAGTCATCGAAACCAGGTTTGTCCCACCCTAGGGGCTCTAGCCTTGCATCGTATCTAAAGCCATCGTATATATCGTCACCTATAATTGGGCCTCTATCGAGGCACTTCCACATCTCATCTGTGTACAGCTCGTATACCCTACCATCAGTAAGCTTCACCCTCAGCATGAGGAGGAGCTTGGGCTCATCGTAGTACCTTACCCTTAGGAACCCCCTCTCAAACTTCTGGCTATACCTACCTCTACCAAGCATAACGGCAATGGCGTTTGCCCCCCTTCTAACGGTGTTAGTCACATCGTATACAGTATAGTATATCCTCTTGTCATATTCACTCCAGAGGGGGTCTAGAGCCCTATCCCCAATTCTTACACCATTAACCCTAAGCTCATAGTAGCCCAGGCCAGCTATATACACCTTCGCATCGGCGATATCCCCATCTATATAGAACTCCCTTCTAAGAAGCTGGCCACCGCCAATCCACACACCCCTCCACTCACTAGGGCTGAGAATGGCCGTCTCAAACCATGCTACATCACTCCACCCACTCTCCCTGCCATCGGCATCCCACCACTTAACCCTCCAGAAATACCTTGTAAAGCTCTTTAGAGGTGGCCCACCATACTCAACCACATTAGAGTCCGACTCAACAACACCACTATCCCAAACGTCACCCACACCACCTAGGGCATTCTCATAGCTAGAGCTAACTATAATTCTATAGGCCTTCTGTCGCTGGCCCCTACCACTATGCAGTGGAATCCATGAGAATCTCGGCCTCGGGTCATCGATACCAAGAGGGTTTCTGGCAAACTCAACCCTAGCGTCTACAGCCTTTAATACTTCACCACAACCCATATTTGTAGCACCAGCTATATCCAGGTAGCGGATACAATTTTAAATTTTTAGATGTGTAGACACCACTGCAAACACACTAAGTTTAGCGGCCGCTGGCCAGCTATTGATGTTGCCAGCCCTTGGTGCAGCCCGTGATACAGTTTCACTGGTCCAGCAGCCGGAAAAGTCTTTTATACCCGCTGGAGTGCTGCTCACATATGTGACAGTTTCATGATACGTAGAGATCCGGAGGGTATAACGCACTATGTGTTGGGTATAGGCCTCTCCATACTTACTGGATTACTGGCCCAGCTGTACCTCTACCTAGGCCCTATTCCATATACAATGCAGTGTATGGGTGTTGTGATGGCCGGGCTTCTTCTACCCCCAAGGTACTCACTGCTCTCCATGGCCCTCTACCTCATATTTACAGTGCTCGGGCTCCCTCTAGCAGCAGGTCTTAGGGGTGGTGTAGTGGTGCTGTTTGGTCCAACAGGTGGCTACCTACTGGGGTTTCTAGTATCAGCACCCCTTATGAGTATCCTCACGAGACTCTACCTTAGATTTAGGGGGCGTGGATTAGCGGATATACGGCCCATTGATACCGTGGCACTGCTATGCTTTTCACTTCTAGCCCTATTCCCAACATACCTTCTCGGCTTTGCTGTATTTACATACTATGCACTTGGTGATCAGAAGCTTATGCTGTGGGCAGCTAACCTAGTTAAGTTGGTTGGCCTAGATGTCCGTGAGCCTCTGGCTGCCCTCTTTATAGCTACGGTAGCAATTTTTATACCGCAGGACATCTTTATGGACTCTCTACTCGCTATTGCTGCATCGAAGTATGTTGCTAGGCTGCTAAGATTTAGAGGTATTGTGGTGTAGTGGTGTGGGTGCTGTAGAGACTAGAGACCTATCTATATCAGTGGGTGGTAGAGCTATACTGAGTGGACTGAATCTGTATATAGAGAGGAATACAGTAACTGTTGTAACAGGGCCCTCAGGCTCTGGAAAAACAACCCTGCTAAAGGTGTTGGCAGGCTACATCCCCAACCTGTATAGGCTATACAGTATATCTGGAATGGTTAGAGTATTTGGTATGCAGCCCCTCGATGCTCTACTGAGCGGCCTAGTAGCCTACATCCCACAGGACACATGGTCATTCTTCATAGGTCGCAGTGTATGTGATGAGCTTGCCATACTTGGTATGGAGGAGGGGTACAGCAGCGAGCTCTGCTCGAGGCCTATAGAGGTGCTCTCCGATGGGGAGCTATATGACATGCTCATACAGCTCTCCCTACATCTTGGTGCCAGGCTTATACTTGTTGATGAGCCCTCCACACACTTGGACTGCAATAAGCTAGAGTATGTTATGGAGAGGTTTAGAGAGCTGGCTGATGAGGGGAGACTAACGGTTGTTGTGGCAGACCATAGGTACCAGAGCTATGCAGAGTATGTAGATAGTGTTGTAGAGATTGGGGATAGCTATGGCGGGGATAGATCTACAAGAGTAGAGCGTCACAAACTCTACGGTAGAGCTGCACTAAGGGTGGATGATCTGTGGGTTAGGCTCGGCAGTAGATATATTGTGGAGGGGCTTAGCCTGGAGGCCAGAGAGGGTGAGGCTGTAGCTCTGTACGGTGGGAATGGGGCTGGTAAGACAACTCTACTAAAGGTTCTGGCAGGCTTCATAAAGCCTGATAGGGGCTCTATTGAGAGGTCTGGGGATGTATTCTATATACCTCAGAGACCAGTATACTGGTTCTCTACAGCTAGTGTTGGAGATGAGCTTAAGCTGTATTCAAGGGTCTATGGCAGGGGTCTGGATGCTGTTAATAGTGCTGTAGAGCTCTTCAACCTCTCTAAAGTTATTGATAGAGACCCCTATACGCTAAGTGTTGGTGAGGCTAGAAGACTTTCACTAGCACTATCATACATAGCTTCACCAAAAATACTTCTACTAGATGAACCAACACTAGGCCTAGATAGAAGCTCTACCGAAATTCTGTATAGCTACCTAGATATAGCCAGAGAGAATGGCACATGTATAGTTATGGCAACACACAGTAGATGGGCTGTGGAGCAAGCCGATAGAGTGGTTAGGCTTGAGAGCTCAAATGGCTGTAGCGAGCAGTGCCGTTGAAGCTCTGTATAGACATCGACGTGAGGTCCCCACAGCTCTACCGATACTGCTGCTAGCCCTAGCAACAGTAGCGGCATTTATAGCACCACTACAGCTACTTCTAGCCCTAGTGGCCATGGAGCTCACCTATCTAGCCATATCTATGGGGGGTATCAGGAGGCTCCTCCAAACCGCTGTACAGCCAATGGCAGTACTCATAGCGCCGTTTCTCCTACTCTCAGCCGTTATACAGGCGGTAGTCAGTGGTATAGATATATCTATACTGACGCTATCCGCAGTAAGGGTAGCACTACTCTATCTAACGGCCATAGTCTCCATTAGGATGCTGTCCATGGCTAGACTAGTGAGAGATGTGTCCAGAGTCAGCCCATTGATGGCGCTATCCATTGCGGTAGGTATTAGAATGCTTACCATAGGTCTATATACACTAAATGAGGTGAAAGCCATATACAGCACCAATATAGCTACCAAGTGTAGCCACTTCAAATGCAGAGTAGAGTACACCACACTTCTAGCAAAGGCTATAACAAGGGTATTCATATATACAGTACTTGACGTAGGGGAGTCGATCTACAGTAGATACAGCTGCATATGGATCAAACAGCACCCAAAATATATTAAGAATCGGAATTGTGTAGACGATATGAAGATTGTACCGACCTCCTCCCTTTCCTTAAGATGGGGTTCTCTTTAGAGTAGAGGGTTTCTCGTATCCACTCAAGGTCACATCTTTCATATATGGAATGGTCTGAGGGTTAATCTTAGTTGCATAGAGTTGTGTGAGGTAATGATGGCCGATACCGTGTTTCATATTAAGAGCTTTTCTTAGTAATAATTCTGATTACATATGGGTGTCTCTGAATTTCATCTACCGGTGTTTTTAGCTTTAAGCCATCTGCGTCTATGCTCCACCCTACTTTTTTCTCAATACCTACTATATCTACATCTACTATACCATTTTCGGCTAGCTTAATGTTTTTGGTAAAGGCCCTTAGCACTACTTCCTCTTTGGGTCTTCCAAGCACTATTGCATATATATAGTTGTAGCCAGGGTAACAGTCTCTGAAGGTGTATCTAATATCCTCACCAGTAAATGCTAGTTTTCTCTCTATAAAGAATCCCCCTTCTCCCACCTCTGTAGGCCCCTCACCATAGACCCTCCATGGCCTTGCCCCATAGACGCTCTCCCCATACACTTTAAACCACTCTCCAATATCTAGAAGTATTCTTTTTGATTCTTCAGGTATTGTGCCGTCGGGCTTAGGCCCTATATTTAGAAGGAATACCCCATTCTTACTAACGACATCAGCCATATGTGCTATCAGTGTTTCAGAGGATTTATACTCAGCATCTCTTATGAAGCCCCATGATCTGTAGTCTACTGATGTATCTGCAAGCCATATGGAGGGGTATATGGTTTTTATTGTACCTCGTTCTGCGAGATCTGGTACTGCTGTACCCTCCTTAAAAGCCCCATGCTTGTACACTATAACGGGCTCTATACCCCATCTATAGCACCTATTATAGTAGTATGCTGCAAAAGCCTTTAGATAGGATTGGAAGGAGAGGTTTGCAATCCACCAATCGAAATACACTATCCATGGACGGTACCTCTCAACAATCTCCACCAGTCTAAGAAGCCAGTCCGTAAGAAATTCTCTATCTGGGGGGATATTATCTTTTGATGGTGGTGCCCTGGGATCTAGTAGGGCAGGCTGTGCGGGACCATATAGATCAAAGTACTTTGGGTCTCTAACGTCAGACTCTATCCTCATACCATGATCGAAGAACCACCAGTGTTCAGCCCTATGATATGATACACCAAATACTAGCCCCTGTCTCTCAACAGCTTCCCTAAGCTCTCCAACAACATCCCTCTTAGGACCCATCCTTGCAGCACACCACCTGGTATAGGTAGAATCCCACAGTGCAAAACCATCATGGTGTTCGGCAACAAGAACAACAAATTTAGCTCCACTCCTCTTAAAGAGCTTTGCCCATTCATCAGGATCCCAATTCTCTGCAGTAAACATTGGTATAAAGTCTTTGTAGCCAAATGTAGTTAAGGGTCCGAAATTCTTTGTATGGTATTGATATTCAGGTCTGTCAGGCATATACATGTGTCTAGGGTACCATTCATTACCAAAGGCAGGGACTGAATACACACCCCAGTGGATAAAGATGCCAAATTTAGAGTCTATAAACCATTTAGGAACTCTATAGTTTTTTAAAGAGCTCCAGGAGGGTTTAAAGGGACCTTTAAATGGAGCTGGAATAGACTTTAGGATGGTGTATGGATCTATAGTAATATTTTCAAACATTGCAACTAGGGGATCTACACCTAGAGACAATATTCATGCACCTATAAGTAGTGGTGATCTCTTCTATAAAAATTTTTGGTGGGGAGCGCTGTATAGACATAGTAGAAAATGCCTTTCCAGTACGGACTGGAAAGGTTTTAGAGCCCTATCTGCTGAAGTTTTCTGCTGATGGCTAAAGGCATTAGGTATAGTGATAAAACCATTGCTGATAGTATTGCTCCTGGAGGTATAAACCACCACCAAGCACCTACAACAAATGCATTCATTATAAGAACTTGATTCAATATCCATCCCAGTGTTACAACATTTGTTGCACCTAGGCCTAGTAGGCTTATACCAGTTTCTGTAAATACAGCTGAGCCATATATTCCTCCAAACTGTAGAAATATATAGGGTAGCACATTAGGGGCAATCTCTCTAAATATAATTACAACTGATTTCTTTCCGCTGATTTTAGCCAAGTCTATAAACTCCTTCTCTCTTATAGCTAATGCCAGTGCTCTTATGGCTCTTGCAGAAGCTGGCCATGCAATTAATCCGCCGATTAGAAAAGCAACAAAGTACATGCTTCTAATTTTAACCAGTGAGGAAAGTAATAGTAGAAGAGGTAGCTGTGGAATTAACAAAAATATGTTTATTATTGCATTCAAAATCTCTCCAGCTAAGCCCCTCAGAAAACCGCTCAAAAGTCCGAGGAAGGACGCTATAGCAATTCCTATTAATCCTGCCACCACCCCTATTAATAGGGAATTCTTTATACCGTGAACTATCTGGGCAAATACATCTCTACCCAACGCATCGGTTCCCAAGATAAATCTATTTGAAGGTGGCTGTAGCCTGTCCCCCACAATTCTCAGGGGATCTCTAGTAAATAGAGATCCCATAATTCCTATAATAGCTAATCCAATGAAAATTAGTAGAAGTGCCACAAAATATTTATCGCGGATAACATATAGGAATAGATTTCTCTTAGGAATACTCATATGTTTCTACCTCATGCCTCTTCACTTACATATGCAGCACCTATCCTAGGATTCAGGATACCATAGATAATTTCTATAATAAGTGTACCGATCGACACTATTAACATTATCATTAGGAATAGAGCCTCCATTAAAGGATAGTCTAATGTAAAGGTGGCTAAATAAAGGTAGAATCCCAGCCCCTGATACCCAAATACAACTTCTACCAATAGTGTTTGAGAGATTAAACCCACTAATGTTAGAGGAAACCATGATAGTTGAGGTAGAATGGCGCTTCTCAATACATATTTACTTACTCTACCCTTGGAAAATCCAAGAAATGAACACCATTCTACATATGAAGACCTGGTTTCAGACGCGACAGCAGCCTTCATTCCAGCTGCATAGCCCCCTATTGTTGGTATTAAGAGTGTTAAAAACGGTAAAGTATAATGCCATAAAACATCCACCACAAAATCAAGTGATAGTATTGGCGCCAGCCATCTCTCAGAGTAAGCCCCTTTTATAGGGAATATCTGAAATGTTACAGCGAAGATGTATAGCATTATCATGGCCATCCAATAGTATGGCGTTTGCAATAATATTGTAAATGAATAGAAAATGGTGTTAATTATCTTTGATGGCCTAAGGGCCGCCTGAAGTCCAAGATAGGTTCCCACAACAAATCCTATAATAAGCACCGGTACTATGAGCATTAAAGTCCATGGCAGTGCATCCAAAACCACCCTTGAAACACTCTGTGGATATCTTACATATGAAATTCCAAAATCAAGTGTAAAGATTCTCTTCCAGAATAAAAGATACTGATATAATGGTGGTTTATCCAAACCAAATAATTCAGTAAAACGTGCCTTAATTTCTTCTATCTTTCCAGTTGCAGTTGCAGAACCACCAACTACTCCGAGGCCTACACCACCACCACCCAATACACGAAGTAAAAAGATATCCACAGGGCTAATCCCCATTAAACGCGGTATAAAGTACACCAAATTAAGGCATATCATCAATACTAAAAGTGAGAAAGCCGCTTTTCTAATGACAAATTTTAGAAAGCGTGTATATATACCTCTATTGAACATGAAACCTTGCTCACCTCAACAAGTGAACAGTATCAATCTTAAGTAGTATAAAAAATAGCATGAGGTTTAAAAAGTTTTGTTATTTTCTTTTTATAAACCATCCTATTGCTATTCCTATTATTAGTAGTGCTATTGCTAGTGCTGTTGTTATTGTCCAGTCTGTTACTGTTTCAGTCTTTGTTGTTGTAACTGTTTCCACTCTTGTTGTTGTCACTGTTGTTGTAACTGTAGCTGTTTGTGTAACTGTTTGGAGTACTGTTACAGTAACAGTAGGAGCCACAGGGGTAGGCGTTGGAGTGGGTGTAGGTGTAGGGGTTGGAGTGGGGGCAACAACTCTGATCTTTTGTTCTAATGGTCTCCCTACATCAAACTTACTCCATCTCCAGGGATCTGCAAGTAATGTATATTCCCCAGGGTCTAGATCTACTTTGAAGCTAACTTCATATGTGTGTGTCCCAGGAGGTACCTTAACAATTTTCCATACAAGTGTACTGGATTTACCCTGCGTTACTCCAAATATATCAAGATCATGCCATAGCTCCCAATGATCTTTTCTGGGCCCCAAAGCTATTACTATTTTATATCGCTGTTCATATGCTCCATCGTTACGTAATGTTATCTTAGCGGTGACGGTATCTCCCTTGTTAACTGTAGTTGCAGTGAGCGTAAAGTCTACTATTGAAACTTTTACAGGATAGACGTGCATAACTATATCATATGTAAATGCCACACCATTGTCAACAACATCATAGAGATAGAAGTCATCTATCATTGGCCAGTTTGTCCATCTGTCAACATAGTTCCTTAGGTGAAAACATTCATCGTATTGTAGAGGAATGTATGGTATTTGGGGTACTGTAATCTCCATTAACTGTTTTACTATATCCTTAAATTCTCTACTTGCAGGGTCTAGCTTCCAAAGCTTATCTGTAAGGTCTGCAACCTGCTTAGCTATGGAGGGTAGTGGTGGGAAGCTTCCATTCCACCATACCTGGAAGCCAAAGGGGCTCTGTCCAAGCCACCATATACCTACTCCTGGGTACTTGAAATTGTATGTGAAAGTCCACTGTATTCCTGCTACTGGGGATGTAGCTGCATTAACCCAGTTGTACGCTATGTCATAGTCTCCCATTTGAGTTCTGGTTAAATAGACTGACACCTCTGCCGGTTCAGGGAAGACGTCGATTCCTATAGCTTTGAGATTTTCTACTATTACCATAATGGGTCTAGCCCATTCGGTCCAGCCAGAGACGTAGAGAATACCCCAGGGGCCTAGTCTCACTTTTTCACCACTAGATAGTGTACAGGTCCAACCTTTCTCAGGGCTTCCCTCACAGTGCTGTCTTAGTATTTCAATCGCTAGTTTGGGGTCATAGCAAGGTCTAACTATTCCCGCCACTTTAACTGTGCACCTAAATGTTTTATTCACTATCTCATTCAGCATGTTCACATAGTCTGGGAATAGAGTTGGATGTATTGGTACCAAGCTTAATGGTCTTGCCTGTCCACCAAGTGCTTTGGAAATCACTTCATTAAAATTGATAGCATATAGCAATGCTTCCCTGAACCAAAGCTCTCTAAATACTGGGTGTCTCCCCATTTGTAGTACTAGTGCTTTAGGCCCTGCCTCAGGTTCCCACCACTCCATTGGTGTAGGAGCAAGTGGGTTCCAGACTGTTAGGTAGTGAGATCTTGCTGAAATCCATTCAGGATCCATATAGGCGGTCATAGACGTTAGGTCTCTAGCACGTGCATCAAACATTCTAAATAAGGTTTCAGAGGTCTCGTCACCATGATATATCCAATACTCTGGAGCAAATAGTAGGCCTATCTTTTCTCCCCAATAATTAGGATCCCTCTTTAAAACATATCGATCTCTAGCATAGGTTACAATAGCATATGGCCCTGTACCGTCTATTCCACCATATGCCTTAGGATCACAGTTATCAAACATAGAAAGCTTCTCTCTCCCCCCAACATCAGCAATAATCCGTTCCCAGCGAGCCCGTTTAACAATGGGTACACCTAAGAAGTTGTAGACCAAGACACTATTAGCATATTCTGGTGTTAAAATAATACGTACAGTCTTATCATCAACTTTGATTAGCCTTTCATAGGAGGCCTTCATCCATGAGAGCGGCCCTGGAACAGCTGGATCTGTATATACATCTATGCTGAATATAACATCATCAGCAGTTACAGGTGTACCATCCCTGAAACTAACTTCATCTCTTATCCTTATCTCAAAGGTTCTTTCATCTACAAATCTCCAGCTCCTTGCCACTATCGGTACAAATGGTACACCTGCAGTGATCCAAGCAGTTGCAAACTGCTTTGCTAACGGCTCATATACAAGGGGTATTGTACCCCCTTCAGTTCCAGCGATAAGAGGATTACAGTGTAGTGTTAATGGATTAGGCTTTGTGTAGCGAAAGACCAGCTCATCGGGAATTTCGACTTGAGCTGTTACAGGTGATGCAGGTATGGTTGTAATGAATATTGCTAATGCTAACAGTATAGATATAAAGAATTTGTATGACATGTCTCGGTGCACCTAACTATTATTGTAGTAGGAAAGCAAAAAGCTTAAAAAGTTTTTCTAATAATGAGCTTCCTGAATTTAGAATCCATCATATATGACTATTATGACCATAGTTATAGTAGGTGGTATATTGCCGAAGAATGTTTTATTATACGTAAAAAATTTGAGTGGAGGATACAAAACAACCTATGGTTACTTCAGGGCGGTGGATCGTGTCAGTTTAGATCTCTATCTAAGGGAAATTGTTGGTATAGTTGGTGAGAGTGGGAGTGGCAAAACAACTCTTTTAAAGCTTATTTCATCTAAGGGATGCATCTCCCCCCTGATTCTTGAACAGGGGGAAATTATGGTAGAAAATGTAGATGCTAGTCGTATTAGCTGTGAAGAATGGAGAAAACGGGTTCTAGGGAGAGAATTGGTTTACGTCCCCCAGGCAGCATATGATGCAATATATCCTTACAAAAAGATATGGAGCTTCTATAAGGATATGTTAAAAGAGCACGAAGTTGATATTGACAGCAAGGAAACTGAAAATCAGATAAAGCAAGATTTGGCAAGATACATTGAGTCAGTAGGTCTTGATACATCGATTCTGGATAGGTACCCCTTTGAACTAAGTGGTGGAATGCGGCAGAGGACAATAATTGCAATAGCTTCAAGTTTAAGACCTTCAGTACTTCTCCTAGATGAACCAACCTCTGCTTTAGATGTCATTACGCAGAAGAGAGTTCTGTCTACAATAGCTGAAATATTTGAAAAAGGATACATAAAGAGTGCCTTAATGAGTTCCCACGATGTAGCCTCACTAAGGCAACTAGTTCACAGAATATATGTAATGTATAGCGGGAGAATATTTGAGTTTGCAGATACTGATACTGTGATAAAATCGCCTATGCATCCATATACCCAGATGCTAATCGAATCTCTAGAGGCTTTTGAAGGATTTAAATCGTATAGAGAGTATAAACCTAGGGTTGCATATAAGAGCCTTACAACCATTTATGATGTATGGGTATTGAAAGGCTGTAAGTTCCACCCCAGGTGCCCCTACGCATCGGATGTCTGTAGAATGGAAGAGCCGCCCACAGTAGAAATTGGTGAGGGGCATCATGTTATGTGCTGGCTTTATGTTAAGAGGTGACGGTAATTATGGCAAATAAATCCCTACTAGAGGTTGTTAATGTTTCAAAGTACTATGTATCAGGATATATAAGAACGCATAGTATTCCTGCTGTAATCGATGTGAATCTCACTATAGATAAAGGTGAAATACTTGCCCTAGTTGGTGAGAGTGGGAGTGGCAAAACAACTCTCGCTAAAATGATTTTAAGGCTGATAAAGCCATCGAGTGGAAGTATCCTACTACATGGTAGAGATATATACTCGTATCCCATAGAACTGTACTACACAATGGTCCAAGGTATATTTCAAGACCCCTACACCTCATTTAATCCAGTAAAGACTATACTGGATAGCCTAATGGATGCTGTATCGCTAAAGTTTAAAGCTGGAAATAAAAAAATCAATAAAGTTGAATCATTAAAAACAGTGGAATCGCTACTTCTCAAACTAGGTATGAACCCCTCAGATATACTAGCTAAATATCCACATGAGCTAAGCGGTGGTCAGCTCCAGAGAATTTTACTTGCTAGAGCTTTTATAATTGAACCAGAGCTGCTGCTGGCCGATGAACCTACAAGTATGATAGATGCATCAACAAGAATGGCTGTACTCGACATGATGTTTCAATTAAATAGAGAGAAGGCTACATCAATAGTATTTATTACACATGATCTATCACAGGCATTCTATGTTGCCGATAAAATAGCAATTATGTATAGAGGGAGGATTGTAGAATATGGTGAGCGAGATGAAATACTTTCTAATCCAAAAAGTGACTACACCAGACAGCTACTATCAAGCATACCAAAACTGAGTGAAAGGTGGTTTAAAATATAGCCAGCTACAAAACCCGATTACCTCTAAATAGGTTAGAGGAATTAATACCTATCGTTATGCCTCTTCTTACGTAGCTGTTTCCACGACTATTGTTCTCTTTATCACGTTAACCTGTATTTACTTGAAAATCCTCTGGAGGTAGCGGCTGTATCTAGATTATGAAAAAGAGTAGGTATATAATTGTGTTGGCTATTGTTACTATGCTGCCTATTTTGAAAAATTCTGCGAATGTTATTGTTGTACCCATTCTGCTTTCAAGAACTTCGAGTATGATTATGTTTGAGGCTGCTCCAAGTATTGTGAGGTTGCCTGCTATTGTTGAGCTCATTGCGAGGGCTAGCCATGCATCTACATTGCTGTTTGTGTAGCCTATGTTCTTCATGTAATTTATAAATAGTTTGACGAAGGGGACGTTGCTCAGTAGCTGGCTTAGTAAAAGTGATGCAATGGTTATCACCACTATTCCTTTGAATCCATCGATTTTCTGTGCTATTAGAATATTTAGAATGGGGTTTAGTATGCCACTTCTCCATATACCTTCCATTGCTATAAACATTGCTATAAAGAATACTATGGTTCCCCAGTCGACTCCTGCAAGCATCTTTCTCGGGCTACTTGCAAGTATGTATAGCCCTGCTGCAACAATAAATGGTATAAAACCTCTGTGGGTTATGTGTGGCAATCCATATAGTTCAAAAACATCATTTATAACAAGGGCTGCTATAGAGGTTAGCAGCCCTATACCAGCGAGAATAGCATCACCTCTATTTCTAATAGCCTCCTGTGGAAGTAGTATCACCTCTATACGCCTATCCCTTATTTTAAAAATCTTCATTAGTAGAAATGCAGTAAGTATAAGGTTTACTACAGTTGGTATAAAGAGTCTCTTCATAAATGTAATGAACGGAGCCTCTATACCGGAATCGATAGCTATAAGTACATTCTGTGGATTTCCAATAGGTGTTGCAACAGAGCCTATTGTAAGGGAAAAGGCTAGCAGGAGAAACATCGGCCTAGGATCTATATTGGCCGCCCTCGAGATGCTGTAGACTATAGATGGCCCCATCAGAGCAACCGTATCGTTGACTACAAAAGCTGCTAGAATACCAAAGAGTAGAGAGAGTGTGTATACAAGGGCTGTCAGTCTTCCACACCTTGCCACCACCCACATCGATATAGCGTTGAGAAGCCCCGAGGACTCCGCAAGACCAACAATACTAAACATACCGATTAGAAACAGAACTACATCCATATCTATCACACCACCAATCTCATCAAAACCGATCAGCCCAGTTATAACAACAAGAAATGCAGCAAAGGCCATAACCCCCCACACCGGTATCGATGGCCTTCTACTCCTAAGTAAAAGTACAGCAAATAGATAGACAATAAGAGCTAGACCAAGCCAAGCCCTCCAACTACTAAACGCTATTCTAATCATATACAGCCTGCCAGGAGACTCCAAAAACATGGACATATTTAAAAGCATTCATGGCATCTATATACTATCTCCCTAGGCCACAAATTTTTACCACAGATAGTATCGGAGAAGTCCCAGTCCCAATATCGCCACACAGATTATTACCATCTTCATTGCCTCATCCTATCCTCTACATCGACCTTGGAGCTACACTACCCCATAGGGATACATGCTAAGGTAGATTATCTGTATCCAGAACCCTATATAAACATTGGCAGATATAGAACCAGAAGTTCACGATGAATCTGCCAACCTCTTCGAGAAGTTTACAATAGCTTGATAGATAATAATAACACTCCAGCTTCTCTTACAAAGGTATTCTTTGGAGGTAGCCCTATGCAGAACTCCCTACCTCAAGCCTTATCGGATAATATACACAGGCACCCATACCATCTGGTGCCGTGCAGAGCTCCAGCCTCAGGTAGAGGGTTGCAGACTGCCCCGCTGTTGTGAAGTAGCCGCTAAAGGCAATGAAGTTGTTCACCCCGAAGTCTAGCTGTATCACGTTAGTAGAAGTTAGTATGGGCATACCTCCTCTAATCATTATACTCGTTGAAGTGGTCATACCCTCAAGCCAAATATCTAGGCTAAGTGTTGTTGAAACGGACAGGCTATCGAGAATGAGCCTAGCGTATAGAATTTGGGAAGCTGACACCCTTAGAAGCCTAGTCAAAGTGAGGAAAGTGCTTGAGCCCGAGATATAGATAGCGATGCTAGCACTCGTCCGGTTAGCTCCCAGGGTCACCGTAATTGGCCTAGTATTCAAGTTGTAGGTATCCCCACCCAAAATAGCGTCTACTGTAGGCATCTTGTAGTCGAGGCATATGGAGTTATCGGGATATCCTGCAACAATCCTACCGTCGGTACCTGTGCCTAGAACCATGTCTGTAACCACAGATAGCGTTATAGAACCTGGTACCGTGCCGGAGTACACGAGCTCACCTAGGTTGTTCCAGACCTCTAGCCCCATCCCAGCATAGAAGCCTGAGAACGAGATGCCCCTAGGGTCAGCCGTAGATACTATGAACTCGTCGTACTGTGCTGTAAGCCCATCTGCTACGACCCCTATATACGCTGGGACAAAGACATTGTCATGGGCTATCGTTGTTGATGCACTCAGACGCAGGGTTCCGCTAGAGTCGTAGAAGTAAGCCTCTATGTTGATTGTTGTACCTGATACAGAGTAGCGGACTACAATCGTGTACCACGCACCAGAGCTATACCATGCCAGCCTCTCCCGGTTTACATGTGTACTCCAGCCGGTGGCTGTAACACCGAAGCTACGTATTTCAATACCCCTTCTATCGTTTTCCAGTACTACAGCATACACTCTTGTTCTATCCGTGTTCAGCATAGCTATACCGTAGTACTGGGTATTTTCCGAACGTGATACAAACCTAGTTTTAACAGCAACCCAGAGGCTTGTATAGACACTAAGCGACGTATTGTAGTAGTAGTAAGATGATGCTCCGACTCCAGCGTTGTTGTCTATCCCCCGTAGCACGCTGCCCTTGGCTCCCACTACCCCACTGGCCAAGCCCCAGCTACCGCCGCTACTAGCCCAGCCCGGTACCGGGTACGCCTCGAAGTCCGTGTACACTAGTGCCCCCTTCGTTCTGCTTAGCCCTGTGCAGGTGTATGCATATATTGGTGCTTCAAGGGTTGCTGGTGGCGGTTGTAGATTTACTGCTACTGATGCTGGGTAGTAGGTGAAGATGGATGCTAGTGATAATAGTGTTAGAGTGGAGAGTGCTATATAGGCAGTGCCGTCTCCAGGTCTGTGTAGTAGGGCTAGTTTTGTCTGAACTGCTGTAGCTGCCTGGGGGATTCTCAGCATTGCTAGTACAATTGATGTAGCTGATAGTGCTACCGCTGTTGCTGTGAGTATGGTTAGTAGGGCTGTGTTTCTAAGGATGTAGGTGTAGATGGGGGTTGGATTGATGGATATCCCCTCGTATACTATGATGCCAGCATTTGTTCTAAACACCAGCTCTCTACCATTGCTGTTTAGGTGTGTAAATCTCCCTAGATCCAAGTCCATTACTCTGTATAGAAATCCGTAGAGGAGACTGTAGGTTGGTATTAGGCTTGATGCCACTCCGAAGATTAGGCTAGCCGGTCCTAGCAACCTCTTCCCCACTACCAGTGCTATGGAGACGATGGATAGTGTGAGCATGGTTAGCGAGACCATGGCATACGTCAGCGATATGTGTCTCGTATAATCTGTGTGTGGCATAGCCACCGAGTTGCTGTTGTGGCTGTATACCAGTCTGTAATTTAGAAGGGAGTAGTACCCGGCTACAAACCCTTCAAAGTACAAGAGGGGTGAAACGGCAATCAGTAGGTGGAGTAGATATACAGTAGCACAGAGTATACCGGATGTCATTATCAGAACTCTGACCCTTCCACCTACCCTATTCTCAGTGGTAGCCCAATCCACTTCAGATCACCCTGGTTGAGCCAGTAGATATATGCATAGGCGTAGCGGTAGCCCTCCGGCACCTCCATAGCTACATAGGAGTACCCCTCTAGTACATAGGTGTGGTTCGCCCAGCTCCACACAGCTCCATCGCTATACCTAACGGATACGTTTGCTGTAACGGGGAAGCAGTTCGGATTCTTAATGAAGAGAACACCATTCTGCACGGCTGGCTCCAGATCCCTCCCACCTACAAGAAGGGTATAGTTACCCAGTAGCCTTCCAATCCTATTTAGCTGGGCATAGACCTCGATAACCAGTGGTCTGCGGTATTCAAAGGAGTGCCCCAGCAGCTCTGGGGGAGGCCTGATCACCACCTCCCTCTCACCAAACCACAGCACATCCAGATACACAGAGTTTACATGGACAGAGACATTGGTTAGAGAGAGTCCTCCCCTATACCTGATATCCACACTACAATCAGCAGGATTGAAGTATACTCCAGAGAGCATTACAAGAGGTGGCTCAACAGATTCGTAGATTATGGGCTGGGGTATAAGTGCATAGACAGCCAGTATATACGTAAACATAATAGCGAATAGGATAACATATGAGTAGCCAAGAGCACCAGACCTCGCTATATCGTAGAGTGCAAAGGCTGTAAAAAGTACAGAGAGTGGCACCCAGAATTCCCACGCAATGCTAAACACAACCCTACCCCTGACAACATCTCTTGACACAGGAGGATCGTCCACAGGATTTGCATCACCCCTAGTAATCAGCACATCCCTATTATACGGAGATACATCAACAAGCCTGTGAACTACACAGTAGCTAGGAGTCCTACAGTACACTATCACATCACCTACCTGATACCCAGTATTGATATAGAAAACCAGATCACCACGCCTAAGCGAAGGCTCCATACTACTTGAAAAAACAATAGAAACCCCAAAGAGGTTTAGAACACCAAGCCTAGAAAGAACAGTAGATATAAGCAATACAAAGAGAACAACAAAAATCAAAGTATAGATAGAGGAAAGTAGGACGTATGTCTTACGAAAAAAACTGTCTCTAACCCTACCAGCCACAGATATCTACCACTCCTCACCTTCCAGACGATGGATTTGCTGGAGGCGTCTCAGATGATGGCGTATACACTAGTCTAGCTGTTACTTGGTACTGTGCGCCAGTAATACTTGTTCCCTCTGGTATCTTGACGTAGAGGTCTATCTGCCAAGTCTTCCCCGACGCTATCTGACCAACCCTTATCGGTGTTCCAATTGATTGACTGGCTATATCTAGCACTGTTACTTTAGTTGTTCCCTCGTAGACAAACAGCTTTACAGTTGGCAGGTTGCTTGATACAGAGTCGAATATCAAGTAGACGTTCATAGCGTTATCATCACTGTTCGTAATCACAGTCACGTTCTTATAGTAGTTCTCTTGATAGGTTGGATGGATAGTGATGCTGACCGAGGTTCCGCTCTGCCCAATTGTCGTAGATATAGTGTTTCCGGTGCCTATATCCGGCTGACCCACGTTGCTACCAGCCCCAAACCTTACCCCCAGTTCTTGTGGCGATACTGTTATTGTTAGTGGTTACTAGCAGTACTGCTATTGGTGCTACTATTTGTTTTGCTGTATTCATATTTTCTACGCCAAGGGTAGTAGGCGAATACGCTCGCAAATGCTATTGATTTTACTGGTTTAACTAGAAAATGTTTAAAAGCTACACACCGGTTAAGGATTTCGTCCTTTATAGTTGTTCTTCTTTTTAACTTTCTATCTGATACAAGCTCTGCACATTAGTTCCATATATTACCTCTAATCCTATATGGTATGGGTAGTCCAAGACATGGTTTGGTCTATGGCTATGGGTTTGGTGTAGCTGGATAAACTTTATATTCTTCAAGGGCTAGGTTTAGTATGTGTGTTATGTCTAGAGGGCTCGTGAGCCGTATGCCTCCCTGCTTCACAGACTTCTTAGTGTAGCTATGGAGAGGTTTGGTGATAGGCTTATTTCGTTTGTGGTCTACGGTTCTGTTGCTAGGTGTGAGGCTGGTAGGGATAGCGATATAGATGTCTTTATGGTTGTAGAGGATCCTCCTAGGGGTAGGTTTAGGAGGCAGGAGTTGTTTATGGAGGTAGAGGAAAGTGTTGAGGAAGAGGTTGAGGAGCTTAGGTCCCAGGGCTACAACATAGATTTCTCCCCCATTATAAAAAGTGTTGAGGAGGCGCAAAGGATATCCCCGCTATATCTAGACATGGTTGAAGATGCTGTGATACTGTATGATAGAGGGAACTTCTTTTCAAATATCCTAAACAGACTTAGGGAGAGGCTTAGAGAGCTCGGTGCAGAGAGGGTAAGGCTTGGTAGAAGATGGTACTGGAGGCTTAAGAAAGACTATAGATTTGGTGAGGTGATAGAGCTGTGAACAGCATAGCTATGGCACAGCCCTACCTAAGGCAGGCTGAGGAAAGGATAAAGCATGCAAAAGAGGCACTTGGAGGAGGCAACTATCCATATGTAGTTAGACAGTGTCGGGAAGCAGTTGAACTACTTCTTAAAGCATCGCTAAGACTAGTTGGTGTCGAGGTTCCAAAGTGGCATGATGTAGGGCCTGTTCTTAGGAGAGAAGCAAATAGATTTCCTGAGTGGTTCCAGGCAGAGATACCTATATTAGCACGGATACCGAGAAAGTTGCGTAGAGAAAGAGAAATCTCTATGTATGGAGATGAGGAGAGTGGTGTATTTCCCGACGAACTCTACGATAGATTTGATGCAGAGGAGGTGCTTGGCTATGCACTACAGGTCTATAGCACGGTGCTTAAGCTAATTCAGCAATACATAACCTAGACCGGAGAGGATATCTCCATATGTTCTCCTTTACTTTAGGAGCTTGGAGAAGCTGTACTGCTACCCTGGATTGATCTAGGGTATTTCAGAGCTGGAGGTAGCCTATCTCCCTTCTATGTCTCTCAATTTTTTCTCCAACAATATCCGCCACTAGTATTGTTATAAATACTGCTACTGTTGGTGGTACTATGATGTGTGGTGCTACTGCTACATACCTTACACCCTCGGCAAGCATGCTACCTATGGATGGTGTTGGTGGCTGTATTCCCAGCCCTATGAAGTTGAGGGAAATCTCTATTGAGAG
>JAWAHS010000005.1:0-78017 GCA_038889075.1 Ignisphaera sp.
ACAGGACACCCAAGCTCTCCAGGAGCTACCGCAGGGTTGTAGAGCCCTTCGCAGACTACACACCGAGCGGGAACGGGGATAGGGATGCCGGGGGCAGGGTAAAAGCGCTCGAGAAGGCGTTTAGGCACGTCGTGTCGATGCTACCGAGGGAGAAGAGCATGGTATTCTTCCTCGCTACGAACCCGGACCAGCGGTACAAGCAGACCCTCTCGGAAATAGCTAGAAAGCTGGTGTCCCTCGGACACGAGGTGTACGTCGTGCTACCCCTGGTAACGACATTCGAGATAAGGGGTATGCCCGAGTGGGCTCAAGCCATATACAGAGTCAAGACCTTCGACCTAGTCAAGAACTACCTAGACTATGCTAGAGAGCTGAGGAAGAGCGGAGTCAAAACCATAGTAGCCGGGGCACAGCACGTACCCCAAGTAATCGTGTCGATGCTGGAAGCAAGATACGGATACTAAACCAAGAAACACCGTTTGTCCCTAGATGACTGTTTTTGTTTGCTTATGTTTGTTTTTATCTAGAGCTCCTCGAACTATGTAGTATATCTTATCATTTTCTAAAGCTATTCTTTTAAGAAGCTAATTATTATCTTCAAATACATTGGTAAAGATTTTCGGAGTCTTCTTCTCTCTGTATACACCGCCAAATGTATTATAACAATATTCTTGGTCAAAGATCAAGGAAATCAAGTACTTTAAAGCAATATTTAAGCTCTTTTAAGGATCTACTCCCTACGTTTTGGTTTAAAACTATTTTTAAATACCGTATTGTTCTGGATGCATAGTTATCCTAGTTTTGAGGTTTCTTATCAACTGGGGTCTAACCAGCTAAATAAGAATATTTCTTATCTCCATAAGCTATTCCTGTTTAAATTTAGGGGATAGCTTGCTATCTTAATATCTTTGCCTTATACTTTTTCGAATATTTTAATATTTTTTACTGTAGATTTTATTACTTCTTCACATTTCTTAACTCCTTTGTATGTTTATCGATAGCTGTTATTGTTTTTGAAATCTACCTCCCATTCATTTTACAAATGGTTTTTCCATTACTAGGTTGGTAATTAATTATTTTCGCGGTAATCATTATGCTGGTCATAGATAATATGAGTTAAATATGTTCTGTAATACGGGGGGATCTAGGGTGTCTATATAGTAATTTTATTATGTTTATGTAAATATTTGCCGTTCTTAATGTTTTGGTTTAGATGTTGAAGTATACTTAGTTCAAATATTAGGTTTCCCATTATTGGGTCCGGGATAGTGTATGTATCTTCTTTCTTCTCTATTATTATAGCTTTCTCTAAATTTTGAATTATATCGTTGAGTACTTTGCTATTTATATTCATAGTATTCTTAAGTTCGCTCCATCTAGCTGTTAAAAGCTTCAACAATTTTATGTATTTCTCATGTGTTCTACGTGACTCTAGAAATTTTTTAAGTTCTTCTTAAAAGTATTTGTTTTCCTTCTTGATATACCTGCTCCAACGCTTCTTTATGTGTTAACCTACGTATATACCTCATATTTCCGTAGTAAGCTAGCCACCCTGGGTATCCTCCAAGTAGATCTATAGCCTCCTCTAGCTCAGTTATTGGTAGATCTAGTCTACACTCTCTAAACCCTTTAATAAGGAACTCTAAGCAATAGAATACAGTTAAGATAACCTAAAACACTCATCTCTACAATATCATAATCTATAGGTAACAATTCGTTAACAGATGTTGTTAAAAAGATTGGCGAGGTACGAAGACCTCATATTGGAAGCAGACGAACACTACCCAAAATACCTTGGGAAAGTGAGAGAAGAGCTAAAGCTAAATTCTTAACTAATAAAATAAGCTCTAAAAAGGAAGCAAACCCTATAAAGAGAATCTAGATTAAGAGAAAAACAGTGATGGCAGGCCGTAGACCTCTTCACAGCAGTTATGAGACTATACCTTTCAGTTATGAAACCTCGGCATAAGAGTCGTGGACTCACTTTAGTAAATATTACCGTGGCAGGAGTATAGAGCTGGTAGGATACCCACTAAGCTCCCACCAACTAACACGCCCTCTACACAATACGTCTCTTATTAGAGAAAATTCGAAGACATATAATAATATACTAATATACTATGGTATAGTATATTAGTACCTAAGTATATACGTTATGCGCCGGGCTTAATCACACAGAGCCTAGAACTCTACCTCTGGCTCCCCCACCACCGATTTAAGGAGCTCAACCCTCTTCTTGTAAGCCACCCCAGCCCTGGACCTCAACACCAGCTCACTTGTCATACTAAACGTGATTGATTTGATGGGTCTTCCGAAGCCCACAAAAAACTTATAAATCCGTCAAAATGAAACAACGACGAGAAACAATCAGGGAAAGACTGAAAGATTGAAAATATTATGGTGATAGTTCATCTCTGTAGAGCTTTTTGTTGGTAGGTACGAAGATCTTAGATCTATCATTAGGATATTGAAGGGGGTTGTAAAAGGGTCTAAGGTATTAGGTTATAGAGTTGTTGATGAAGGTATTGGTTGGGGTGAAATAAGCGATATAAATGATTTACCACTAGGTTTTTCTGATATTCAGAAACCAGGCTTCTATAGGTTATCCAAAGGTATTAGGTTTAGGCATAACCTTACATCCCCTAAATTATACCTTCATCCACCTGAGCAATTAGTTTCATTAGTGCTACCAAACTATAGGATTGTAGGCGATGATTTGCATATTGATAGGGTTATACTATTTGGTATTAAGCCCTGCGATTTGAGGGCTATCGGTATTTTAGACTCTATTCTAGGTCTTAATAAACACCCCATCTATACTAGGATGAGGAGCTCTATAGTTGGCGTTGTTGTTGAAGAATGCTTAGAGCCTGGGGAGACATGTTTTTGCGGAGCTCTTGGAGCAGGTCCAAGCATATTGCAGGGTTTTGATATAGCGTATGCTAGACTTCGAGAAGATCTCGTCTTATTTAAGTACGGTAGCGATATAGGTAAAGAGGTTATTAGTAGAGCTAACCTAGTAAAAGCTGATAGAGATATAGTTTCTCTATATCAAGAACTTATTGATAGGTGTAGAAAAACCACAGAAACCCGGATACCTAGTATCAATGAGATTAAGGATGCCTTAAAGAAATCTATGAATAACACGCAGCTATGGAGTAGATTATCATCTAAGTGTGTTGGCTGTGGAAACTGTAACTATGTATGTCCAACCTGTTTCTGCATAGAAATCGAAGATATTGTATCAGATGGGTTGAGTAGGAGAGTAGGTAAATGGATTGGATGCTTAACCTATACCTATGGCCAAGTTGCTGGAGGGCACTTTAGACCCCGGCTATACACTAGGTATAGGCATTTTGTACTACATAAATTCCTCTTTTACCCTATGCAGATAAACGATATTGGATGTGTTGGTTGTGGTAGGTGTATTACTTGGTGTCCTCTTGGAATAGATATAAGGGATACGCTTAGAGAGGTTGTTAAGAATGGATAGAGAGGAAGAAAAGCTAAGCATATTTGCGTTTAGGAGAGCCATAGTCGTTAACGAGATTGAAGAGGCCCCTAATGTCAAGACCTTAGCCATGAAGTTCAGCGGAGATTACAATGCATCACCTGGTCAGTTCAACATGATTTATGTATACGGTCTTGGAGAGGTACCGATATCCCTAGCCAATCTACCTAAATCTGTAGGTAGATCTACTGTTGTTGAACATACTATTAGAAATGTTGGAGCTATAACGAAGGCTGTTGTCTACAGAATTAGTATCGGCTCTATAGTTGGGATTAGAGGGCCCTACGGAAGAGGGTGGCCTTTGAATGAGGTAGAGGGTAGAGATATACTGATAATCGGCGGCGGCATAGGGATGGCTCCTCTAAGACCTACTATAAAGTACATAGAGAAGTCTAGGGAGAGGTTCGGTAGAATCAATATCTTATTTGGCGCTAGAACTCCTCAAGATATGCTCTATAAATATGAGCTCGATTCATTTAAATCTATACCTAATACAAAGCTTATGTTATCGGTTGACACCTATTCAAATGGTTGGCAGTACTACGTAGGATTTGTAACAGATTTAATAAACTACGTAGATACCGATGTAGATAATGCCGTTGCTTTTTTATGTGGTCCCGAGCCCATGATGAGGATAGGGGTTAAGAAGCTCCTAGATAAAGGGTTCCGCAAGGATTGTTTATTCCTATCCCTAGAGAGGAGGATGAGATGTGGTGTAGGTGTTTGCGGCACGTGCCAATTTGGGCAATACTTTATCTGCAGAAATGGGCCTGTCTTTAGGTATAGTGATATAGAGGACTACATCTGGGTAGAGGGGATATAGGGTGTACAGAGTGGCTATCGTTAAAACAACTTCGTGTTCTGGCTGTATAAACGAGCTTGTGTACTGCTTAACATCTGATCCACAGATGATCAAGATATACAGAGTTGATTTCTCCCCCGAATTCGTGGATGGCGATATCCCAGATGAAATAGATATACTGTTTGTAGAAGGCTCTATATCGAACAATGCTCAAGAAAAGCTCTTAGTTGATTTAAGGAAGAGAACTAGGATAGCTATAGCTATAGGTACATGCGCTGTTATGGGGGGTATACAAAGCCTTAGATCTGGCAATAGTATCGATGACGTTAAGAGCTACGTATATCCAGAACCTAATCTAGTAGATGTTTACAGCGATGTAAAACCTGTAGACCAAGTTATACAAATAGACTTATCTTTCCCTGGATGCCCTGTAAATAGGTTAGCTATTGCATCCTTTCTAAAGAAATTCTCGTTAGGAGGGCTACCTATACCTATATATGAAAGCGTCTGTGGCGAATGTAAGAGAAAAAATATAGCGTGTGTAATGGTTTCAAAAGGCATGGCTTGCTTAGGGCCTATAACAGTTAACGGCTGTGGAGCTATATGTCCTTCTTTTAACCGCGGTTGCTATGGTTGCTACGGCATCAAGAGCTACGATATAGATGCGGCTAACTTTAAGGAATTTATTAATGTATTGCTCGGTTTAGGTATGGATAGAAGTTGTATCCTAACGTTAGTTAAAGGATATAGCTTTAAACTACTTAAAAACTCGTTGGTGATGAGCTATAGAGAAGATTTTGACTAGAGTTGAAGGAGAAGGAGAGATAATAATAATCGAAAGAGATGACGTAATCGAATCTGTTATCTACAGGATTTCCGAAAGCCCCAGATTCTTTGAGTATATTGTTAGAGGTAGAGATCTACAGATTGTTACCGATATTGTTAGCAGGATATGTGGATTATGTGGGGTTTCCTATGTATACGTAGCTTCAAAAGCTTTCGAAAAATGCCTAGAGATAGATGTAGCTGAAGAAATTGAAAACCTTAGGGTTGCTCTACACCTTATCGAAAGAATTAAAAGCCATATGATACATTTATTCTACTTAAACCTACCGGATCTTGTCTACACAAGATCATCTATAGAATTCTCTGATAGAAACCCGGAAATATCGAGAGACGCTCTAAGGGTTATAGCATGGTCTAGAAAAGCTATGGAGCTGCTTGGCGGAAGATTCCATAATGTCGTAAATATTAAGGTTGGAGGTGTGTATAGGGTACCAGATAGAGACGGCGTTAAAAAACTTGGCAAAGAGTTAGCCGACATCATTAAGAGTTTTACGAAGTTTGCTGAATTCTACCTAAGCTTAAGAACTGAACCAGAAAATCCTCAGAGGCTTTCCACAGCATCTATATACAGTAGAGGGTATCCTCATACAGGTGACTATATATCTCTTAATGGCTCTGTTTATAGTGTGAGTGAATTCTATAGAGAGATCTCCAAATATATTCAGAAGAGTTACTCAAATGCTCTACACTATAGAATAAAGGGCTCTAAGAGCTATGTTGTTGGACCTATCGCAAGGTTTAACCAATTCTATAACTACTTATCGAAAAGTATTAGGGAATTCATAGAATTGTATGGGTGGAAACCACCTATAGAAAATATATTCTATGGGTATGTAGCACGTATTGCAGAAACGTATGAAGCAGTACAACAACTAGAAGAGTTTATCAACAACTACAAAACTATTAACTTGGATAACGAAGAGCCTAAGAAAAACATAGATCACCTTGTATGCGAAGCAGCTGTAGAAGCTCCAAGAGGTATTCTCTATCATAGATACACAATAAACGAGAACAAGAAAGTTATTGCATGCGATATAGTTACGCCTACAGCTCAAAACTTAGCGGCAATAGAGGATATAGCCTTAGGAATACTTAGAGGAAGAAAAATAGATGAAAAAACAATATCGTTAGCAAGAAAAATAGCTATAGCTTTCGATCCATGTCTCTCATGCTCAGTACACGCTATACCAATAAAAATAATTAAAGCACACAACAGATAGTGCCACCCAGTGAATCTACCCTCATAGTCGAAGACCGTCATCTACTAATCTCTTTGTTACAGCTAGAGTCTATAGTTAAGAAACCTTTGTCTCTTACAAATTGTTAAACTAACATTTTCGCCATATTAAAATCGAGTTCGTCAGCGAAGAGAATACATCCACCACCTGCCCACTATGCGAAGCCAAGGACGGATACCACAAGAGAGTATATAGAGGATTGGTGAAACGCTACAAACACGACAAGGTATTCAACGCAGACCTGGTAGGAGCACATAACATCCTGTTCAAAGCGAAAACCATTCCCCCGAGCCCCCTGCACTATGCGGGGTAGGGGTAATGCGCTGAGACCGGCGCAGGGCTGAGCCCGGTGGGAGCCGGGGATATAGCTCTAAACCTCCCCGGAACCCTTATCCTTTAGGGCGGGGAGGAGGTCAGATTGGTGTGTTCTACTCTATAGCTGTATTAAATAGGCTTTGATTGGTGGTAAAGTTTTTAGAGTGTTTTTGCTGCTTCTTCTGCTAATGGGTCTAGGAATTTATTTTCGCTATCTATTATGGAGCGGTTTCTTAGTGTGTATAGGATTTCGTATATAACTCTATCGCTTATAGGTTTACCTTCTACCTCCTCGAGTTTAGCTTTTAGTCTTCCCCACTCCCTTACACCCGATGATAGTAGCCTTAAAATCCTCCTGTATCTCTCTCTGCTTACTCTATACTCGAGGAAGTTCTCAAGTTCTTTTCTAGCCAGCTCTACAGCTTCTCTCCATACATCCTCCAAGTTCTTGCCCTGGAAAACGGTAGAGTAGCCGTAGTAAGTAAGCCACCCAATTACACCATCCAGTTTATCTACAGCTTCATCGATTTCGCCCCTGTCTACCCTGTAGTTCAATTCGTTGAATCCTTTCTCTAGAAACTCCACAGCCTCCTCTCTACTAAGTCTCCTAGTTTTAACCTCCAGGTAAGCTCTACCGTATAGAGGTGCCTCAGGATCTTTTAGAAAACGGTAGACAACCCCCATCTCGGAGCCGCTAATAACAAAGGAGATACTCCTTAGATGGTCGTAGGAGTACGCTAGAGCGTTCTGAAGAGCCACAGCTACACTGCCAATAGCCCTCTGGAGCTCATCAAAGACCACCACAACTTTCACACCATGCTCCTCGGCAACCTTATCCAAAGCTGTAAACAGCTGTGTAAGAAGTGGTCTATCCCGACCCCAGCTAAACTCAACACCTACCCCTGAGATGTAGACCCCTCTTATAATGCTTAAGATCTTAATCAACGACTCGTAGAAGCCCCTGAACCTGGATATCCTCGACATAAACTCGGATAGACTACCCGATAGAACCTCGTATAGATCCCTCCAAGACCTAACAACACCTCTTAGATCTACAAATATGTAAGGGGTATTCGATTCCTCAAGAACAGTCAGTATCAAAGATGTTTTACCTGTCCTCCTAAGACCTGTAACAACAAGTAGATGCTGTCCTAGAAATCTCTTCAGCGTACTGAACTCTTCATCGAAATCGAAAAGGTCTTCCCTCCTCCTCTTGGGCTTTGGGTCGAACAGCATACTTTCGCACCGGAATAAACCTCCGCACCGAAAGCTAAAAATCCACTTCGTCAAACAGCCAACACAAAACTTAAAAAGCTGAACCCCGTCTATATCTGAACAGCTCTATTTCACCATGCTTTCCACAAGTCGGCTGCTGATGAATGTGCTTACCAGTAGTATTGTAAGCCATATCGGTAGCGCGATTTTAAAATCTACATCTGGAGCCCTTCCTACCAAGGCCTTCAATAGAGAAAAATATAGTGTTCCAATGATATAGTATGCTGATACTGAAGTATATACCCTACTCCTCAATCCAAGTCCTGTACATCTATATAGCAGAAAGCCGAGCGCCAGGGAAATCGAGATAGGTATAATTGTCAATAGGAATAAAGCTAAAGCTAGGTCTACGGATGGGAATAATTCGAGAAGCCAGAAGAGCCACCCCCACCACCCAATGAAAATAACACAGAACCCGAGGCTCACAAGTAGGTCGCGTGTTAAAGTAAGCATCAGTAACATGAGAAGTGCTACTGCAAAAAGATACGACATCAGGATACCTGCGAAAGTCTGCAAAGCTCTGCTAATAGCGCATCCCAGGCTGAATTGATCTGCATTAGGGTTAATATTTGTTCACGAACATGGGATGCAGAGCACCTAGAGTAGCTCTAAGCATCTGGTCTGCCGATACAATCTCGGACACAGAACCCTAACTGCAGGTCGAATACAGCATGTATAGCAGGGTTATCAAGTTAGATGAACAGCAGGAGGAAGCCGCTGAGTTGCTCCCACATAGATATAGCATTCAATGTATACGATAAAACTTCTAAGAAATTTCTCGGTGTTCCAGAGAAACATGGGGTCATCAAATCGTTAAGTTTATGCCATGTTACCAGTAATCTACGTTGGTAAAATAGATATCAATTCATGGAGAGAAGAGATGCTGAAAATTTATGGAGAGACCTTCACATTGCGCAACGCCTTTAATTGAAGGTGCTGTTATAAAAAACTATCGCAGACAGTTTTTCGCTAAAGCTATAAACAAAGAATTCGATGAAGCGCTCGGAGGAGAAGAACATTACATTAGGAGAGGGGGAAAGGAAGGCCAAAACGGACGGATTATATCAAGGAGAAGAATGGGATAGACTGTATTATCCAGATGGAAAATACTATCAGCAAAATACGGCGTTATGCGAGTAATACATAGAGCTTAAAGCATATAGTATTTTATTAATAAGGTAACGCACTCTCCATAGTTATCTTATAACTTATAGACATAAGAAGACTTTGCAAACAATTCAACAAGTCACCAAACTATCAAAAGGGATCTTTCCTCACCATACTCTAGGCCTTATAGTTATACTTAGAACATTTCTAGCTTCTTGTTCATCTAGAGAAATTGGGTATAATTCTATATAGGGTTCCGGCTCGATTCTTACTAAAGATATCAACCCATATTTTTCATAGATTTCTTTATCTATGTAGAACGAAATTATGGCGTATTTCCGTTCGCGGTACTCAATAATTTTAGATGCTACCGTGGCCTCTACCACTATGTCTACAGAGCACATGAAGAGTGTTTTCGTGGTTCCTGTGTAGTAATATAATCCACATAAACCGTTTTTCAACATGAAGTTCAGTAGAGAGGTAGGGGGTGCTATTCGGATTGATACTTGTTTATAGCTTGGCACAATTATAGGTATTAGAACTATTATAACTTCCTGCCATGCATATAGAGCTATCTTTATACCATCTATTCTTGGTATACCTTGTAAAGGTATAGAGATTACTACTCCACTAGGAGAGCTATAGTACCCATAGAGAGTACCGGGTATAGATATAGTAGCATCCCCTACTTTTAGATGGATAGCTATAACCGATATATCGCTACATTTTGGGAAGTAAATCCATAGCATACCTCCATCTATATCAATAGTTTTTGAAATATTGACCTCTATAGTTATCATCAATTGATGGGGTGTTATTTCTAGCGCATCTATATCCCCAAATTTAGTTAGACGAAGAGAACACGATCTACATAGAGTATCCCTTATACCTAGACTTAGCAAGTTAACCACATCTATCTCTAGGCTAGATAAGATAGTAGCAGAGTTGTTATCTGGATTAAATATTATCTCCGATCCTAGGGGTAGCGGTATCTGTGTAGACACCTCATTATATTCAGCATAGCTTGCTAATGTAATGGTTTTAGTAATAGTATTGGTAACAGTATTTGTGGTGTAGTGTGTTGTTGTAAATGTCTTAGATTGAATTTCGGTAACATATATAGTCTCGGTAGTAATCACCGTTGTTATTGAATAACTTGGTGAAACGCTAAATATTTTGTGGTACTGTGTAATAGTTTCTGTATAAGGAATAACAGTTGTTTCTATAGCTCGCTGTATAGTTACAGTTACTAAGCTTGTTATAATCTCTCTTTCTCTTGGTATTGTAACGTATATAGGTTGGTAAATAGTTATAGTACTAGATCTCGTTGGAGTAAGCTCTAAAACTATCTGCATAATAGATGCAACCGCGATTATAAGCCCTATTACAGTTGCTGTAACAACTAGTTTACTCATTTCTCTACCACCATAGCTATAACTATGAGTAGCAACCCATAAATAAACCTAAGAATGTGTAGAGAAATCCTCGTAAAAGTATTCACCATAGGTTTTACATATGGGTAAACCTTAGCTAAAATTGCTTCCAATGGGGAAACTCCAACATCTTCAACATCTATCTTCGGGTTGTACCTCTTAATAACTTCACCTACTTTTTTCAAAACTTCGAGAAACTGCTGAGCTATGTTTATAACTCCTCTCTGGGTATCTAGAATAACTTCTTCACCTCTTTGCTCAATGTTTTTCACAGGTATATTTCCGTAGTCCGTGATGAGGATTCCCCTATAACCTTGCTCGACATAAGCTTTAAGCATATCTTCAACTTTAGCTACTTCACCTGTAGGTAAAACAGCTTCTCTACCTATGAACACGGGTAGCCTAGGCCTATAAAGAGTAAAAACGAGTATAAACAGAGAGATTACCACGATTAATACAAGAGGAACTTTAATCAACCGTATATCAATACCAACGGTTTTTATGTGTACAATAAGCGTTGTTAATGCTGATAACGTGGGCAGCACACCCGAGACAGCCAACGATATACTCAACGCTACATCTCTATAAAAACATAGGGATAGAAAGACGATAGATAAACCGACGACTATAGAGATTCTATACCTAGAAGCAGATAGAGACCATAGGTTCAGCGAATAGTTAAACGATATTCCAGTCACAAGAAGACTTAAATCAATTAAAAGTCCACGCATATCGTGACCCATCTTAAGTGAAGTAGAGAGAACTAGATAAAGAGCGTAAACAGCCACGATATGCACAACTACGGCTGTAAAACGCCAAACTGAAGCCTCAGTAACCCACTTACCCATAAACATCCAAATCTCAGTAGATACCGCACAGAAATTTAAACTCTTATCCCAGCATACCCTAGGTTTTTACTTTTAAACCCACTTTTAGGTATCCCTAATCTTAACGAGATCTACAAGCATTGATAAACCGATTAATAAATACAACGACTTTTCAATTCCCCTAACTATAGCAAAGAAGAAGTCCGTAGATTTATCTCCTAACACCTTCTATCACGGCCACGAATACACAGCCACTAGTAACCATGATAATCTATCACCTATTAACGATCTAAACAATATCTCGATATCGATATCTGAACCTGATCTATTTAAAAACTACTAGAGTTAGCAAAGAGCTTGAGCATTACATTGACACAGTGCTAAATTCATAATTGGATTATCTGCTAAACTTTAATATTCTCTACCAGCATCATTTCTGGGGATATGCTTGTCTAGCTACTGGATAGTTGTTGTATCCGAGGAAAACTGGGGTACTATAAAGAACTTGAATATCTATGGAGCTCCAGAGCCTAAGTTAGGAAAACCTATCTACGAACTCGTCAAATCTGGGGATTACCTCATATTCTATGTGGCTAAGAAGAGCTCAAAAACATTGGGAGGTAAATTCGTTGGAGTTTACAAGGTTGCCTCGACATGGTTTAGAGAAGAGAAGCCTCTATGGCAAGACGAGGTAAAAGAAAACAGAGTCAAATATCCTTGGAGGGTAAAGATAGAGCCAGTAAAAATAGGTATAGCAGACTTCAGCGAACTTGCATCAAAACTAAAATTTATCGAAAGAAAAGATAGGGCAAACGCATACCTGGTGGGAACACCAGCAAACATGAGAAGACCAATACCAGAAGAAGATGCGAGAACAATAATCGAAAATTTAAGATAGAGATGTAAGTAGGTACAGCCTTAGTATTTATCCACCTATCGATACTTTTATCCTATGTCTTGGCGGTATTTCCTAGATTCTATGCGAAAGAACTTGCGAAAAACTTTAATTCAAGTTCTAGCGATTTAATTAATAGTTTAGCTCAGGTGTGTCTATGGATCGTAGGTTTATCGAGGCACCTAGGTTTCCCGTTGATCGTGTTAACGAGGTTTCCGCTAAGGAGAAAGGCGGTGGCGGTAGACCACCTATATGGGAGATGGTGTTCTGGTGGACAAGGAAGCCGCTGATTGGGGCAAGAACAGTTGTTGCAGCATCTCTACTTCCTGAATCAGCTGATCTCACAGCTTTTCTTCGTATAGTTAGGCTTTTAGGTGTAGAGGGTTCTCCCCATAGGCATAACCCGGTTATGGTGCCAGAGTACAGAGAACTCTTTACCAAAGCTAAGCTTCTAGACCCTTTCGCTGGTTTTGGGTCTATACCTCTAGAGGCTGCTAGACTTGGCATAGATAAGGTTGTCGCAGTAGAGCTTCTACCAACAGCCTACGTGTTTCTTAAAGCTATTCTAGAGATACCCAAGTGGGCTGCAGATAATAGGCTAGGGGATCAGCTGGTTAAAGACCTCGAGAAATGGGGTGGATGGGTAGTAGATCAGCTAAAAGAAGACCCAGATATCAGAGAGCTATACGACGATGATATAGCTGTGTACATAGGTTCATGGGAGATAAGGTGTCCACACTGCAGTAGATATACACCTCTAGTAGGCAACTGGTGGCTAGCCAGAGTATCCAGAGAGACAACAGAGGAAGAAGAGCTCGAGGAAGAAACAAAAAAAGGTATCTACAGTAAAATAGCCTGGATGACACCAAAAAACACCGAAGACAGGATATACATAGATGTTGTGGATCTCAACAGAGAGCTAAACAAAAACAGCGTAGAGGCTAAGATAAACTCAAGACAAGGGGTAGTAGAGGCATACGGAAGAAGATACACAGTACCGAGACCAAACATAGACGCAAGAAGAGAAACAGCAGCATGCCTACACTGCAACAATACAATAACAAACAAAGGAAAGAAAGAAGAATGGTACGTCAAACAAGCATTAAAAGAATGGAACCAAAACCTAGAGAAATACCTATCAGGAGAAATAACAATACAACAGCTAATAGAAAGCAAAGCAAGACCAAGACTACTAGCCAGAGTAAAAACTATAGGCAAAGATCTAACCTTCGAACCAGCGACACAGCAGGACAGCGATAGGCTCTGGAGAGCACTAGAAAAGCTAAAGCAGATATGGGGAGACCCAGACATACCGACAGAGCCTATGACACCCTATGGAGGTCCAACTTTAGGTGATCCACCTCTTATCTTCGGAAAGTTCTTCAAGCTCTTTAACCCGCGCCAGCTCCTTACCCTAGTCAAGCTCGTCAAGCTGATACGTGAAGCCGGTAGGAGGGTGGAGGAGGAGAAGCTAGAGCAGGGCTGGGACAAGCAGAAAGCACACAAATACGCAGAAGCAATAACAACATACCTAGCAATAGCACTATGCAAACATGCTGATTATAATTCTATAGTTAATAGGTATCGTCCTGATAAGGTTAGGTTTGAAGGTACGTTTGCTCAAAGAGGTATTGCTATAATATGGAACTATGTTGATGCGAACCCGTACGTTAAAACAGCTGGAATGACTGGACACTTAATAAATACACTAGAAAGTGTTATTGAAGGACTCCTATACCTTATCAACGCTGTCTCGGGTAGTCCTAGCCGTGTTGAGGTTGTGCTGGACGACGCCACGGTTCTCAGCAAGCTCGGGGACGAGAGGTTCGACCTGATCGTTACGGACCCACCGTACAGAGACGACGTGCCGTATGCGGAGCTCAGCGACTTCTACTATGTGTGGCTTAAGCGGGTTTTGTGTGATGTGAGAGATGTTTATGGGGTTTTGGTGAGGGTTCCTAGGTTTTATTCTGAGGCTTTCTTTGATGATTCTGGTGGTGAGGTTGAGGTTCAGTGGAGGAGGTTTGCTTCTAGGGAGGTTAGCGAGTCTGAGGGTAGGGCTAGCTTCTTTGGTGAGGGGGTTGGGTCTTTTGATTACTTTAAGAGGCTTTTGTCTGAGTCGTTTAAGGTTATGGCGGATAGGCTTAACGATAGCGGTGTTGCTGTTACCTATTATGCTCATACTACTCCTGATGCTTGGGAGGCTCTTCTTGAGGCTGGCTGGCTTAACGCTGGTCTTAGGGTTACTGCTACCCATAGTTTTGTCACAGAGTCTGCTCAAAGGGTTACTGCTCGTGGTAAGATTAGTTTAGATACTTCACTTGTTGTTGTTTGGAGGAAAGGGGTTTCTAGAGAAGCTCTTGTTGACGAGGTTTATGCTAGAGCTGTTGAGGATTGTAGTGAGTTTGCTGAAAAAGCTATGAAGTTTGGCCGTAGTGGTGTTGATTTATTTGTCTCTGTTCTTGGCTGTATTCTTTCTCAGTTTACCCAGTACAGGTCTCTGGTGGGTGTTGGAGATCTGAGGAAGAAGGGTCTTGGAGACCTTGTTAAAAGCTATATCTATCCCGCTACAGCTGAGGCTATAGCCCGGTCTCTTGGTGTTAAAGCGGCTGAGAAAAGGCTTAGCCCCTACTCTATGTTTTACCTCTTAGCCAAGGTGCTTATAGAGAGAAGGCCTAGGGCTAGCAGAAGATCCATGGATAGAAACACCGCTGTAATATTCTCTATAGGGACACGGGCAGAGCTATCAGCGCTAGAAGCCCTAGGGCTGATACAAAGGGATGGCGATAGGATTACTCTTCTAGAGCCTCTGCATGTGGAAGATCCTAGGCGTGCTGTAGAGGCTACGCTAATCGATAGAGGTTTAACCCCCTCGGCGCCGAGCATTAGATCATCTATAGATGCACTCCATATCCTGGAGTACCTAGCCATATCTATGCCAAAGGATATGTTTGTAAAGCACTACTCGGAGCTTAGATCGAGAAGTCCTCAGCATGTTGAGGAGGCTATAGCGCTTGCTAAGATACTCTACAGCGTGCTCCCCGAGAATGATAGCGAGAGGAAAGCTGTAGATACTTTATTAAATTCCCTAGGTGAGGCTCCTCAGCGTGGTTTGCTTATCTATTCGAAAAAGGGGTGAGGTGGGAGACGAAGATGGTTCTCCTCGGGAATAACAAGATCCGCAGCGATGTATTTGATGAGGGTTTAGATGAGAAGCTTGTTCCTAGCCTCGGAGGTGTGGTACTAGGTAGCGAGCCCGATATCTATACCGACCCCAGCAAGTTCTTCTCTATTACTTTGGTAACAGAGCAGATAGTGGATATAATAGACAACATAGTCAACGTACTGACAGAGGGTAGAGGTAGGAAGATTGTTATGCTTAGCGCTCTCTACGGAGGTGGTAAGACGCATACGCTTATAGCTATACACCATGCGTTGAAAAACCCAAGTCTACTGACCAAAGCTGTTACCGAGACCCCAGAGGTGGGAAAGAAAATCCGAGATATAGCCGCTAGAGCTTCAAGTATCGCTGGATCAGTCGATATCGTTGTTATAGATGGCTATATGCATCAGCTAGCTCCACACCCAGTAGCACCGCTGAATATGGGTACTTATAGTGTTAAAACACTATGGGGCTATATAGCCCATTGTCTTGGTAGCTACAGCCTTATGAAAACATTAGATGAGCAGGTTGTGCCCCCTGGAGTGGATGTTATTGTAAAGCTATTCGAGAATAGACGCGTAGTTATATTAGTTGATGAGCTTGCTAGCTATATACAGGGTATATCATCTCAGGTGAACTATGTCAATGCATTGAAGAGTTTTATCGAGAGGCTAGCTAAAGCTATAGATATTGCGAAGAACGTTGTACTCATCATCTCTGTACCAGCTGCCGTAGGTAGCGGTGGTGAGATTGAGCGTGTAGAGATTACATATATGGGCATTAGGGACGTAGTTGAGGCTGTGGTTAAAAGCCTTAGCCGTGTAGCTGTAATGTATGTAGAGCCTGTGAGCCCCAGGAACATACCGTCATTACTAAGGGCAAGGCTTTTCGAGTATGTAGATGCATCCAAAGCCTCGGAGATAAGGAAAGCTATACACAGTATCTATCAGGGGCATAGAGAGGTCTTCGACCATAGTTTAGCTGAAGCAGCTGTTCGAGAGATACCCACTACATATCCATTCCACCCAGCTTACATAGGTATACTTGTAGATATGCTAGATAAGCACCCCAAGCTACAGAAGACCCGTGATCTACTAAAGATTAGCAGACGGATACTTAGATCCATTGTATCGAGTAGAGATAGCTATGAGCTGGTGATGCCTTGGCATATAAACCTGGTATTCGATGAAGGACTAGCATCTTATCTACTACGAGGATTCGAAGAATTTAGATCCGTTATCATAGGTGATATACATGAAAAAACTAGAAACTATGAAAAAACATGGCTTGCACAAATAGCTGCAAATACACTGCTTGTGAAGACTTACGTATACGGCGGTGGCTTGGTTCCTAAACCCGATGTCTTTCCAACACCTGAAGAGCTTGCCGTAATGGTCTACGAACCAAAGAGCTTTAGCGATAAAGGGTTGCTTCCAAAGGATATCATAGATGCTGTTGAATGGATAAAGCATAACCTTGTATACATTTTAGAAGATGAGAAAACCCGTAGACTATGGTTTACACGTTTTGTAACACCGATTAAGTATGTAGAGGATATCGCTAAAAACGTTCTAGATGTAGATGTTGTTAAGGAAATCGAGGTGTACACTAAGAAGCTACTGACAGCATCTGTTCAGCAGATCGAGAGTAGAAAGAGAAGTACACCGGAGATCGGCAGGATATTCGATCGAGAGCTGTCAACGGCTTCCTATAGCTGTGATAAACTTGACTACGATGTTCCTAGATACATCCTATATGCATGTGTTAATGTTCCTCAAGACCCTAGTTCAAGGCAATCGCTGCTCGAGGAAATAGCGTATATAACTAAACACGGTGGTAAAAGGAGGTACGCTAATACAATATTTATAGTGTTTCCAAGTAGTAGAGAGAAGATCAAATTCGTTTTCGATCTTATGAAGAGACACATAGCCTGTAAAAAAGTTGAAGCCGAGAAACTAGTGGATGTGCTTGTGGGAGGTTACACTCGAGAAGAAAGGGATATAGTTAAAGGGGTTCTTGTAAATAAGTTGAAGAGGTACTGCGATGAAATTCTCAGCAACACACTATTAAATACTCTCTCCATGTTCGATGCAATTGCTTATCCGGTTTACACTGAAGGTAGAAACACAATCAAAGAGGTTAACTTAAGTGTGAGAGAAACAATAATTGAAGGTTCTGAACACACTCTACAAAGTGTTCAACCAAGGAAAATCCTTCTTGGCATGGATTTCGAAACACTCGACTTCTACCTCAAGAGCATAGGTATAGACTTATCTACAATTTCTACACCTAAGAGTGTTAAAGATATTATAGAGTACTTCTACTCGAACTCAAGGCTACCAGCTGTAAAAGAAGACGATGTTAAACGGGCTCTCGTAGATGGTGTAGATAATCTAAGCATAGGTTTGCTGTGTAGAGATCGCCTGTACTTTAAATCTATTGAGATTTGCAGTAATGACAAAGAATGCAGAGGAATTAATATGGCTAAAGGCGAAGCTCCAGCTACTGTAACAGATGATTGTCAAGTTCTATCTTGGAGGGATGCTCTCGTGGAGCAGCTTAAGAACCTTAGGGGTAGAGTAGAGGGGCTAAAGGTGATAGAGTATATTGTTAATTACGGTGGCGAGCTGTATCGTGTAGAAGACGTTGTTGCAGATATCGGTAAATTCGATATAGAAGTGTTAAAGGCTGCTCCACTACTTAAAAGAGAACGTATTGCTGCCGTAAAGCTGTACCCTGAGAAGAAGGAGCTTAGAATTAGAGCTGGTGAGGATATCGAGCTAAGGTTTACAGTTGAAAGGCTAGGAGTTTTCGTAGGTGAAATTATTATTCAGAGTAGCCTAGGCGAAGTAACACCAAGCAAAATTTCATTAAATAATGATGTACCTAGAAACGAATTTGTTTGGAGATATAGAGCACCGGCAACAGGTGGAGTGCACCAAGATGTTGTTCGTCTACTTCTACCAGATGGAGCTGAGGTTGCTAGATCTGAAGTAACAGTATATGTTGCTGGCATCGAGAATTGCGTTAAGGGATTGCCAAAGATTCGAGATAAGAAAGTGAAAGAGATGAGGGTTGAGATTAATAAGCTTAACCTAAAGCCTCTACAGATAATTAGCACAAGGTTTAGAGGTTTTAATGTAAGTGGTAAACTGAAGTTAACCCTTCAAAGAGATAGTATGTCGTCGAGTATATTTCTAGAATTCAACGAAATGCCACCCGATGATGTGTATAGAATCGTAAGTAACATCATTTCAATACTATCGCTAGGCAAGGTAGATATATCCATCGAGTTAAACCTTAGAGCAGCTACACCAAAGCCGCTGCCGAGTTTACCTGAAGGCGAATTCAATGAATTGAGTCAGTATGTAGCTGAGGCATGTCTTGACTAGATGAACCGTATTATCTACCAAGATCATATAGATTAAATATCATTTGATAACCTGGTGAGAAATAGGGGCTTTAGAGAATGGGTAGAGAATCCCTAATTCAGCGCTACATAGTTTTTAGTTCAAAACGCATAGGTAAGAAGATTCGCCGAGGCATAGATGTCTCCTATGTATATCTATCAGAGCCGGTAAAGGGTGTAGACCCAGTATTTGAGGCTAGGGTTGGTAGAGACTATGTTATAGCCTTCCTTAATAGTGTAAATACCCCCTACAGGTTGATTAACAATAGAGTAGCCGTTTTAGAGAGCGAGGACCCCGATACCTATCTACGTCGACTTGTGGTATACCTAGGGGTTAGACAGCATATGAAGAATTCAGCAAATCTTATAGAAATCGTTCAAAATCTTAGTGAAATTGAGTCTCTGTTTTGGTACTCAAGGTTTTTAGAAGCATACGATAGAATAGGGTACTGGGGTGTATATAGAGTTGCAAAAGCCTTTAGACTACTCTACAGGGTATAGCAGGCCACCTCTTGATCTAGCTGGGTTAAGCTTAGTTAAATCTATTGTCAACGGTTTTAAGTACCATCCATATATATTCACACTGCGTCAGTATACACATGGAGAGCCAGTCTACCCTTATGCTCATCAGCTAGAGCTCTTGATATACCTTTTTCCGCGAAAACCTATTCGAGTTTTAATAGGAGATGAAATCGGTCTCGGTAAAACAATAGAGGCTATAATGATTATTAAGTACCTACGTGAAGTAGGGTTAGCTAAAAGAATTTTAATCCTTGTGCCAAGGGTTCTTGTGCATCAGTGGATAAGTGAATTAAAGAGATTCGGTTTTCAGATTACCGAGATATTTCAGATAGAGCGTGAAACAATACAGAATATTCTAGCTAAAGGTTTTCCCGAAGGCGTTTATGCGGCATCGGTAGATCTTGTGAAAAGGAAAGAATACAAAGATATTATCCTAAAGGTAGGCTGGGATGCTGTTATCGTTGATGAAGCCCATAGAGTCGGAAGGGTAGGTGATCGCGAGACCCAGCGATTTGAATTAGTATCGAGTTTTGCAAAGAACGCAGGTATAAACCTTGTACTATTGTCTGCAACACCCCATAGAGGGAAACCTGATGACTATATCGAGAGACTACGTCTTGTAGATCCCTATCTTTTTGCTAGTGTTGGCGAGCTTGATAGCGAGAACTTCTATAGATCTATCAACAATGCCTTGGTTTTTAGGCGAACAAAGCTAGATGTTAATAACGTATATGAGAAAAGAACCATTTTTACAAACTGTGTATTCAAAGCGCGTGTAACAAAAGCTTCGGATATCGAGGTTAAGTTCTATAGCGAAGTTTGCGAGTTTCTACGAAGTGTACTCACTAGGTACTACAACATTGTAGGAGAGAAACCATCAGCTCTAGGTTTGCTACTTGTCTTAATAGCTAAACGAGCGTCGTCAAGTCCAAAAGCAGCTCTTATTACATTGAATAGAATTATACGGAGAAGAGCTGAGATTCTGAAAACCGGTGAAGTAGCTATTGAAGATATATCTAAGGATCTCGATCGCGAAGTTGATGAATTTGTTGAGTCCATTCTCGGTTCTAAGGGTTTCGAAGAATACGACGAGATCTTAGGGTCTAGGACCACGGATATAGATGAGATTGTGAACAGCTTTTCGGAAAAATATGCTATACTACTAGATGAGCAAGATATAAAGACCCTTACCGAGTTGCACAGATATGCTAAACGTATTATCGGAGACTACGACTCGAGATTAGCGAGCATTGTAGATATAGTTCAAACACATTTAGACAAGGGAGATACAGTTGTTATATTTACGGAGTTCAGAGATACAGCTGAATACATCTTCGATGAACTTAAGAAAAGATTATCCATAAACTTAGGTGCTAAGGTAGCCCTCGTTACATCGGATAGAATTGAACCTCCAGAGGAGTTAGCGAAGGGTTTAGATAAGCGGAAGATAACGATTGAGGATGTAAAGGAGTGGTTAGCGAAGGGCTACGTAAAAGTTTTGGTATCTACAGATGTAGCTTCGGAAGGTCTAAATCTTCAGCATGCAAATATTGTTATACACTACGAGCCTCCGTGGAGTCCGATAAAAATTGTTCAGCGTATTGGTAGAGTGTGGAGACTGGGGCAGAGGAAGGATGTTGTAAGCTATACTGTTTCACTACCTGTTGAAAGCGATTTGAAAGCTTTTGAAGTACTCTACGCTAAGCTCTTATCGTGGTATGTGTCCGGTGTGGAGCAGAGGGTACCTATAGGTGAAGAACTTGAGATAGATATGATGGGAGCTAGGGCTGGAGGAGGCGATGTTGATTTATTGGTGCTAGTTCCTTCAGCTAGCGATAGAGGTGAGAAGATCTATTTCAGCGAATATAGAGCATGGCTAGAGTTTATACATAGAGGAGGAGTAGGTCTAGAGGAGTACGTTAGAAAGATCTTATCTATGCTCCAAACGTTGAAGAGATACGCTGAACGTATTAAACTTGAGGAAGGTGAAAAAGAGATTAGAGTCCGTAAAATCCTAGACGATATTCTAGGGGGACTCTATGGAAGAGATGCCGAAGATTCTCTGCGTAACATTCTGGTAGCTGCAGCAAAGCTCCAAGGACTAAGCGTAGAGGATCGTAGAGATAAGATGTTTATAGACTCTGGCAGGTACGTTGTTGCAAAGAATAACATATCCGATGTTTACAAAGCCTTAGAGAGTATTATTCAAGAAGTCTCCGAACCCCCGGATAATCTAGCATTACTTGTACTCGACAAGGGTATAGACATCGATGAACTACTTCTATACAAAGTCGAGCTTGAAATTGATGGTAAGCCCTACTACAGCGAAGTAGTTGGGGTAAGAAGGAAAGGGGCCGAAATTGGGGAGGTTCGCGGTACTCATCTTCTACATCTCCTAACACGGATCTTAGATAGTGATAAAATTATTGGTATTGCCGACGGCGTTCAAGACGATGACGTGGATATCCTAAAGAATAAGATTTCTAGTAAGTTTAAAGAGATTATGAGAAGAACCTTAAATCCATTTCTTAACTATGTAAGAAGCGTTGAAGGTAGTTTCAGTTATCCGCATAGCGCATGGAGTCCAAGGGATATAGCTAAAGATGTTAGAGAACCTAGAGTGGTATACATAGGAAAGGTTTTGTTCTTAAAGACGCACGAAGCTTACGATGCTCCACCGCCTATAGCTGTAGAAGAGGTTGAGAAAAAGGCTATGGAGGTGGTCATGGACTATGAGCGTAGATGTGGCCGTATACCGGTGGATGTGAGTAGGTTTGAGCATTACGATATACAGAGCTCTGATCCTGTTAGTGGTGAGGCTAGGTTTATAGAGGTTAAAGGTCGTAGTGATAATCGTATTCAGGTAGAGCTTACTGAGGTAGAGTTTGAATATGCTAAGAAACTAGGGGAAAGCTACTGGCTGTACATAGTCTACAATATATCTTCTAAACCTAGGCTTCTAATTATCAGGAATCCTGCTAAAAACATTAGATGGGCTGAGGTAGGTGTGAAGAGGTATAGGCTCATAGGGGTTGAGAACCACGCCTATACAGAAGGTAGTTGAGTACAACAACACTAGAATTGAGATACACGGTGGTTGGAGGGAAGTTGGTGGGAACTGCATAGTTGTTAGAGATGGCGGTAGGAAAATTGTATTTGATAATGGTATCAGGTTTAAGGAGCTTAGACGTTTCTATAGCGGTAGAGTCGAACCTCTAGGTGTGGCTGAGCTTAGGGATCTAGGCATAATCCCTGGTCCAGAGGTATACGATAAAGCTGAAGCTCTGTATATATCCCATGCACATATGGATCACATAGGTCTTCTATCCGCTGTGCCCCTGGATCTAGAGGTGGTTCTACCTGATATGCAGATAGCCGAGGAAACGTTGTTCTCTTGGTATAGAGGCTCTAGAACTTGGTTAGCATATCTACTACCAACATACCGTACTAAAATTATAAATGCTAGAAATCTATCCGAAGATAACCACGGAGTTATAGCTATACCTGTATCGCATAGTGCTTACCCTGCAAACTCTTTTCTATACCTAGGTAAAAACCTAACGCTTTTCTACAGCGGAGATCTTAGACTTGAACCTCTAGCTCTTGCCAATGTTCAGGACCTTGGGGAAGTGCTTAAGAAGCTCGGCATCGATAGCGTTGATGTTGCATTAATCGAGGGTACAAACTTTAGTTTAGAGCTAGAGCATTTTCCTGTAACACCTCAGCTTTTCCGAGAATCTCTAACATATGCTCTATCGATATACGACTTAGTAGCTATATCGTTAGATCCTCTAGATCTAGAGGCTCTTCTATTTATACTAAGCTCTGCTTCTATGTTTGGTAGGTATGTAGCTATCTCTTCAAAGCGTTTACTATGGGCTTTAGACTACCTACGAGAATCCCTTGGCTACAACCTACAGAATGTCTATGTAGCTCTAGAGGTAGGCTCAACCCCGAGAACACCTGTAGATACCGTTGAGCTAGCTGAGGTGATCAACCAAGGAAAGGACTACATCCTTGTGGTAGAACCTGTAGCATTCCTAGAGATCCTCAGAAAACTTAGGCTATGGATTAGAGAACTCGAATTTACAAACTCAGCGGTTATATTAATGGATCCAGAGCCTAGGGAATCAATAAAAGAAGTTGAAGAAAACACCATAGCTAGATGGCTAAGAACGCTTGGATTTGAGATATACAGGCTTAGAGTATCAGGGCACTACCTACCACATCAGCTAAGAGAATTGATAGATATACTTAAACCAAAAACATTTATACCCATACACACAGAAAATCCGTTGCCTATGGAGACAGTATACAAAAGAGCAATGAGATCGTAGATATAAGTGTTTTAGGTTTAAGGATTGAGTATGATTAAGTTTTCGAAGATCCATCTCTATGCTACAGTGCTTTTATTGTTTTTAATAGTAGACTAGGAATTCCTTTTCTTCAGCTTATTACCAGTTTATTACTATAATTTTTAGCTACGTTATAGTACTAGTCAGCATATAACCCTACAATATATTTTTAAACCTTGTCGATTTCTCTAACTCCTTCTTTAGTTTACTTCGCTTCTCAACCTCTTGAATAAATAGTTTGTGATATTAAAATAGTTTGGAGATCTACTCCCAAGGGAAGCTAAATAAAATAGCTTTGAAGATCCCCAGAAATCGGTTAACTACTTAAGGTAGTAATTTAGGATGTCTTCAGCAGTTTTCTAGAATAATTAAGATAACGCTAATCGCACATATACTAAGACCTACCGACTTTAAAAGATCTCGATTGAGGTTCTGTTTAAAGTTTCTATATTTGATGCATTGAATTAATTTATTGAGTGGTTGCGGTACTAAAATAGTTGTAGCAATTAAGACATATTCAGGAGGTGATGAGATGGTGTTTCCTCGTAGGGATAGGCTCTGTACAGATGCTGGTTGCATCAATTATAGGTATTTTCCTGTTGATGTTTGGAACAATTGCTATAAACTTTATACTTGGCTTTATGTGGAGCCTTCGGAAGGTGAACAGCAACCTCAATCTAGTTAAATGATTCAAGGTTTTTACATCAACATATTGATGTGGGTGTTATCTAGCTTGGTTTATGTGGAGCAAGTTCTACTCTATAACTTTATTTAATCTATTAGTTCCCCATAGATAACATCTATTTCGTATTTCTTTGCTTGAGCTAGCGCTTCTTTAACAGAGTGTATCGATACTATAATTTTTCTCTTCGGTTCTTTTCCAATTATTCTCGATGCTATACTGCATTTATGGTTAAACCACATAACGTCTTCTACATCGACAAGGCTCTTAACCTCGATAAAGAATATCTCCCTGTTGTGGATGTAGATATCTATCTCTAAGGTATCCCCTTTACCCATATACCTACCCTCTGCGTCTACGTAAACAAATTTCTCGACTTTATCAACATCCTCTACACCAAACCAAACAAGAACATCTCTATACAGACTAAGAATAGTTTTCTCTAAATCAATTCCAACTCTACGTGTTACAGAACCAACAACAACCTCAAGCCTTGCTACACGCTTGGATAGTTCTTCAATCCTTCTAGAGTGATCCTCTAATACCTTTGAATGCTCTTCAATCCTCCTAGACAGCTCCTCCAACCTCTTCGAATGTTCTTCAATCCTCCTAGACAATTCTTCTAATCTTTTAGAATGCTCCTCTAATACCTTTGAATGCTCTTCAATTCTTCTAGACAATTCCTCTATCCTTCTAGAATGTTCCTCAATTCTCTTTGAATGTTCCTGTAGTACTTGGAATACTTTCTCGAAACCTATCTTCATATAGTCTGCTAAAGTTTTAACGGCATCAGCAACATCTTTGAGTTCCTCAGCTCTAGCCCTCCTAACAGCTCTCTCAACAACTTCCTCAAGAGCCCTCCAATCAAACGCAAAACCCAATAAACTCCACCTATTCTACATACTAAAGTTGAAATTACCATACTTAAGTACTTAACGTATATGTATATAACAAAATACTAATAACTATTCCATCTGTCTACAGCCCACCAGCTACTTCTAAATAGAAAATGTCTCAACCCATTAATTAATATCAACCCACTTAACCCCTATACTCAGCTCACCATCTCTTCCTTCTATTAACCATATATTTGCTAAGCCTTTACCTCTGCTCCACCTAGCACAAGCTATTCTCTACCCGATTTAGATTAGCAACAGTATAGGATTACATCCATGGTCAGGAGAACAGGTACCTATGTACCCGACAGTTATCCGCAGGATACTCAACCCCTTCTATAAAAAGCAAATATATTAAGAAATTATATTCGTCAAAGCTATTATCATGGATACATAAATCCCTGGTTATCGAAATGCTTAGAACTGTAGACTGTATGGATAAAGTTAAAATTTCGGCAATAATCACTAGAATACATCTAGACCAACAACACCTAAGCTTAGATGAAATCTATAAACAAAATCCTTATTCTTTTGATGGTCTTAGCTTAAAACATTATTTGGATAATTGTATGTAGAGATCTTAACATTGATTAACATTTGACAATATTTCAACGTTTTTGTATTCGGATAAAAACTAGAACTTATGAATTCTATTTTGTATTATAAAATAGCTATCAGGAGCTAGAGCGTTGTTGGATGTGGTGAGGAGGCTTTATAGGTCCAGAGATGATAGAATTTTATGTGGTGTTTGCGGGGATATAGGTTCTTATACGTTAATGCGGATCCTGCTATTGTGAGACTTTCTCTATTTCTACAATTTGTGAAAATCATTGACTTCAGCAGACGCTCCAGCATTTGCATAGCTGATATCCATTGCATACAATATATTCTCAAAAGAGGTTTTGAGGAGTTGGTGACATTGTATTGTATGGTGGGCCCGCCGGGATTTAAACCCAGGATCTCCGGCTCCGGAGTCCTGAGACTCCCGTAGATATGTTTTAGTAAACTACATAAAACGAAACATAGGTTCATTGTTGAAGATACGTTATGACGTTCATTTGTGTAAGCTGAAACATTAAGAGCGGTACGTCGTGTCTGGTTTACAGAAGAATCTCATTGTGGCAAATTGAGAAAGGGTTTAAGCTAGGCTCTTGATATAGTAACTTTTTCTGTAATGTTCACATGGGCTTGGTTTGCATACATAAAGGAACTATTTAGAGAGAAAAGTCTATCTTATTAAGAACTAATTTTCTTATTCGTAGACTTCAAGCGCACTAAACCTGGTTAAGAAGTCTACTATGCTTAACTCGGATTTTCTAGCCATTCTATGTTCACTGGTTTATTTGGGTCGATGCAGAAAGAGATAAGGAGTCTTGAGCTGGCGACAGTAATAATAGTGTTCATTTGTGTCAGAACCATCTACTAACAATCGTATCACTAATGACGAATCCCGACAACTAAGTATTCATGCCTTATTTACCGAGGAGTCTTAACACTACAGCCAATTCATCAGTAGTACGAGAATATTCATCCTTCTCAGAGTATGTTTTACACAATAGAACTAACATCAATGGCCATACTAGGCATGTACTTGATGATGAGAGCGTAGAAGTTAACTATGAGGAGAAAGTAGAAGTAGTGGTAGAAACCTGTTTTCTTCACAGGTTATGAACATGCCGTCCTCGTCTCTCTAGTAGAGCAAGAAACCTGTTCTTCACACCTAGAGGGTATGGACTAGGAAGATGATTGCTGGGAGAACTCCATGAATCCGGCTTATCTTCATAGCCATGTTAAAGGCTAGGTGAACCGGGTACGGTGCTTCTTTGTTTTCCTCATGCTCTCTACGGCTCGCTCCTCTGTACACTCTTATCCTAGATGTTTTTATCCTTGTTCTAACTACGCTGAAGTTCTCTACTAGTAGCTTTTATAGTGCTCCCTCCTCTCACTCCTACGCCTAGTTATAATGCTTTTCTCACTTATTCTACTGAGTGTGTTACTCAATGTACCTCCGCTTATTTCCCTGCTCACCATGAGCTCGTAGAAGTCTTTGAGTTGCTTAAAAGTTGCAACATGCTTGTAGACATACCTTAGCAAATACCGTATCAAGTCGTCGGACCCATAGTCAATGAACATCTCTCGTAGACGTGGTGCTTGACCATCTCCTTCGGTGTTTCTCTTGGCTCAAAGAGGGCTACTCACTATAATCGATCCAATGGGAAGTTATATCACATCTGATACGAGAGGGGTTATAACTGCTAAGCCAGTATACAACAAGCTAGTAGATTACTCAAATTACTGGCGAATACGTGGAGGGATAAGACGTATAGAGCTCTACGAGATATGTGTACACCGGTAGCTATAGATTAGCGGCTATCGCGATGTACATTGCATCGATCAGTTAACATCTCCCCATACTATGAGAAACGATTACACCACTATAGTGGAGATAGGTGAATGCCTCAAAAGAGCGTGTCAAACACAGGTCTTTTGCCTCTCATTAAACCTCTCCACGCATTGCCCTATAATAGATCAAGGCCGTGTCCTCAAACACCATTCATGGAGTCCGTGAAACCCAGGCTAGTAAAGTACTAGTACCATCTCTCGATCCTCAGATACCACTCCATGTTATCAACTCGGTGAGAGTTGTTAATACATTCTCGGTATATGAATTAACAAGGGTCTTCGAAAAGAATAGTTCCAAGGGATTTGTTTCGCCTCTGTATTTTCAATAATAATTCCAAGGTTGATCTAAAGGTTATGTTTCTTAGTGTTTCCTGGGATAATTGTATATCAACTGTGATAACCTATGCCATGTTCTTATCTGTGACAGTATTGTGGAGAAGAGGCTTGGGGGTAGATCAGGAGAAAAGGTCAATGTGTTCACTCTATGTGATATCTGTATTTCTTGTAGAACCAGTGTTTAATGATATCTGTTAGTATGAGGTAAGTGCTGAGAATAATCAGTAGCACTAGGTAGAAGGTTGCCGGGGGCTTTACGAATCTGAAGATTTTTCCCAATTGTGTATAAGGAAGTATTAGTGCTGATACTGTTATTGCGATGGTAGTAAAGAGTAGTAATCGACTGGGCCTACTCCTCCAGAAGGGAGACCTCGTGGTTCTAATAACTAAGACTACGAGAGTCTGTGAAGTTAGGGATTCAATGAACCAGGCAGTTTGAAATAGCGATTCAGAAGCTTTGAATATGTAGAGCATTGTGAAGAAAGTTATGTAATCGAAAAGAGAGCTAACCGGCCCAAAACACATCATGAATAGTTTAATGAAATGGACATCCAGCTTCCTAGGCTTTTCAACGTATTCCACGTCGACTTCGTCTGTAGGTAGTACTGACTGAGAAAAATCGTAGAGAAGGTTGTTAAACAATATCTGTATAGGAAGCATCGGAAGAAAAGGTAAGAAAAGCGATGCCGCGGCAACACTAAGCATGTTTCCAAAGTTTGAGCTTATACCCATCAAAACATATTTCATAACATTACCGAGCGCTTTCCTACCTTCTAAGACTCCATCGTAAAGTACCCTCAGATCTTTCTGTAAGAGAATTACGTCAGCAGACTCCTTGGCAACATCAACAGCATCATCAACGGATATACCGATATCAGCGGCTTTTAATGAGGGTGCATCATTTATTCCATCGCCTAGGAAACCAACAACATGTCCATTATTTCTCAGAGCATTTACTATTCTCTCTTTCTGAGCTGGTGTAAGCCTACAGAAGACATTAGCTTCTTCGACAACTCTCGCGAGAACATCGTCAGACGTCTCAGCTATTTCGCTCCCTATAACAACCTTTTTTACGTTGAAGCCTAGGTATTCACATACTTTCCTAGTTACTAGCTCATTATCGCCCGTAAGGATCTTCACTTCTATACCGGAATTTCTCAGTAGCTTAAGGGCTTCTCTCGCTGTTTCCTTGGGAGGGTCGATGAAAGCTAGGAAACCTAAGAACACCATTTCTTTCTCATCATTAACTGTATACGTTGGCTTATCTTCTCTTAAGAGCTTGTACGCTACAGCTAAAACTCTGTATCCCTCAGCACTAAGTTCAAGATATCTCTTTTCAATATTTTTACGTACTTCATTTGTCATGTTAGATACGATATCTCCACTCTCGTAGAAAGATGAGATCTTAATGACTTCTTCTGGGGCCCCCTTGGTGATCAGGAGCCGTTGACCTTTATGCTTAATAACTACGGAGAGCCTTTTACGAACAGAGTCGAAGGGTATTTCATCAATTTTCTCATAGTCTTTAACATTCATCTCTTTAAACCTGAGTATGGCTTCATCTAAGGGACTCTTAATCCCTGTTTGGTAGTAGCTATTTATGTAGGAATAAAGCAGAACCTTATCGTTCTCTTCGCCATTAATATCTACATATAGCGCGAGCTTTACCCTGTTCTCGGTTAAAGTCCCGGTTTTATCTGTACATAAAACATCCATGCTTCCAAGATTTTGTATAGCCGCTAAGCGCTTTACAATCACTTTTTTCTTAGCCATCAACACCGCTCCTTTAGAGAGAGTTACTGTTACAATCATGGGTAAGAGCTCTGGCGTTAGCCCAACAGCTAAGGCCACAGCGAATAGAAGTGAATCGAGCACTCCCCGCATGTAGAGAGCATTTATGAAAAACACAATTGTAACTAGTAAAAAAGTTACCTGCATCACCATGTAACCGAATCTCTGAAGCTCCTTCTCGAACTCCGTCTCACCTTTCCTCCTTGCAAGCCTCTTCGCGATTTTCCCATACTCCGTTGAACTACCTGTCTTCACAACAAGGGCCATCGCTGCCCCACTCACGACGGAAGTACCCATGAAAAGGTAGTTACCCCACTTTGTTATCAATGGTTCGTAGGACTTTAGCGGCTGGTCTGTTTTCTCAATGGGAAAAGATTCCCCAGTTAACACGGATTCATCCACGAGCAGATCTTTCGCACTTATGATTCTAGCGTCCGCAGGCACTATGTCACCTGCTGAGAGAAGTACAATATCTCCTGGAACAATCTCCTCGAGCCTTATCTCCTTCTTGACCCCATCTCTCAGGACTGTGGCCTTTGTCGCCACTCTTTGTCTGAGCATTTCAGCCTCTCTTTCAGCCTTATGTTCTTGGTAGAAATCTACGATTATGCTGAACAATACTATGGTGTATATGATGACCATATCTGTCATGTCTGCGAGAAAGCCAGAAATTAGACCAGCAATAAGGAGGATTACCACTAGCGGGTTTTTGAAATGAGATAGAAAATCGACTATAATGGTTCTCCTTTTTCTCGTAGGAAGCTCGTTATAGCCAAAAAGCTCGAGACGTCTTTTCACCTCCTCAGAGGTAAGCCCATTTAACGATGACTTCAAACGTAAAAGAAGCTTTTCAACGGGTAAAGTTAGTATTTCCTCAGTACTTGGTAGAACCTGATCTGGGTTTTCATCTATATCCGAGTTACCCCTATTCTTCATCAATGTCTTCCCACGCGTTAGACACCTCTATTATAACAGCCTACAAGAAAATAAAGTAAAAATTTAAGTGTTTTGCTTTATCCAAGCCCCTATTCTCCAATCTTTTTGTCCAGTAGGTCCTGTGCTTATTTCAAAAACATTTGACTCCTTTGATGTATAATCAATTCCATTCATATTGGGAGAACGGTGAACTGCTCGAAAGGAAGCCTCTTTATGGCGAAAAATCGACTCTGTGTAAACACCACCTAGAGTTCACCTTGTTTAAACTCTTCTGTAACCTCCTCGACAGTATAAAATTTTACATTTTCCCCTGATGTCGTAGAAGAATAGCTTTTCTACTCCTTTGTAGATAGGGTCTCGAAAGATCGTGCGAATAATACGCGTTATGAAAACTTCATGTATAGTTAAAGGCTTTGAATACAGCGATTTTAGCTGCATCTGTAACTAGAAATGTAGCTATAATATAGGTTAACGCTAATGCTATAATATTTAAAGGTAACGCTGGTATTATCATCCCTCTCCATATGAGGATCGTTGCTATTACGCTGTCTACTGTTATAGCTAATAACATGTACCTGCCTGGTCTTGAACCCCAAAATGGCCCTGTCTCTCTAAAGTTCACTATGTTCAAAAGCCCTGTGAGGAGGAGTATGTAGAAGATGAAGCTCTGCATCTGTGGATATGGTAAATTAACGAGTTTTGCTATGTATAGTGCCATAAATAGCTCCACGAGTTTTACGCTGCCAAGAATAGTCGACATCATTGCCAGTTTTCTCACATTCCATTTCTCTGGTTTTTTACTTGGTTTTACTACGTCAACGCTTATAGATAGCGTTAGGAAGTCGTAGAGAAACAACATTAGTATCATATGAGTAGGTGTTAGTATTGGAAGCCCGAGAATTAGTGTCGATAATGCTACGAAATACACTATGCTGAATGTCTTAACAATCTTATTGATAGCCCAAACAACTATTTTCCTATAAGCAGTTCTCCCGAGACTTATAATATCGACGATTACTCTCAATCCAGGAGATAAGAGCACTGCTGAAGCCACTGATTTAGCTACATCTGTAGCCCCGCTAACAGCTATACCAAGTTCAGCTTTCTTAAGCGCAGGCGCATCATTAACACCATCCCCTGTCATACCAACTACATGCCCTTTCCTCTGCAAGGCTTCTACAATATCATATTTATCTTCAGGAGTGACTTCTGCGAAAACATCAATATCTTCAATAATCCTGCTCAGCTGATCTTTCGAGATCTCTCTTAAACTTACAGCTTTATCACCAATACCAACCTTTCTCGCTATAGCCTTAGCTACGTGTATGTTATCCCCTGTAATCATCTTTGGATTTACATCTAGATCCTTCATGACTTTTATAAAGTGCTGAGAGTCTTCACGGGGTTTATCGTAGAGTCCTAGTAAACCAATAATCTTAACATCATTTTGTTGAGTCTCTAATGCGATTGCTAATGGCCTAAGACCTTCATCACCAAGTGTTTTTACTACTCTTTCAATACTTTCTTTATCACTGTTGCTTGCTAGTTGAAGAAGTACTTGTGGCGCTCCTTTCATAACCCTTAGTTTTCTATCTCCTAACTGAATAATTGCTTCACTTCTCTTTGTTTCCGGCGTGAATGGCCTAAACTCTAGAATTTTAGCGATACTTACATCAACGCTCATCTCCCTGGCTTTCTGTCTTATAGCGTTATCTATGGGGTCTTTTGTTACTTCTTCGGATACTAGAGTAGCGTATAGAACAACATCTTTCTCGCTATACTCACTACTTAGTGGTATTACTTTACTTACCACTATTCTGTTCTCAGTTATTGTACCTGTTTTATCTAAGCATATAATGTCCATCATAGAAGCCGCCTCTACTGCTTCAAGTCTTCTAATAATTATGCCGTTTTTAGCGAGCTCAACACTTCCAAGAGCAAGGGTTATTGTAGTCATAGCTGGTAAAGCTATGGGTATTGAGGCCAATAGTAGTGTTAGAGTAAAAGGCAGAATATCTAGTACACTAAGCCCTACTAGGATAAGTTTGACTATAACTAGGATTATGAAGAAAGAGTCTATGAATAGAAGCCACTTGGTTATGCTATTAGTAATCTCCTCTATTAGAAGCCTAGGCTTCGCTATTTGAATTAATTCCACTGTTCTGCCGAAACGTGTTTTCACACCTGTTGCAGTGATTTTAATTACGGCTTCGCCTCTAACAACAGTGGTTCCAGCGTAAACAGTGTCGTTAACGTTTTTCTCAACCGGTATAGATTCCCCGGTTAACGCCGACTCATCGACAACTACAGAGCCTTCCATGATAACACCATCAGCGGGTACTATATCTCCCATGGAGATCTTCACGATATCATCTGGAACAATGTCTTCAGCGATAACGTCAACCCATTTACCGTCTCTCAAAGCCTTCACAACTACCTTCAACTTCGATTTAAGCATCTCAACGGCTTTACCAGCCCTATACTCATGGAAAACACCGATAACAGAGTTTACGAGAAGCAGTGAAACCATGATAGCGAAGTCAACGTATTTCCCCAAGATAAAAGAGATCAAAGCTGCTATTTCTATAGCATATGGCGTTAACCCTGTAAATTTCTTTAAGAAAATCACCACTATGTTCTCTTTCCTCTCAGGTACCTTGTTAGGACCGTAGGTTTTGAGCCTCACAAGGACCTCTTCACTAGTTAAACCTTTATACATACTTTTCACTACCTTTTCATTGCCGATGTCCAAGACATATCATTAGTGCACGACTTTAATAAATGTATTTAAGCACTACATCGATCACCTAGCATGCAATAATACAATAACCCATTGTAAGTACGGAGAGCCAGGATAAAGGAATTAGCTTGTAAATAAGGAGCTTCGAGATCATTGAAGACGCTCTTCCCCTAAATCAAGCTATTGGTATGAATAGAGAATCATGGACTTTGGTTTTAACCTAGAAAGATATTCCCTACGTTTTAGAAAATCTTGTGAGGCTTCGTAGCTAGTAAGATAGCTATCGGAGAGAACAAGAACACGCTTTTACCAGAGCTGTCGGCTTTGATCTACGCCTTGACAGTGCCCATATAGGTGAATGATGATGCTGGTGCGTTGAAACACAGCAGAGGGCTCCCACGGGTGAGTTTCCGGGTTCGGCGGATCCGGAAACGCTGGAGCAATCTTTAACCAAGTAGATAAATGTTCACGGGCCCGCCGGGATTTGAACCCGGGACCTCCGGCTCCGGAGGCCGGCGCTCTATCCTAGCTGAGCTACGGGCCCTTTAAGGGTTAGGTTGCTGTTAGATATAAATACTTTGGCTATTTCCTGGTTTGAAGGTTTGAGCTGTAGCTGAAGTGTTAGAGGTGTTTTGTATTGTATCATAGAATATGGAATAGATGTGCGGCTGTCTTGGAAGAGTTTATACGAGGCTTCTCTATATCTCCTGAATAGCTCTAGAATACTTTCGGGGGACAGTGCTATCCTTCTGTATTTCACAATACATTATAGGGTATAGATATTCAATGAATTGAGATTTGAGTTACCGATTCTACTATCGAGATTCAGACTCGCCATACTCTGTCTATTGGCGATTGAAATTGGTTGAAGCAGTTTGATTTAGACTATGTACTCTACACTCCACGACTTAGATAGTGCAACACGGCCTTCCCAGCACATTTTATCAAATAGTAGAATGTAGATATGCACAGTAGTATCTACAAATGTCTTATCATACCTATATGGAGGAGATATCTAAAGAGATTGGACTACAAAATACTGATAGCTATCGATATGGTATTCAAGTGCTGATGAACAATGCATAGCGCTGGACATGCTAGTGATGCAATTACAATCATTGCTACTATTGCCTGTTTCAGTATAGCTTAACATTCCAATCCACCACTATCCATATTCACGAATTCTATCTACACACCAACCCCATACCTATATCTTCAATAGAAAATTCGAATCCGATAGAAGTATCTATTGACCAACCGAATCCCACCCCACTATTACGATATATAGTAGATGAAAAGATTTTTGAAGAACAGCCCACCTCATTTTTCTGTAGATCTGTACTCAATTAAAATACAGCTTCTAGCTGTAGAGATTAGGAACTCTACAATACTTACAGCACTCCATATACTCTTGCTCCTGGAGTTCTGTAGGTAGCTATTGTCACTATTTTAATCTGTACTGTGGTTTGGGAAGATCTAGATGTTCTCTAAATCTAGTGCATATACTACACATATCTAGCTCTAGTCCACTGGCAATCTCATCTGTAAGCTCATCGACTATCTTACTTACTCTACCATCTCCTAATACCCTTTCTAGATTGTGTAATCTTCTCCTCCCCTTTATAACATAGTTTAGTAGTGGTTGTGGTAAACCAACAGCTTTTGCAGCCTGTAGTTGGGAAAAGCTATACCTCTCTATAAGATTCAATGCTATAGCTACCCTTATAGGCGTTGAATAGATTTTTATAAATAGTTCACAAAACGATTTCCTAATCATATCCACAACCCTAAAAATCTACATTCTAACAATATGTATCTCGAAATACCCACCTCTAACAATAACCTCTATACTACCTATACTAAAAAACCTTTACCGTCTCCACAATCACATCTACACACATCTTCGATGATGTTAACACAATCGGTTTACTATTCTTACCATTCCAGATAATCGTCTAACGGTTTTCACTAAATGCCCTAGACATTCTTTAACTCTTAGATCTAGCTGATGTATACAAAATTCACTAGCAGTCTGGTTTCAAAGAGATATAGATTCAAGTCTTTTAACAGCTTTTGTATGACATCCAGTATGTAATCGATATTCCCTCGTCTATGACAGTGGACCAATTTAAATAGTACTTCCGTTGTCTTCCCTCATGCCATCCACCAATAGTTGGCGTTACATGGCCTGGCTCCAAGACTCTACTAGTACATCACTATCGCTAGAAACACTATGCTTCATTTGGATCCTTAGTATAGTTATTGAAGGAGATTAGAGTTTTCCACGTATAGAAAAATACTGTGTAGGAGACGGGGAATACATACCTATATCTTATAGAAGATGGAGCTGGTATCGGTAAAGACGATCTGCTCAAGCTATATGGATATTGAACTATATGAAGAAGCTAGTAGTGTAGGATCGGTGATAGTTGTGATGAAGACTGTAATTGACAATCACAGTCACATATGCTACATACATCTCTACACCAATCCATTATGTGTATTTGAAGTATGGTATTGCCTATTCTATTGATGTACGGAAGGCTTACCTTAGTTTAGATTTATCTAAAACTTGCGTATTTAAAAACCCTATAGTAATTCCGTAGCTAGTGTGTGAGCGATTTGCTGAATATCGATAAGAAGAGTGCTGGATATCTGGAGGGCTGGATATCTATAGCTGTAAATACTGTTCTGTTTATAGTTAAATATGTTTATGGCACTATGTATAATTCCATAGCTGTTGTGGCTGATGCTTTCCATACACTCTCTGATTCACTTACTTCAGCTGTTGTTATTTTCGGTTTCTGGATAAGCTACAGACCAGCTGATAAGGAACATCCATTTGGCCATGGTCGGGCAGAGATAGTTGCCTCAATTGCTATAGGTGGTATGCTTGCCATGGTTGGTCTAGAGTTTATACAGAGAAGCACCAGCAAGCTTCTATCTAGAGAAGGATTTGCATTCAGCTGGATCCTTATAACGGTACTTATCATCTCAACAATAGTTAAAGAGGTTCTGGCCAGATGGGCTGGAAATCTCGGATCTAGATACAATGCAGCTTCTCTAATTGCTGATGCATGGCACCATAGAAGCGATGCTATTGCTACAGCCCTTCTAGCTATAGCTATGGCATTCGGAGGAGGTCTCTGGTGGCTCGATGGAGCTCTAGGTTTAGCAGTTTCAATTCTGATAATCTATACATCACTTAAACTTGTAATTGAGAGTGGTAGCGAGCTTTTAGGAAGAGGAGCAACAAAACATGAAGAGGATGCTGTGAAGAAGATTATCTACAGCATATCGAGCGATGTAAAGGATGTCCACCATATACATGTACATAGATACGGAGACCATGTAGAGATTACACTACACATAAGATTGGATCCAGAAACACCTCTACAGAAAGCTCACGAGATAGCAAGCAAATTGGAGAGAACAATTAGGGAAAAATTAGGATGGGAAGCAACAATCCACGTAGAACCAAGCTGAAACAGCTAAACACTCAATGTAAAGAAGTTGGACGAATATCTACGGCTTTCCAGCATAATTCCATATCTTTCATTACTAGTCGCATCCGATCTCTACAATTTTCCCAATAATGCACATCTAAATGAACCAGAGAATCCATAATATTCTAGCTATCTAAGATTTCCACCCTACCTCCTTATACGCTCAGAAGAATCTACACCAAGGTACAGCGATATGTATAGAGCTTGCAATTTTCGATGAACATTAGCAAACTAGTGTTGCGAGCATCGACTACACATTAATAGCATTTTGGACTACGCTCAGCTACACTATTCATAATCTATAGCTTCTCTATTCTTTTTCCATAGACAAATCTAATACCATATCTTCTGCATTCTTCTTCAAGGAATGCCGCAATGTCCTCAGATACATTCTCCACCGCCAGCAAAGCCATAAAAACTTTTCTATTGAACATAGACTCTACAAACTTTATATCCTCTAGAACTTTGTTGAGCTCTTCTCTAGCATTTTCAATACCACCTATGTATGTTGTCACTTCTCCTACAACTAGGGGATCTCTATTGAATATATCCACTTCCCTCTCGATATCTTTAAATGATAGAACTACATCAACTCTAACATCAATTTTGTCCTCGGGTACGCCACTAGATTTAAGGAGTTCTTCAACAAATACAGCTGTATAGTGATCGAGGGTGGTGCCAACAGCTTTAGCAAGAGAACCCATGCCTTTTTCTAATCTATCAATACGTTTCTCTAAACTGGTTAAATGCTTATCAAATACCCCGAAATCCTTTTTCAAAGCCTTAACCTCCTCCCAAAGCCTATTCTGATTCTCCCACAGCTTCACCACATCCTCCCTCAAAGCCTTAACCTCCTCCCAAAGCCTATTCTGATTCTCCCACAGCTTCACCACATCCTCCCTCAAAGCCTTAACCTCCTCCCAAAGCCTATTCTGATTCTCAGACAATTTTTCAAGATTCTTTAACAGATCTGAGATCCCTAAATAGCCTACTACAGCGTACCTAAATTCCTCATCCTCCTCCAATAGCTTTAGGAATTCCTTCTTTAATCTGGTAGACATACTTTACACATTCACCATATATGTCTACCGGGTTTATAAGGTGAACCACATAAACAATTCCATAATCTTGCTAGGTACATGTAGGGTAGTGCTGTAATGCTATTTACAAAGGTTATGAAATCTGATGTACAGGAGTTTATAGTAAACAATCGCAGGATTAGTCCAAGACTGAAGTGAGCTATACAATGATATTCAACTACTTTCCAACAATTAGAGGCACTATCATCTATGGTAGAAATGGAGGATCGACAGATTCCACTAACTGGGGTTTGGGTTTCATGTTGGTTGATGTTGTTTGATCTCGACCCTTGGTTTCATTGTCCTCGGGGCACCTTTTCATCGGTGCCCATGTCATCGGTCTCCACCCGTTCAGGGTAACCCCTACCCACAGCTCCCCCTCATCTAGCTCGAGTTCACAGCTGTGGGGAAACCCCCACATCTTGATGTACTTGAGGTAGATGTTTATGGATGCGAGCTTCTGCCTATCCAGTTCGAGACCGCACCTCGGACACTTGAACACCCTGCCCACTCGGGTCTTCACCACACACCCGCATCGTGGGCAGGTTCGAGAGGTGTTGTGCGGAGAAACCTTAACCACTAGTGCTTTCTCCGAGAGTTTTCTGTGTATTGTTTCCCATGGTGTTCTAGCGTTTCTCTTTCTCCTCTCTTTATTAGTTCTCTCCCTGGCAACCATGTCCTCTTTCTCGAGGTTTTCGACGACGTGAATAGCGTTGGGGAGTAAGGTGGTTATCTGATTAACGAGCTTGTTTATGAAGTCCTTCTCCCTGTTCCTCTCTCGTTTAGCGTACTTCTCGAACAGCTCTTTCTTACCAATGGATTGAGCAGTAGCTTTCTTCTTCTCGTAGACGGTCTTCAAGCTCTGAAGGTACCTCAAGTCAACCTTGATGAACCCCACACCTGGGGAGTAGCCGTCGATGGATAGCTCGTTCGAATCCCACGCAACAACTCTCTCAACACTGTAGACCTCGGTCTTCTTGAACGGAATAAGCACTCTATCGTCCTTGAGGATCACTTCACCAACCATACAGCCCTCTACCCTTCTGCTGAACCACTTCCCACTCCAGGAAACCTCTAGGTACTCACCCGACTTCAGAGTTATCCTCACCGCTTTCCTCTCGTAGTCGATCTTCATGAGCGTTATCTTACATCTTGCGAACCTTCTCTTAATCCTCGGCTTAACCCTCCTAGCTTCTCCACTCAGGTACCTCTTCCTCCAGGACGCGATAATAGAGTACACTGTTCTGATGACAGCATCAATCCAATGATTAGCATAAGAACACTCGGTGAGCAAGGTGTTTCTAAGCATCTTCTTGAACTTCCTGTCAACAGGTATCCTTGGGACCTTAACCTTGCACCCTACTTTAACACTAATCACTCCTCTTCTTCTGGATAGTTGCGGGAATCTGTACCCCCATGCGATGTTCTCCCATACTATGTCAACTACTTTCTGAAGCATCTTAGTGTACCATGTTACCAGCTCTTCTACTCTCTCATCTCTTATTGGAATGCTGTACATCCTCACTACTTCACGGGTCTTCAACAAGTTTTCTCACACCTTCAACCACTTTCTCGTACTTATGACTCCTCATACCGTAGAGCTTTCCAGCGAAGTGAGATATGATGGTGATCAAATCCTCCACGAGCTCCTCCTTTGGGTCTTTATCCTCGTGGTTTAACACAACCACCTCTACTCCAAATGCTCTAAGGAGTTCTACCAGCGTTTTGAACCGTTTCCCGCTCTAGGTCTTTGTAGGCTCTCCTAGGGCGGGTCATCACGGTTTCCCTGAGCCCCCTCCCCACGGTCTGCCATGGGTCTCGGAAACCCAGGGTCACCAAAACCTTTTTAAGCACCTAGGGGTTTATAAGTCTTACGGGTTATACCCCTATGGATTTAGATTACGTAACGATTAGTCTACCTTTCCATGCTACTGGAGATGTGGCGAAGAGCATTTACTGGACTGCGTGGCTGAGCAAAACGTGTGCTCACAGAGTGCTTGAGCGTGTCAAGGCGAATCCTCTGCTGGCTAAGCTGAGTGAGTACGACTTCATCAAGTTCACGAGAGAGCTGTGCTACAGCTTGCTACCGAACAGAAGGTACGTTGACGGAGTAGCAACACTCGTGTACTCGAGTCTTCAGAGTGCTAGGAAGCTGGGAGTTGATGTATCAAGAGTAGAGCTCAAGCCTTGGCTCTTGTTCCAGAGCGAGGGAGAACCATGGGCTAGAGGAAACCTGAACATACAGTTCACGGACTGCAAGACGGTCAGAGTACTGGTTTTCAAAGCAAGCGGTGGAAGCACAAGAGTAGTCGTTAAACCGGTTGTCCCTAAGGGGTACAGTAGACTCGTCGAAGAGCTCGTTAATAGAGCCATGAGAAAAGAGGTTGGTTACCCAGCCAGACTGTACATCAGGAGCTGTAGTGGAGACCTGGAGCACCTCTACGGCGAGCTACAGGTCAACGTTAAGTACAGCCTCTACCTGGAGGTCATGAGGAGATTTGATAAACCATTGGGAAACAACGTTGCAGGTGTAGACGTTAACACAGATAGATTGAACCTGGTGGTGGTGAACAAGAATGGTGAAATCGTGTGGACACATACAGCCAGGTTTCCTCAAGTGCTGACCAGAGGCTTCCCAAAGAGAAGAGCCTGGAGCATTGTTGGAGAGAAGATACACGAGGTTCTAAAGCACGCTTACTACCACGGTGCTTCAGCTGTTGCTCTCGAAAACCCAGACGTGATCGGCTACCTCAGGTACTACTGGGTTAGAAACGGTGAAAGAGGAAGCAGAAACTACAACTACAAGGTAGCCGTGTTCAGAAGCTCGATCATTGAGAGAATAGCGTGGAAAGCACCGCTCTACGGGTTGAAAACGGTGTACGTAGACCCCAGGGGAACAACCAGTTCACGAGAACACGCGGAAACAATGAAGAAACTGAGACTCGATAAACACCCCGCTAGTGCATACCTAATCGCGACAAGAGCTCTAGGCATCCTAGAGAGACCTACAAAAACCTAGCACACAAAAACAGTTGCCAACCCGAACCTGGTGAGTCTATCTGGGTACGCTACTACGATCTTGGATATCTTCTTCTCGGTTGCAAGTCTCAGTATTCTCTTGAATCCTTTTCTATCCTCGTTGAGACCACTACCGATGTCCGTGACGACCTCGTACTTCTCTATGTTGTTCTGCTTAGCCCACTCCTCGAGAACCCTCACCTGTCTCTCGAGATCGTCCCTCTGCGTATGAGAGGAGGTACGAGCGTAGAGGATAACGGTCTTCGGTTTAACGATACCCATCAGCTTCTCAACGTCTTCCTCTCTGAACCTCCACTTACCACTCTCGAGAACAACTGGTTTAATCCAACCTCTCCTAACGTACTCTCTCAGAGTAGTGTAGCTGATACCAAGCTTCTCACAAACCTCCTTTGGTCGAAGCATTAACACCTCCAATAATAAAATGATATCAACCCTTGTAAACCTATATGAAACCCGAAACAGTTGCGTGAGGCTGGATATATCTAAGGGATCGATGATAGTATCTTCAAAGACCTTGTTACGGAATTCATCCAAGGGTATTGTTAACCACCAAACTCCTGGGTTAGGGTATTTCCATCTAAAATTTGCAAAGATTCTGCACATTCAATTATTGAGATGCTATGGGATTGCTCCAAGCTTTACCTCCTTGGAAATCCATAACCTCTACCCGCAGGTATCTACCCCATTTAAATCTATCTACAGTAAGCAGGTCTATTCCATTACTATCCATAACCGCACTAATCCGGGTTTGGTTCTTGGTAAATACAACTATTGTTCGATTACCCTCTCTAACAATATCGATTTCATCAACAACACTCTTGATTTTCTCGACATCACCTATGTTGTTTATTAACCAATCAACATCATCCGAACCTATTGAAAAGCCCTTTCCATTTTCAGAAATCAGTGTTATTCTCCTAGCGCTGCATGTAGCTACCTCAATATAGTTACCATCTACCATGAGCTTCTTTATTACAGCTCCTGTACTGGAATAGAATCCGCCACTTCTTATAGCTTTAAATACCTCATCTGTATTTAGCTCCCTAAGCAGTAGCACAGTCCATCCACCATCGGCATCAATTGGTGGAAATACATATCTATGTGAATCATCAACAGCTACTCCCCATACCCTGTAACCAGATGATAATAATGAATCCCAGGATGAAAGGGCGAATCCCTTAGATACCTCTACTTCACAACCATAGTTAAAGATCTCCATAGCCGCATAACCTTGAATGGATATCAGATCCTGGTACACCAAGCCACTCCAGTGAGGATGGGCCAAGATAGCTATACCGCCACTTCTATTAACGAAATCCATAAGCTCCTGTAGATCACCGATTCTCGCGATACTGTCATCCCCTACCCCTAGTACAACAAGGTGGTAGGGCTCCTCCAATGCACTACGACCCTTAGAGATTTCCATACCTTGAATAACTAGTGGGTCATCAAAATCTTTCACCTCAATGCGTGTAATTTTATTATGATCTGTTAAAGCTACAACACCGTATCCGTGGTTTTTATAGAAGTCAACTACATCCTTTGGTGCAAGTTTACCATCAGAGCTTGTCGAGTGTGTATGTAGAGCTGCTTTAACATGTAGATCCCTATCACTAATATGGAGCACGATACCACACCACTACACCTTACTTATATAATCCAACAATAAAAATCCATATAATAGTGGATACCGGATATCTATTGAGATATGCATATGTTCCGTACGATCAACCATCCCTATACTTTTCAATCTAACTTTCAATTTAACTTGGAAACCTTATCCATACCTAGTAAAAGATATCCCCCTTGTAATAATCTAAAGCTTACAAAGTTTATACCGTAGTCTTTCCATGGGTTTTGGATAAACCAATACGTTTGTTTACGATAGTGTACAGCTAAGAATTTGCAAATCTTTGAAAAGTTGGGTAAAAATTATCGTGTGTAGTAAGTATAGCTCTAAAGGATCCCAACATTTAATATATCAATCGCGCCTACTTTATCAATTAAATAACCATTGTCATCCTTCTTTACTTCTACCAAGCTTACTATACAGCTCTTTCTCTACCTTAGCTAACTTGGATTCGAGCAGATGTCTGTGTACTTTTTTAAGTACTGGATATCCGAGCATCTGTTCCAATGTAAATTCTTTAGCAAACTCACCACTTAGAATTTCCCTTGCAGCTAATCTGATTTTTTCTCTAAGATCCTCTGTAAGGTACCGCTGTAATCTAGTAAGATGTCCATACTGGCTTGTTCTCGAATGCAATTTTAGCTGTTCGAATAACCCTAGCTCAGACATATGTTTTGCAACCTCTGCTAACTCTCCAGAAGCATAGAGTTCGAGTATTGCAGCTTCTGGAGATACACCGAATTCCTCAGTTACAACCTCAAAGTATGCCATAAATGCAGCTATTAGAAGTGGAGACCATGTCTGCTCTGTTAAAAGATCTACTAGAGTCTCTTCATCAAAACTCGATTTTACAGCCACCCCACCTGGTCTTCCGATGGCTCCAATACCCTTTGCAATAGCTTTTGCATATTCCCAAGCCCTTCCCGAAGCATCTCTAGCTACACCTAGCAACACAGGGTATCCTCTGCCCTGTTTATGGAGATCTAGAATTCCTGCACCAATCATCCTAGGAGCAACCATTATTGTATCTGTATTAGATGGCGGTTCTATAAAACCATAGGCTACGTTGTATCCGCTTGCAAAAACCAGTAGATAGAAAGATTTGTCCCTTGCATAGGGTTCTATCCTCTCGTAGAACACCTTGGGAGCAATCTCATCGGGCAGTAGAACGGCTATTATATCAGCTCTCTTAGTAGCTTCTTCAATAGAGTACGTTTCGAATCCAGCTTGTATAGCAGCATCGAAAGCAGCATCTCTAATATTTCCAACTATAACATGTACACCGCTATCCCTTAAGATGGTGGCCCAGGCTCTACCCTGGTTACCGAAACCTATGATAGCAAAAGTTCTGTCTTTAATTAAATTCAGATCTCCATCAAAGTACAGCTCTGCCACAGAAATCGCCATAGATATTTGTATCCGAATATACTTAAATACCTATAGGAATCCATAGCCCTACCAACCCAGCCTTTCCCTCAACTAAATATTATAACACGCACTCTTACTATTCTATGATAGGAATTACTTAGCATCTAGTACATACTTCTCCTGGAAAACTGCTATGCTTTTACAGCTATTCAAAAATTTTAGAGAATACCCAATTTCTATTCAGAGAACATGTGTATTTAAAGCTCTCCGAAATCTTAAGTACTTTTCATACACCTTCGGAAGGCTGGCTTGTAGATGTTCATCTGGTTCTACAGTTTGATCCAACACAATGAAATTGTTGATAGCTTCTTCAAATGATCTGTGCATTCCAATACCAACTGTTGATAGAATTGCTGCACCTATAGAAGCATCGTGGTACTTCACAGTCTCGACTCTCGCATTTAGAAGCGATGCTATCATCCTCCTTATCAATGTGCTTTTCGAACCTCCACCTACTAGTCTTATCCTATCTATGGCTAGCCCAAGTTTTTGGGAAACGATATCAACAGTTTCCCTAGTGGCACATGCAAGCCCTTGGAGAAGAGCTAGCATAAGGTGGATCTTGGTATGCATACTTCCAATTCCAGCAAAAACGCCAAGGAAACTCGCTGGATCTTCAAAAAGCTTTATGTTTGGAATGAATACGAGTTCCTCCATTTCATTCTCTACTCTCTCAATGTCTGTTAAAAGCATGTTCTCTATATATGCATAGGGGTCGAGCCCCTTAGATTCAGCATACTCTAGTTCTCTATTGTAGAATGTTTTTAAAAACCATCTATGTGGTATACCAAAGGGAAACATCCTTTGAATGACCCATCGACCTGGTTCTACGTGAGCAAATATGTAGTACCTTTTTCCATCGGGAATGTACCTGTCTAGAATTAGTGAAAATACTCCTGCAGTGCCTAATCTAATTAGACTATCAGATTCCCTTGAAAGTCCAGCTGCAAGCACATCTGCAACACCATCTGCACAACCTATGGTAACCGGTATACCCTCCGGTAACCCGGTTTGTTTAGCAATGTTTTCTGTAGTATAGCCTATAATCTTATACGAGGTGACTATCTCTGGAAGCTTCCTCAACTCTATACCAAATACCCTCTCCACGTAATCCGCCCATCCAAAGGTTTTACTGTTAAACATCATGGTTACAGAGGCATCGGAAGGATCTGTCGCTACAGTATTTGTTAACCACATTCTTACGTAATCCTTTGGCTGAAGTACATATCGGGTACTACTCCATACCTCAGATTCGTTTTCTTTAATCCAAAGAAGTTTAACTAATGTAATGAGGGGTGTTACGGGAAGTGTAGGGGTAATACCCTCTACATCTAGAGATCTAAGAATTAGAGGTATGTACTCCACCCCTCTTCCATCCATCCACAGTATACATGGTCTTAGGGGCTTCATTTTCTCATCTATGAGAATAGGGCTGTTGGATATACCATCTAGCCCTATACCCTCTACACGATTAGCGGGAACCTTTTTAAGAATATCATGGATGACCGTTGTAAAGGCATCTACAAATGTATTTGGATCCAGCTCAAACCATCCAGGTCTAGGAGATGTAGGGCTATACATTGCCTGGGATTGGGTAAGCATCCTACCCTCAGAATCTATGGCAATAGCCTTACATGCAGAAGTTCCGATATCTACACCAATAACAACATCCTGGTGCAAAATTGTCCACCTCTATTACAGTCTTTACAGTATAGGTATACTTATCACCTCCATTTATTTACATCTCAAATGTTTTGCATCTCCAGATGTGCTATCGGATGTAAAATTGGTGCGTGAAAAGGTGATCTAACTACCTAATTCAAAACTACATCAATCACATACCGTGTACAACCTTATATGCATCCAATAAACTGGTAAGAGAAACCCACTCCCTAAGAGCTGTTATTATAATTCTACAATCTACCATTAATATTGGAGGTATCGTTGAGAATTATTTGAAGTAAGCTACCCGGAGTTGAGGAACAGTGAAAATTGTAGAGGAAACACTCATCAAATTGAGGTATAAGTCTTGTTTATTAGAAGAACAGTTCAAGCGCTACTCATGAAGTAGTGTACCATCTATGCCAAGTCTTATTGGCTAGGATATTTATAGTCGAATCCGATGTGCTAGCGAACAGACACACGAACATCGTTGTTACATCGATAAGCAATTGATATAAATGATACAGTGGTTTAACCAAATGCAGAGAAAGCTGTACTTGGATGCAAGGTAATTCCGAAAGTATGCATATTTTTCATAGAATGCAATTCTAACTATTATTTAGGAAACAGCTCTACTACACTTTATTTATCTCGGCTGTTCTGTATCGTTGTAGTGTTCTATCAGTAGTTTTAATGCATATCGTATTATCTCTGTGTGGTTTAAGCCTAGCGTTTTTGATGTTTTGCCTAGGAGTATCGCCAGTTCTTTGGGTATCTCTATAGCTATACTGTTCTCTTCTCCATAGCTAGTGAAGGTTGCTATCTCATTAGCTACATCTTTAAGTTTCTCGATGTCAAAGCCTATACCATCGAATATTTCAATGCTGTTATCCTCTAAGTATCCTCTGATCTCTCCAGGTATACTGCTCTTCGATACGAGTATCATTCTATCCGGTCTATAGGTTGCTCTATATAGCATTACAAGTTGATACTCCTTTACTCTAAATGAGGGTTCTCTAGCTCTAACAGATCTGGATTCCTCAATAGCTTCAACAATGTGATGAAGATCTGCTATCCTAATTAGCTCCTCTCTTAGTCTTTGCCACCATCTAAGTCTCCACTCCTCAGCTGTAAACGATTTTTTGAAGTAGCCTTTCAAATCCCTTACCCTAAGATACCAGTCATCGAGTTCCTTAAACTCCACTACGATATTTGGTCTTTTTATTGGTGGTGATGAACCTAGATCCACAATATCAAGAACCCTCCCACCATATACCATTAGATCAGGTCTCAAAGCTGTATAGAAGCTCCACACCTTTTGAAGATCCGATGTATCCTCCCAGCTTAGAGGTCTCGGAGCTTCGTAGAAGAAACTCAGATACCCTCTCTCAAGGTTTAGTAGAACAACATTTGGTGGGATAACTCCTAGCCTTTGCTTGCCACTTCTATCAAAGCTTACAAATCTATGCTCTGGATATACTAGGTGATACCCCATGTTGCTTAAGTGGAGGAGTGTTCCTGCAAATCCCCATAGCTGGTAGCAACTTCTAGCATTAGTTCTCAGAGACGTCGTTAGGGCAGCTAGAGACTTCTTTAAAAGATCCTCATAACCCAGTCTACCGCTTAGATAATCATTAACATAATTGAAGAGCTTCTTCTTCATATGGTCTAAAGGGCTTGCCGTGAACGAGGCAAGCTCCTTAGGTAGTGTAAAGCCCTTAATGCCAAACCTCTCCTGTAGAGAATCCAGAACCTCCTTAACATAATCAAGCCACCTAGAGATCTCGCTAACATTATTGCCAACGAGGTGGAGAACAAGTTTTCTCTTAGCCTCATCAAGGAGTCTAATACCATCAACATCTAGATGCCCACCGGAAGAGATAAAACAGTTCTTCACATATTCAAAGAGACTCTGGATATCACCAGACATTGTGCAACACCTATGCTATATCACAGATGCTGTTATCCCACAAAAAATCTTACTACACCTAGCTATTCTCTGATACACTATCCTATGAAGAGAATTGGAAACCTCCGCACCTTTGAATCATCTAATTACATACACTCCACAGGTTAGCAATATCTGGCTATGAAATATTACACTAAAAATACCGGGTATCTATATCATGTTTAAATAGAACTGAGGTTAATGGTTATGGAGTACAGGTATATAATAGTGTTGGGTATAGCTCTGTTATCTGTATCAGCTATCATCCTCTATGCCACATACCCTACACGCCCCATAATTAGGGTAAGAATAGCAACCACAACTTCTCTCTATGCAACTGGTCTCCTAGAGTATATATCTAGTAGATTCACAGAGGTACATCGAAATATAGAGCTACAGTTCATAGCTGTTGGTTCTGGAGCAGCTCTTAGATATGCTGAGCGTGGAGATGTCTGTGCTATCCTAATTCATGAACCCGGTCTGGAAAAGCTGTATATTGAGAGAGGAGCTATTGAAGGTCAGAGGATACTTGCATATAGCTTCTTCGTTATAGTTGGTCCAGAAAATGATCCGGCTAACGTATCGAGCGCTCTAGATGTTGTGGATGCATTTAGGAGAGTGTATAGAGTTGCTGAGGAAGGATTGATAAGGTTTATTAGCAGAGCTGATAACTCTGGTACTCACAATAGAGAAATGAAGATATGGAATCTCATCGGAGTCTCTCCCCGAGATAAGCCATGGTATATAGAATGCGGATGTGGTATGGATCAAGCACTTATTATGGCTAGCGAATTCAAGGGCTATACTCTATCCGATGTAGGAACCTATACGGTACTAAAAGCAAAGGGTAGGATACAGAATGTGAAAATACTCTATGGTAACGCAAGCGATGATTTAATGCTAAATATATACAGTGGTTATCTAGCCAGTGGTTGTAGAGGCACTGAGAGAATGTATGCTGAACTGTTTCTAGATTTCATATACAGCGATCCAGATATAGTGAATAGCTTTGGTGTAGAGGAGTATGGAGTAAGGCTGTTCTACCATTCAAGACATTACGAAGGTAGTATTTTGGATGCATGGAATAGACTAGCATTGAGTGGATAACAGATGTCTGAGGTATTTGATACAATAGTAAGATCTATTATTGTATCCGGTATAGCAACCGCTTTAGCTTCTCTATGGAGCATCCCGCTAACCTATCTACTGGTACTTAGAAATAGAAGAGCCATGGTTATGGAAGTCATTATTGAAACATTGGTCGGCATACCAACCGTTCTCCTAGGCCTTCTACTCTACATGCTTCTCAGCTCATCTGGACCCCTGGGATTTTTAAACCTCCTCTACACCCCACAGGCTATGATCATCGGTGAATCTATTCTCATAACACCACTAATTATATCCGTAAGCTATAGATCAATTAGAGATATGGCAAAACTATACCACGAATTAGCGCTATCTATAGGTGCAGATAGGTTTCAGAGGATAAGGCTTATCATTGGCCAGTCACTACCAGGAGTTGTAGCAGCATGTATTACAGGCTTCTCAAGAGCTATAGGCGAGCTTGGAATAGCTATGATGATTGGAGGAAACATCAGAGGCTATACAAGGGTCATGACAACAGCTATAGCATTGGAGGTCGCAAAGGGGAACTTTGAAGAGGCCATAACTCTAGGTATAGCCCTGCTAGCTATAACAATATCTATCTCTATAGCTATAAAGCTTCTATCTAGGGTTCGCATAACATGAATATAGAGCTTGTGAATGTCTGGTACAGATACAGTAGAGTAGAAGATTGGGCATTGAGAGGAATATCGATATCATTTAGAAGTGGCGAGGTGATCTATATCGATGGTCCCAATGGAAGTGGTAAAACAACACTTCTTAAAATAGCCTCACTAATATATAGACCACTACAAGGTTCCGTTCTCGTTGATGGAAATAATTTTTGGAATCTAGATGAGAATAGTAAAACCCTAATCAGAAGGAAAGTGATATACGTTCATGATAAGCCAATACTATTGAGGGGTACTGTACTCGATAACGTTGCCTACGGATTACATATCAGAGGAGTTGACAGAGGAAGCGCCTTTGATACGTCAATGAGTATTCTATCAGTACTTGGCATAGATAGCCTAGCCCATACACCAATACAAAGACTCTCCACAGGCCAAGCCCAGCTGGTTGCAATAGCTCGAGCACTGGCTATCAAACCAGAGATTCTCTTTCTCGATGAACCATTCTCAAATCTTGATAGAGAGAAACGACTAGCACTTATTAGTACACTAAATCAATTCCGCGCTAGAGGTATGGGTATAGTATTCTCCTCACACAATGCAGACGTAATGGAGCTGGGTAAGCATAGAAGAGTTGTACTAGGGGGTGGTACAATAATCGATGCATATGAAGTTGTGTAGACGCCTGTATAAAAGGTAGACCTCTACCCCTTTACCGCTTTTCACAGAATTATGTATATATCGAAATAGATATTAAGATTTAAAAAGTTGGTTGGACTAGATATTATCTAAAATACTATGACTTACACTCTTGCTGGAGGTTTTAGTACCAGTACTAGTATTACTGCAGCTATCAGATATGCAGGTGCGATCATTAACCACACATAGCTCCATCCAGCACTCTCCAGTATTATACCAGCAAGTGGTGGTGTGAGTATCCATGGGACGTGTCCTACTGCTGTTACAAATCCTGCTGCAGTTCCTGCAACCTCTCTTGGGAAGTACTCTGCAACTAGTGTTGAAATGAGTGCTACGAATTGCCCAAAGAATGATATTGCAGCGAGCAGTGCGGCAACACCTATGGTGGGTAGTCCCTTAGAGTAGAACGCTAGTATTATCCATAGCACAGTTCCTATAAGGAAGTTCAGCGCTACATAGTTCTTTCTAAACATGATCTTTCTTGCCGATAAGAGATCTGCTAGAGGTACGGCAGTATAGAGAGCCACTACTCCAGCTATCTGATATACACTCCATAACCAGCCTGCTGTTACCGGATCATAACCGAGACCCTGTCTAAGATACATAACCATATAGCTTACAATTAGTGATGCGCCTATTACAAATAGAGCAAACACTACAAATAGTATCCATAGTACTCTATATTTAAATAGTTCTACCATGCGCACCTTCTTAACTGCAGCACCTGGTGCTGCTCCCTCCTTTTTATCTCTTGTTAATGCAAAGGCCACTAAGCCTAGAACGATACATGCAATGCCGAAATATATCCATGGAGCTCTCCAACCGATCGATACAACCATAGCACCTATTACAGGTCCTAGAATTAGAGCAGCTACTCTAAATCCTGTATTCATATATGTTGTTGCAGTAGCATACAGTTTTGGTGGAAACCATTCTCGAGCAACTCTAGGTATAGCAACATTAATCCATGAGAACAGACCTGCTATGCCAAAGAATGCGATAGCAGCATATATAGATGGTGAATAGCCTACTAGCACTGTAAATATACCTACAATAATTGCTGCAAGCGATACTGTGAGTCTAACACCAATTTTATCACATAGTAAACCTAGGAGGAATCCGCCAATGATAAGTCCAATGGTATTTGCTGATGACATTAGTGCTGCAACAGCTACAGGGACACCGAATTCCTTAACTATTTCAGGGGCTGTAAATGGGTATATATAGTGTAGCCATCTCACTGTAAATGCTGCCATAACACCTGTTGCTACCATCCATGGATACCATCTTGGGTATTCACTAGGCTTACTCATATATGAAATCCCCTACTTTTTCCCATCCATAGGTACCTCTTTTAAGCTTTCAATAGCTACCGTATTTTAATACTGAATTGATATACGCTCTCATATTCTCTACCGGAATCCCCGGAGGCTGTTCAGAGACTCCTGGAGATATTATGAATCCTCCTTCAGGTTTTATCTGGCTAAGGAGATCCTTGATATATTCTTCGATTTTCTCAGGAGTTCCGTGTAGTAGTAGATTCGTTGGCATGCCTCCCATAACGGCTGTATGTCCCTTTAGCTTCTCCCAAACCTTTACAAAGTCCCTTGGTTTCTCAAAGTATGCTATACCCCAGCCCTTTGGAAGCTCTAGTATTGTATCCACATGTGGTGAATGGTCACCCTCAAAGAATACGTATCCCTTATAGCCTTTTCCAACTAGTGTCTCGATAACCTTCTTTAGATATGGCCAGTAGAATTCGCTATAGAGCTTCGGTGGCAGCATCTCATTCAAATGCAGAGGTATGAAGAAGAACGTCAGTGGTGGTGCTGGTGGTACAGCCGAGGCAACCTTAATTGTTGGTTCTACCAAAACTTCACATGCAGCCTTAAAGTCGTCTGGATACCTCCTCATATCGAGCATAGCTCCTGTTAGGTGTCGAAGGAAGTCCCCAATAATATCAGCAGGAGCGTAGGCATTTAATGTTGGTATAGCTGGAATACCTATTTTACTAAGTGCTGAGGATACACCTCTAGCAAACATCATGATCCTTTGGAGTACCAGACCTATTCTAACCATTGAACCATTCCATTGTGGAGATCCAGGTGCTCCAAGACCTGGACAGGCTCTTGGAAGTATAACATCAAATACAAATTTAATTGGATCATCAATAAGCATTCTATATTCGTTAGGATTCATAAATTCTCCTCCAAGAAACTGCGGATGCTGGTCAGCTCTAAGTTCCCTACCAGGCCATTTACTCCATTTATCCTTCAAAACATCGTGTAGAGGTCCCCAGAGGAATCTGATAGTATTTGAAAATTCTGGAAATTCCGAAAATGCTAATGCCAACAGAAAGCCTTCAAGACCATATGGAGCTCTTGTTACACCAAAATCCGTTGGAAACTTGCTGTAGAAGTCTACAATAGCATTTATAGTTTTATCTGTTAACTCATATGAAACATCATACCATGTAAGGTTTGAATATGCAAGAACAACGTCACCTCTAAAGCCTGCTATAGGCACTCTTGAAGGAGTTTTTAGTTCAACTGTCTTTACCATCATATCAAGTCTTTCTTTTGCCACCACTTCCGGTTCTTTTTTCTGCCTCTCTATCAGTTCATCTATTTGTTCTTTTTGTTTCATGGTTTTATTTCACCTTTTTTTCTCCTCTATCCATTTTAGCATTGTTTTTACTCCATGTGCTGCATCGTTTGTCCATGCATCTGCTTCTATGTATTGGCATGCGTATTGATCTACTCTACCACCACCTATGATAATCTTAACTTTTTCTCTTAGCCCTGCTTCTTTTATTGCATCTACTGTTTTCTTCATCGATTCTATTGCTAGTGTTAGTAGTCCTGACATTCCAACTATATCGGGGCTGTACTGCTTTATAGCCTCTACAAACTTCTGTGGAGGTACATCAACACCGAGATCTATAACCTCAAAACCAGCAGCCTCAGCCATAGTAACAACAATATTCTTACCAATATCATGAATATCGCCCTCAACAGTACCAATAAGCAGCCTACCAACAACCTCCCTAGCCCTACCCAAAGCCTTTAGCCTCTCCCTCACTAGCTCTGAAACTGTTTTAAGTATCTCTCCAGCCATAACGAGATCTGCTATAAAATACTCACCAGCTTCAAACTTAGAACCAATAACCTCAGCAGCCCGCCTAAGATCATCGAGTATAGTAGTCGGATCTTCACCAGCCTCTAATAGCTCTTTAGTTAACTCTAGGGCTTTAGCCTCATCAAGACTAGCTATAGCTTCAATTAATTTTTCGTGCATGGTAGATTCGCCATAAAAACAATTAAGGGTGGCACTATTTAAGCATTTTTGATACATGCAGCTTGGATAGTGATGTATTGTCATAGCCCGTGGCAACAATTCTTCATAAGCCTTGAAAGGCATTAAGTCTGATTCTTTGACTATAATTTATAATTGAATGATTATGGATACCGTGATTATCGATTTTAAATACCTCGATATTACTGTATAGTAATAGTAAAAGTAGCCAACCAAATACTAACTGACAACACTTTCCTATTACCATTAACTATCAACTCTATAGAGCTACCTACATCTAAGATGTATACTGGTTCAGAATATATTATACATGAAAGTTTTCCATTACTAAATTCTGTTGCGATTTTAACCTTATGTCTACGGTTCCATAGCATTTATGGATGGTTCTTAGCTAGACATCCTGTGTGTACACTATGCCCCTCTATATTTCCTGTCTTATTTTTCTAATGGTGAGAACAATACTTGTTACTGTAATAAGAAACACTACGAATGTAAGTGTGAATTCTACGCCAAATTCTCCTCTCGGTACATAGTATGCAAAGATTATTATCTCCAGTAAGAGAGCCCAGATTAACATAGTTAGGAAATACCTATGTGATGAAACTGTACTCATTATATATACCCCTTTTATCTTACTGTACCTATTTTCCTTAAAACATAGAGTAGTTTTTAGTGTTCTTGAAGGATAGCTGGTACCGGGTTTTGGCAATGTTGCTGTGTTTGAATAGCTCTCCACATTCTGTAATCAGTAGGAAACTATTTTTATTAGTGAGTAATTCTGATTTTTGGAGTGATATTATGGTACAGATGGAGGAACTTGTAGAAAGAGCTAAAACTTTAGCGGAGGAACTGCATAGGACCTATGGAGGTTGCGCCCAGATGACTCTAAAAGCTCTTCAGGAGGTTCTAGGTATCGCAGATCTCGGGTCTTTTAAAGCTGCTTCAGCACTCTCTGGTGGAGTAACCCTAGCCGGTGAAGTCTGTGGAGCACTTCTAGGCGCTGTTATGGCTATTGGACTAGTACTAGGACGTGAAAAACTAGAGCCCACTTCTCAATCTACTAATTATGCTAGAGCCATGGATGCTGGTATTAAGGTTTTCAATAGATTTAAAGGGGAGTTTGGAGGAGTTAGATGCCGAGATATACATGTAAAACTCTTTGGCAGATACTACAACCTTAGAGATCCTACTGAATGGAAAGAATTTATTGAAAGTGGTGCCAGGAATAAGTGTAGTAAGGTATGTGGTATAGCTGCTAAGCTAGCAGTTGAAACCCTTGAATCCATAGACTACTTCGGAAAAGAAAGGAGCTAAGGAGAATTTTAGATGCATCCACCATTGTTTGCCCATTCCTAAGAACAGTAGCAATTAGATTTAATCCAATTAAAATTAATTTTAAGAAATGATCTACACTATTATTATAGTAATAGAGGTTTCATACCTACTCCAGAGTGAATTTTTAGCAATATTAATCACTGAGGCGCTTCTTTTAATAGGTTGGAGTTCATGAGTAGAAACGAGAATGGGCTCTCTGATAATTTAGATCCTCCATTTGCTTAGCACTACGCTTTAATACAGTTAGGTTGTTATATAGTGAGTATTTCTTATATTTATGCCCTACTAACTGTATTCTAAACATACCTTAGGTTAATTGCATGTACCCAGCTTTTGCAGGTGACCTATATTGGTGTCATTAACCGATCCTCTGCCTGTTAAATCCTTTGTATTAAGAAATAGAGTTGTTATGCCTCCCATGGCATCAGGGCTTGCAAGTGAAGATGGGGGTGTTACTGAGGCTCTTATAAAGCACTACAGTGATAGAGCACTGTGCAACTCTATGGTCATTGTTGAGCACTCGTATATTTCATCTGATGGCAGAGCCAGCTCTAGACAGCTGGGTATTTGGAGCGATCATCTGATTTTCGGATTAGGTATTTTAGCTAGAACTATTCGAAATGGTGGTGCTATAGCTGTAATTCAGCTAAACCATGCTGGCGGTAGAGCTGATCCTAAGGTATGTAGCTGTATACCCATGGCACCGTCTCCAATTCTAGTACCTCGAGGATATATACAGGCACGTGAAATGAATATGGATGATATCGAGAGAATTTTGAATAACTTTATAAAGGCTGCTGAAAGGGCTGTGAGAGCAGGTTTTGATGGTGTTGAAATCCATGGAGCTCACGGCTTCCTATTGAACCAATTTCTATCACCAATAACCAATAGAAGATTAGATGAATTTGGCGGTAGCCTAGAAAATAGAATGAGGTTTCCACTAATGGTTGTTGAGGGAGTTAGGAGGGTTACTAAAAACAAGCTCTTACTTTACAGATTAGGTGCCGATGATCTAATTGAGGGTGGATTCACAATTGAAGAGGCGATTAAGGTGGCTACTAAACTTGTTGACTATGGTATAGATATAATAGATGTCTCTGGAGGCCTCTGTGGTTCAAGTCCGCAACATCTTCAAGGTACCCAAGGCTACTTCATACCACTAGCTGAGAAGATTAGGAGGCATGTTGATGTACCTGTAATAGGTGTTGGTGGTATCAACAATCCATGCATAGCCAACAGATTTATTAGCGATGGTAGAGTTGATTTAGTAGCTGTCGGTAGAGCACAATTGGCTGATCATCTCTGGACGTGTAAAGCTGTTCGAGAGATAAATAGATGTTATGAGAGGTAAGATATCGAAACCAAAAAAAAAAAATAGAGGTATACCCTTAATCATCTTATACATAATTTATTAAAGTAGCTATTACAATACTGACAATTGCAGGTATGTGAAATAACTTAGTAAATCTATAACCATGAATCGCTAGAGCGCTGTGTATACTGTAAAATTGAACATTGACATAGCGTTGCACACTAAAATATGATCCTTGCACATTCCCTATAGCTAGTTTGTATGGAATAGCTCCTGTCACCGTTCTAGTCTACTGTTTTTATACCTATTGCTCTTCCTAAAACTGAGCCTAGTATATAGAGTAGAAGAGATACCCCTAAGATTAGTACTACAGATTCCGCGAATTCTCTTAGGAATTTTTTATTGTGGAGTACTGCTGTATAGAATGTCATGTATGCCACTATTGCCATGGCTAGTAGCATCATCGCTATAAATGCTGTGGCTATAGAGTTTAGTATAAAGTATGGTAGCGCTAATAGTAGAACAACTACTATATAGGCTACAGATGTATATAGTGCTGAAATTCTCGGATTCTTAAGAGCTTCATGCTTAGCCTGGGAATACGATGCTATACCCATCGATATAGAGGCTGCTATACCTGCTAAAAGCCCTGTTAGACCTGCATTTACTGTGTTTTCAAAAGCTCCCAGAGACCCTGTGTATATTCCTGTAAGTTCTATGAGGGCATCGGATATACCAAGTGTTATAGAGCCTAGATACCTAACCCTTCCTTCATCAAGACTTGAAATGAACTCGTATTCATGTCTCCTCTCATCCTCTATAATCCTATTTACATCATCTTTAAGTTCTGGTCTGGCTCTAACTATATCTCCATAGATCCTCGATGCATCAACCTCCATAGACTCTACAACTTTAAGCGTAATGGTTACACCAAATAGGAGCAGGAGAACCCGATAGAGAAGTACCTTAATCACAGATAGCTTAGACCTACAGCTACCCACAATTCTACTCCAAAATCTATAGTGTCTAAGTTCGTCATCAGCCGCTCTCTCAAACATCTCTCTAAGACGTTGGTTAAGCATAGGTGTTCTAGCAAGTGCCTTGTAGAGATGGTGAGCCTCATATTCATCTCTACAAACTCTATATAGAGCTTCTCTAACTTCCATATCACGTTACCGAATCTCTTTACTACATCATAGAGTTAAAAATTTTCCTACTATAAATGGATGTCCATCTATGATACTGTAAACAATATGACTATAGACTCTATCTTCAAAATGTTAAGATTTATTACGTATTTACCATATCTACACTATAGGCTCTGAGTAATAGTGGTGTAGATTGCGGTTTAGAGTAGTAGAGATAGAGGTTAGACAAGCATTAACAAAATCTGGCCTACCCGATTTAGACTACGCATTGAATCCCTATCTAGGTTGTGGTCATGGTTGTCTCTACTGCTATGCCAAGATATATACAAGACTAAGTGAAGTTGTTGCGAACTGGGGTAAAATTATAGCTGTAAAGAAAAATCTACTTGATATACTTACAAACGAGGTTGAGAGGTTGAAGAGGGGTACCGTTGGTATAGGGACCATAACGGATCCCTACCAACCTATTGAAGCTATATACAGGCTTACAAGGAGCTCAATAGATATTCTAGCCAGAAACGGATTTAAGGTGAGTATTCAGACAAAGAACTCCCTAGTAGTAAGGGATATAGATATTCTAAAGAAGTATAGAGATGCTGTAGACGTTGGTCTAACAATAACATCAGCAGATGATTCGATGATGCATACCTTTGAACCGTATTCATCGCCTCCATCTGCACGTATCAAAGCATTGAAAAAGCTTTCTGAATCAGGTATAAGAACATGGATTTTCTACGGTCCAGTAATACCCGGTTACAATGACGATATAGAAGAGGTGGCAAAAATCATTAAATTGGCTAGAGAAACAAAGAGTCTGTTGTATATAGATAAACTTAGAGTCAAGAGGTTTATGTGGCTTGATCCATTTCTAAAATCGATAGCCAGTAGAAGCATTAAATATGATTGGTACAGATTCTATAGCAGTGTATATAGCCTGTGTAGAGATATGGAAGTTGTATGCAGATCCGGATTCGAACCAGATAAGGAACAGCATAATAAAAGGCTTGACAATTACCTAGTGAAATAGCATACCGTAATTACCATTCCGATACATTTACCGTTACACATCACACGGTAATACACTTTACATGGCAACCCAAATAAGTTTCTGAATGCATAATTCTACAAAAACAAAGCCTGTTACAATAACAGAGTGAACAATGTGGACGACAAGATTACCGAAACCAGTGTTAGCACCGTTATTGACACGGCCATTAGATCTTCGTTTAATTTAAACATTTTAGCTATAATTATATTGTTGACAGCTGGTGGCATGATACTCTGTAGCATAAATCCACGGACAAATTCACTAGGTGCTGTTACAAAAGATAGAATGGCTCTAGCTATAATTAGAGAATATGGTATTTTTATTAGAGCTACCACTGCCAGTGGTCTTACTAATGACCTTAGTGATGAGTATGTTAGATTTGCTAATCCATATCCTATTACGAAAAACGACATTCTTATAACATATGATGTAAATGCTGATACACTATTCACTATGCCTCCTATATCTAGGGTGCATGTTTTTATAATCATTGTTATTATGATTGCTAGTATAGGCGGGAATGATTTTACTACATCTAGAGGATTCCCTCTAGATGTTCTTAATGCTATAAATAGTGTTATAAATGAAAAAACTATATTGAAGGCTACTGTATAAGGTGTAACATAATATCCTGTTCCTAGAAGTAGTGTTGCTAGTGGAATCGCTAAGTATCCCGCATTTGGAAGGGAGGATAGTACCACTATTGTCATTCTATCCTTAGGATTGCTAGATATGATAGGAGAGAAAAGAAACGACGACACCATTAAAACACATATATGCAGGATTGATAATACAATAAAGAATACATAGAAGTTTATTGAAGGCGCATTAAGAACGCCAACAAATATTACCATAGGTACAGCAATATAGTATAGAAAATAGTTCACCAATTCAACTATGTATGCCATAAAATCAGAGTTCCTTCTACCTACCATAAACCCAATAGTGGCTAGACCTATATCTACAATAAACGTCAGCTCCAATGCAAACCACCAGTCCATACTAACCCATATTTCTAGGTGCTTCAAGACGCAGGATAGTATTGATTGATATAGGCTGTGTTTATGGATGAGGTTCCCTATCCTTCAGCACAGGTTTTACTAATGCGAAAGCTTTTATTTGTTAATGTTTTAGTATATAATGGTGTGTCAGCTTGAGCTTAAAGCCCCGACCTGTAGTTGAAGACGTTTATTGGGTTGGTGTTAATGATGATGCTAGGGAACTCTTTGAATCGCTTTGGCCCTTGCCCTTTGGAATATCGTATAATGCATATGTAGTTATTGGTAGGGAGGCCGTTGCTCTTATTGATACAGTTGATAGTAGATTTACCTATGAATATATAGGTAAGGTTAGGGAGGTTGTCGGTGATTTTGATAGGATTCGCTATATTGTTGTAAATCATCTAGAGCCTGATCACCATGGAGCTACACCAGATATTCTTGGAATCATTCCAAAGGCTAGGCTTGTAACGAGTCAGATGGGTAGTAGAGTGCTGTCTTCAATATATAGGATTTCTAGCAATAGGATTATTGTAATCAAAGATGGTGATAGAATAGATTTAGGTGGTAAGACACTAAGGTTTATCTACACACCCTGGCTCCATTGGCCAGAGACCATGGTTACATATCTTGAGGAGGATAAGGTACTCTTTTCATGCGATGCCTTTGGTAGCTATGGCTCTCTACAAGATGGGATTTTCGATGATGAGCTAGATATGGATTTCTATCTAGATGAAGCTAAGAGGTACTTCTCTAATATAGTGATTAAGTATACAAGAAATGTTCTAGAGGCCCTTGAGAAACTAAAGAGTACTGAGATAAGGATTATAGCTCCATCTCATGGACCTATATATAGATCCGATCCACGTAAAATAGTTGAACTCTATAGAAGGTGGTCCCAACCTTCACCGGAAAGAGATAGGGTGGCACTAATCTATGGATCCATGTATGGTAGAGGGGAAACTATTGTTGAACACATTATCGAGAAGCTTAGCCAGAAGAATCTCAAGATCATACCACACAATGTCTCTACATCCCATCCATCATATATACTATCCGATTTAGTCGAATCCTACATTACAGTATTTGTATATCCATCTTACGATGCAGGTATATTTCCATATATGGAGGATGTGATGAGAATCTTCCAGCTTAAACAGATTGGACGAGGAAGATATGCTGCAATAGTAAATATATATGCATGGGCCTCAACGGCTAAGCAGACCATCGAGCTTCTTACAAAGGCAGGATTTAGAATCATAGAGCCTATAGTAGAAACCAAGGCAATACCAGATGAAGAAGAGCTGAAGAAAATTGAAACTCTCATAAATAATATAGTGGATACATCAAGAAGAGAGAGCACATCATCTCAATAATATTTGGTAATACTAAAGCGTGTTTTAGCAGATTTGTGCAACCAAATATTAAGGAATTTTTGTGTTGCTTATGCTATCCACTGTTCTGCTACCTCTATATGTTACCATTGTTAGGGCTTGTTGAGGTAATCCTAAGTTACTTAGACTATACGTGTACCGTACTGAGCTAGTGATCTATACCACTTACTGTATTGCTAAAATTAAAAACATCTAACCTCATCCTACTCTAAATGATGAGTTTTCAGTTGTAAAAGGCTTATAGAACTCAATGAATTAAACGGTATACCTATCATGGATGCCGATCTCTTTAGTTATATACCACTGCAATTTAGACGGCAACATTGAAATAGTAAGAGTGCTGATACCATCCACAATTTTATCAAGGTAATGGCACCTAGAGCTTTAAATATCCCCAGAGGTACCTCTACTGCCTGTAGTCTTTGCTAGGTGCTCTATAATGGGTGCTATATATGGCGTTTCCTTTGATATGATTGCCCAGGATGCTTTGATAGCCATTCCACTATTTATTTATATTATTATTCTTGTCTTTATTGCTACAAAGAGGCTCTATAGCCTCATGGTCTCTCGAGGTATTAGGCATAACGTAGCAGTATACTTTAATAGAAAAGTTATCCATATGCTCACAGGCGGTCTCGTAGCCATCTTTGTACCAATATTATTTAGGGAACCTTTCATCCCTATGCTGTTTGCATACATACTAGCTATCCTTACATACCTTCCTCATAGATCTGGAAAGATTCTCACATGGTTCCAAACGGATGATAATATGTATGAAGTTAACTTCTGTATAGCTTGGGGAACCTCTATAGCTATTCTATGGCTTTTAACAGACAATCCATGGATATCAATACTACCTGCTCTAGCTATATCGATTGGGGATGCAGTTACAGGTATAGTTAGAAATGTTGTTTTCGGCTATAGGACAAAGCACTGGTTGGGAAACATAGCAATGGCTGTGACAATGATTCCAATAGGGTATATATTCTCGGGGTTGATAGGTGCTGTAACAATGGCTGTAGCTTCAGCTATAGAGAGGATAGAGCGCAACCCAATAGACGATAACATACTGATAGCCTTTACGGCAACAGTCATCATAGCCGTAATGTATGTTGCGATGCCACTTTCTAGCTAGGCTATACACATATACACTACTTATTGATTCTGTCAATAACTAGCCGACCTTCCCCACCATGAAGAAGACCTTCAGCTATAGACTATCAGTCCTCTACTTCACTATAAATAGTTTAATGGACTCTCTGATTATACCACCATATCGCAGATCGAGCAACATTTACCAAAAAATCTCTATAATACTTCTATATACCCTGCTTTTCACATAAATGTAGAGTTTTTTTATAATAAAGCCTTGCATCTCTGTAGTGAGTTCGTGGAATAGCCGTTGAGCCCACCAGAACACAGAGGCTTCCATCTAGGGAAAAGCTCCCGAGCCACTTGGAGTGGTGCCACTAAGGCATTAAACAAAAACCCGTAGAAATATTGCCCATTGCAGAAAAGTTTTTTGATGAGATTAGAGAGTTAGAAGCAGTAATTTAAGACGAGCTATTGTCCAAAGTATCATTCTTTAGGGGAGGTGACAGCAAAGATTGATTATATGTAGAAGATATCTGTAACTATGACTGTTGCGGTACTGTTGGCACTAATACCACACATTGTTTAGCCATAGTAAGGTAGCATAGCATAAATATGTTGCTGAAAAAGCTTTACCCCATTCCTGATTCTACAGAATTGCATCTGCAACTCTATCTTAATCCTACACTGATGTTGGAAACATTTATTTTTTAGGTCTGCTACCTATATGCAGTATTTAAGGGTATTGAGTTAGGATGTAGATGTATAACATTTGCATGACTGAGGTGCTGCATTTGGATGATGCTATCATTGTCAGGGATCTTGTTAAGAGATATAGAGTAAAGAAGAAGACTGGTTTATTTAGATCACATATCGAAGTTATTGAGGCTCTACGGGGTGTAAGCTTTACCGTTAATTATGGAGAGGTTGTAGGTCTTTTGGGACCTAATGGTGCTGGAAAGACCACAACTATAAAGATTCTAGCGACACTATTGCTTCCTGATTCTGGTGAAGCCTATGTTGCTGGATATAATGTTGTTAAGGAGGCTAGTGAAATAAGAAAGAGGATAGGCATTATGTTAACTGTTGAAAAGGGCTTCTATGGAAAGCTAACTGGTCGTGAGAATCTAGAATACTTTGCCGCACTCTACGGACTTGATGGCAGGAGGTCTAGGGAGAGAATAAATTACCTCATTAAGTTGCTTGAGCTTGACAAACTTGGAGCCGACTATAAGCTCCTTGAGGAGTTTAGCCTTGGAATGAAGGCTAGGCTCAGCCTAGCTAGAGCCCTTCTAAGCGATGCACCAATACTTCTCTTAGATGAGCCTACACTTGGCCTTGACCCACCTAGTGCTCGAAGAATTAGAGAGCTGGTTAAAGATCTAGCTCATAGGGAAGGAAAGGCAGTACTTTATACAACTCATAACATGTTTGAAGCTGAGCTTGTATGCGATAGGATTCTACTAATAAATAGGGGTACCATTGTCGTTGAGGGAACTCCACATGAACTTAAAATGAGGATACCTAAGCTTAGAGTAGTTACAGTTAGCATTAGAGGAGAAGGAGGTAGTATACATCAGATTCTAGACACACTAGGTACAAAATATGAGGTAAAGACTGAAGAGAATGGTATTTATAGTGTTAGAATCCATGCAGAGAAACCGGAGGATATATTCAATGATGTTATGAAGAAGCTTATAGCAAACAGCTTTGAAATAATATCAGCTAGAATCGAGGAGCCTACACTTGAAGATGTATTTATATACTTTAGTGAGGGATCGCTATGAAACTCCATACAATATTGAGGGCTGAGTTTAGTCTTGTGTATGGTGAAATATTTAGAAGAAAATCAGCGCTTGCAGCAATGATTATATACCCCTACCTCTTTGCAGGCTTTACACTATTCTTTGGATATACTATAGGTTCTCCACAGCTATTCATAGAAAGGGTTGGTGTAGAGCCTACAATATTTATGATTACAGCAAGCAATATAGTTATGTCTATAATTACCGCTGTAGACGATGTTCTCTGGAGACCTCTGCATGACATGTATGTAGGAACCTTACCATACATCATTGCGTCGCCTATTAATAAGCTCGAGCTATTCATAGCTATACCAATACCTAGGCTATCACTGCTACTAATGACAGGGTTTACAAGCATAGCTCCCATATATACGCTATACTATGGTATGAATGGAATTGTGCTAGCTCTAGCCATAATATCCCTAATAGCTCTTGGGGCACTCACCATGTCTACACTAGGTATAGTTATTGCTGGGCTGATCCATACTATTGGTGAAAGTTGGAGGATACTCAACATAGTTAGACCATTGATAATGGTTCTACTGGGTGCCTATTATCCAAGAATGTTTATGCCCCTTTCAGTATATATTGTGAGCTTCCTCATACCATCTTCACACGTTGTTGAAACTATCCATAGGATACTTCTAGGTAGTATAGATAATCTATATCTATTTCCTATACTTGCCATTATCTTGGCTTTCACCTATATACCTGGTAGCAGAAGAAGCCTGCTGTATTGGGAGAAAAAGAAGGTGAGTGAGGGTGTTAAGACTTATTAGAAGGGCCTATGCTGTATTTAAATCATATGCTCTCTCAGATCTAGTAAGAAGCAAAGGGTTTATCTACGGCTTTATAAGCTTTTCAATATGGATCGTGCTCTTTATGAGTCCTCTCACCCTCTTTATAGATCAAACAGCAGATCCACAGACGGTAGCCGCATATGGATTTACAGCTATACTGATATTTATGTTCTATGGAGCTGCTACATGGGATTGGGCTGCAGAGCTCCGCTGGATGATTAATGATGGTAGACTTGAGTACTATATAGTTAGTGGAAGTGGTTTTCTACCACACTATCTAGGTATCCTACCAATATCTCTAATCTGGCTAGCAATGACTATGCTCTTCAACTATGTAGTTCTATCTATACTATGGGGACCACCACTACTAGTCTTTACAGACATAACCATGCTCGTATATGGATTCATACTACTACTCATTAATCTAGTGGCCTATGCTCTAATACTTGGAGGTACTGTTGTCTCTAGCGGTGTCTCTGGCTTCGTTATAGAGATACTAGGCTTTATACTACCAGTAGCAACAGGGGGTCTAACACCACTTTCAAAACTACCAAGACCACTACAAACATTTGCACTACTAACGCCATTTAGCTATCCAGCAGAAATGCTGAGATACTCTATACTTGGATGGACCCCAATTATGGATGTATGGCAACTTATAGTCAGGGGTATACTTTCAGCACTAGTATTCCTACTAATATCACTGGCATACTTTAGATACCAGCTAAAGAAAATTTTAAAAGAGGGTGTACGTGTAACTGCGCTATGGTAGCATCCACTATGTAGAATGACCGATTACAGCTACTACTGCTCCTTTCCTAGGCATGCTAAGCTCTACCATGTTGGTATTAATATGGTGTATCTCTGAGTCTCCTCCAACTCTTTTAATATCCTTAATAGGCTTTGCTGAATACATCCGAACTCTCTTTTCATATCCATGGTTGACCGCCATGATAATGTCGCTCTCCTCTCCATAGTATGTGACTATCTCGACCTCAGGATTGTCGCATCTGTAGGGTCTCTCAATATTGGATTCAATAGCTATAGAGTCGTAGAGTCTGTGATAGCCTTTACTCCAGTCAATAACTTCCTGCCTAGCTAATACCATCTCTATCGGTATTAATGATAGATATGCTGATCCCATCCCCCTTCTAGCTCTAAATATAACCGGATTTCCAATTCCATCAACGGCTATAACCTCAGCGTCTACAGGTCGTGCAAGATATGTGTATATAGGCTCTGGAATCTCTACTGCGATTCTGTCACCTTTTCTAAATACACCGAAGTTTCTTACAAACTCTATTGTTGATACACCAATTAGTTTGTGCCCTATGGAGCCTGCCTCAAGCATATTTTCAACACCGAATAGCTCGGTCCAGAGGTGTGTTGGAGATTCATGAAGTGCTCTAATATTTGCGATCCCCCTTATAACTGAGGTATACATGTTTCCACCATTCTCTACATAGTTGTACATCTTCCTCCACGTAGATGATAGCGCCACCAATGTTGATGACATTATGAGAAGCTTTCTACTTTTCATAACTCTCTCTACATCTAGTTCAAATATCATAGATGTCTGAAGACCTGCTGCAGAGGATAGAATATATGCTCCTATAAGTGGCTGTATGAGAAGCTGAAGTCCGGCAATACTTCTATATCTTATAAATTCATAGTCTCTAAATATATAAAATGGTACGATGATAGATGCATCTATAGATCTTCTAAACTTTTCATGCAGACCAATATCTTCAATCTCTCTAAGCTCATTGGAAAACCTCTTCACTATATATGCTGCCGGCTTTAGCGAACCGTCCTTTCTAACTATACCAAATGCTAGCTCTAACGGTCTCCATTCATATGGAGGATCGCTTTCGTGTGGAAAATCTGAGAAGCACCAGATAAATGCACCAGATGCTCCGTGTGCTAAAGCTGAGTACAGCACCTCGTTTATAAATCTAGCATGCGCTTCCTCCGAAAACTGGTGTGTACTGAATCCAAACTCCTCTAGAACTATAGGTATGTCACCATCATTTGAAAACATCTCTAACACAGCGCTATAGGTATAGCCATGCCTTACTATATCACTATCATAGAGATAGAGATGAGGGCCCACATAATCAACTAGATCTCTAACATTCGGTGTTTCCTGCATATACTCATTTGGAATATCACCCGAGGATGCTACATGTCCTGGATCAATACTCTTAACAGTTTTGACGAAAGCTCTTAGAAGCGCTAGGGCTTCTTCCCTACTCTCAGCTCTCTTAACAAGGCTAATCTCATTGCTTAAAATCCATCCACCAATTCCACCATGATCTTTAAACCTTCTAACAATTGATTCGATAAATCTGCACGTCTTTTCAATACTCGATGGTGTGTAGAGATCGTCAAATCTAGTCCATGGAATTCTCCAGTTCTTGCCACTCATATGACCAACAATAAGGCTTGCAAAACCTGCGATACCATTCTCCTCTAAAAGTTTGAGAAATCTATCAAGCTTCTCGAGAACCGGATTATATACATTGGCATTTTCATCAGCGAAATCCTCATTCTTAATGAAGAATCTCACAGCTCTGATGCCAAGCTCCTTCATAAGCCTAATGTCTTCAGCAATATCATTTTCATTCCAATCCCTCCACATCCGGATATTTGTCTTTCTCGGCCAGTAGTTTACACCCAATAGAAATCTAAATCTGTTATTAACTAATACAATATTTCCTCTTTTTTCCGTTTTCAAGAGCTACCACCTGCCGCTGTAAGGTAGGGGTATAGAAGTATAAATCTTTATTGCTATCTTCTGTAGAAGTCTGCTATCTAGAGTTTACCTTCATCAAATACATAGCTAGAAAAGAGTAAGAAAATGGCAGGGTATTAGATACGCTAAATTTGCTCTATCCATCATCTATTACATTTTAGTGCTAAGAAGATTCGATTAAGTATTTGCTTATAAACAGATAAAGATTTTTACTTTAAAACTGCGAAACTATATATCTCTTTGGGAACATTCATGGATAGATATGTGATACTCGGATTTGACCTCGGCGCCGGTAGCTGCAGGGCTATGATCGGCTTTATCGATGAAAAGGAGAAGAAGGTCGGTGTCGAGGAGCTGTATAGATTTCCCAACTATATGATTAGGATAAGGGAAAGCCTTTATTGGGATGTTTTAAGAATCTGGCATGAAATGAAGCAAGCTATAAAGCTTGCATATAGAAGGTATGGAGATAGCCTTGTCTCCATAGGTGTCGATACATGGGGTATAGATTTTGCTCTTCTTGATGAACGAGGCGAGCTTCTAGGCAATCCGCACACATATAGGGATCCGAGAACTGAGGGTATGATGGATGAGGTTCTGAGGATTGTTCCTAAGGAAAGGCTCTATGAAAGGACAGGAATACAGTTCATAAGAATAAATACGCTTTTCCAGATCTATTCTATGGTTAAAGCAAACGATCCCAAGCTTAAGGTAGCTAAGACCTTTCTCATGATACCCGATTTATTCAACTACTGGCTATCGGGAGTTGCAGTAGCTGAATATACAGAGGCTACAACATCGCAATTTCTAGATCCAGGTGCTAAGAAGTGGTGTTTTGATATTCTAGAGATGCTCGGTATTCCCACACACATATTTCCAGATGTTATAGAGCCCGGTACAAAGCTTGGAAAAATTGAACCTAGACTTGCCTCGGAGCTGGGCGTCTCTAAAGAGATAGAGATAGTCGCACCTGCAACACACGATACTGCATCAGCTATTGCAGCGGGTCCTATGGTTAGTGAAAATGCTGGTTACATAAGCTCTGGCACATGGTCTCTTGTAGGCGTTGAGCTTCCAAAGCCTCTAATAAACAGAAAAGCCATGGAATACAACTTCACGAATGAGGGTGGCGCATTCAATACCATAACATTTTTAAGAAATGTACAGGGTATGTGGCTTGTAGAAGAAATTAGAAGAATATTAGCTGATAGAGGTCAGCAACTCTCATATGATGATATCCTTAGAATAGCTAAAGAAGCCAAATCATCCAAAGCATTTATAGATCCAGATCATGAAGATTTTGTAGCTCCTGAGGATATGATTAGCGCCATCATGAAGTATCTGGAGAATACTAAACAGGAGAAGCCCTCGAATCTAGGGGAGCTATTTAGAATAGTATTTGAGAGCCTAGCACTGAAGTACCGACTTATTTTCGAACAAGCTGAGGATCTGCTAGGGAGAAGACTTACCCACATAAACATTTTTGGAGGAGGGTCGAGGAACTGGTTCCTGAACCAGCTAACAGCCGACTTCACAAATAAAACAGTTTATGCAGGACCTGATGAAGCAACATCCATAGGGAATGTACTTATCCAAGCTGCTGGTCTTGGAATCATAGGTTCTCTTAGAGAACTTAGAGAGTATGTTAGAAACTCGTATCAGATAAAAGTATTTGAACCACAGTATTCGAAAGTCCATGAGGATGCTTATATAAGATTTCTAGAGATTGTAGAACACAAGTGGTAGTTTTCCATGTCCAGCTCCATACTATTAATTGGCATAGATGTTGGTAGCAGTGGTGTTAGAGTAGAGGTTTATAGCCCTGATGGACTTCTCATAGCTGTTGGAAGAGAACCTATAGGTAAACAGAATACAGATGAGTGGCTAAGAGCTATAGATGCCGCTATACCCTCTATAGTTAGGGAGTGTAAGGATTGTGAAAAGTATGTATCAGTGGATAGCACCTCCGGAACCTACATACCTACAGATATCCACGGCGATCCCTTAACCAACCCTGTTATGTACTATGAAAAACAGCCAGATACATACAACAGAATCAAGCTTCTTCCATCTATAGACGCCCTTGCTAAAAAAGGTGTAACAGTTGATGCTGCTTCACCTATTGTAAAGCTCTACCATATGAAACTCTACAACCCTGGGCTCTACAACAGCACTAGATGGATAGTACCAGCAGCTACCTGGATTCTCTATAGACTATGTATAAGAGAAGGCGAGGTGTGGAGTAATATAGAGACCGACTATACAAATGCTCTAAAATTTGGATTAGACATATCATCGGATACTCCAAAATGGTTTACCGAAGTCTTCCAGGAACTTGGTCTAGATGTAGATAAGATGCCTAGGCCAACACCGTGTGGTAGGTATATATGTGAAGCTGCAAGCAGATATGCTGAAAGAATGGGTCTTTTAAAAGCTAAGGTATTCCACGGCATGACAGATGGAAATGCCTCCGCACTAGCTGGAGGTGCTCTTAAGGTAGGCGATATCAATATCTATAGCGGTACTACAACTGTTCCAAAGATAGTTACAGATAAATTTATTGTACATCAAGCTATATACTACCATATACATCCCATAAAAGGGTATTTAGCGGGTGCTGCTACCGGCTTTACAGGTGCGTTTCTAACATGGTTTGCAGAAAAGATATTTGGAATATCTATAGATGAAGCGTTCAGATATATGGAAAATGTGGTACCTGGGACGGAGTTTCTATTTCTTCCTCCAGGTGACAGAAGTCCATTCTACAATCCTTTAATGAATGCAGCACTACTGAACCTAAAGATTGTTGATGAGCCTAGGGTAACACTTATTGGAAGGTTTCTGAGAAGTGTAGTACTAGGAATTACACTTATGGAAAATAGCTATATAGAGCTATTTAAAGATCTATTTGGCGTAGAGGCTAACCGCATAAGGGTAACAGGTGGTGGAACTAGAGCAAGACTATGGAACTTAATGAGAGCTTCCATATATGGTAAGAGAGTTGAAGTATATGGCGATCTAGTTGCTTTAGGAACACTGATTCCTGTAATGATCGAGTCGAAGCTCTACCCAAATATAGAGAGGATTGAAGAGAGATTTCTAAAGCCTATAGATGTTATAGAGCCAGATGATCATCTGGTAAACACGTACAAGAATCTTAGAAATATATTTACAGATGTATGGAGAGATCTTCAGAAACTCTACCAATACCTTTCAGTAAAAACCCCTATGTAATAGGTGATTACCATCCAAGTAATTAGATTCCCTTATGGGAAAAGCTATATAGAGGTAGAACTATCTGACAGTGGAGTGTATACAGTATACTCAAGGCTTGTTAAAGGAGTGCCATATACGGAAGCCGTTAAGCTTATTGATGACTCCCTAGACAGACCTATAGCATCTAAAATGATTGAAGACATCGTAGATAGTAATTCAAAGATCACAATACTAATAACTGATAGGACTAGAGCTACACCAAATAGAATTCTATTAGAAAGAATATTGTTAAGGTTTAAGAAAGTTGGAATTCCAAGGGATAACATTAGAATCATTGTTGCAACAGGATTGCACAAACCTCACACATATAATGAAATTATCGAACTTGTGGGTAAGGATATAGCTAGCGAATACAGTATTGAAAGCCACGATTCAGACGATATAAAAAAACTTGTATATCTCGGTAAGACATCATATGGTACAGAGATCTATGTAAATAGGGTTGCTGTCGAATCCGATGTAGTTATTGGTATAGGTCTTCTAGAACCCCATTTCTTTGCTGGTTATAGTGGTGGTAGAAAATTAATTGTTCCAGGTATTTCAGGCACGCCTACTGTTTATCAAAATCATGGATATAGAATGCTCAGTAGCCCTAAAGCCGACTATGGCTTTCTAGAGGGAAATCCTGTTCATGAAGATATGGTTGAGGGATCGAAACTTGTTAAGAGCTACAGGTATATACTTCATGTCATTTTAGATAGGGATAAGAATATCGTGGAGGTATTTGCAGGCGATGTATACGAAGCCCATAGAGCTGGTGTTGAAGCTTTGAATAGATATGTAAAGGTGGATGTGCCATATGAAGGTGATGTTGTTATTGCATCAAATGGTGGATATCCGCTTGATAGAGATTTATACCAAGCCGTGAAGGGTATGGTAACGGCATCTAGGGTTGCTAAATGGGGTGGTGTAATAATAATGCTATCCGAGTGTATAGATGGTGTAGGACATGAACACTTTAGAGAATTAGCATCTATTGATAGAGATCCGCTGAAGATTCTCAGATACATCGAGCTGAATGAGCCATTGAGAGATCAGTGGCAGGTTCAAAAATTAGCACAAGTTCTTTTAAAGAATAGAGTTATAGTTGTAACAAGGAATGTTAAGCATAGTATTCTAGAAGAGATGAATCTAACTCCAGCATCGGACATCCGTGAAGCTATTGAAATAGCATGTAGAGAAACCTCGTGTGATAGAATTATAGCGGTGCCCGAAGGACCATATGTAATTCCATCGTTAAAAAGATAATACGTGACGAGTATAGCAATACTGTTGGTAATAACAATCACTTCATTGTACCGTGAACAGCGATCTAACTAATTTATATATAGAGATTATCTATCTCTCTAAATATTTCATCTAATACAAGGTAGCTCTTCTTGAATAGGTCTAGCAATTTTCTGTAGATATTAGCTTCTACAGGTATTGGAGAGTGTATCTGTAGCGGATTGTTGATGTTTTTCGACTCCCTTAAACTACTATATATTTTAATAGCGTATGCTGCTGTTATACTTGCCCCTAGGGCAGCTACTTCTTCCCTATATTTCAATACCGCTATTCTCCTATTATATACGCTAGATAGTATTCTAGGCCATAATCTACTTTTCGCACCTCCGCCAACAAGAGCTATAGGCTCTTTAATAGCTATATTGTTCTCTATAAAGCTTAGCATAATTAATCCTAGGTTTAGAGCTACACCTTCTAGAATAACTCTAGCTAAATCGCTACGTGTATGACTAAGGGTGAGACCTATTAAAACTCCACGAGCATAGGGTGACCACCATGGAGCTCGCTCACCCATGAGATATGGTAGGAAGAACAGTCCTTTTGCGCCTGGTAGCGATTTTTCAGCTTCACGATCAATTAGTTCATACACCGATATGTCTGAGAGCTCGGCAGCCATTTTCTCTACAAGAAATATGTTATCTCGAAACCATCTTAGAGCTGCACCAGCTGTTTGCATTGTTCCAGTAGGTGTATATAGAGTTGGCTCTACATAGACCATATTGAAGAACCTCATAGACTTATCTAATACAGGTTCGCTAGTTATTGTTGAAAGCCATGCAGATGCACCGAGATAGATATAGCTGTCATGTAACTCAGTTGCAGATGCACCAACTGCTGTACATATTCCATCACCGCATCCCATAACCACAGGTACTCTATTGGAAAATCCGATGCTGTGTGCAATATCGCTACTAACCTCACCTACAACTTCTGTTGAGGATTTTATTGTAGGAAGCTTACCTGTATCTATACCAATTTCATTTAGTATTTCAGTTGCCCAGTTCTTTTTAGTAATATTAAGCATCCCTGTAAGTGAAGCATCCGAGTAGTCAGTTTGGAATGTACCTGTAAGTCTGGCTACTATATAGTCCTTAGGCTGGAGAAATAGATGCGTTCTGCTATAGAGTGTAGGTCTATTCCTCTTTAGCCATAGAATCTTTGCCACTGGATATGTTGGGCTTAATCTATTACCTGTTACACTATAGAAGTCAAACTCGCTAATTATACCTCTAATGTAATCCACTTCCTCAGTACTTCTCTGGTCCATCCATATGATTGCATTATCTAGAGCATCTCCATCTCTACTAACTGGCAGACACGCCATCATCTGCCCACTGAAGCTTATAGCCTCAATATTATCTGGGTTTACCTTTTTCAGCAATCTCTTTGTGGATTCTATGAAGGCGTTCCACCAGTCGTCGGGTTTTTGTTCAGCCCAGAGTGGCCGGGGGTGATATGTTGGGTATTCGACTATAGTGGAATCAACTATTACTCTGTTCTCTACATCGAATAGTGCTGCCTTGTCACCCGTTGTACCAATATCGTGTACAAGAATATATCTGCCACACACAGCTACTCAACCACAATATCTTTCCAAATTTCATTCATCTGACTGATTATTCTATTCGATACCGCAGAGTCTACAATACTTTTAAGAAGGGAGTACTTAACTGTAGCACAGTCGGCACCTGCTATAAACGCATTGACAAGCTGCATAGGGGTTCTAATGCTGGCTGCCAGTACTAGTGTCCTAACCCTATGTACTCTATACATCTCTACAATCATCTTAATAACATCTATACCGCTATAGCCAGATTCTTCAACTCTTGCTATAAATGGCGCTACATAATCAGCACCAAGTAAAGCTGCTACAATTGCTTGTCCAACATTTGTTATCGCTGTAACTGTTACTCTTACCCCCATCTCCTTCAGCATCTTTATAGCCTTAACACCCTCACTATGCATTGGTATCTTAATTACAATTTTCTTAGGATCAATATTATAGATTGTAAGAGCATTCTTTACATACTCATCACAGTTTCTCCCAGGAACCTGCACATGGAATTCATTACCTACATACGGGGTAAGCTCCTCAACAAGTTTCTTTAAGGATGTCTTTACATCATTGCTAAATATAAATGGATTTGATGTAACACCATATACAAAACCACTTCCTATGGCTTCAATAATTTCACTCTTTACAATACTATCTACATAGAGTCTCACAGACCACACCAACATAGTGTAGCTAGGTGCTACTATATTTAAAATATTTTATAGGGAGAAAGTAGTGAGCTATAGATTTTTAATTAAAAATAAAGGTATTTTAATAAATTATTTAGCTGAGACATGCATAGCCGTAGTATCCTGGTGCATGGAATTGTGGATTAGCCGGTGTAAGCTGTTTTGCTATTGCTACAAGTTCTGTTGGTGGTATCCTAAAGTAGTCAACAGCAAGTGAGTGCGTAGCATTGCATGAGAAGACTTTGTATGTCGGTGTATTAACTACAGCTTTTTCGGGTAGCTTTACTACACCTGTAACCATATAGTATCCAGCCCATACAGCCCAGTACCCCATTGTGTATGGATGTTGTTGAATGGATAGGGCTACTTGACCTTTTGCTATCATATCAACCCACTCGGGTACTTGTGCATCAAAGCCAAGGACATATATGTCCTTACCGGGTACAATGTTATTATCTTGTAGTGCCCTTACTACTGCCATAGCTTGAAGGAGGTTTGTAGCAAAGTAGGCTGTTACTGTCTTGCCATATTTTGGCACAATTGCACTTGCCTTAGCGTAGCACTCAGGCAGTAGATCAGGATCTACCTGTACTTCTTCAAGAACTTTTGCATCACCACGATCTATATAGGGTTTTAGAGCCTCCATAAATCCCTCGTATCTGAGGTATGATGTGGGGATGCCTGGCAACCCTCTGAATATTATTATATTCCACGGCTTTGGAACACCTTTACTCTCTAGCCATTTTAGAAATGCCTCAGCTTCTATACGTGCTGCCCACTTATTATCGGTACCAAGGTAAAGGTCTCTTGCAGTCTGATCTGGAAAGTCCCTATCAACCAGGATTACCTTAGCTCCTGCCTGCCTAAGCTGTTTTGTAACATCCTGTACTGCATCTGAAACTGGTCCTACTACAGCTATATCAGGTCTTAATGAAATTGCTTGCTGAAGCTGAGAGATCTGAACATCTAGAGCTGTTGCATCGAATCTCCTATAGTCAACGTCTACCCCAAGAATTTTCAACTCATTTACAGCATCTTCAACACCCTTAGCGAGTATGTCCCACCATGGATTGGCTGGTGCAGGGTCAAAGAAGAATACTGTCAGCTTCTTTCCACCAGGCACACCTATACCAACAGTAACGGTGACTGTTGGTGCTGATACCAATCTTATAGCAAAGTATCCCGATAGAGCGGCTAACACAATTATTATAACCACTAGCACAACTAACATTGTTCTCATTTTAGATGGTGTAGCCATATACTCACCCATTTATAGGTAAGGATAGGGTTTACTATATAAATTTTTATGCTTAGCCCAGATATATTCCTAATGATGAGGGGGCTTTTAAGTGTCAAATAGACAGGCAGTACTTGCTGAAAGAATTGTAAAGAAATTCCCAGGTGTTGTTGCTGTAAATGATGTTACATTTGAACTAAGATATGGTGAAATCCATGGCTTGCTAGGCCAAAATGGAGCAGGTAAGTCAACTCTCCTCAGAGTTATATACGGTGTCTATAGGCCTGACCAAGGCAGTATATACATTAATGGAAGGAAAGTGTTTTTGAAAAGTCCGAGGGATGCCCGTAACCACGGTATAGCACTGGTACATCAAGAGATTACGGTGATACCAAGCCTAACAGTTTTGGAGAACATTGCCCTACTAGGATTTTCATGGAACTCGCTAGCTTCAAAATTCGACTATACCAGCTTTAAGGAGTATATAGATAGGATTATGGCTAGATTTGATATAGGGTTGAATATGAATGAAAGAGTGAGACATCTTAGTGCTGCTGAGAGGATGCTTCTCCAAGTTATAGCTGCATTAAGTATCAATGCAAAAATACTGCTACTAGATGAACCGACAAGCCCACTATCACTACACGAAATTGAAAGACTCTTTAATGTTTTAAATCAGCTGAAGAAAGAAGGTCTTGCTATAGCTTTTGTAACACATAGAGTGAATGAGGCTATTGATATATGTGACAGGATAACTATTCTTAGAAATGGTGAGAAGATAGATACCGTTGAAAGCAGATCTATTGATGTCCACAGCTTAATAAAGTTGATGTTAGGTAGAGAGCCCGAGGAGCTATACAGAGTTAGAGATGAAAAGAGCTTCGATTTCTTGCTAGGTAAGTATGCAGCTGAAAAACCGCTTATTGAATTGAGGGGCGTATATACACAGCCTCAGATAGCTGCCGAAATCCCCCTAAAAAACATCAATATTAAAGTATATCAAGGTGAAGTTGTTGCTATATTCGGCTTTATTGGTGCGGGCAAAACTGAAATAGGAAAGACATTAATGGGACTAACAAAAATTGTCAAGGGAGATATCCTGTATATGGGTAGAGGTATTAAGATAAAGAGCCCTGTGGATGCGATAAATCATGGCATTTTCTATCTTCCTGAGGACAGAAAGGTTGAGGGTTTGATACCCCACTTTACTGTCGCCTCAAATATGGATATATCATCGCTGGATATCATAAAGAGATTTGCAATATTCATCGATGAGAAAAGAGAACTGCAAGTAGCATATGATATGGTTAAAAAGCTAAATATTGTAACACCATCACCTTATGCTAAGATAATCCAGTTGAGCGGTGGCAATCAGCAAAAGGTTCTTGTTGCAAGAGCCATGCTCACAAACGCAAAGCTTGTAATATTTGATGAACCTACAGTTGGTATAGACATTGGCGCTAAGGCAGAAATTAGAAGACTCATATTTAGGTACTCTAGAGAGAGAGGAACCTCATCTCTCATACTGACAAGCGATGTCGATGAGGCTATAGGCTTAGCCGATAGAATATATGTTATAAGAGATGGTGAAATTATTCGTGAGTACTACAACAAAAAATTAGATAGAGACGAAATACTTAAAAACTTAGCATAGTATAAAAACATGGTGAAGTCTCATGACTTCAAGAGAGCTTAACAGCGTTATTGCGAGATTTAAACACCTCTACTCATCCTATGAGTTGTCCAGGGCTCTCATACCATTGATTCTCCTACTCATAGCATCTATAGGCATGTCACCACAGTATTTCTTAAACCCTATGAATATTAAAGTTGTATTGATGCAGATAACACCACTAGCCCTTATAGCAACAGGCGAAATGTTGATAATTCTGATGGGGAGTATTGACTTAAGCCCCGGCTCAGCACAAGCTGCAACTGCAATGATTGCTGCTATAATAACGAGGGCTACTGATAATATTTTGCTTGCCATGCTAGCTGCAATTGCACTCGGTACTACAATTGGCGTCATTAACGGTATTCTGGTTGCCAAGCTAAAGATATACTCATTTGTTGCAACACTTGCCGCACTGGTCATATGGAGATCATTTGTTATAGTGGTATCTGGAGGTAGGCTGATCTATGGCCTTACGCAGTATTCGGTATTTACACAGGATTTTGGAACATATATACCCATAGGATTTCTCCTTGCAGTACTCATTATAATACTGATCTATGTGTTACTAATAAAGACAGTATTTGGTAGATATATCTATGGTCTGGGGAGCAATGAGGAGGCTGTAAGACTAGCGGGTGTGAGAGCTGACTTAGCAAAATTTCTCGCTTTTACAATAGCGGGTGCACTATACGGTTTAGGTGGCGTTATGCTTATAGCTATGGGGGGATTCGCTGTAGATCCATGGAGCGCAAGAGGAAATGAGCTCAACGCTATAGCGTCGTGTGTTCTGGGGGGAATTATGCTGACCGGTGGAAGTGGTCATCCACTTGGAAGTCTGCTTGGAGCATCTATGCTAACAATACTCACAAACATTCTGGTACTACTAGGTGTTACTGAAATTGCTGTTCAGCAGACTGTGGTAGGGATAGTGCTTATAGGTGCTGCAACAGCATTGACGAGAGGTCTAAGATATGTTAAGTAGCTAATAACACCAGCAGTATACCACTCTATAGAGCATGTCCAAAAATGTTGTTATACCTCTCTATACTTTTGAGGATGCACTATACCGTTTAGTAAAGCTTAAATT
>JAWAHS010000005.1:78111-100302 GCA_038889075.1 Ignisphaera sp.
GACGAGAGGTCTAAGATATGTTAAGTAGCTAATAACACCAGCAGTATACCACTCTATAGAGCATGTCCAAAAATGTTGTTATACCTCTCTATACTTTTGAGGATGCACTATACCGTTTAGTAAAGCTTAAATTTTTCTGCATAGCTATTTCACCAACAAACTGGTATTTTAAGTGTTGAGGGTACCTTGCCACCTAAGGTTATTGTTGGTACTCTTATAATCAATACGCTACTTATGGCTATTAGTGGTATAACCTATCCAGTTATTCCACTGTATATTGTTGGTAGTGGTTTCGGTGTGTTGACAGCTGGTATAGTAACATCTATTGCAAGCATTGCTAGTTTTTGCTCCCAAATTATGTGGGGCTACGTAAGCGATAGGATTAAAAGGCGTTCGAGGGTGATGCTCTACGGCTCCATTATAATGCTGCTATTCTATACAGCTGGCGCTCTCCTATCTAATAATATCTTAGCTATACAACTCTCATACATATTCTCTACAATTGGTAGTGCTGCCGTGGGTGTAGCATCATATGCCCTGGTAGCCGATGTCGATCCTCATAATCTGAATAGAAATATGAGCATGTATTGGGCTGGAGGCTCACTTGGCTGGGCTACACCTCTTCTATTTGCTGGATGGCTTCTTAAAACATATGGTATAGTGAGCATATTTACAGTTTCCCTTCTACTTTCAGTAATCGTTCTAATTCTCACAGTAGTGCTGATGTCTATCGATAGAGGTATTGCTATAGTGAGCACTAAAAGGAGTGTATGGTCCTTGAAGCCTATTGGAAGGCTGTTAAGAAATGGTGTGTTTTTAATCCTATACCTATCATCATTTATGTTTATGGTTGGCGATGTTATTAAAAACATCTATGTACCCCAGTACCAGGCATATAGAATTGGTCTGGGGGAATCTCTAGCTACATCTATACTAAGTCTTGCAAGCTGGTTTGAGATTCCAGCCATATTACTATTTGGCTATGTGCTGTATTCTATTGGTGCAACTACCGTATACATCGTAAGCCTAATATCAATGTCTCTCTACCTCTATCTCAACTCAGCTGTTGGAGGTCTTACTACAGCATCCATTGTAATGGCTAGCTATAGTATTGTATGGGCAAGCTATATCACATCGATTTCAGTCCTAGTACCGCTATCTGTAGATGAGGAAAACAGAGGGTTAGCACTAGGTTTAGTGAACTCAAATTTTGCACTAGCTAATATATTCTCCAACATTATACTAAGCTATATGGTGGCCATCCACGGATATGGCCAGACCTTCATATTTGTAGCAATAATAATGTTTCTACTAGCAATAGCTGTAGCTATAACCATGCTCTACAGGAGATCCCCTTTAAGAGCATCATGACCATCTCCTACCGCCTTCTCATGGTTTGCATTAGAGGAGTTTCTAGCACTCCTCTATCTCGCTGATTCATTCCATGGAAGTACACATAGATTCGCTTTATAGCAGCTACATTCTGCCCCTGTATACATAGGGCCCACATTGCATTAAGTAGTGCACTATGAGCGTTTATAGTAGCTGATATTATTCCTGCTAGAGAGCCTACATCTATAGCTCCATTATATGCCTGCAATACTGCTACAAATGATATTATTCCTATTGAGGTAAATTGCGTAAAAAAGCTAACCCCCCAATAGACTCTATCATACCACATAACTCTTAGAATTGCCCTATACCATTTACTCAGTACTTGACTGAGAAAACCATTCTCCTGTCTCCAATAAACAACATCCCTTATATACGCTATGCTTACACTATACTCATGTCTTTCCTCAAGCCTTGCAATTTCTACTCTTCTACTATAGTATTCAGCCAACATTAGATAAGGGGTTAATGTAAATACCGTAACAAGACCTACATACATATTGAAGTTGAGTACCGTATATGCTGCCACTATACCTGTAAAAATATTTGGAAGTAGTGTAACTAGCACTGCATTCATATTCCATATAACAAAGTCGATATCGCTAGAAATTCTACCAACAACATCCTCAGGCGAATCACTAATTCCATTAGCCCTTATACTGTCTATAACCGACTTCTTTAAAGCTATTATAGTTTCCGCTAGCTTCTTAAAATATTTAAACAAGATAAATTCAGTAGCAGCATAAATGATTGCTGAAACTATAAATAGCCAAAATCCAAATATAGCTGTATTCAATGCTTCATCTTTTAAGGCATTTACAATCCTGCTGATAGCTTGAGGAACTATATTACCGCCTACAATGGCTCTAACAAGGAACACACTAACCATTATAGCCATACTTTTGCTAAAACCATTAACTTTTTTAAGAGCAACCTTCCCTATAAACGATATAGTTATTCTAAAGTCATCCAAAAGTTTACTCCTAAGACTATATGGTGGCATCCTTGAGGTAGTATCTTCTGTTGAGTCCAATGAGTGTGCACCGTAATACTAATACCATTCTCAAGTAGATGTTTAAATAAAAGCTTTGCTATACGGTAATACCCAGGTGTAGATAGAGTACAGCAGTATTTATCTATATATAGAATATATAGAAGATATGGCTAAATAAATCTAAATATTTACTCCAAGCTTTACCGTGTATTTTCCTAGTCCTAGTTCCTCTATAACCTCCTTCCTAGGGACCCCATTTTCATCCCAGCCCATATATTCATAGTACTCCTTTAGCATAGGTTCTAGCTCAACTATCTGACCCTTCGACCCTCCCTCTCTAAGGGGCTCTTCTAGAAATCTTTTTGGAAGTATGTCATGTACCCTTGTCACTCCATTTGCTATATTGAATAGCCTCTTTAGCGTAAATATTCTTTTTCCAATCTTTAGTAGATCTGGCACAGTTTTTCTAATTCCTGTAACATAGGTGTACAGCCCCGCTATGTGTGCAGGTGGTATATCTACAAATTTGCATAGAACCATCGACTCTAGTATTTCACTCCACATCTCCATTGTTGCAACCATCCATCCCTTACCTCTGTATTCAAATCTATCAACCCTCTCATATATTTTTAGGTCATGTACCCTCTGACCCTGTTCTATCCTAAAGAAAAGCCCATAGAGGTGGTCAGCCCCTCTATTGGAGGTCGCATACTGAAGACCGATACCCTTAAATGCCCTTGGGTCATGCATAGGCATTTCGGTTCCTTTTACATGCATACAGAGCTCCTCTGTACCCCTGCCGATGATTTTCGATGCCTGTCTACAGCCTTCAGCAAGTATATTGCCAAATCCTATCCTCTTTCCAATCATCTCAATAAGCTTCACAGCAACCTCTTTATCACCCCATCTAAGCTCCATCCCACCAGTATCACTAACTGTAATTAATCCCTTCTCAAAGCATTCAATAGCCCACGCAATTGTGACACCTGTAGAGATTGTATCGATACCATATTTATAGCACAGGTAATTGGCCTTTGCAAGGTAGCCGGGGTCGTCTATCATGAGAAGTGTTCCTAGAGATGCTATTGTTTCATACTCTGGAGCTCTAATCCTTCTACCGTCTACCTCAACTACTTTCCAGCACTTTACAGGACATGCCCAACAGCCATATACATCAACGACTATCTTCCTTTCCTTAAAACTCTGCCCTGTAATGTTTCTATAGCCGCTAAATTCACCTAGCGTAAAGTTTTTAATAGGCATATCCCCATATTCATAGAACTCCTCAACCTCGCCAGCAGTGCCAAATGATGCTAGAATCTGTGCTGTTGGCGATGACATTATGAGTGGGAGTAGCCTTGAGAGCACACTTGAGACTCTTGAGACATCCTTCACCTTTATCTTCCCGCTACCCTTGACAGCTATGGCCTTCAGGTTCTTAGAGCCCATGACTGCCCCCATCCCAGTTCTACCACCTATTCTAGGGCCGTTTGGCTGGATGTCCGAGGCTATACATGCAATTCTAGATAGATTCTCACCTGCAGGACCAATAGCAGCAACCCTTATACTTCCATCACCGACCTCTTTTTTAATTGTTTCATCGGTTTCGAATACATCTAGCCCCCAGAGCTTAGAGGCATCCCTAAACTCTACAGACCCATTGTGAATAAAGAGGTATATTGGTGTAGATGATCTACCCCGAATTACTATACCGTCAAATCCGGCCTTCTTAAGCTCCGGCCCCCAGTAGCCAGATACATGGGACTCTCCCCAGGCCATAGTTAGAGGGGACTTGGAGGCAACAACATATCTAGCTGCTCCATATACTGGTGAGCCAGTGAGGGGCCCTGTCATAAATACTAGAATATTGTCTGGACTAAATGGATCTATCCTGGGGTCGGGTATCTCCTCAACAATAATTTTTGCTGCTAGTCCTATACCCCCAAGAAACTCATCTATATCATTGTATTCTAGCTTCCTCTGCTCAACCCTCTCTCTAGATAGATCAACATATAGAATGCTACCAACATAGCCATAGTACTCCTGGGTCACCGCCCTGCACCACTTCGTTCATCAGCCAAGTCGATACAGCTTATAGTAGAGCTCAACCTCCCTCTCTGGTATAACCGGAGGCTCCCTACCAAGAGCCATAGAGACAAACTGAGCCATAGCAACCTCTTCAAGTGTTTCAGCAACTGCCTCAGCCTCATATAGATTGGCCCCCATAGCAATAATTCCGTGGTTCTGGAGAATAAGGGCCCTTGACCCAAGGGCAGCTTTTTCAGCTACAAGCTTTGCAAGCTGATCGGTCCCTGGAAAAGCAAATGGTACAATTTCAATCCTTCTTAAAACCATGACAGCCTCCACCGTGATGGGCTTTAAACCAATGCCCGCTAGAGCAAGCCCTAGTGTAACAGGGTTATGGGCATGGACAACAGCATTAACATCTTGTCTAACTCTATATATAGCTGCATGAATGGGCCACTCAATTGATGGTCTGCCAAAACCATCAACTATATTACCATCTAGATCAAGCTTTATTAGATCGTCGGGTACAAGTTCACCCTTATATATACCACTTGGTGTTATCCAAAACTCTTTTGAATTGGGGATTCTAGCACTAACATTACCTCCTAGAGCGGATACAAGCCCTCTACTAAATAGATTTTTCATAACCTTACAGATGTCATTCTTTATCTGCTCCTCTGGAATCTCAAGGCCTTCACTCAAATTAAACACCTAATGTATAGGGAATAATGTTTAAGTTTTTAAAGCTTGCTACTAAAACTATAGAATAGTAGGATAGGAGCCATGGTAAATGGAATACCCATTACCATAAAGATACTACCGCCATTTACACCTAATTCAAAAAGCATTGAAAAAACATTCTACTTTGAGGAAAACCCATCTATCATAGACCTTCTGACCACAGCCTCTAATAACGGCATCCTTAAGCTAGATAGTGTTGTGGAATGCAATGAAATTAGAGATGGTGTTGTGGTGCTAGTTAACGGTAAGACGGTATTCGATGTAAGGCATAGACTTGATAAAGGCGATAGAGTAGTAGTAATGCCTCTAGTACCGGGAGGCTAATATTTTACTATTTGACTAAAACTGATGTATTTTGTGTACCACACTGTGTAGTAGTGCTATAGCATCTATGGTGTGCTGTGAAATGATTCAAATAGAGAATGAAATTCTTGAGAGATTAGATAGGGTACTGGGTGGAGGTATACCTCAGATGATCTTTATAGATATAGATGGGGTGCTAACGCTATCTAGGGGCAGCTATACCCTAGATCTCGATGCGATTGAATTGATGAGGAGAGCTGAGAACCTGGGGGTACCGGTATGCCTTACCTCAGGCAACAGCTACCCAACGGTACTAACTCTCCAGAGATACCTAGGATTGACACCCATATTTATAGCTGAAAATGGTTGTATAGTTCAAATTGAAAGACGCCTCATCAAGCTATGCAGAGAATCGCTGGACAGCATAGTTGATAAGATTTCAGAGATATTTAAGCTTCAGCCATCTGATAGTAATATGTATAGACTGTGTGACCGTGCCTTCAGGGTCCCCCAGGATCTAAAGGCTGATATTTCAAGGGTTAGAGAGTTAGAGAAGAGAATTGCTGAGCTCTTTCCAGATATCCATGCCATGTATACGGGCTATGTTCTACATATATACCCTAGAGGGTGTGGCAAGGGGAGAGCTATGGAGATTCTTGCCAAGGAGATAGGTGTAGATCTCCTAAAGTCTATAGCTATAGGTGATAGTGTTACAGATATAGATATGCTTGAGACTGCCGGTCTAGCTGTAGTTGTTGGTGATGCCGATAGTGAGGCTAAAGAGTCTGCAGATATAGTCCTGCCATATAGAGCCTCAGAGTCAACAAAATTCTTTCTAGGAACACTAATTAGATATGTCGATAAAAAATTGAGAAGTAGAATTTAGATTGGCTTAACATACCCCCATTTTTCAAGAGCCCTTCTAAGCTCTGCATGTTTCTCAGCATACTCATCTAGCGGAATACCCTTTGCTATAGCCTCTAGCGCTTGTCTAACGGCAGCCGCTCCTGCTCTAGGGCCATCCGGATGGCCAACAACACCTCCACCAACCTGTATAACAATGTCCTTACCCATAACCTTTACAACTTCCGGTAGTGTGCCTGGGTGAAGCCCTCCTGAGGATACAGGTAGCGCAGGTTTTATGTGATAGAATGGCTGTTCTAGGTGAAAGACATCATTTTCATCTGGTTTAAAGTTCGCATCCCTAAGTACCTTACAGTATCTTATTACATCAACAGTCTTTGCCTCTAGCTTTCCAACCTCCGGCGTCCCCACATGAAGCTGGTCAACACCGATTACTCTAAACAGTTTTGCTAGTGTAAACATAGAGATGCCATGATGTGGATTTCTAGTTATAGCGGCATGCATAGCCCTGTGGGCATGTATGGCAAGCTTGTACTCTTCGGCAAGGTCTCTTATATATGTGAGGGCGGACCACCCACATATAACAACATCAACCATAATGTATGGGTTGCCGTAGTCTGCTACAAGTTTTAGCCTCTTTTCCATCTCTCTAACATCGGCAGTTATATTTGCAAACCAGACCTTTCTTTCACCGGTTTCCTTTTCAACCCTATCAATAACCTTCATTATAGCTTTTGCCCTTGCCTCAAACCGGCAGTAGCTGGGGCTAGCAAGATTCTCATCATCCTTTATATAGTCTAGCCCTCCACTGAGAATATCATATGCAAGCTTCTCAACCTCATCAGGGCTATATCCAACCTTTGGCTTAGGAACTGTTCCAACAATAGGCCTATCATAAACTTTAAATATATCTCTAACACCATGAAGACCTCTATAGGGTCCCTTAAAGAACTTTATAAAGTCGTAAGGGAGATACATATCCTCAACTCTAAGCCACTTAGCCCTCCTCATACCAAATATATTTCCAGCAACACTAGCTAGAAACCCAGGTATATTATTTTCCTCAAATAGCTCTACTGGATAGGCAATCCTCACCAGATAGGATCCATCACCAAGATCTGTAAACTGGTATGCCTTGCCCATGAGCCTATTCAATCTGTTCTGATCATACCATGTGTATAGAGTCGTCCATGTACCAACACTACTTTCAGCTGCTACACCACCTGCAGCATCCTCAATACTAAAACCTTCTGCAGGTGTAATTCTAAATACCAGAATTACATCTGATTTTGGATCTGGTCTGTAATCTTTTTTAATAAATAACGGATACGGTTCAAACTCAACCTTCTTAGACATATTCTCGCACCTGGAGACGGTATCTCTAATTTGTCTAAAAAGCCCTCCGTAACTACTCGAGTATTACTGGTGTTACAGAATAATATTATGGTGATCTAGACCACTACTGTTTTTATTCCTAGCAGTCTACATGCATCGGCAATTACTTCAACATAGTCACCGTGTATCATACTTGCATGGTGTACGAATCCCTCTTCAATCAATGTTCTATATATCTTATCAAGATCATTCACCTCTACCCATGACCATGCTCCCCTTACCCTAGGTTCTACATCAACTATCCTACCTCTTGTTATAAACATCTTGAATTCACCATCGTATTCTACAAGCCTTGAAATTGTTACTGTGCCTGGCCTTACCACACCCTCTATAGTGCCATAGCTTCTATCGACTCCCACATCCCTATACATTATGCTGTGATATGATAGTGTGCAGCCTGGCTGCATAAGTGCTGGAGGCGCATTTCCACAGTGCCATGCTAGAAACACATTGGGCTTCTCTGGATGTCTTATTGTCCAGTCTATAAAGTGTGGCGGAGTTGTGTATAGAGATGCTGCATACTGGATAAGCATTGTGAGTACCCCATATATATCAACTTCGCACGACGACATTATACCTGACTCTGTTAATCTCGCTAAGATGTAGCATGGAGATATACCATAGTATCTCTGAATCTCAGTCCAGCACCTAAAACCTAAACCTGAAAGCTTTTCGCGCTCTATTATACTCCTCAACACAGCCTCCAGCTTAGCCTGCCTATATAGTGCATCCTGCGGAATACCTGATACATCCACTTGCCTCTTCATCTCCTCAACGATTCTTGTAACAATCGGATCATCGTCTCTCAGCTTTCTAGCCTCTTCGACAACCTCTAAAAGCGTTGTATGGATAACCCTCTGGCCGAATTTCTCAACCATTTTAGCTTCATTAAATGTTACAGTCTCAAATCGTGTTGGTCTAGGTCCAATAAGCCCTACCCTAGCACCAATGAAGCTTCTAACTATTGAAGCAACTCTTACAAAGATATCGAACTGCCTCTTAAACTCGCTATCCTCAGGAAAGAGTATACCTCCAAATATGAATGGTATCTTCCTTCTATACAGTGCCGAGGCTAGCGATAGTGTACCGCAAAACGAATCTGATCTCCTAAAACCACCTGGAAGTATCGAAGGTTCTTTAGTAGCTACAATCATTATTGGGATTCTCCTAAAGTGTTCTGCAACGAGTGCACCTGCAAGTTCATCACCAAAGGTTAGTGTTGCTATAAATATAGCATCAACACCTCTACTTCTAAATAATTCAACAACTCTATATCCATCTTCATCATCGGTTACCAGACCCAGCTTTGTATCACTTTCACTCGGATAGATCAATTCAATCTGTGGAAACTCTCGTGCAATAACATCTATAAATCTCTTCTTAAGTTCTTGAGCCCATTTTTCATCAAATGGATACCTATGAAGTGGAACAAAACCTACAACAATTTTATTTTTTAACATAGTTTCCCCCACCTAAAAATGGTGTAAAAAATATTTAAATTTAACATGTAAAACCCCAGCAATCAAATTCGATATTTTAAAAGAAAATTGTTGGATTACGCCCTTCTCTATGAACACATTATATACCTCTACTCTAATAGGGTTCGAATGAGTCGGAGGAGGATATATAGGCAAGGTGATGTTATATTAGAAGAGATGGATGAGGATTGCGAACTTCGAGGTAGACTTGAAAAATATGGTAAACTGGTTTCAAATTACCTCGAGATCGCTGGCGAAACTGGAAACAAACATGTATTGTTAAATGCAAAAGTCTATAATAGATTTGATGAGGTGTATATTGTTCTAGATAAACATGGTGCTATGATGCATAAGCAGCATCCTCCACTAAAAATTGAACCTGGTATCTATAGGCTGAGGTTTATACGCGATTGGCTACTGAGAGACTCTGAAACCCTCGATTAGAACTTCAATTCCTATTTTTCACACACCATAGTGATTATCATGTATTCTATAGAAAGACCAAACTATATCCATGTTGGATTTGGTAAACCCTACACTAGAAGCTTTCACATAACCTTATGTACCGAATCCACATCAACGTGCATCAAGAGGGGTTATTATTACGGATATACAATAGCAGCCAATATTGCCAGTGATGTATTTGACAACATTTTTATGGATATTGTAAAAGGGAAACCTATAAATGTATATAGATATAGCAATAGAATATACTATGTTTATACATATTCCGATTCTCTATGGAGATTTCTAGAGCTATTAAGAGAGCTCATCTATAAAATGTACAGATACTGCAAAACAGATGAATGCATCTACTATATTGTTAACGATATTGTAAATAGATGTGGAGTATATCCAGAGAGTTGTAGCAATGCTGTAGAGAGATGGCTAGGCTATATTGATAGGATAATTAGAAGGTATAGCAATGCTGGTAGAAAAGCCTTATACACACGATTCTCCCAGAGAACGAGACTCTATCGAGCTAAGCTCTATCACTATTTTCCAACAATTGCTACAATCCCTATATATAGGGTTAATAGCATGTACTATAGTAGCTGTATAGATGAATCGATGAATATACTGAGAAGATTCTACAGCAATAACGTAGCCCATAGATACTCAGACCGTATATGTAGTACTACCCATGCATATATATTTGCTACTACAGATCTATTTGCAATTACACCAAGTAATGTAGAGGCTAGCTATGGTGAAGACTGTATCATTAAATTTGGTGATCAGCATGTATTTATAGATGATTGCGATGAAAATGAAAAGCACGTGGTATTCAAGCTTATCAATGCAAACGCTAAAAACAACATGATATATAGAGTTAACTGGGTTTCGGTGTTGGGGTTAGATAAATATTCAAACCAGATATTCTTACACTATATACCACCAACTCTACTGCTACATAGTGTTAAGATATGTAGAGAATGGCTATTAGGTCTGGTAGACGATTTTGGTGTAAAGAACGATGGATATATTCTAATTGAGGTATAACGCTACACACAGCCTTTCCAGCATTGTCAATACTTTGGCGAAATCTATAAACCACTAAACCATTTTCTCCACGTACTTTATCGGAGGCCTTAGTAGGAGAAGACCTTCATTTGTTGGTATTACTGTTGATGCCCATCCCTCCTCAGACGCTCTCTTAATTATTGAGATGATTGTCCTTCTCGCCATATATGCATTATGGTATACCACTACACCATTCTCTCTAATTCTTTTCTTAACAATATCAAACATCTCTACATATATATCCTTATCTATATCTATAAATATAAAATCTATTGCATTTTCACTAAAATTGCTCCTCACATATTTAAGTGCATCCCCATATACTGTGGAAACATCTGTACGATTTTTAGGTACAGCATTTAAAACCTCTTTAAGTATTTCAAATCTTTCTCTATTCCATTCGATTGCATATAAACGGCTTTTTGTATAGGAATTCTCTAGGGCTGCTAGAAGCCAGATTGTAGAGTAGCCTATCCCGGCACCTGCATCGATTGCTACAAAATCTGATTTTCCATGGGTTAACATATACAGTATTGAATACAATGCTATACCGTCATCCCTACCTATTCTTGGAATTGAAAGTTCATCCGATTTCCTTTCCACATAATTCAGCACGTCGAGTATCCTCATCGATAACATGCTGGACTCCAAATAAAGAACTCCAATAAACCATATATGCTTTTCCACCTACATCGTTATCTATACACATATACCATTATCTACAAAACTGTAACCTAATAACGTCAAACCTACGTAACCAAATTTATTTAGAACGTTTGCCGACCTACTCTCCACCCTGGAAAGTAAGGGTCCACCTTGAGGTGAGGCCTGTTCCAACTATCTATTTAGGATGTACCTTTCATTTATGGACATTTGAAAGGATTAGAGTTTTCTCCCACCTCGATTAAGTAAATGTTGCACTGCTACATCCACATGCATTAGGGGGATGAAACTTTTGACTAGGTGTCTATATTAATTATTCTCCAAAATACCTCTAAAAATCTTAGATGAAAATCAGAGTTGGTTTATATGCGTGAAATAGGTGTTGTTGCATCCAGCGCTCGTATCTCTTCTGCCCCTATACTTATCTATAAAGATGCTGAACATCTAGCCAAAGAAGAATCTCTAGTTATTGTAAAGGATGCCAAATTTGGAAAAACCTATCTAGGTGTTCTAAGGTGGCTTAGTAAGTACGATCCTCTCTTGACCCATACCCAGAGAGCTGCCATTATTGAAAGACCCGAGCTTGCTGAAGAGAGTATCGATCTACCTTTTGAAGCTTCCTTTGTTAGAATTCTCGGCGAGGTAGTTGATGGAAGACTAAAACCTCCTTCCTCTCCACCTACCCCGAGATCAAAGGTATACATAGTTGAATCTTCAAAGGATTTACAACTTAACCTTGGATACGGTCTTGAGGTAGGCATACATAAATACAGTGGCTTGGTGATACCACTCAATCCAGAAGCACTAAGATACCACATAGCTATCGTTGGAACTACTGGTACGGGTAAATCAAGACTTGTAAAGGCTATAATTGATGAGGTGATAGCTAAAACTGATTGGAGAATTATAGTATTCGATCACACAGGCATGGACTATGTCAAGTACTATCGCGATAAAGTGGTAAACGCTGAGGAAATAGCTATCGACATAGATACAGTTTCACAGGGTTTAACCAATGCTGTAAGCTCTATGAGAGAACATATAGAGAACTATGTACCGATTACCCTTCTATATTACATTCTATGCATAGATATGAAAAAGGATGCTAAGGTATGTTTAAACCAGGATGAAAACCACATACTTAGACTCCTAGAATCTTCTAATATAGACATCGGTAGAATTGAAGAACTCATGCTAAATATCTCTAGGAGTAGCCTATGGGATGCAGACAGAGTTGCATACATGTCCTATCTTGTTGCAAGCGTTCTCGGTGCTCGAAGACCCACACCTGAAAAGCTTAACCTCTATATAAAATTGTATGGCAGAATGTATATTAATAGACTAAACAAGATAAGATACAGGGTAACAGATATACTTGATGCAGTATACAGAAATAGGATTACTGTTATAGATCTCAGCATTGTTGAAACAGAGGTTAGAAGAGTTATTGTCAAAGGCGTTCTCTCAAAAATATGGGAAATTGTGGAAGAAACTAGGAATCCACAAAACATTCTAGTCATTATAGATGAAGCACACAACTATGCATGTGATAGAGGGTGCTACCCCTCCAACACCATGATTGAAAAAACGCTTAGAGAAGGTAGAAAATGGGGGATAGGCACAATATTGGCTAGCCAAAGAATAATAGACTTTTCACCGGATGTTAGAAATAATACAAACACCGTATTCTTTAGTAGACTTCAAACACCATATGATTTCCAACAACTACAAAACTTTATCGATTTAGCTGGCATAGGAACCGAAACTCTATCTCTCCTAGAAACACGGGAGTTCTTCTTTGCAGGACTTGGAAATCCATTAAGGTACCCGATGCTTATACAGGTGAGGGCTGTTGGAGAACCACCTCAATGAAGTCATAGAGGAAGTTATAGGAGTATCACCTGAAATCGTCGATAAAGCTTTGAATAGAACAATTGACAAACTCTACAAGGAGGTTTCTAAGATTATTGAAATAGGAAATGAGATTAGAAGAGCTATTGAATCGAGAGGTAGCTTTACTATAAAACTGATGGGTAGACCCATCGATCTCTGCTATTATACTATAGATTCCAGCTTTACTGCCCCTGCAATAGAGCTTATAGGTGGCTACCTAAGCATTGCTGTTGTCAGCTATACAAGTTATGGTAAGACCTGTGGAAAAACAGGGATAGAATCTCGAGCATATGTAGATCTAAATTTTGTAGAAGATCTGACGAGTATCTACGCCAAATACTATGAACGTAGAACAGCACTAGAACTTCTAAATGCTAAGAAGAGAGGTGAGGTAAATTTCGAGGTTCTTTTACTCGATGGCGAGATAATTCCAAGGATACTTCCAAGCTGGAGAACCAGAGAATCAAAAAAGAGTAGACTATTCCAGCTAATCATAAATATAACAGAGGATATAATGGAACTCGCAGACAGAACGGATACCGCCATCGTTGGTATTCTAAAAAGGAGCTACTCTAGAGATATTGTCAACATTCTCGGGTTTAAGGAACTTAAAATGAGCGACAGAGCAATCCTAAGCCTTGTCCTAAAACCAGGTGAATATATAGTATTTGGATCGTATGTCGATCTAAGAGATGAACTTTTAAAGCTTAGAGCTAGAGGAGATGCAGATGATGAATGGCTTAGAGCTAGAATACCGTGGTACGACGGTATAGTTCAGAGTATGGCTGGACATACGGTAAAGCTTGCATTCTATAGAGCTGAAAAAACAATACACCCTACTGCAACAAAAATGGAGTATGTTACAAGTAGCTCATTAGATGAAGATACCCTTATATCAAGTATCATGAAGATAAGCGTAGGTACGGGCATTCCCATACCAATAGACTATACCGATGCATTATCGGATGTATCAGGCAGTTTAAAATATACAATATATCAAAAAATGATAGCTGAGTTATCTAAGAAACTTGCTAATGACTCTGATAAAGTATCGATATTCCTCTCACTTATGAATCCCGAGAAAATGGGGATAGTGATATATAGGCTAAAGATGTAGCAGATCCCAGACCACAACTGCTTTATGCAAGCCGCGCTCCTCTTGTCATGAAGAATAGCCTTTCTATAGACTTCACTAAGGCTTCTTTATCTTTAAGAGGTATTTATATACAGCATCAGCAGCTATTGCTCCCTCAGCTGCGGCTGTTATTATCTGTTCAAATCGGTATTTATATCTTCCACCTGCAACATCACCACATGCATATATCCCTGGAAGATTTGTACTCATATCAGGGTTTACAGCTACGTAGCCTCTATCATCTAGTTCTAGACCTATGGATTTCAGGAATTCCTTTGGAGGCTCGGAACCTATCTCCACAAATACTCCATCAACAGCCAAAGTTCTTTCCTCACCTGAAACAGTATTTCTTATCCTTATCCCAGATACCTTTTTCTCACCAACAATTTCAACAACAATACTATTCATAATCGGTTCTATTTTTGGATCTCTTCTAATCCTCTCTACGTAATATGGAAATGCTCTAAAGCTATCCCTTCTATGAATAAGATAGACCTTCTTAGCAATTGATGAGAGGTATAGTGCGCTGGTAAGTGCAGAGTCTCCTCCTCCAACAACAGCTACAATGCCATTCTTGAAGAAAATGCCATCGCAAACAGCGCAGTAAGATATACCACGCCCTATAAACCTATCTTCACCAGGGACATTAAGCTTCCTCTTAATGGTACCTATAGCAAGTATGACCGCATAGCTGCATACTCTTCTACCTGATTCAGTTTCAATACACCAAATATCATTATTCTTGACAACGCTTCTAACACTATCCCCTACAACTATTGGCACTCCATACCTTCTTACGTGTTCCTCAAACATCTCAGCTAGCTTAGCACCAGGAACGCTAGGAATGCCAGGATAGTCATCTACAATGGGTGCTGTAGCCATTTGTCCACCGATATCCCTACTTACTACAATTACCTTCACATTTAGTCTAGCTAGATATAGTGTAGCTGTTAAACCAGCAGGCCCAGCTCCAACTACAACACAGTCATACACTCCTTCAACCTCCCTCGGTAAGACTATTTTAAATTTACTCAATTACAACACCTCACTACTATCTACATAGTTGCCAGAATTAATATGTTTAGATACAATTAAAGATCTACTATTTACTAGGAAGATTAGAAATAATTTATTAGAATACAAAAGTTCGTTTAATATTCAAATACCTCCTCTACACTAAATAATTTATAGGTAATCTACAACCTATAGATTCTGGTGATAATCCGTGAATAGCATCTTTACAGTAGCCATTCCGATGAAAACTTTAATAATCACAGTAGCAATTCCCCTTGCAGTATTTGCGGTTCTCATAACCGTATTGGTTTTGCCCATAGTCCTACTCAAAATAGAAATTTCTCAAGACGTATTAGTAGTTAGAGCGCCTCCACTCTATAAATTTACAGTTAAACACAATGAAATTATAGAGATATCCTTAGTGAACCTAGAGCACAGAAATGACCTCACGCCAACTACAAGATTGTATGGCCATAGTCTACCTGGGTATAAGCTGGGATGGTTTAAACTTAGAAATGGTTCCAAAGCATTTCTAGCAACTTCATCAAACAATGCTGTAGTATTTAAGCTTGGAGATGAATCCTACTTAATATTAACACCTACAGATATGGATGATTTTATTGAAACATTGAAAAAGATGGGCTGGCTGGTATCGTAACTAACGGAGATAAGCTGGTTAATGATTTAACGCTGTGTCACTTTTAGACATTTCTACTGTTAGTGTTTTAAGATGATCTAGAGGTGTATATGTTGGTAGTACTGTGAATCCATAGTAAATGTGTCTAGATGTTTTAGGCGGGTATATAGCTTTCTTAAAAACTGCCATATCTATTATACTATGCTTAGTTACTGGGATATCCTTTCTAAGTGGATAAACATCTATATAGTCTTGAAGATAGTCTACCAGGAAAACTGGTATATACTTAATGCCAAGTCTTCTTAATATTTCAACACGATGATGACCATCTAGTATCACTAGCGTTCTTATATCAACAACTATTGGATATTTCACATACCCCGATGCTATAATATCCCTTGCTATATACTCTATATATCCATCCAAAGTACCTTCATGTGGTCTTAGCACCTCTATAGGCATTATGTACGTCTTTAAACTATCCTTATATGGATCAAAATAGCTATTTAATCTATCTCTTCCAATTTTTGATAATAAGAAATTTAATAGACTGATGTCCAACACCATAATTTTACACCCTAGTCTATATTTGGAGGATAATGCTAGAGTAGTTCTAATATTATACAGTTATACATCAAATAACTTCATAATAATTACTCTTAAATCGTTATGAATACTGTAGCTCCATTGCATGTTCTACTACTGTAATGGGAGTTTTACAGCATTTTTCCTTCTACTACTAATGTATATTGCCTCTATTATTTCTTGTGCTTTTACTGCATCATCAACTGTTATGGTTGGCTTTCTACCTCTCTGAACAGCATCTATCATATCTTCAAGAGCATTTCTAATAGTGACCTGTGGGGGGCTGGGTTTTATCCACGCCTTTCTATCCCTTGAATAATATAGTATACCCATCGGTGTTCTTAAAGCTGCTCCTCTATCCCCATATACCTCCAGTGGAGTTAGTGATGGATTTTCTGCTACCTGTATCCACCCACTTTCTAATATTGATGGAGTTCCCCTAGAGAATAGCACTATACCTATGCCAAAATCATCAACTTCGTACGCTCTCGTGAGATTTACAGATATGCCCTGTACCTCTACAGGTTCATCATTCAATATATACCTTAATAGATCTGCTGCATGTATACCAAGATCTAGTAATCCTCCACCTCCAGCCAGTTCTTCTATTCCAAACCATTGAGTCCATTCCTTAAACCATTTATCTACAGCTGCCGAGTGGGCTATTCTTACCCTAGCCATGTAGATGTTACCAATCTCATTTGTGGTTATAATCTCCCTGAGTTTTACTATATCAGGATTAAATCTAGAGTTGAAACCTGTTGTAAATAGTATTCCATGCTTTTCTACAATACTCTTTATCTCCCTAGCCATCCGAACATTCAATCCTATGGGTTTTTCGCAAAATACATTTATATTATTTTCAGCAAAGATCTTGACATACTCTAGATGCCTAACGGTTTCACTATCTATAACAACTAAATCCGGCTTCCTTCTAATAAGTGAATCTACAGATGGGAGAAGCTCTAGACCATATTTATTTGCATAGAATAGACCTCTATCTCTATTGTCATCAAATGCACCAACTATTTCAATATCACTTCTAGATTTAAGTAGCTCTACATGGCCTGGTGCATGAACATGTGCAAAACTTACGATACCTACTCTCAACTTTATGCCCTCTCCAACCCATGTAGAACAGAATTGTTTACTATAGATCTAACCTCATCCGGTATGTATATCTCGATATCCTCTCCACCTCTACTAGCAGACTGATATAGAGCATCAAGAATTAGCATTTCATATACGCTCTCCCTAGGGTCTATAGGGCTATCAAGCCCCTTCATTACCGCCTCTACGAATTTGCCTATCTTATCACTCCACACATCTTTTTGAGGTAAAACTACTCTGGATGTGGTCATGTATCCATTTTCATCTCTAAAGATTTCGAGTGGATAAAGCTTTATACCACCTTTTAAGCCAAGGAAGAATGGTCTACCGAGATCATCATTATGCATAGCCCACGTCACCTTAAGCCATAGAACAGCATTATTCTTGAGTACTATTTTTCCAATTGCAAAATCTTCAACATTGAATCTGCTAACATCCCACGAACCCCAGCTACCGACGACAGTAGCTGCTTCCTCATCTTTTCCAAGTGTTGCATATATATGTCCACTGACCCGTACTACCTCTGGATACCCGAGTATATACATTGCGTTATCAATAGCATAGCAGCCTAGATCCAATAAAACCCCTCCTCCAGATAGCTCCCTATCTATAAATGTTAACCGTGGTGGTATAGCTCTTCTTCTCTCCCGACCTTCAACAGTCTCACCATAATAGAATCCACCGAGAAGCCCAGAGGCAACAAACCTTCTAGCTGCCATAATTTCACATGAGAATCTGTTTTGAAAACCTACCATTAAAATTCGCTTGTATTGTATGGCTGCACGCAGCATCTCTAGTGCCTCCGTAGCTGAAATCGCCATAGGTTTTTCAACAAGTACATGAATACCTTTTTTAAGTGCATACACTGTTGGCGCTGCATGGTATTTATGAGGGGTGCAGATACTTACACCATCCATTGGTATTCTATCAAACATATCTTCATATCCTCTAAATACATTTTCTTCAGGAATTCCGTATATCTTGGCAAATCTTCTAGCCCTCTCGACATCTATATCAGCAACAGCAACAAGATCTACATATGGATTCTGTCTATAGTATTTAGCGTGTGCTTCAGCTATACCACCAGCTCCTACAAACCCGATTTTAACTCTTTCTATTCTAGTCATATATGGAACCCAATATAGGTTGTGAAATCATTAATTAAGTTTGGAGAGTGTAACTAAAAGCGTATGATAATGTTAGGCAGATACCAAACCACAATCTAATGCTCCAACTTCCAAAGGTTAATGATTTCCTGTACTTAAATCTAAACTTTTAAGGTTGTGCTTCTAGGGATTGTATTTACATAACTATCTGGGATGTAGAATGCTCGATCTTATGGCCATAGTGATGGCTTCAATAATATGGAGTCTACATCCTGCACTTATATTTAGATTTAGAAAATATGTCAAACCAATCATCTATACAGCCATTAGAGCTATTGCAGCAATGGCGTTTCTACTAATAATAGTACCATTCAATGAAGTAAGACTATCAGAGCTAAAACCCAGCATTATGGTAATTGTAATTGTTTCTGCAATTCTAGGTCCTGGAATAGGAGATGCAGCATATACGAAAGCTATTCAACTTATAGGTAGCTCTTTAGCTGTGGTAATCAGCTACACCTATATATTCGTAGCACAATCTATTGCAGTAGTATTTCTTGGAGAAACTCTATCAGCATTTACAGTAATTGGAACTGTTTTAGCGTTTACAGGAGTGGCTATAGCTACCTTTAGGGGTTCCACGAATAGTTTTAAATTGCATGGCATAGGATACGCTGTAGCTACATCCATTTCATGGGGTATAGCTACTTCAATGATTAAAATAGCACTAAAGCAGGTAGACGCTTTTACACTAACTATCGTTAGGATAGCCATTATAGCACTCTTTTTCTTACCACTAGGTCTTGCAATTGAAGGCGCTCCTAGACGAGATTCTGCAAAAGCTATCTTTATTCTTGCAATAGTAACGGGTGTCCTTGGTTGGGGTATAGGGATGTATCTATTCATATATTCAATAAGTGCTATAGGAGTCTCGATAACAGCTATAGCAACAGCTCTAACCCCAGTGCTGGCACATATCACAACAAAATTATTTACAAAAGAGCAGCTGACTAAGAATAATATTATAGGCGCTCTAATGATATCTGTAGGAATAGTAATTTCAGCAGTACGGCTTTATTGAAATCTCTAAAACTTAGAGTTAGTTCAAGGTGGATTTGTAAGGAGAGTTGTATTAATAGATGTTAAAAAATATTTGGTTTCACATACTGGCTGATTATAACTATATAGTTAATCCAAAGAATGTTGCTAGCGTCGCTAGTAGTGCAAAGGTTGACCAGAATATAATCCCTATGACGAGTACTATAGCACTCCATATGGGCATTCTGATCTCTTTTGGAAGATGTTTTCTTCCTAGACGTATTGTTGCAGCGGCTGTTAGTGCAAGTACTATGTTTGATATGTTTGCCACCATTAGAATCCATGCAAAGGGTACTATCCCAAATATATAGTTTAGTGCGAAAGCAAATATTATCCAGATGATTATGAAGGCTAGTACAGTGTAGTAGAGTTTCTTAACTTCACCTCTCGCCCATCTTCTTACCCTCTCGCTCGCTTGCCATATAAGATCAACTAGTGTTCTTGTTATCATATCTGTTGAGCCTAGCTGTGTTGAGAATAGTATCCATACTCCTACTAGCAGTGCTATCCCCCAGCCAACAGGTCCCCATAGCTTAGCGAAATACTCTCCTTGATAGGCTGCTATTCCCCACGTTGGCAACTTTGTTCCTAAGGGTATAAGTCCTACTGCTAGCATTGTGGGTAGGTACATTCCTATAAATGCTCCAAGTGTGAATATGCCAACAATATCTATCCATGCAATGGTTCTCCATATCTTCCATCTTTTAAGATTCTCCGGATCTACTCTGAATACCTTACCTACTGAGCTAACTGTAATCTTTTTACCTTTTATTAGCGATGGTATTGCTCCAACCTTAGCTCCCATGCCAATCCCCTTATCACGATAGTAATTAGATACCGTTGTATTGTTTAGACCTCCAGCCCCTGCGTATCCAGCAAGTGCACCTAGAAGAACTATTGTCGCTCCCTTTGGAATGTATCCAAATGTAAAGAATCCCTTAAATGTTTCGGCAGCAACACTTGCAGGTACAGCAATTGCACAGAGTACTGCAAGTGTTATGATTATCAGAAATATCATTATCCATTGCACGATTTCAAGTGCCCTCTCTACAACTCCGCCAACGGATACAATACCGACTATAATTAATGCAAGGATTACACCTGCAACCATGACGTATAGCGATTCGCCTGCTCCTGGAATTTTACCAAGCATAGCTGCTACTACACCCGTGGCTGCAGCAAATGCCCATGCAGGCCAAGCCCTTTCAAGAATAGATAATACAACTAGTAGAGGTCCCCAGAATCTCGGACCTGGCCACAGCCTCAGTATACCATTGAATATAGGTTCGCCTGTATACATCGTGTACCTAACCATCTCAAGATTAAGTATTGTCTGGAGTAGTATAGATACGGTTGCTATCCACAGTATGTATGGTCCATAGAGTACAGCATTGCTAGGTCCTATCAACCACTCACCTGAACCTATAGCTACCCCTAAAACTATAGCACTAGGTCCTACAATTCTCATGACACTTGAGAATTTTAGTGGAGGTGGTGGAGGAAGCTCATCGACTTCAAGCGGTGCTCCATGGCCTAGACGAACTTTATCCGCCGAACCCACCCCCATATATACACCATGTCTATATTCCCTAACTAGTTTATATTTCTTTATGGATAACAAAGCTAGACATCCATGTACTATAGTCTATAATACTCTTTTGCTTATCAACTTTACCATACTACTTTGGATTCTACTAAATACCTAGACGTTGGATATCTACTCTAGTCTAAATATCTTTAAAGTTCCATACAATTTAGGAGTACGCTATATGCATTCTAGATATTATCTGCTTAAATTTAACTGTACCGTGATATATTATTGTGATTCGGCATGGAATTCAAGGTTGTCGTTACTGCTCCCATTCATAGAGATGGTATTGATCTTATGAATAGTATTGCAAAGGTGGTTGTACTGGATACTCCTCCGCCATCAGAGGATGAGTTAATTAGATATGTAGTTGATGCTGATGCTCTTATTGCTACCCTTGGTATTGAGCCGGTAACGAGACGTGTTATAGAACAGTCTACTAAGTTGAAAATAGTAGCTCGTCACGGAGTTGGCTATAATAATGTTGATGTAGATGCTGCTACAGAATATGGAGTGTGGGTTACTATAACGCCTGTTGAAGAGTTGCTAGATGCCGTTGCTGATCACGCATTTGCTCTACTTCTATGTATTAGTAGAAATGTATGTAGAGCTGATAAATTTGTGAAATCGAGGCAGTGGACTA
>JAWAHS010000006.1:0-68445 GCA_038889075.1 Ignisphaera sp.
AAGAAACAGCTACCAAACCCTGGTTCGATGCATGTTAGCCGGCATTAAATCTCACTTCCTGCTATTCTTTATCCACTCCTAATACCATGTTCTGTAATTAATTCTAATCAGCTATTCTTAAGAAGAATCCTACCTCTACATCTCCATGCATCTTGGTCATCCACATCTCGTACAATAGATATTAACCCCTGTAAACCCTGTAAAAACTTAATCGGGTTGTGGCGGTTTGGATAAAAATTTTATAAAATTAATTGATAAATTGATAGACTTAGGAATTAGATTAAGGGTTAGAAATCTGTTAAGTCCGTTGGTAGATGCAATTTATCTATTGTATGAACGATATTTACTCAAACAAATAATTGATAAAAATATGCCTGTGCATATAGCCATAATACCTGATGGTAATAGAAGGTGGGCACGTGCACACGGATTAGACCCTCTTGAAGGCCATAGATATGGATATGAGAAGATGCGTGATGTTTTGCAATGGATTTACGATTTGGGCATAAAGATTGTCACAGTCTATGCTATGTCGTATGAGAATTGTTTACGTAGACCTGATAATGAAAGGGAGAATCTATTCGATATAATTAGGTATGGCTTTAAGGAACTTATAGATGGCGGTATAGTGCATAAGTATCGCGTTAGAGTTAAGGTTTTCGGGAAATTGGAGCTTGTTAGGGATGATATTGTTAGGTATGCGGAACTCTTAGAAAGAGAAACAGTTGGATATGATGATAGGTACTTAAATATAGCACTCTGCTATGGTGGGAGACAGGAGATTGTAAATGCTATAAAAAGTATAGTATCAGATGTACTAAGTGGTAAACTCCATATAGATGATATATCAGAGGAGCACGTGAGAAACCATCTCAATACGTCCCATCTAACAAGTTTCTCAGAACCTGACCTAGTTATTAGAACCTCTGGAGAAATGAGAATAAGCAACTTCCTACTATGGCAAATTGCATACAGCGAACTCTATTTTTGTGATGTATTTTGGCCAGACTTTAGAAAAATAGATCTGTATCGAGCCATACGTGCATATCAAAAAAGGGAACGGAGGTTCGGTAGATAGATTATATAAGGTTCTACTTCTCAACATCCTTTTCTTCCGTAGTTTCGCCTAAAGCAATATATAGATCGTATAGAGATAGCCTCTCACCTTTATTAAGCTTCTCAAGTGCACTCTTCCTTCTCTCCTTAAGTACCCTCTCTTTAGCAGATTCCCTAATCTCAATCTGAATCCTTTTAATTTCACTTAGTATCTCAACGTATCGCTGTCTCTTCTCATTTATTAAATTAGCTATAGATTTCAGTTTCTCCTTTATACTATCACGCCTGTTCTTAATCTCTACAATCTCTTTAATCAAATCAGCAATGGTTTGCTTAATCCTATTCCTCTCCTCCTTTGCTAAAGCAATGCTGTTTCTACATTCATTTAACTCCCTGCTAACCCTACTCAGTTCCTCCTTTACACTATCTACTGCTCCTCTTATTTCATCGTATCTCTGAATTAGCTCGGAGTAGCGTTTTTGATTTGTTGTTACAGTTTTGAAGATACGCTCTAGGTTTGCAATTTCATTAACCATTTTCTCCTCATCCCTTTGGTCAAGATATGGTGTTGTCATAATAGTCCATTCTAACTGTTCAATTCGCTGCTTTATTTCATCTAGGCTCATGTGTATCCTAATAGGTTGCGATTTCTTGAGCTCAATCGAAACTTCCTTCAATTCATATAAATGACCTCTTAGCGCATTCCTCAGCTTAGCTGATCTCTCCTTAAGCTCGGCTAGTTTCTGATAAAGTTCATTCAATCTATTCCTAACCTTATTCAACTCCTCCTTAAATTTCTTAACCTCATCACGTTTCCTAGCAAGCTCTTCCCTAATAGTAGTGAGTTCTTTCCTAAGACTATCTCTTTCAGTAATGAGAAGCTGAAGCTCTTCCCTAATACTCCCCAGCTCCCTTTGGAGAATCTCTATATCCATTCCTCCCCTAGATTCCTTCATACTGCAAACCTTTCCTCAATACTCTTTAGAGAATCTCACTAGGCTCCTCAGTATAAAAGTCTTCACCACCTATTAATACCCTCTGTACCAATGCATATAGTTCATCCAAACCCTGGCCAGTAATAGAAGATGTTGCAACAAATCCACCGATATTGAATCTCGCTATAATATCCTCAAAAGCTGCTATTACATCACTATACTGTGTTACGAATACCGCATCCTCACTTTTAATATCCTTGAAAATCTCCATGGGATCCTCAATCCATCGAATTATATCCTCATACCTCTCTCTAGGCAGTAGATCGGTTTTCGTTATTGTAATGATCTGGGGTAGTTTGTGAGCTATGGATGCCGCTAATGCAAGCATGATGAGAGATAGAAATGTAGATGGTTTTACCAGTATAGTCGATTCGACTAGGAAAAGCACTACGGATTTATCATTTAAAGCTAAGGATGACATTATTGTTGGCCCAGCCGATCTAAAAGCGAAGAGCTCCATTTGCCCAGGGGTATCCACAACAACATAGTTTGCCTTTAGTTCATCAATTTCGTTTCTAAGATTTTCGATAAAATTAATTGATAGATCAATAGTTGCTACTAGTGCTCCATTAGGACCTAGATTGTATTTTCTCATTACCTCCTCTACAGTTATGTAGTCCCGTATATCTACATCGGGTGTATATGGAAGCCATGTTACAGCTGGATCGAGATTCACTATAGCTATATCCATTCCATGCTCTATTAACCAGTTCGTAAATGAATATGTTAAGTAGCTTTTTCCAGAACCTGCAGGTCCTAATATAAATATGAAATACACTCTATGATACACCTATGCTAGTGGTATATCTAGTGGAAGCTTAACAGGCTTCTTAATTTTAGTGTTAACAAGTTTATATTTGCAAACTCTACACCTTCCCAGCTCATCCACATTAACCCTGTATACTATACCGCTTCGTCTAACAACTACTATATTCCTACATCCTGGACACAGCGTTGAAGCAAGCTCAACCATATCTGCTACTGGTGCTTGTACCAGTGGATGCTCCTTCCTAATCCTATTGATCTTATCAACATCTAGGGAGCTATATTCACCACTAGAAAAAACTACATTTATGGGAATATTATTACCTCGTACAATACTAGCTACCTCTATAAGTAACCCATTTAAATCTCTGTTACACTCAGCAACAACCACGATCTCAATATGTTTAGATTTAATGAGTGAATTGCATAGCATTTGTGACAGTAGTGAAACCTGTATATCGACATCCCTACTCGATACAACTTCAAACACCACTACATCGATGGAATCGATGAACGTTTCGAAACCACTAAAATCCTTAGCAATAAGTGGGTTCACCTTTATACCAACTGTTGCCGTAGTCTCATCCTTAATCTTTCTTACCATATCGTGCTTAACATACATGTATGGTTCTGCACCATGAAGAAAAATAACATCGGTTTTGTAACGATTAGCTAAATCAATTACATTTTGAACATCGAAATGTAGCAACCTGGCGCTTCTTCTATTGATATTTGACTCCCATGGACATCTATCACAGTTAATCGGGCATTCAATAAAATTCAGAAGCATAGCTAAACTACCTATACAATACAGTGATAGAGGTATTCTCTCTACATTTACCAGCCTGATTGATGATAACATTTAAAACCCCATATCCGTTTTACTAAACTAGTCAGCTATGTATATCTAGCATTATCTATAGTGATACACTATGATGTTTTTATATCTTTCAGGGACACCGCCATCATTAGCCAAAGGTTTTGAAGAGAAGTGTGGTTGGAGAATGGTTAAACCTATTGGTAAGGTGTTTCCAGATGGTGAACAGTATCTTAGATTATCTGAGGCTGTAGCAAATGATTTAGCTGTCATTCAGTCGCTATACCCAGAACAGGATAGGAAAATCATTGAATTGTATTTGGCGTTAGAGGCTATTAATGGTAGTGAATCCAGAGTTAAATTCCTAATACTACCATATATCGCTTATGCGAGACAGGATAAGAGATTTTTACGGGGAGAGCCTATTAGTACCAGGGCCATATATCAAAATCTAAAACTATTTGGAGTTGATACGATTGTTACAATTGACATACATTCTATACAATCACTGATATCGTTAGGGTTTAAGGTGTACAATATTTTACCTCATGCATATATGCTTAGTAGTATTAATGAAAAGATAGACCTTGTGCTAGCACCCGATAGAGGTGCTCTCTCAAGAGCTATGGAAGTTGCAAAGACCTTCAACATACCATATGACTATATGGATAAGTTTAGAGATAGGGTAACAGGTGAGATAAGAATAGATCGAAAGGAACTTAACGTAGCTGGAATGTCGGTAGCCATAGTTGATGATATTATAAGCACTGGAGGAACGATGGCCAAGGCTACCCAAGCGCTATATAATGCAGGTGCTAATAGAGTTATAGCTGTCGTATCTCATTTCCTAATGCTACCTACAGCTATAGATGTTCTATCATCTACAAACATTAGTAAACTAGTTACGGCAAACACTATACTGATGCCTACCGATCTTCCTAAATGGATTCACGTAATAGATGTAAGCAGTCTTATATGCAATGAAATTAGTGGATGGGTTAGCCATTAGAAATGTACATAGCTAGACTCTCTAATGAGCTACTATCATTGGCAGTCTCAGAATTCTTTTCTATAGCAGTATCTGAGGGCTTTAGCTATAGGGTGCATAAGAAGATCGATGAATTCGTATTCTTTGAATCTGGTGAAGAGCTCGTTAAACTACTAACTACACGCTCAGCTCTATTAATTGAGATTGGTAAAGTAGTAGATGTTTTAGCAGAGGATGACAATATATATGAGGCCGTAAGAACCTACATCAATAATACTGGAGATGCCTTTAGCTGTGTAGATGTCGACTCTATCAGAGGATTTGGACGTGAAATAGCACATAGTCTTCAAAAGACTGTTTCTGCAATGGGAGTTAGATGGGGAGAATGTAGGAGGAGAATTAAGATAGCTTTACTAGCTGGTCTAGCAATAATATATGAGGTGCTGTATAGAAGGAGAAGGGTTAAATTCTACAGCCGCGAACCCCATCATAGGCCATGCTATAGACCTGGTACCATGAAGCCTGTTTTAGCGAGGGTACTGGTCAATATTGCTAGAGTCAGTAGCAGGAGGAGGGACCATTTACTAGATCCGTTCTGTGGTGTAGGAGGTATTGCAATAGAAGCATGTGATATGGGTCTCCAAGTCACATGCACAGATATCGATAGAAAGATGATAAATGGTGCTAAAATTAATGGTGTATCATATGGATGTGAAAGTTTGGTAGAATTCATAGAGGCAGATTCTCTATACAATATATTCAGAGGTAGATTCTTCAATGCTATTGTTACTGATCCACCCTATGGAATCCAGACGGTTCCCCGTTCACAAAATCTATCAAATTTAATTGAAAGATTTATATACAATTCTTACGAAATTCTTAAAGAAGATGGTCATATGGTATTTGCCATACCCATACACCTTGAAGATTACGTCGACAGAACACTATACACATTAAATCTCGGTATTTTAGAGAAGCATTTAAATAGGGTTCACGGCTCGCTTACAAGAGTAGTATATGTTGTAAAAGTGAATTAGATGAAGCCCCAAATAGTTTTTATTGGTACATCGGCTTCCACGCCTACACATACAAGGTTTTCACCAGCTATACTACTTTGTAGCTTTAAGACATGTATACTTCTAGATGTAGGTGAAGCTACACAAATAAATTTAGGGAGAATGGGTATAGATCCGCTGAAGATAAGCATCATAGGCATAACACATATGCATGGAGATCACTACTATGGTTTATTACCTATTATGGATACTATTATAATGAGGCTTTCTTCCCAGAATAAGCAGGGGCAACATATAGTTAGATTACTAGGTCCTGAGGAATTGTGTTCAATGTATTTTAAACAGCCCCCCATATATGGCGAAGCAGTGAATAGCCACAGTAACTCAGACAAGAATCTCGTTGAAATTGAGTGTATTGATGCTGAAACTCTCTCTAGTGGTAAGAATTACATTCAGACAGACGGTGGTGATATTGCCATTACATCAGTGAACATGAACCACGGTAACATTAGAGCATACGGCTATGTTATTAAGGTGAGAACTGGTGAAGGAACGAATAACTTTGTAACAGTATTTTATTCTGGAGATGGTATCTGCAGTGATCAGTGTCCTAATACACTAAAGAGATTAGGTCCATGTATAGTGATTCACGAGGCTACATTCATAGACTATGAAAATGATAGAGCTAAAGCTCGCAAGAGTTTTCATGCTACAATAAGTGATGCAGCATATATAGCCGAGTATATAGAAGCTAGGATGCTCATTGTTACCCATATAAGTTTAAGGTATAGAGCTGATTGGATTAGAGATTATGTCTCTCGAGCTCAAAGGATATTCAATGGCGATATTTTTATCGCTGATGACCTATCAGTACTTCCACTAGATAAAGTTAGCTGCTAAGCATCCTTTGGAGGTTCCGTTTCCCATAGTGGTCTGCCGTGTGATGTCTTCGGCGCCAGCCAATCGATTATGGCATTTATATTGCTACTTGTGATCATTACAGTTACGGCTCCTAGCGGACTTTCATTATCATTTTCAACAAAATTTATTATACCTTGAAATGCTGCTTGCTTATTCAGCTTGAATTCTGTTGTAGTGCTCCTTAAATTTCTCAACATTACGCTTCTTGCAGTATCTAGTATCCTCTGCCTCCTTAGAATGTCGTGAAGCTTTTTTAAGATGTCTAGACTACTTTCTTCGCATATAACTATCCTTCTCTCCCTACCTACATCTTCCACCTTAACATTTTTTATGTATAGTATATTTTTTAAAGCCCTTAGCACCTTATCCAAATCCTCAGTAGGTCTAACCTCAGCTTCAACCCTTATGTACACCAATCTAAATACACCCTAGAGAGTGTGTTCCTTACATCACTTATAAACTCCTCATATGTGCTGTTATTGACTATAACTATATCTGCCAATGCTATGATATTTCCCAAACCCCATGAGAGTTCCTCTAGATCTCTCCTTCTAAACTCATCCCATGTCTTGGGATCGCCTGGCCTTCCTCTAGCAATAAGTCTTTGGAACCTTGTCTTGGGTGAGGCATGTACTGCTAATATCATGACCTCTACATCGATTTCCCCTTTAAGGTATTCTAATTCGTCGAGGCTTCTAACACCATCTATTACAACAATGCAATGTGTGGCAAGGGCCTCTTTTATTTTTGGAATTGCCAACTTCATTATAGCATCGTTTCCGAGGTTTTCCCTAAGCTGTTTAGCTACCTTTAATAGATTTTCCAAGTTTTGTTCCAGACCCCTTCTCATTACCTCCTCCCTTACTATGTCACCCAAGTTTACAACTTCTATATTTAACTCACCAGCAACCATGGATAGCGTTGATTTTCCAGAACCAGGCATACCAGCTACCACGATAACTAATTTTCCGCCATCCATTGTCCGTAACCTAAAAATAGATTAGGTATACACTTCTAAAATACTTATAATTATCAATAAATATACCTCAGCAGTAGTTAGGTGTATAGCTATGGAATTCAAAGTTAGAGATACAACCCTAGCTGAAAGGGGATACATACAGATAGAGTGGGCTAGTAAACACATGCCCGTTGTTAACTTAATTGGTGATGAATTTGAAAGGTATAAACCTCTTAGTGGTATAAGAATCGCTGCTGTATTGCATGTAACTAAAGAGACAGCTGTACTTATAAAGACGTTAATGCGTGGTGGTGCAGAAGTATGGCTAGCTGCAAGTAATCCCATGTCAACACAGGATGATGTAGCTGCAGCACTAGCTTTAGATGGTGTACATGTATTTGCATGGAGAGGTGAGACCCAAGAGGAGTACTTTTGGGCTATTAATAAGGTTGTAGAATGTGAACCGCATGTTGTTATAGACGATGGAGGTGATCTGCATGTCCATCTAAATGTACAGAGAGCAGATATTGCTGCAAAGGTGTATGGAGGTACTGAAGAGACTACGACTGGCGTCTTAAGGTTAAAAGCTATGGAGAGAGACGGTGTTCTAAAGTATCCAGTTATAGCTGTAAATAATGCATTAACAAAATACCTATTTGATAATAGGTATGGAACTGGACAGAGCACTGTAGACGGTGTTCTACGAGCTACGAATATGCTGTTAGCTGGAAAGAATATTGTAGTTGCAGGTTACGGTTGGGTTGGTAGAGGAATTGCATGGAGAATTAGAGGAATGGGTGCTCGTGTAATCATCACAGAGGTGAATCCCATTAGAGCTCTTGAAGCTATTATGGATGGTTTTGAGGTTATGAAAATGGATAAAGCTGCTGAAATAGGCGATGTATTTATAACAGCTACAGGTAACATCAATGTTATAACAAAGAGCCACTATCTAAGGATGAAAGACGGTGCTGTGTTAGCCAATGCTGGACACTTCGATGTTGAAGTTAGTGTAAGGGATCTGGAAGATATAGCAATATCTAAACGAGAGTTGAGAGAGTGTATAACAGAATACACACTACCAAATAACAAAAGATTGTACCTGCTTGGAAAGGGACGTCTAGTTAACTTAGTATGTGCTGAGGGCCATCCAAGCGAAGTTATGGATATGAGCTTTGCAAATCAGGCATTATCAGTCAGATATATTGTAGAAAAATATGGTAGTTTAAATAAAAAGGTATACGATGTGCCTAGGGAGCTAGATATGGAGGTAGCAGAATTAAAGCTTAGGACCATGGGCATTGAAATAGATAGACTTACAGAAAGCCAGAGAAAATACATTGAAAGCTGGACCCTATGACGACTCTAGTATTTGAAGGAAAACTATGGTAGTTGGCTTAAGTGCTATTAGACCAATACATGCTAAACGCTATAACCACTAATTTGATCATAGTTTAGCGTCTTTCTGCTCATTACAATCCTACCAAGAAGTGATGCCAGCCTATCTGCTACCTTGAGAGGATATGGTTCTATAAATACTCTTCTAACCTTCTCTATATGCTCTATAACTGCTGCCATTGAAAGTCCTAGAACATATACTCTTATTTTTGTATCATCCACTTTTACTTCAAGACTGTTTCTATATGTATAGTCTATAATGCTGTATCTATATGTATAGTCGATAAAGTGTTCCTTAAGTGCTTTGAATATTTTCATTACATCTAATTGATGTCTAAATATTACAGCCAGCGGTATGTTAAATATATTATAGATCCTTCTCGGATCTATAATATTGAAACCTGCATATGTAACACCATCTAGAAACGCTACCTGTATTGGATATAGAGTAGATGCTTTAGCAATTACTCTACTTGCTGATGAAGTAGCATCGAGACCATCTATGGATATCCTATCTATGAACATGTCCGCGAACCTCCGTCCACACATTACAATACCGACTAGAACCGTTTTACTGCTTCTATTCATCCTCTTGAGATTGATGTCGAAGTAACCATCATCTATCCCTAGATAACAGGGACTCGATGTAGCTATCTCCACGTATTGCATTTAATATCACATCATCTGGTACTGCAAGAGAGATCATTCTGGTCTTACCATATCTTCCACGACTTATTAACCTAGCTGTTATTATTCCAACCATATCAAGTTCGCTGATTATATCACTAACTCTTCTCTGCGTCACACTTTCAATTCCTAATTTTGTGCACAGAGTTTTATAATGAATGTATACTTCGCCTGTCGTTGTTTTTACACTATTTCGTGTAAGATTATAGATTGCCAGTAGGACTAATTTACTATGGAGAGGCATTGTTGATATTAGTTCACCAACTCTATCCCTCTCTATCTCCTTTAGTGCTCCATAGACGTGATTAACGGAAATCGTTTCTGCCCCCTCCCTCTCTGCAATTTCTCCTGCAACCCTTAAAAGGTCGAGAGCTCTTCTTGCATCACCATGCTCACGCGCTGCCAAACTCGCACATAAGCTTATCACTGCATCGTTTATAGCTTTTGGATTAAATGCTATCTTAGCCCTCCTCTTAAGTATATCCTCAAGTTGTATAGCATTATATGGTGGAAACACTATTTCTATTTCACCGAGGCTGCTTCTTACACGTGGATCTAAATCTTCAATTAGCTTTAAATCATTTGTTATACCAATTATCGATATTCTCGAATGTGTAAGTTCATCACTACTTCTAGAGAGCCTATATAGAAGTTCGTCACCCTGCTTCTTAATGAGGAAATCTATTTCATCTAGTACAGTAACCATTATGGAATTTCTAGAATCTAGAACTTTAAGAAACCTTCTATATGCCTCAGCTGTTGATATACCGGTAAATGGTAGCTTTAATCCTATACATTCACCCAGTCTTATTATAACACGATATGTAGTATCCTCCTGCCTGGTATTTATATAACATGGCACTATATCAGAGCCCACCTCAATAGCCTTACTATAGAGCCTCTTTAACACATACTTGGTCACAGCAGTCTTACCTGTACCCGTTAACCCATATATGAATATATTATTAGGCTTTGAACCTTTTAACGCAGGTGCTAAAATAGATCCAAGCTTAGAGACTTGCTCCTCCCTATGGGGCAGCTCATCAGGTATATATTCAGGTCTCAGAACATCCCTATTAATAAATATCATAGATTTCAATGCACTATTAAATACTTCCTCTAACTCATCTCCATATGCTAACATTTCCAAACTCCCCTAGAAAACTAGTGTATGAGCTGAATGATTTAATTTGTGAATAATATAAAAAAGTTGAAAACGCTTAAAACCCTGGCTAAATTAAGAGTATTTCAGGGCCGGTAGCTCAGCCTGGAAGAGCACTCGGTTCGCACCCGAGAGGTCCCGGGTTCAAATCCCGGCCGGTCCACCAACACAAAACAAACAACAGTACTCCACTATAGTAAATTTTTGGAGGCTCTAATTATTTGATGTACCTTTAGCAATTCCACTCTATAAAAGGACTGACTATTTCGAAAATTCGAAAACGAAATATTATTCTACATATACCGAATGTAGCAACCCCATAATTCATAACAGAGGATTCTATCCTTTAGAATAGAAAGAGAATCTGCTGATACTATTAGTAGGAGCTGGCTCACCCAATAGATATCTACAACGGCTACCAACTAAATCTGGTATTAAGCTGAGAAACACTTATAAAACGCTCCAGAGCATATCAGTTTGGCTACCAGACACCTCGGGAGCCGAGGAGAATGAAGGGGGGAGCCGAGGGGGTCGAACACCCTTTACTAGAATGTATCCCTCTATATGTTTCTAATCTCATGCAAATTCTAATAATCACCTATCCGTTAAGGAGGTGCTCTAGAACCGCTGGGTTGCATCATTGAGTAATTACCCTTACTAAAACCTTACTAAAGATTCTTGCCAATGAATCTAAATTTCAATAACGAATACAGATTTAAAAACGTAAGATTTATTCGTCTATAGCCCAAATAGTATGAACGGTATTATAACTGATGATGATACTGCCATGACCTTCATCATTATATTTATTGCAGGTCCTGCTGCATCTTTTAGTGGATCTCCAACTGTGTCCCCTACTACAGCTGCTTTATGTGTCTCTGTACCTTTCCCTCCGAAGTTTCCAGCCTCTATGAATTTCTTTGCATTATCCCAAGTATTTCCGATATTGCCCTGGAATAAACCTAAGAGTAATCCTGATGCAATGGAGCCTATTAGTAGGCCTCCTAATGCTGCTGCTCCTCTCCATACATCCCCAATGCCAAATGCTGTGACTATAATCAGTGGTGCCAATATTGATACAATTCCTGGTGCAATTAACCTTCTTAGAGCATAGTATGTAACTATCTGTACAGCTCTTTCGTAGTCTGGTCTTTCTTTCCACTCTAGTATACCTGGCTTTTCTCGAAACTGCCTCCTTATTTCATCTACAAGCTTTCCAGCTGCAGCAGTTACAGCCTGTATAACCATGGCAACAAATACTGCTACCATAACTGCACCGATTATTACCCCTCCTACAAAGTATGCACCGTAGAATGGATGTCCTGCATTGAATATTGTCTGCATAATAACTTCTATTCTTTGCCCACTTCTACTGGCAAGCACGCTCGCAAAACTAAATAGTAGTGCAAGTGCTGTCAGTGCAGCTGAACCTATTGCATAGCCTTTCGATATGGATTTCATCGTATTTCCAGCAGAATCGAGCTTATCAGCCAAACTCCTTATATCTTCACCATAGTTTGCCTGTTCAGCCAGCCCTGCAGAGTTATCAACTATAGGACCATATGCATCAGCAGCCACTATCACTGGAGCAACAGATAACATTCCAGTACCTGCTAATGCAGCAGAGTATATCCCTGCTAGCAATTGCTCAGTAACACTTAGAGTTGAGCCGATGGCAAATGAGGCAACCGCTGCTATAGCTATTGCAATACTTGGTATAAAAACGCTGTAGAAGCCCATTGTCATACCGCTTAGTATCGTCAGTGCAGGACCAAACTGCGAATTCCGTGCTACTATTTTAACAGGTCTGTATAGAGGTGATGTGAAGTAGTCTGATGTAAAGCCGACTATAGCACCTGTTACAAGTCCTAGTAATCCTATAGCCCAGGTTACTAGTAGAGTTGGAGTTAGTGAATACGTAAATATACCATTTACTATGGCAACAGCTGCTATGGAGATTATCGATGTTAGGGTAAGCGTCTTTCCAGGCTCAGCCACTGGTGATATTGCTATGAATTGTGATGTAAATAGGCTAGTAAGTAGTGCTATTGCTGAGAATAGAACTGGATATGCAATCAAATTTGATGATCCTAAAACAGCTGCTATAGCCATTGGTGCGATAATGCCCTCAACGTAGGATTCGAATAGATCTGCTCCCATACCAGCACAATCGCCAACATTATCCCCTACATTATCAGCTATAACACCAGGGTTCCTAGGATCGTCTTCTGGAATACCCACCTCTACCTTTCCAACGAGATCTGCTCCTACATCTGCTGCCTTAGTATATATACCTCCACCAACTCTTGCAAATAGAGCCGCAGTACTAGCTCCAAATGCATATGCTAAAAGAAGCTGTGTAGTTTGAGCAGTGTACCTTGGATTAAATCCATCAAATGCTATGAATAGTAGTGATATGAATGTAAGCCCTACACCACCCACTAGGAATCCTGTTATGGAACCGCCTCTAAATGCTAGTGCAAGTGCTTTGCCAATATTTTCTCTACTCAAAACATTTAACACACGAATATTGCTGTAAACACCCATGAGCATCCCAATAATGCTTACAATGGCCGAGCACACCCCTCCAAGAACATATGCGATTCCTGAAAATAGCAGAAGAGTATTCTGAAATACGATACCAAACACTGTGAGTAGAATAGCGATAAGAGCTACTATAGAGAGTATTACACTATACTGTGCTCTTATATAAGCAAGTGCAGCGCTCTTAATATAGCCATGTATCTGTGCAGCAGCCTTTTCCTCATCACTATCCATAGCTATAGGTTTTTTAACAATGCTAAGAATTGCAAAGATCACGTATACCAGTGTTATAGTACCTGAAGCCAGCCCCAGATATATCGAAAGGCTCAATATATTCATAAGCTATACCACCATTCCATAGGATGTTCAAAAACCTTACACTTTTGCAGAGGGAATAAAAGCTTTTTCTTTATTAAACTATATTAAACTATACACCTCTAAACACAGGAATACAAACATAAAATGTAGAGATACATCAAAAACAAATAAATTGGACACCACATAAAATGTTTAGGGCCCGTAGCTTAGCTCGGATAGAGCGCCGGCCTGCGGAGCCGGAGGTCCGGGGTTCAAATCCCCGCGGGCCCGCCACACAAAAGAATATTTTTAGAAACGACGAAAATAAGATTAATAAGCGAAACAGCAAAAAGAAACTATAAGCCTATATAATTTGTAGCTGGATGATGTTGGTTTTAAGATCTGAGGAATGATGATAAACCCACGCGATGACCTGTCTACATCCTTCGACTATTGAGTATCTTCATTAGTATATCCCTAGTTTTCTGTGGATCGGCTCTCCCCCCTGTTTTTTTCATTATTGCTCCTATAAGAAAGTTTATGGCTTTCGGATTCCTTAGTGCATCTTCAACGGCCTTGGGGTTTTCTCTAACGGTTTCTAAGGCTATCTGTTCCAGATACTGCTCATCATCGATCCTAGTATAACCCATAGCTCTAATATACTCATCTATATCTATCTCTCCTCTTATAACTTGAGGCATCAATTCTTTAACCATTTTTATAGATAGCACACCTCTATCTAGAAGTTCGAGAAGCTTAACAATGTCATGTGGTTTAACGCTAAGTTTTTTCACATCCAGGGACAACTCTTTGACCCATCTGAGGAAATCTGTTATAAGTACATCTGCAAGTCTTTTGTAGTTACTATATATTTTTGTACCCTCTTCAAAGAAGTCAGCGAGCCACTTATTTAATACAAGTACTGTTGCCCTGTACTCATCTAAGTTGTATTGCATTATAAACCTCTCTATACGTTGATCGGGCAACTCTGGTAACCTTGATAGGATCCTGTTCACCACCTCATTGGAGATCCTTATTGGCGGTAGATCTGGATCTGGGAAGTATCTATAATCCTCCTCGAACTCCTTAGCCCTAAGCGGTACCGTTATACCCTTTCTCTCATCCCAGTGCCTCGTCTCTCTAGCTATGGTACCACCCTGCTCAACTATTCTCTTCTGCCTTACTATCTCATACATCAAAGCCTTTTCAACATCCTTTATTGATCCAATATTCTTTATCTCAACCCTTCCATACCCTTCAATTGAAATATTTGCATCTACTCTAAAAGAGCCTTCAAGGGCTGTATCAACCGCGCCTAGATATTCGAGAATTGCAATGAGTTTGTCGAGGAAAATCCTTGCTTCCTTTGGACTATCTATATCAGGTTCCGTGACGATTTCAAGTAGTGGTATACCAGATCTATTGTAGTCTACCAGGCTGTATTGGGCCTCCTCAATACCTCCTATATAATGTATCTTCCCAGGATCTTCTTCAATATTTATCCTCCTTATCCTGATAAACTTTGTCCTACCATTAGAAAATATCTTGATGTATCCATTTCTAGCAATGGGTGTGAACCCGGGACCGTCATACTGGGATATCTGATAGTTTTTAGGTAGATCAGGATAGAAATAGTGCTTTCTAACAAATACAACTCTATCGCTTATTTCACAATTGAGCGCCTTAGCAACGGCTATAGCATATTCAATCGCTTTTCTATTTACAACGGGCAGAGTACCTGGCAATCCCAGACAGACTGGACATACATATGTATTTGGATTGCCTTCCCTATAGTTGGAATGCGTTGAACAAAACAGTTTGCTTGCCAACGATGTTAGCTGGATATGTATTTCCAATCCTATTAAAACTTTCACCAATCTACACCTCCGCAATAAGGTCTCTAAGCTTTGTCATCTCCTCTAATTGTGCCGAGAGATATAGAAGCATAGATTCTGAAAGAGGTTTTGACATAAGTTGCAGCCCCACCGGTAGACCGTTCCAGAAACCCGCAGGTACGCTTATTGCTGGATAGCCTGTAAGATTAGCAATAACTGTTGATACATCCGCTAGATAGATCTTTAACGGATCCTCAAAAAACTCGCCTAACTTAGGAGGAGGAATCGGCATCGTTGGACTTGCCACAACATCGACTTTGTTAAATATGGTATCGATATTCTCCTTAAGCATCCTCCTAAATCTTAATGCCCTTATATAGTACATATCCCTATAACCCATGCTAAGAACGTATGCACCTAGTGCTACCCTTTTTTTAACCTCATATCCGAAACCTCTAGTCCTTACCTCGGTATAGACATCAACCCAACTTCTCCCTTCAACTGGTACCTTAAGACCGTATCTAATACCATCGTATCTAGATAGGTTGGAGCTTGCTTCAGCCATAGCTATTATATAATATGCTGCTACAGCCTCTCTAGTATATGGCATAGAGATATCTGTACACTCATGATATGAACATAGTTTGTCTATACAGCCATAAGCCACGGTTCTAACACTATCGTCAGAACCCTCGAACAGCTCCCTCAAAATACCTATTCTAAGTCTAGGTTCCTTATGGAGCTGTTCATTTAATGATTCAATGTAGTTTGTAGTGCTTATAGGTAGAGATGTTGAATCCCTTGGATCGTTTCCTGATATAACGGTGAGTAGGAGTGCTAAGTCAGTAGTATTTCTAGCCATAGGCCCAATCTGATCCATACTACTTGCATATGCGATCAAGCCATATCTACTTACAAGCCCATACGTAGGTTTAAGGCCGTATACCATTGTATAGGCTGCAGGATTCCTTATAGAACCACCTGTATCTGAGCCAAGTGCTATAGATGCTTCACCTGCTGCTAGAGCTGCTCCACTTCCACCTGACGATCCTCCAGGTACCCGATTTAAATCCCATGGATTCTTAGTAGGATAGAATGCACTAGTCTCTGTGGTCGAACCCATTGCAAATTCATCCATGTTTGTCTTACCGTGGATAATGACACCTGTGTTCTTGAGCTTCTCAATAACAGTAGCATCATAGGGTGGGATATAGCTCTCAAGCATTCTGGAACCACATGTTGTTCTAATACCTTTAGTTGAGATGTTGTCTTTTACCCCTATCATTACACCAAATAATTTCGGGAGATTTTTACTGCCATAATTCTTTATAAGATTCTCTACATAATTGTATACTTGTTCCTTAGGAATGATTGTTATAAAGGCTCTTACCTTACCCTCTACACGTTCAATCCTGTCATAGATCGAGTCTACGTATTCGAACACCTTATACACATCAGAAGAAAACTCATCAATAAGTCTATAAACAGGCATGGATATGTATTTATATGACATGCTACTCTACCATAGTCTTTGGGGCTTTTACATAACCATGCACTAGCAAAGCATTGCCTCTAAGCATATCATGCTCCTCATCCACCTTATCGAGAGCCTCATCCTCCCTTAAGGGTGACGATATTTCATGGACATGGAACAGAGGCTCGTATCTATCTAGATTTTCAATATTCTTCAATTCATTGAATAAACTAACAATTTTATCTACCTCTACACTAATTCTCTTCCTCTCAATATCACTAAATTTTATCAGTACAAGTCTCTCAAGATATCCTATAAGATCCTCCGACAATATCAACACCAAAACACAGTTATTGGTTACATAGAATATAAGCCTGATACAAAAATCTAGATCTGTCCTCAAAATATCTAAAATAGAGAGATTGGTGGACAATTATTAAGGTTGAGGATGTAATTAATGTATTGAAGAATTTTGTTAAGGATCCAACAATTGTATTTATGAGTATTGAAGAGGCCAAACTACTCGGTGCTAATATAATTAATTACACTCTAGATTTAGATAAGGATATAACCTACTCAGCAATTTCATTCGAATACATAGCATCAATAGATGAGCTCATACCTATAGCTATAATTGTGCAACCTGCTGACAACCTGCTAGAAAATATAACAATATCTACTATCTCAAGCCTACTAAGTAATATTGGTGGTTACATGTATGGATCTGGTAACAGTATTGGAATTCTAATCCCCGTAGAGAATGAGCTCGACCTTTATAACAAAATTGCACTAACCATTCCTAGGATCATTAAACAGCTTTTAGGAAAAGATGTTAAGCCCACAGTTACTGGCTACAGTATTGAAACAGTATAGATTCATTATCTCTTAATAATAGGACTTTCAACATATCTACTCAGGACTCAGAGTTTTAGCAACCATGTAGCGGAGATGTAGATAGTACATTAGAGATTTCGCAGGAAATTGTCTACCATCAAGAAGAATTCAATCTAGAGCTGGATTATTTTAGTTGCCTTAGTAATGAGAATAGTGTTCCATAGGCTTCACATTATGTTGTTATGAACTTCAACATTAATTGTGCTTCCGATATTTTCACCGAGCTCCTATACCTATGGGTTACATATCTATCGTTATTTAAGGTACGTCGATGGCTAAGCATGTTCCGTTTGAACATAAAGATTGCATAATGAAATAGTATCCACACCTCTTCTACAGACACATAGACATACCGGTTTCCCATCAACTTTATATACCACTATTTTACCTCCTCTTACATAACCTATATGTTTGACCTCAATATTGGTTCCTTCTATAAGAGCCTCTATACAGTTACTATATAGCTCTTTAGCGCACCTTTCCTCTTCACATGAAAGTATCTCATCAACATCACAATATATGCTGTATATACTGGTATCTACAACTATCAGTACATCCGTAGTTGCAACTTCGGCTTCAGGAAGATTTTTTGTAGCCATACTATATCAAACCATGCTATTCTATTGACGGCTCCTTATCACTATCTAGATTTACAGAAATTGCGTATTGAAATACTGTATCAAATAGCGATCGGAGGAGTGCTAGATGTGGTTTGTATAGAATGAGCCTCTTCATGTTTTTTGAGGATAGCTCTGTTCCAAGAATTCTAGCAATGACTTTAATCGCCAGTGAATCTTCTACAACTGCTATACCATTATCTATATCAGGTCTAATGATAATTATTATTGGTAGTAAAAGCTTATCCCACTCATTCTGTTCTATATAGTTAGCCAACACCTTTAACTCAGTTTTTCTGAAGAAATGTATTGTACCATCCCTTAGAATGACATGTGGAATCTCCATCTCGATCAGTCTATGGAGCGAGAGTCTCTCTTTAGGAAGATGTTTATTGACTACTCTCAATTCACCAACAACTAATCCTCTTATAATTAGATCTTCCCGATGGTCCATAAAACTACACTTACAATTAGTATCCCTCTAGGATGTTTATTAATTTCCATGAACATCCCACATTCATATGTTTGTAGAGGTTTATTAGAGATTTTAGAAACGATAAATTTATTAGCTTCTATATAAACTCTAATATACTTAGTAAGAGTTGAAGGTGGAAAAATGAGTGCAGAAATACTATTTGAAAAGAGAAGGAGAAGAAAAAGAAAACTCGAAGTAGTTGATAATAAAGTGATATTTAGAAAGAGACTTGAACACAGCTTTGAATTACCACAGGAGATAGCTGATTGGATTAAAAATAATATTGATATAATAGATTGGCTAGTATTTGACAGTGCTATATCCTCATCGCTTAGACATCCACATAGTGTTAGAACATTGATATATCTTCTCTATGCAAGAACGAATGGCATACCAATAGCTCAAATGGCTAAAAAGATTGATGTAGCACACGAACAGCTCTACAGACTTGAAAGACTTCTAATTAAAGCTGGATTAAAAGACACCATATACAATACTCTCAAATCGAGAGCCGCATCCCGTTAAATTTCAGAAAATATATCTGAATCAACTGTATTGAGCATTATCATCCCAATTCAAAATGTTTTTACATTACATCTCTTAGCTATTCATAGTATGTTAAAATAATGTAGGAAATTGCAAAACACTTTATACTTTCAATATATATATTATATTACCATATGGGATGTAGATTATGTTTAGAGTATATCACGAAACAATAACATTATCCACATCAAGACGATTTCAATTGATAGATATAACTAAGGATATTGAAGATATTGTTAAAAGAAGTAATGTTAAGGATGGTATATGTGTAGTCTTTGCTCCTCATGCAACTGGTGCGATAATAGCTAATGAAAATGAAGTAGGGCTTGTAGATGATATAACAACATTTATTAGAGAGTTGACACAGGTAGATAGAGAATGGAAGCATAATAGAATTGATGATAATGCACATGCACATATAGGTTCTGCGGTAATCAGTAGTGAGAGAGTATTTCCGGTTATTGATGGAAAATTGCTACGGGGTACATGGCAAAATGTATTTTTCGTAGAAATGGATGGGCCAAGAATGCAGAGAACAATTATTGTTATAGTACTTGGCTCCACCCACTAGGATTTACCATATCCATACATATTTCTATTTTCTATACTTTTTTAAACATTCTTCTATGCAATCATTTAATGCCTTACCATGGTAACCTTCATCTATACACTTCTCTCTACAATATTTCAAAATATGTGTTCTATTATACTCTGAGAGTTCGTTTCCTGAAGCCAAGAGTTTTACCCCTACTCTCTATACCGGCAGTTTTCATAAATACTTTTATAAAATAGCGTACACAGTATATTAATGGGGTTGCAGATATATGCCTAAGGCAATAGTGCTTATAAATACTGATGTTGGTATGGAGGAAGAGGTTGCAAAAGCCTTAACCCAGTTACCAGAGGTTAAAGAGGTTCACGTAGTTTATGGAATTTATGATGTTGTAGTTGTCGTTGAGGCTAATACATTTGATGAACTTCGAAGTGCTGTTATAACGAAGGTTAGAAAATTCCCACATATAAAGAGTACTACAACATTAATAGTTGTTGAACATTAGATTGGGATTCAAAATCATTTTTCTAATTTAATACAGAGAATATTGATAATTAAAACACTTTTATTCTTGTTTAATAAGGTATTTTCAGTGTACAGAGCAGTGGCCACCAATGAGCAGTATAACCTCATATAACGACCTTGTGGAGAATTTACTAAAGCTTCATAAATGTTATAGAGTGCAGATGTTAATATCTAGCGACATCATCAATAAAATAGATCTTCTTGCGAGACCCTATAGTAGTCTGGTTCTCGCAACAAGCATATGGGTTGTTGATATGATGAAGAGGAATATTCTTGGATATGGTGAAATAGTCTACATACAGAGACGTTTAGCACAATTTCTATCACAGGCAAGCAGATCAGAGAAAGAATTGTTAAAGAAGCTACTTAATCTACTACCATCTAAAATTGGTGAGGATATAGGTGCAATTTTTAAAAGATGCATGATTGAACAACAAAAATTAGTTGATATTATAAGAATTCTCAATTTTATTAACGAAATTGTTATATTAGTTGAGAGTGAACAAAATATAAATGAACCTATTCGAAGAGTAAGAAAACTTTGCCTCTATGATCTCAATCTTCTCCCACCAACGCATGGCAATAGCAAAACATATATACAGCTATTGATTAAGGCACTCAATAATACACCAGAGATTCAAAGAGAACCACTGCTACTCCAGTCACTAGAATTAATAGAAATGAAGTTTTCCAAGGATAATTTAGACACATCAGATCTAGCAGCAATAGCTCTTGTAGCCCTCACCATAGCTAGACATCTACACTCTACAACTATCTGTGTAGAACCGTGTATAGAGCTCGAGACCTTTGCTAGGAAAATATATACAGATCTAATGGACATGGGTGCGGATCCATCAAAATCGGAAATATATAAGATCTATCAAGAACTCTCTACGAAATCTGTTTTTAGAAAATTTGGGGGATAAAGTGTGAATGGAGATTCATGGAAAGAGAAATTCCTTTTGATAGCTCATAGAGGAGCTTCAGCATACGAACCTGAAAATACGTTAGCAGCCTTTAGAAGAGCCATTGATATGGGATGTGATGCTATAGAATTCGATGTGAGATTTACAAAAGATGGTGTGCCTGTAGTAATCCATGATGAAGATTTGAAAAGAGTTTCAGGTTTGAGTAAAAAGGTAAGGGAGCTTACATTAGATGAAATTAAAAGAATAATAGTAATGGGAAAGGAGCGTATTCCGACTGTTGATGAAGTTTTAAGTGAAGTTGGTAGTAAAACAATCATATTTATGGAGATTAAGGAACTGGTTGATGAAAAGTATATGGTTAGAATGCTGAGAGATTATAATGTAATAGACCATTCTCTCATCATTTCATTCAACTATGAGTATCTAAAGATGGTAAAGGCTTTGGATAACTCCATAGAGATAGGATTGCTAACCTATGTAAGGCCTCTGCCTATAGATGAGGCTGTTAGGTTAAAAGCTATGGCAATACTGCCTAGATACAATTTGGTAACACCAAATATTGTAAAAGATATCCATAGTAAAAAGTTGAAGATATATACATGGACTGTAAACGATGTAGCAATAGCTTTAAAAATGAAAAACTTTGGAGTTGATGGTATCGCTACAGATGATCCTGCAATTAGAGGCAAATTAGAGAAGCAGAATGCTCTCCTTAGATACAGAACATAGTTGATGAAGCTTCACCCCCCTGATCGATAAATGATGTGATTCCCTTATCTGATGTCCTCTAGTATATCGTTATCTTCCTTCCAAATCCTCTTCTCTCAGCTTCTTCATAAACATACCATGCTGTTATAACATCTTGTATAGCTAGACCAGTCGAATCAAATACTGTTATCTCATTATCGGATACTCTTCCAGGTTTTATACCAGCTACTATCTCTCCCAATTCACCATATATTTCATTTGGTTTGAGAATACCCCTAGTTATGGGAACATTAACCTCACCACTGTGGAGAGCTTGCTCCATATCATCAACTACAATCTTAGCTCTCTTAAGTATCATAGGGTCCAGCTCTTCTTTACCAGGAGCATCGGCACCCATAGCATTTATATGCATCCCCTCAGAAATCCATTCATTTTTTACAATCGGCTCTCTTGAAGGCGTTAACGTTACAAGTATATCTGTGTCTCTAACAACATCACTACACTTCTCAGCAATAGTAGTAGTGATGCTGTAGTTAAGCTCTGTATCCTTTGCAAGTTTCTCAGCTCTACTTCTATTAATATCAAATATCTTAATACTTTCAATTTTTACCACATTGTACAGTGCTTCTATATTGAATGGAGCAATAAATCCTGCACCAATAATACCAACAGTCCTAGAGTCTTTTCTAGCGAGATACTTTGTAGCAACAGCTGCTGCAGCACCTGTTCTAATACCTGTAATCAGTGTACCGTCCATTAAACACACTGGTCTTCCTGTTTTGGGGTCTACAAGAACTATTATAGCCATAACGGTGGGCAGGCCATATTTGACTGGATTATTTGGATGTGAATTGACGATTTTAACGCCTGCTATATCTAGGTATGGAAAATATGCAGGCATAGTACGTAAATCACCATCATATTTATTAAAGAATAGATAGGTTTTTGCAGGCATTTGAACTCTTCCTAAACCCTTCTCCATAAATGCTCTTTCAACCAATTCTATAGCATTACTCATTTTTAATAATACTTTTACATCTGAGGAGTCCAGTATTCTTATTTCAATCATTTGTACCGCCGTAGATTAATAAGGTGAATAAGGTATAAATTTATTCTGTTCTAAATGAACATTTATACAAACCCAGAATATACCTATAGCTAAAACTAAAGTGGTATCGCTAGGAATACAGCAGTTTATATATAGAGGATCTAGGCGCATACAGGGGTTTATAGTGGGAGTTGTTAGTTACAGCACCTTTCCTTCCATACTTTATCACCAAGTTCTTTAACCATTCATTAAGCATGAAATTGAGATCCTGGTGTAGCTGTTTTCGTTTAATTAGTTATAGGCGTGTGTATTTAAGGCACCTCCCTATATCTTCTGTGGAAATTGCTACATGAAGTAGCATCAGCACAAGCATAGTTTTATTTAGCGTAAATATGTAAAGTAGCAGCATAACTAGTGTAAGCATCTGTGGAAATAGTGCTGTTATAATATACTTTCTCTTGCTATCTACATTGACAACGAAGCCTATATACAATCCTTTTACAACAAATCTATGTTCAATTCTAAACATATTTATAGCTATTAGGTGTAGCATTTCATGTAAGACTCCTATCAATAGAAGCAATGTGAGTATAGTTATATAGGTTAAGCTACCCACGTCTAAGAAACTTGATAGCATCCAAGATACTGTGAAACCCAGTAGTACGTAGGCAGCAGCCTTTAGTTTTACCAACCTCCCACCCTATATCTATACAAAAATAGAGAAATCTAGATAATATAACTAAGCATTAAAAAGAGTAGGTGAACATAACATTCAGTGTTACTATAAGACCGAAAGTATCCCTATAAAACTTTTGGGAGGGTATCTGTAACGATAGTAAGTGTGTATAGAATGTCTAAGGTAAACCTCTTAAATAAATGGTAATACTACCATGGAACGCTCTTCAATTTCAATAAATATGCAATGCAGTTGGTTACAACATGTAGTACTAAGGTTATCATGAGTATATATGTCCACTCAATGATGCTCAACTCTATATAGTTAAAAAACTGGGTTGTAGCTATGGCTATAATTATGAAGAGTAGCTGATCTAGAATGGGTAAAGGATTTCCGGGCTCTATACCTAGTCTACGCTTTATAAATGCACCTATAAGATCCCCCATTAGAGCTCCAAAGCTGAGTGTAAACCCTCTATATAAATAGATTTCATTTCTAATTAACATATACTGTATGTAACCTGTTAAAATTCCCATTAAAAGACCTATAGATAGCCCTTCCCAGCTTTTGCTATCACCAAAAACCCTTTTACCGTCAAATAGGTGTTTGCCGAAATCGATGGGATGTTTCCTTAGATTCAGCATACTTAAAATCTTTGCTACTATTACTGGCGTTCCATTTGCTATATAAGCGGGTAGTACGATCCATACCAGATTTAGCACAGTATCGAGGTCCATATACATCCCGATACTTTGAGACAGCGCACCAAAATATTTTTTAAAGGTACTAATAACGCTAATACAGATTTGAGGTGGATATAGGTGGATATAAGGCGCATTGAAATCAGATGGCATGGCCGTGGTGGACAGGGAGCTGTAACAGCGTCAATTATGCTTGCTGAAGCTGCAATATACCAAGGTAAATACGCTCAAGCTTATCCTGAATTCGGGGCTGAGAGGAGAGGTGCACCTGTAAGAGCATATACACGGATTTCTGAGGAGCCTATATACTCACGGACCCCCATACTTAATCCTGATGTAGTAGTAGTTCTTGATCCTAGTCTCGATAAAAGTCTATATATGGAGGGTCTTAAGAGTAGTAGTATAGTTATAATCAATAGTAGCAAAAGTTTGGACAGTATTAGGAAGGAGTTGGGAAGTGGTGTAAAGATAGCCAGAATCGATGCGACTAAAATAGCCCTTGAAATTCTTAAAGCACCCTTTGTAAACATGGCTATGCTTGGAGCTGTAGTAAAGGTTGTACCTATAGTTGACATGAAATATATTGAGGAAGCTATAAAAGAGAGTTTTAGACCGAGAATTGCAGAAGCAAATATACAAGCTATGAAGAGAGCTTTTGAGGAGGTGGAATTTTAGATGAGCAGTAAACGTCTCTTAGGATGGAAGTCACTGCCATTAGGAGGAAGTATAGTCGAGCCTGGCAATAGTAGTCAAAGACCTACTGGTGATTGGAGGGTCTTTAAACCAGTTATAAATCAAGAGAAATGTATACGCTGCCTTTTATGCTGGATATACTGTCCAGAACCATCGATACACATAATCGATAGACCATACAAAACGTCTACGGGGAGAGAATGGAAGTTTAGCGTTGAAGTAGACTACAACTTCTGTAAAGGCTGTGGAATTTGTGTTGAAGAATGTCCTGTAAAGGCTATAGACTTTATTGAAGAGGTGAAGTAGATGGAGAGCGAGCTATGGAAGAGAATGCCACTCAATTCAAATTATGCTGCTGCATATGGTGCTAAAGACTCTGATGTAGATGTTGTTGCAGCATATCCAATAACGCCACAAACTCCTGTTGTTGAAAAAATTGCTGAGTTTATAGCTAATGGTGAGCTGGATGCTGAAATGATACATGTGGAAAGCGAACACTCTGCCATGAGTGCCTGCATAGGTGCAGCTGCTACTGGGGCAAGAACATTTACAGCTACATCAGCACAGGGCTTAGAGCTTATGCATGAACTTCTACACATAGCATCTGGATTGAGATTGCCAATAGTTATGTCTATAGCGAGTAGAGCTCTATCTGCTCCCTTAAGCATATGGGGAGACTATAGTGATGTTATAAATGTTCGAGATACATCATGGATAATATTAATGACATCGACAGCTCAAGAGGTTTATGATAGCATTATACAGGCCTATAAAATAGCCGAAAATCCTGATGTTCTATTACCAGTTATTGTAGCCTATGACGGATTTATGATGAGCCATACATATGAGCCCGTCTATGTTGCTAGTAATCCAGAAATATTTAGAGACTATATACCAAAGAAGATATCTTGGACAACATTAAATGTTGAAAAGCCTATTACAATGGGTGCTGTAGCGAACCCAGATTGGTACTACGAATTTAAATACCAACAGGTTGTAGCTATGAAGAAATCCTATGAAATAGTTAAAGATGCTGCTAAAGAATTTGGAAAACGGTATGGGAGGTTTTATGATACCATAGAGACCTACAATTATGGTAATAACAAAATAGGTATTCTAACTTATGGCGGACTATTTGGTACAGTTATGGAAGCTATTGACCGTATGAATAAGCAGGGAATGCAGATTGCAGGAATAAAGCTACGCTTGTTTAGACCATTTCCATCGCAAGACATTAAGAGGATTCTAGAAGATTTGAAAGTATTGATCGTAATTGATAGAGCTATAAGCTATGGAGCTCCAATAGAGGGTTCTGTAGCTATGGAACTCTCAGCATTAACATATAGAGAATCTCTTGATATACCCATATATAGCTATATTGCAAGTATAGGCCAGAGGACAACTACAGAGGAAGACATTATGGGCATAGTTAAAGATGCTATTAATTTATTTGAGAGGGGTAAAAGAGTTACCGAATCTATTTATTGGGGTGTGAGATAGTGAGCAGACCTATATATTATAGAACCGTATTCGATATACCAAAAGAGGAACTATTAGCCCCAGGGCATGGTCTTTGTGGTGGATGTATCGCAGGGACTATAATTAAGCTACTGCTAAAGGTGGCAGGTCCCAATACCATAGTCGTTAATGCTACAGGCTGTGTAGAAGTTTCAACAACAACATTCCCCTATACATCATGGAGAGTACCGTACATTCACGTAGCATTTGAAAATGCTGCAGCCGTTGCAAGTGGTATTGAAGCTGCTATAAAGATTCTCCAGAAAAAGAATATTATCGACCCAAGTAGGAAAATAAATATAATTGCGATAGGCGGTGATGGAGCTACCGCAGATATAGGATTCCAAGCCCTTAGTGGAATGCTTGAGAGAGGCCATAGGGTAATGTATCTACTTTACGACAATGAAGCCTATATGAATACGGGTATACAGAGAAGCGGTACAACACCTCTACTCGCCTGGACAACTACAACACCTGTTGGAAAGGTTCTTAAAGGCAAGGTTCAGATGAAGAAACCTGTATCAGAGATAGTGGCTGCACATAGGATACCATATGTAGCTACAGCAAATCCAGCGTACTTCCTCGATATGATGAATAAATTTAAGAGAAGTCTGAATGTTGATGGCCCTTCATTTATACACGTTATCCAGCCGTGTACCACCGGATGGAGATTTGATCCGAGGATAGGGATAAAAGTAGCTAGACTTGCAACAGAAACCGCTATGTGGATTAACTGGGAGCTTGATAATGGAGAATTTAGAGTAACCGTAACAGTTCCTAAGAGGAAGCATGTCAAGCACTACATAAGAATTCAAGGCAGATTCAACCACTTAACCGATGACGATATAGAAGCTTTACAGAAATACATTGATAAGGAGGTTGATAGAGTAAACAAACTTGTTGGTAAGGAAGTCATAGGACCTGTAGTTGAGTGACTAAGCCATCGTTTCCAATTCTACTATTTTTTCTCCTATAATAGACCTTCCACCTACTTTATTTACATAGAATACCTTATCAGCGAGATCGGTAACATCAGTATCATGGGTAACCACAATTACTTGCGGTACTTTCTCTGATAACCGCTTTATAATCTCAAAAAGTGTTCTCCTACGAGTTGAATCCAAGAACTGTGTAGGTTCATCTAGTATGAAGAATCCTGGAAGCTTGCCAAATACTGTATAGGCTGTAGCTATCCTTAATGCTATTGCTAGAGCAACCATTTCTCCCCCACTGAGACTCCTTACATCAAGTTCTCCATTACCACTCTTAACCTCTATATTAAAATCCTCATCTATATCTACATTAAAATCGAGCCCCAATTCACTTAGTATCCTATTTGTATAAATTTGGATAAGTCTTCTCGCTTCCCTGGTTAGAATCTTCGCTAATAATCCATCCCTTCCAAGGAATCTATTTACCAATACATCTACAGCTCTATATATCTCAACCGATTTTTTCAACTCTCTAACCCTCTCATCAATATACTTCAATTTATTCTCGATTTCTATCCTATGTTTAGTGTAGGCATCTATTTCACCATTAAGTTTAGAGAGTATTTGTGAAAGATTGTTGTATTCACTATTTAGTTCACGATATTTCAATTCGATATCGTTGTAATTCATTTTATCGGGATCTACGCCAAGTTGTAGAAGTTCATTCTTAATGATATTGAATTCTTCAACAATTTTATTTAAATCTACTTCCCCACCTATATAGAGTCTTCTAATGAAGTTGATCTTTTCATTATAAAGGTTTGTAATTTCAATTGCTTTTCTCTGTAAACATTGTACTAATTTTACTGTCGAACTTCCATATTCCGTGAAGCACTCTTTGAATTCTTCAATATTTATAATTTCCTTAATTATTGATTGAATTTTCTGCTGCATATCACTATATTTCAATACAGCCTTATTTATTTGATCTCCAAGTTCCGCAATTTTTGATAATAGTTCTGCCCTAATCCTATCATACTTCTTCACATCATTAAGTATCTTTCTCAAAACTATCTCAATTTCATCCATGTGGTATATAGAGTTCTTTAACTCCTCTATGTGCTTTGTAATTCCATTAATTAACTCGGTTTTCAATTCCTCAGTTAGCTCCCTTTTGCATAGAGGACACACAGTACTGCTCTTCAGTATATCAATAGAATTTTCATTAAATGAAACTTCAGCAGCCATGGTGTGTTTGATTCTCCTAACTTCATCTAGATATCGCTCAATAGCCTCCACTACTTCACCATCTTTATCCCATTTAAATTCCATGTTTGAAATATTCTTAACTTCCTCAATTAATTCCTTAATTCTATTATTAATATCGTATAGCTGTTTATTTAGTTCATCAATTCTCCTCTTAGCATCATTGTATATCTCAAGCGTGGATGCCAGCTCTCCTAAGTTAATTCTGCTTAACCTATTGCAGTAATCTAGCAGTTTTCCCAATTTATTCAATTCTACAACAATTTCTTTAACAATTTTCAATTCATTATACCTATACAGTAGATCTTTAATTCTCTCAATAAGTTTAAGTCTATCAGAGAGCATCTGAACCTTTTCGCTAAGTTCATCTCTTTCACTAATCTTTTTACTAATTATCTTATCCACCTCTAGCAGTTGCTTCTTCATATCATCACCTTGTTTACTCAATTCCTCAAATAGCCTAATATCACCCTCAATCTTCTTTAGATTCTCCTTCAGCAGCTCCTTAGCCTTCTCAATTTCATCTAAACCGAGTAATCTTAGTACCATTTCTCTCCTGCTACTAGACGTTTCCTCAATAAATGATGTAAGCTCATTTTGCCTAGATACAATTGTATATCTTATGGACTCGAGTGACGGTATACCTAAGATTTCCTTAACAAACTCTAGCACTCTAGACACACTTGAAGCTAGCACCCTTTTCTTATCACCCTCAACTTCAATTAATACAGCAGATTCTGATTTTGTTGAGCTTAAGATCCTCTGGATAATATATGATTTCCCACCCACATTAAGCTCAACCTCAATTAGACCATCGCTTGCTCCTATTCTTAATAGGCTTCTCCTCCCACCACCTCTAAAACTTCTTGCAGATTGTGGATTGAAGAGAAGGGCATATACTATCGAATCTATTATAGAGCTTTTGCCTGCACCATTTGGCCCTATGAGGGCTGTTAATCCAAGTGGGAATTGTATTTCTGTACTCTCATGTGATAGAATATTCTTTATTTTAACCCTTTTAACAATAATCATATTGCTCATCTATTTTCACCAGCAAATGATAATAGTGATGCCCTTCTGTTTACCGAATCTTTTCTATCCCTATTTCTAACCGAATCCACCATATTGTTATTTGAATCTCGATATTGAGCTGAACTGTAAGTAGAGCTCATCTCTAGAGCTTTTACAGCTTCCACATTATTTTTCAAAAACTGTATAATTTCATCTGCTATCTGTCTCGTTGGCTCTTTCACGTATCTCGATATCAATAATGCTAAATTTTCATGCTTAATGATATTCTGTATGATTTTGTCTAGGTCTATGTATTCATACACATCATCCATCTTAACCGTACTACCCTCTAGAATACCACCTTCATCGGCTACCTTAATCCTATAATATTCTATTACTCCCTTATTAATCATCTCATTAAGAATCCTTGTAATAACTTCCACCCCTATCTTTAATAGCTCTACAGAAACTATAGGTCTCTTACTACTGTCTATTCGATGAACTATTTCAGAAAGCTCTTTAACGCATAGAGATGCATCAGCACACCTTACTCTCACCCACGGTCTGACACTCTTAAGCTTAAGAAAATTAACTATGGGCTCCTTCGGACCTAGATCAACAAGAGCTACATACTTATCACAACACTCGTTTTCTCTATGAATTTCGGTCGCACCTGGATATATGGCTGGCGCACCATCCACATGTCTAAGCTCTGTCTTCACATGGTAATCTCCTAATGCAATGTATGTGAAACCTTTTGGAATATGATTAAGTGATATATCTGCTTCTTCACTAGGTATACCAAGTTCTCTTAGAAGAAGGTGTGCTATAAGTATGTTCCTATTACCTTCTTTAGAAACAGCCATCTTAGATATGAGACTCCTTAATCCATAGGGTACAGCATAGATTGAGACTACCAATGAAGGATATTCGAATGTTTTATTAGATACAGAATTTATAGCGAGCACGTCTATTACTCCTAGATCTTGGAGTAAATATAGTGGTGATATGGCATGCCTTCTAGGAATATCATGCTGCCCTGAGATGACAACCGTTCTTATCCCTGACTCTTTAAGCTTTTTCAATTCTCGGTAAGCTATTATATACGATTCTGGAGGTGGATTCGGGCTATCAAAAAAATCGCCCGCATGTAGATATATGGAAACTCTCTCCTTTAAAGCAATATCAACGGTTTCCTTAAACGCCTCATAGACATCCCTAGCTCTGGAAACAAGACCGTAGGGCATTGCACCAAGATGGGTATCACTTACATGAAGTATAAGCATACAGTATCCCTCAAATCCTCCTCTATCACCTAAGTAATTAGTGGGATTAGCTCTGTAGCAAATCCTTTAATTCACTATATGCATCTGTATCGATTCTCGTCACGATACTCGATACATCCTTTCTATACTTAGAAGCTCTCCAGATGGATGCTATGTCCAATGAGGAACCCATATGCTTTCCCAAGTGCCTTTCTATCTTAACATAGGCTGGGAATCTACCAATCCATTCACCTAAAATCAAAGCTTCCCCAACATTCATTGATGAAAGTGAACGTGCCAAATCTTCGGTAAGCATATCAGATATATTCATAATTGCTAGTTGATCACTCTCCTGGATAAGCTTCATAAATATGAAGTTCTGTATTTGGCTAAGAGTATTTGGATCTATATTCCTTGGTCTCTGTGAGACTATAGCTAGCGATAAACCGAATTTCCTCCCCTCCCTAGCAACTCTCTCTATAGAGGTTTTTGAAATGGTTGCCCTATTTACATTGAGGAATAGGTGTGCTTCTTCAATAAAGATAAGAATGGGATTTGGGGCATTCTCTATCATTCTACCTCTTACGTATCTTAGAAGTTCATCTAGTATTATCTTGAGGCTGTAATCCCTCTGATCGTCATTTAGCATCGATGCATTAACTATAATTATAGATGAAGGTGCTGCCAACTCTATGGGGTGTGGCGTATTAAAGCTTACAGCTGCGTATTCAAAGAATTCATCAACCTTACTACACGCCTTTGCTACAGCTTCGCTATTACTATCCCTAGAACTCTTTATAAGAACCTTTACGTATTCCTTTAAAAGCCACGCTAGCCTATCGTTGATATCCATATCTTCCTCATCATCTACCATATAACCTCTAAAATCATATTGTAGAGAAGGACACTTATCTCTATCCCGAAGCAGTTTCCCAACTTCGGAAGTACTTGGATTACTAAGGATTTTAACCGCCTCCTCTGATATACCATACATCTTCACCACCGACTCAAATAGCAGCTTTGCACAACCAAGTGCTCTCATTGTCAATGCTCTCTGAATCGTTGCGGCGGCCTCAGGTATTATCATTCTAGCTAAAGTTCTTGGATGTATTTTAAGAGGATTCAGCTTATAGTCTATAACATGTATATACACATCGCTATACATACTCCTCAATGATGAGTACTCCCCATGGACATCGAATATGATGACTGTTCCTCCTAATGATGCTATTTTATCTGCCAGTAAAGCAACTGTATTGCTTTTTCCCGAACCTGTTGTACCTGTTATAAATAGATGCTTTGTTAGTGCATTAACATCTACATATATTTCTACATCACTTCTACTGGTCAGATGCCCTATCTTTATCGAACTATCACTTCTTCTACTGAACATTTTAGATAACACAGATGGTGGTGCGAGAAAGACGTGACTATCTGGAGGTGGTGGTACAGAGGCAACCTCAATACCATTTTCATACACATCGGCTATTATTCTAGCCACTGATGGCGAATACCTCAGAAGTTCATCATCTATACCGATAGTTTGCATCGATGTAGCGGTAATCGTAGGACTTGTCGGGATGAGTTTCCTATATCCAGTACGACTAACGACTCCAACTAGACAGTGCTTCTTTACACTACCATTTAGAACATTAAGAGACTCAAAGGGTATTGTTATATATGTTCCAAGCGGTATTGGTCTTCTTGAAATAATTTCAACGTAGATTGGAGTGGATTCGGAGCCTACACGACCCACTATAATATCAGAGCTGCAATCCATAGCCATCAGCATATGCTTACAGTACCGTAATGTATCTTAAGATATGCTTAGGGCAAATATAAACTGTGCTATATGTTCAACTTCAACAATACACGGCTCTATGAAAATCGGTGTTGATGTGTATTTTTGACTATCATATAACTATTGCACTTCCTCTTCCACCAATAAACCTTCAAATAGCATTTTGAGTGCCTCTCTACGTTTCCTCGACTCAGCTTCTTCGAATGTACCCTTAACGATAACTTCATACAGTCTTGCTTCTTTACCTGGTAACGGTCTTAGAAGTCTACCTAGTCTCTGTATAAATTGTCTTCTAGATCCTGTTCCCGCTACTATTATCCCGACATTTGCATCCGGTATATCTATACCTTCATCACCAACTGTTGTCAGAACTAACACTCTTATGGCCCCCTGCTTAAACATCTCTAACCTCTTTTTTCTAGCATCCTCATCAAGATCCCCAACAATGTAATATGTGGATAACTTTTCTGCAATCTTCTTAGCTTGCTCAATGTATTGTGTAAATATAAGTATTTTGCTATTATTTTCAAGTTCTTTATTCACTATCTTTATAATTGCATCAATCTTCTTTTCAGCATTATGTACCAGCGATCTTAATTCGCTTCTTACTTTTATAGCCTCTAGAGCCCCCATATCCCCCCTTCTGCTATCAGCTAATAACTGTTCAAATACTCTATTCTTTGCTAATTTTTTATATCTCTCTAAAAGATCTTTATACTTCTTCTTTTCATCAGATGTAAGCTGTACGTACACTCGCTCAACTCTAAACGGTGCTACATAACCCTTCTCTATAAGCTCCTGAAGAGTCTTATTATATACGATTCCTCCCATTAGCGGAAAAAGATCTGTGTGCCTTCCATCCTCTCTTATAACAGTAGCTGAAAGACCGAGCCTTATAGGAGCATACATGTTCTCAGCTATAAATCTAAACTTATCAGCAGGTAAGTGGTGAACTTCATCAACTATTAGCATCGAAAAACCCATTGCAAGAATATCTACATATCTAAATGCCGACTGATATGTAGTTATGGTTATTGGGGCAACTCTCTTCTCATTTCCATAAAAAAGTCCAACAATAGCGGGAGAAACATCTGTGAATTCTACTATTTTATCTCTCCATTGAAACATTTGCTCTTTCGTATATGTAACCACAAGTGTTTTGACATTAACTTCAGCCATGGCTGCTATAGCAATTACAGTTTTTCCGGTACCTGTAGGTAAGGATATGATCCCTCTATACACATTTTTTCTCCAGGCTTCCAAAGCTTCAGTTTGGTAGTCTCGAAGAGTTCCTTTAAACGCTAATTTTAACGGAAGCTCTATTCTTTCCTCAATACCAGTTCTATTTACTACATCAATACCTCTCTTTTTAAGAGTATTAATGATGTCAAAGAGATGCATGGGTTTAGCTAGTTTGAATACCTTTGAATTCTTATCATATATAAGTTTACCCTCTCCCCTAAGATCCTTAATGGTGTCACCTAAGAAGAAGTTTGGTACAAACACTATATCTCTTCCATAAAGCTCCACAATTATTCTTGGTACATAGTTTTCAACGAGCCTCTTAATATCATCCATACTCCCCCTCTCAAACTCTACTTCATAGCTCATCAATACATCTAAAATATCGGATGGCTTCAACTCCGATCTTCTTAGAACTTCAGAAAGCTTATTCAAATCTATGGAGAATTTCGATTTACCTTCTTCTCTACCGAGATACCTAGAAAACTTCAATAAAAGTTTAAAATCTTGTTCATCAATCCATTCATTAATATAAAATATGACACCAGCCGACATTTTATCTGTGCACCATAATCAAGCACTCATAGCTATGCTAGTTCTAACCCTAGACTACCAGCTACTATAGCTTTAGTTCTAAATTTAGGTTTAGAAATCTTAAAAGCTAGAAACATCTATATATCATTTACTAAATCCGTTTTCCTAAAATTTATTAAATTGAATCCAATGATTAATTTAAACACGATACACAGTTGTTAGGGTTTTCCATTAATGTGCGTAGTGAGGGTATTCTAATCAATTTTTATTTATAGAGAGATTCTTTTTATCTAACAAGATTTTAGATACATTTATATGGAGAACTGAACTCCTAAGATGTGATTGAAATGGATGCGTGTGAGAGGCTATCCAAATATCTAGCTACATTCAAGGAGAGTTTAAAGAGTTTGAAACTCATTGATACATCTTCATCTAGAATTGTCGATCTCGCCTTAAGCTATTTCAATGATTCTAAGTACTATTTTGAAAAAGGTGATTGTATAACAGGTTTGGTAACAATATCATATGCAGAGGGCATACTCGATGCTTTAAAATTATTGAATATGATTGAATGGCATTGGCAAAAACCTATCGAAAGGATAGTACTAGCAGCAGGTTCCTTTGATATTATTCACCCTGGCCACATTGAGTTTCTTAAATGGGCTTCCTCACTAGGCAGTAAACTGTATGTTATTGTATCAAGAGATGAAAACTATAAGAGATTTAAAGGATTCAATCCTGTCTTTAAGGAAAGCGAAAGACTGTGCATTGTTAGTTCTCTACGCTACATCTATCGAGCTCTTTTAGGTTCTATAGAGAACATCTTAAAGTCTGTAGAGGAGATAAAACCCGATGTTATAGCTTTAGGATATGATCAGCTACTTGATATTAACTTTGATAAAGAAATTAGGATAAAGGGCTTGAATGCTAAAGTTATTAGAATGGATAGCAGAATTGGTTCGTACTCCTCATCCAATATAAAGGATAGAATTTGTAGTGAATGGTGTAGATAATACCACTTTCACATTCTAAAGATAGACTTACTTTATCTTATGTGTGAAAAGTATTTAGATATTGTAAGCTAGCGTATAGGAGTCTAGAAGATTTGGAGTCAGTACCCTTACATCTCCCAATCCTAGTCTCTTTTTACTACTTCTCTGAATTTCATTAGCAAAGCTCTGTATGGAATTCTTTTCACCATGTACAAGCATAATCGTTGATGGTTTTGGTTCTACATACCTTAAATACTCTAGTAATTGGTATCTATCTGAGTGCCCGGAAAATCCTTCTATTGCATGTACTTGCATCCTTACCCTAACTACCTCAACCTTACCCCTCTCATTTACGAATGCAACCTCCCTAGAACCATCCTTTATCCTTCTACCTAGAGTCCCTTCAACTTGATAGCTGACAAAGACAATGCTATTATTGGGATTGGAGGCCATAAGCTTAAAGTATTCAACTGCAGGACCTCCCGTGAGCATACCCGATGTAGCTATTATTATAGCGGGCTCCGGATTCTCAACAATTTCTGTTCTAGGTTCTCTACCTTCTAACCTAACAAACGTTTCAAAATTGAATGGATTTTCACCATTTCTAAGTCTTCTCCCCAATTCTCTAGATAGTAATTCCGGATACGCTGTGTGGATTGCTGTAACCTCGTGTATCATACCCTCTATGTATACAGGTATCTTTGGAATTTTTCCTAACCTCATTGCATCAGCAAGTATTAACATTATCTCTTGAGCTCTCCCAACACTTAGGCTTGGTATCAACACTTTCCCCTTCTTTTCATAAGTACCTAGCACTATCTTCAACAGTTCATCTTCAGCTTCCTCCCGTTTAGGTTGGTCCGTGGCACCATATGTACTTTCCATAATGATTGAGTCGACTCTTGGAAACTCATGATCGGCTCTTTCCAATAGCTTTGTTCTACCAAATTTAAAGTCTCCTGTATAAACGATGTTGTGAAATCCGTTACCGATATGAAGATGCGCTATAGCAGATCCTAGTATATGACCAGCATTATAGAGTGTTAACCTTATATCAGGTGCTATATCCGTTACAATACCGTATTTCAGTGCTATTGTATGTAGAAGCATTTTCTCAACATCTCTTAATGTGAATGGAGGCTCCGTGCCCTCTCTTTCACTTATCTCTAGGAAATCCTTTAGCAGTAACACCATTAAATCTCTTGTAGCATCTGTGGTATATACAGCTCCCTTGAACCCATATTTAAATAGGTATGGTACCAAACCAGCGTGATCAAGATGTGCATGCGTAACTATGACAGCATCGATATCTTCCGGATCTATGTTAAGAAGGTCTATCCTTGGAAAGGCATTCGTTGACATGCCCCTTCCAGGGTTTAGTCCAAAATCTAATAGTATCTTGCTCTCTGCGGTTTCTAGAAGTACAGCCGATCTACCAACCTCTTGTGCTGCTCCTAAAAAGGTAGTCCTAACATAGTTGTTGCCATCCTTAGCCAGTAGAACATCTCTGTGTATAGCCTCCCCTAACTCTCTAAGAAATTTCAATCTGTAGCTACTCTCAGCAAGATATCCCATCATAATCTCTTCATATATCTTAGATCTCATTGGTGGCGAACGTATTATTCTAGGCCTCCAGCCGGTTGATACAAGAATCTGGTTAGCTTTATCCTCTATTAACTGTGGATTCCTAGCCTTGATAACAACTTCTCCTAGAACATCATCGATTTCTATAGATTCGATACCTGCTTCGGGTATTGCTAAGCTTTTAATATACTCCTTAACCTCCTCACTAGGTTTTCTAACAGAAGGATCTGTTCTTATAACTATACGCTTCTTTATGGTCTTGGCGATCTGGGATACTACATCTCCTTGCTGTAGGAGAAACTCAGGGTTTTTCACATAGACAGCTATCTCCGGCCCTTCAAATTCTAGTCTGGTTAGCTGCGCTGATGGTGGCATCATTTTAAATATTACAGATCTTATGTATGAGAGATCTATGTTGAAGCTCATAGTTGGACTCTACCGAGGATTTTCTTAACCTCATCTCCTTGGAACGTGTATTCATTAAATGTATTTCTACCTATAACAATAACATCTACACCTGTACCGCCACTAAATACATCCCTTACCGATGCAGCAGCAACAGCTTTTACAGCAAGTTTTACAGCTCCATCAATAGACATCTCTGGATCGTATTCAGATTCTATAATACCCATAGCTATTGGCGATCCAGATCCTGTAGCAGCATATTTTTCCTCAGTTACATCACCGTATGGCTCTATGGCAAACAGCTTTGCACCTTCATAATAATCATAGCCTCCAAGTATAAGCTGTACAATAAATGGAAAGTATTTGTACTCATTTAGTACGAGACTCAGTAGGTAGGCTATGCTTCTAAGACCCATCGGCCTACCATTTATCAATTGATAGTACTGTGCCTCTGCCCTTATATAGTCCGCCAACGACTGTGCATCTGCAACAAGGCCCGCTATTGTTAATGCAAATCTATCTGTTATCTTTATGATTTTCCTAACGTTCTTGTGAGCAACATATATACCTGCAGTAGCTTTTTTATCAGCTGCTAGTACTACATGCTCTTTCAATGCCATACCTACTGTTGTTGTTCCCCTGTAAGCTTTCTCTAAAGCCTTTGCTATTCTATCCAGACCATCCTCTCTATTCCCTGGTAAATTAGCTGTATATGAATGAATAGGCATAGTTTGGCTGCACCATTCAGAAACCTTTCTAGATGCATACTGTTGTGTAAGCTTAATAAACTTCTATGCTGTGAATTAATGATATAGCTGTACACGTGTGTGTAACATGGATACTAGTATCCATAGAATCGATCTACCTAAACGTATTATTATAGGTGGTGATATTCTACATGAAATTCCGAGCCATATACTCGATCTTAATCTTGGCAAGAGAATACTCATTGTTAGTGGATACGGAGCTACAAAGAACTATGCCAACATGGTTAGGGATTACTTAGTCGATAGTAGATTAGAATGCTGGATCGTATCCATAGCTAGAACATCCATAGAGGAGATAACTAAAGTTTCAAATATATCTAAAGAGATAGGTGCAGAAATTCTCATAGGTGTTGGTGGTGGTAAAGCCATTGATGTAGCTAAATATGTTGCTTCGAATAATCATATGAAATTTGTCAGCATTCCTACAACACCATCCCACGATGGTATTGCCTCTCCCTTCGCATCAATAAGGAACCTAGATAGACCTACATCGATCAAAGCAGCTACACCAGCGATCGTCATGGCTGATATCAGTATTATTTCCAAAGCACCGAGAAGAAATATTATTGCTGGATGCTGTGACCTAATAGGAAAGTTCTCATCTATTCTTGATTGGAGACTTGCCCATAGACTTAAGGGTGAGTACTACGGCGAATATGCCGCCTCTTTAGCACTCCTATCGGCTAAACATATTGTGAAGTATAGTGAATGGTTTGCAGCAAAGGATATCCCGGTGGAAGCTATCAGAGTACTTGTTGAAGCTCTTATAAGTAGTGGAATAGCCATGGCTATAGCAGGGTCGACCAGACCTGCGAGCGGTTCTGAACATCTAATAGCACACGCAATAGATGTTATAGCAAACTACCCTGCACTTCACGGTGAAGAGGTTGGTATAGGCTCCATAATTGCTCTCTATCTACACGGAAAAAACTGGAGGAAAATTAGAGACATACTTAGAATAATTGGCGCACCAACTAAGGCAAGGGAAATAGGTATAGATAGGGAACAGCTAATAAAAGCTTTAACCATCGCACATACAATAAGGCCAGAGAGGTATACAATACTAGGTGAAATGGGGATTAGTAATGAAGCTGCTGAGAAAATCGTCCAGATACTCGAACTCTGCTGAGCAGTATATGAATCGACAAAATAACTATGGTACACATATCAATAATGTGCAGAAATACCCAGGATCAAAACTGTTTAAAACGTTGGAGAAGTAAAAGCATATACCGTAGATAGGTTACATGCCATGAAGATCTTGATTAAAGATTCCTCTATATTGACTATGGATAGTAAGAGACTATTTATAGATAGAGGCTATGTCTATATAGATCGAGATAGAATAGTAGCTGTAGGTGAGGGTGAACCTCAGCCTGAATTTGAATTCGCTGACTACATTATAAATGATAGATTTACCGTATTGCTTCCTGGATTTACAGTTGGATTAGGGGATATAATCAGCTACTTATTTAGATTCATTGAAAATCCCATGGATACTAGAGGGATTATAGATACGCTTAGTAAGGGCGATTTGAATGCCTTAATCGAGGTTGCACTAACATCCCTAGTAGCAAATGGTGCTACATCGATTATAACCCTTCTACATAATACGGATCCAAAAATACTTTCTGCCATAGTCTCTGCAGCATCATCTAATTGGATACGAACACGGATCGTACTACTAGATAGCAGTATTGACCTTGATAGCATAGAAAATGATATTCGAAATGCTTTAAAGAGTTCTAGGGATCCTGAAGCTGTATCAAGAAATATTATATCGTTCGGATTATACATCAAAAACGAATCTGTAATTAAGAAAATAGCCAGCATTATAAATTCCACCATATCTATATATGTGGATTCCGCTATCCAACAGACGTTGTATGAGACTTTTCCAGACTTCGAAAATAAACACGTCATTGTAGTCAATCCTACCACTGCCTATACGAAATGCATCTTTAGTGAAATAGAGCTTTGGAAGTACAATTGTGGTATTTCACCATACAATCCAATACTCCTTAATCCTAAAAGACTACTACAGAGGTTGTACCACATTATAAATGATGAAGAGAAAAGTATTGCTATACTCTCATCACTTAACCCGGCTAATCACGGTATGGGCTCAGGTGTTATTAAAGAGAACACGCTTGCTGATGTAATCATTCTCGACTTTAGCGAACCTCCATACGGACCCATTCCCATGACAAGAAGAGCTATAGCAAGCGAAATGATTAATGCTAGTTTTCTAGTTAAGACAGTTATCATAGGAGGTGAAATAGTTTTGGATAACGGTGTTCTTTTAACAATAGGTAGAGAATCTATAGTAAGAGTTCAAAATCTTCTAAAAGAATTTGAATCTACTATATAAATATTCCAAAATTGAATTACTTCATTGGATTCACAGCCTAAGTTTACTTCTTTGCCATACATAAGTATGGTGTAACCTTGTCCAGCGATACTACTACATTCTGCATATACAAGATATGTTTAGATACACATCAGGTATATAGACTACTATCTACTATTGCAGCACTCTATAGAGAGAAGTTGTATGAATACAATAGTATGATAAAGGATACAGGCTACTATCTAAAACCCTTTCACATCGTTACTAAAAAGTATGGAAATAAGATAAAAACGTACTACTATTATGGCAGATACTGGTATAGACTTTCTGCACAGGGTTCTAGGTTAAAATGGTACTATGTTGGTAGCAGAAAGCCTTTACAGAATTTACCGGATCCTCCTATTAATCCTCTTATTCTCATTAAGATTGTTAGTAGTGGTGATGAAAACTGCCTATGCTTATTGGAATATCATAAAGGTGATTTAGAGATGGTACTCGGGTATCTAAAGAGAGCTTTACCTCTATCAGAGATCGATGGAGATCCCAGTAAAGTTTTGCCGATCTCTCTATAAAATTTGCTAGCATAGATAAATAGTATGGGGTTGTGTAAGTTATGGAGCATCTGATAAAGATGTTTCTTGCTGGTGAGAACTGTAGCGATCTCTATAGTGCTCTCTTAAATGATAGCATTCTAGCTGATTTTATTAGAGTGTGTAGAAATGCTAGCTGTAGAAACGCCCTTGAATTCTTTCTTCAAAAAGATAGCGAGAGTATGGCTAGCATCATTACAGTAGATTCCTATCTTAGGCTTTCTCCACTTGCACTAATCATCAGTATTCATTTCGGTAATCCATATATAAATAGATTTGCATATAGGTTCTCTAAACTTTATGTAGATTACTATCTCGCATCTCTTAGTGAAGTTGAATTTATTAAAATAATTAGAGGTTTGGGATTGGAGGTTGAGAAATCTGATGGATGTTTTAGTGAAGCTGATCTATACATAAATAGAAATAATGCTATCGTTAGGATATGCTATAGGTATAGAATACCCTTTACATCATATCTTAAAGCAGTTCGAAGCCTTTCATCAACAGAAGTTGTATGGAGTTTATCTATGATGCTCTTACAAAGGGGTTTTGTTCTTATTGAGAATCGTGAGAAAGTTGCTAGAATTGCTATGGAATATTTAAGGAATCTTATAAGTAATAGAATTAGATCTATTCATACATCATGTAGCGATAGTAAGCTACTTCTTCAAAAATTTGTTGATAAGCTCTATTCATTTGACCAGAATCTGGCCAATGATATAAGGGATTTTGTTAAGCTTTTAGAATCAGAGACTCTACAGATCAGTAACTCGATTTCAACCTCTAAGGAAAAGACTCTAGAGATGAAAATCAATCTATCTGAGGCTTTAAAAGATGCAAAAAGTCTTCTACTATTCTCCGAGAATTTCTTTCCACCATGTATGCAAGTTATATTAAGGTCATTAACCTCTGGTGAAAACCTAACTCATCATCAAAGGTTTGCCTTGGCCACTTTCTTAATAAATCTAGATATCGATATCAATGAATTGCTGCAGATCTTCAGATCTAGTCCTGATTTTAATGAGAGAATAACTAGATACCAGTTGGAGCATTTAGCAGGTTTGCGAGGTTCGAAAAGACGTTACCTACCCTATAGTTGTTCAACCATGAAGACTCTAAATATGTGTAATAGTGAATGCGGTGTCAAAAACCCTCTTCAATACACCTATCATAAACTCGGACTAAGACCCTTTCCTCACTAACAATCCTCTACATTAATTTGGATAGCACATTTTCATTCATAGTACCATAGCTTTTCGAACTTGAAATTGCATCCACAACCTATTGATGAGGTAGTGTTTAGAAATTCGGATAGTTTCTGCTGGAACAAGCTTTACTGAGAGATCGATATGGCCTTCGGTACTATCGATTTCAATTCAATTAATTTTTTGTTTATGAACTCCATCCTGGTTCTGATTAATGTTAAAAGTCTTTTTATATGCATTTTACTTAGTGAAGTTTCCTTAGCTATTCTACTCATATCTATATTGCTATCTAAAATCATGTGCTTCAATATTATGGCTAAAGCTACCTTTCCTCTTAGAGTTCTTGAAGATAGTACTGGGTCTTGCTCTATAATTTCTTCAATTATTATCCTTACTAGTCGATCCATATCCACCGCCCTCTTTATAGAATCTTCAGCAACATGCTTGTATATCCTAGACTTATCGCCTTGCAATCTCTTTTGTAAGGCATCCCAATCAACATATACACCTCTTCTGCTCTTCTTAGCAAAATTTTCATATATTTTTACATCCCTACGGACCTTGGCTAATTGCCTTAGCCTATTTTTAGCTAATTTCCTCTCAAATCCTTCACGAACTGTTGGAAGACCTTTGAATTTGAATATTTCACCATCCTTAACCGGTATGTAGTGTTCCATAAATATATCATCATTAATGGTACCACAATTACTGCAGACAATATACCCATGCATGTAATCGTACAGTAGATTCTGAGAGCCACAGTATATGCATTCCATATTTGATCACGAGAAGGCTACTCGCTCCCCAATTTATATAGATGTATGTAAAACTATGTAGCTAGTCTCTGTGAGAGTAGCCCGAAACTATACACAGATATAGAAAGTTATCAGTACTCATATACCTCATCATAACCAGCAGTGGGAGACCTTTCATCATCTAAATGAAACTATTGGCTATAACTACTTAAAAATTTTGAAGTCTATAAACTGGTACTGGGGATTACCAGTGGATAGTATAGCCATTACAATAGAGCCGAAGATACTAATAGCATACCCCAATGCAAAAGAATTTGCAGATGTGCTTAGTATAGTAAGCGAAATTGTTGATGAGGTTCTGATAAATATCGATTCACAGAGCTTTAGCATTAAAGCGCTAGATCCTAGTAAAATCGCCATGCTTTCAATAAATCTGCCTCCTGAAGCCTTTCAAGAATACAGAGTATCTGAAGAGGTTAGTATAGGTATAGCAGTTTCGGTTCTATCAAAAATACTGAAACAGTTAAAGAAGAGCGATAGAATAACAATAGCAGCTAATAACGAACATGTTGAAATACTGGTAGAGGGTATGTCGATAAGGAGATACAAGTTTAAGAACCTTGAAGTTATAGCTGAGGAAGCACCTGAACTTACACCAGAATATGATGTAGAGGCCTCTATACTTTCATCACCACTTAGAACAACCCTTAGTGAATTGACATCCATTAGTAGCACAACTGGTATTACAGCCAAGGATGATACAGTATTGTTCTTCGACTATGATACCAAGAAAAGTATATATAGACTTACAACAACATCAGGTACGGTTATTAACTTGAATATTAGGAAGGAGTCTACCGCTGCATATGATAGTGAATACCTTTCAAAAATCATAGAGATGCTGAAGCTTAGTAATATAGTTGAACTGAAATATGGCTCGAAAGCCCCGCTACACCTCTCAATAGAATTTGCAGGAGGAAGAATAGAATATTTCCTTGCAATAAAAATGTAGATTGCCCAATTGCAGATCTTAATCCTATCAACATTAGCTGTATACGGAGATACATTCGCCACTATCAATCAAAGTGCTGGAATGCCAAAACATAGAGATACAACCATAGCTAGGCTATGCTGATTCGCGTGCTGCATCCTATAGGCTACGTCAAAAGACCACTGGTGTGTTCGTGAATTAGTTCACTTTGTCTCTCTACCCCATTTTATAGTTTGTTACAGTTCTTAGAGATTCTAATGGATATCTAGATGGAGCTGGTTTAGAAACCCTTAGATGCAGAGGGTTCAAAATATCTTGAATGACACTAAGAGTATCATGGTCTATAGGTATATTGAATGCAGTATGTGCTATTTTAATACTGGTTTTTAATTGATAATTAGCGAAGCCGCGGCCGGGATTTGAACCCGGGACCTCCGCCTTACCAGGGCGGCGCTCCACCAGGCTGAGCTACCGCGGCTCTTAGGTTAATTGATTCACGTCCTAGGTATATAAATGCTCTTGGTTGCACAACCATTGCTATTCTATTTTATTGTTGCAATGTGTAGAACTAGATCTCTATCCTACTTAAGCCTGTGTATTCTTTCCAACAGTTTATGTAAATCTGTGTATTGCGAAGGTGTGTAACATTGTATCTTCTCTATATTATCTAGACACTCTCTTTCAATTGGATGCAGTTTTCTTGCTGGTATTATCACCGTGTACGGTGGTTCACCAAATTCCGTTACGCTATCTACTATCCTATTAACGGTCTCTACATAAACTCTACCTTTACCACTTGTAATAGCCTGCTGTACTATGATCACATCATCTAATGCTATTACTTCCTCCCCCCATCTTCTCTGTATATTGAGGAGAACCTCTATTGCTTCTCTAGGCGTCATAAAGTAATTGTTTTCTGCATCCATTTCTAGAAGTAGCATTGTATGGAGATCCTGTACCCTATTGAGTTTCACAATATGAAGAGGGTGCTCGTATTCTATTCCATTCTTTGGCCTAACCACAGTAGCTATTCTACCAAATCTGTATACCTGAAGACATGACATTGATATACCAACATTTAATATAGATGAGGATGGTGAAACTTCTACAGGTACTCCCTTCCTCAGAGCCTCAACGACTATAGCAGAATGTGTCGTAGCTATTAATGGATCTCCTGGTGTAGCTATACATATATCCTTACTTCTAGCCTCCTCTACAACAACATCGATACCTTTTCCCTCGAGATCATTTCTACATGCATACACAACCTCTATACCATCCATATTTAGCATCTTAAAAAGATCTATACCCTCGGAAAACCAGATGCTTGTATATGTATCAACCAGAATTTTATTACATCTTAAGAGTTTCACTAAGTTACCAATCGGTAGGAGATATATTGAAAGCCCTAAACCTATTAATCTAAGCATCTATAACCCCCCTCTCAATAAGGTATTCCCTTACCTCCTGCCACCTACTGCCTATAGCATATAGCCTCTTTATATGATACCTTTTGGGGATACTCTTCACAACACTATTTCCAACATCTATAATTGGTATAGACGCTCTTCCATCAACTATGACTCTCGGAACTACATAGGGGTCTTCATCTAGAATCTTTATATCATCAACAAAGAGTGCTATCTGGTGAACTCCAATTCTACTCCTCATACTATTTATGATTTCCTGAAGTACTGCTATATCCCTATCCCTCTCTATATCGATGGGATTCACATCAAATTTAGATCTATCTACCACCACCTTATACCCCTTTCTAAAGAAAAACGCTTCTATAAGCTCCTTCAACTCTCTACATCTACCCTTCCGATACATGTCTATCATCACTCCCAGAAACCAATCATCGTGCCATACAGCTATTTCTCCAGAACGGGCAATCCTTATAATATCTTCTCTAGACTTTGGAAGCAGTGGATCTTCAACATACTCATTTACGTACTCATAGATTTTTCTAAGCATCATCTCATAGCCTACCAGTGTCTTATGATAGTAAACAGCTCTATACATATGCATTCGAGCAAGGTAGAAATTCTCGAGAGCATCTATACCTTTATCAAGTATCGCTAAATTGCCATCTCCATCGACAACCAGTGTTGCTATTATTCTCTGTAAATCTATTGAACCGTATGTCACACCTGTATGAAGTGCATCCCTTATTAAGTAATCCATCCTATCTACATCAACATCACCTGAGAGGAGCTGGTTGTATAAGGGTTCCTTATACCTACCCTCTAGGAGCGCTACAACGGTTTTTGGATCATATCCATAGCTATCCAGTGTTTCTCTAATCTCGCTATTCTCTAGAATAACTATCTTTGAAAGATCTTCATGTCCTATGTACAGCCTATGCTTATAGAATGGCTCTATTGCATGGCTAAATGGTGTATGTCCAATATCATGTAGAAGTGCTGCTAATCTTAGTAGCTGTACGTCGTCCGCATTGTATATGTACCCCAGATTGAGCAGTCTCGAAGCTATCAATCCCATTATATGCATTACTCCAAGACTGTGGCTAAACCTAGTATGGGTAGCTCCTGGATAGACGTACCATGCAGCTGCTAGCTGTTTTATGAATCTCAATCTCTGAAAAACAGGCGAGTCAACTATTTTTAACTCAACGTCACTCAATTCTATATATCCATGTACCTCATCGTATATCCTCTTAACACCACGTATCTTTGGAGCACCACTAGGGCTAACCTTAATCACACTGTTTTCACCAAATATACTGAAAATAAACTATATCGCTTCTGAGGTAATACCTTTATATACAAATGCCAAGCTTATCAATAACATTCCATACCTTTAGAACATCTTCCCTCGACAGCTTCTTTCGCAGGACGAGTTCATCAACAGGATTTAGAGGCTTGGGATACACATCCCTACATAACATTATCAAGCTTGCTACAATTTCAAGAACCTTAATATCCAACTTAGCCACCTGTTCCCTTACACTAAAAAGCAACCTCTTGACCGCCTCTAGAGCATTCCGTTCAAAAGTACTTAACTCTACTAATAAGGTATTTGGGTCACCCGCTAAAGATCTTGCTACCCTTTGATAGTAAATCTGTAAACCCTTTGAGTAGGGACCCATAGAAAGCCACTCAAACTTAAACCCCAGATCAAGCCCTCCAACAACTTGAAGCAGATATACAAACTTCTGTACCGCTATCCTAAACTCTATACCATCCATAGAAACCTCCTTAATGATATTCGTATCCTTCAAAAGTTGCGCAACCAGTAAATCAACTCTACTCCTACTCTGCGCCACATCTAATACATTTGCTGCACACATTTCCACAACCTTCACATCTATATCTTGATATTAACATAAAATTAAGGAGAGACCCTACTGAAACAATTGCATTCACACAATAACACGTAGATACACCGTGGATATTCTAAATACATTTTTAACAGGCTGTGTTAAAGGCTACCAAATCTCCATGGAAGCTCATCGTAATGGATACAAATTGTAAACATAGATCGTTTTCATCTATGTGTTGGTGGACCGGCCGGGATTTGAACCCGGGACCTCTCGGATGCCAACCGAGCGCTCTTCCAGGCTGAGCTACCGGCCCACCAAATATGCTAGCTATATTCTACAGCTATCGACAAAGTTAATAAGCTTTAACAGATCTTAAGATACTATCCAACCACATCCCAACCACACCATAGAATTTGATGCATAGATCAGCCAAAGAGGTCTCGTCATATTTTATATTTCACAGGCCTGCGTAGATCATCATTCTCTTATTTAGTGGGCCCGCGGGGATTTGAACCCCGGACCTCCGCCTCGTCAGGGCGGCGTCCTACCAGACTAGACGACGGGCCCACTTTAGATCTAGAGCTCTGTATAACAGAGCTACCTATTAAATTTTTATTGGAACACTTTATCCATACAATTTTCACCAAATTTTCCAAATCTCTTATAGCACTTGAGAATGGGTTTTGGAGCCGGGGCCGGGATTCGAACCCGGGGAATAACGGGTCTCGACGGACGGAAGTCGGAAATGCGCCACTGCAGCCCGCCGCCTTAGACCGCTCGGCCACCCCGGCTCATAGGTACTGTTTATTTTTAGGAGTAATAAAGATTGCTGGACTGTAATTGGATGCCGCCGGGGGGATTTGAACCCCCGACCTCCCGGTTTCTACAGGATCTCTTCTTCAGCCGGGCGCTCTCCCGGAAGCTGAGCTACGGCGGCTCTTTCCAAGATTATGTATTGGATGTCTATTTATAACTTTTAATTAAAATCGTTTTGTCTATTCTATAAAATCTTTTGTTCCAATTTTCGTAGGTATATATGTATCTGCCAGAAAGTAGAGACCCTTGCCTGTTAGTGCCTCTATCTCAAGCTTGCTCTGCTTATCTATGAAAATGTTTATCTCCCTCAACCATCCCTCTGTTTTAAACCATTCGTAGTTTAGCAGCTCCTGTGCTCTCTTAATATCTGTTTTCTTTGCCTTTATGATAAAATTCCTTCTCTCATTTTCAGAGAGGTATGGTTTCTTGCCTCTCTGCTTATCTCCAAAAATATCACTCATACTAACACCTAGAAACTTTGCCTTTGGTGTTGCAAGTCTTTCAGATTCGTATGATAGTGTAATCGATCCTGTTCTAAATACGCTGTATATATACCATCCATACGGATCTGCATCTGTGAGTATGTATACTGGTAGGTTGAGCTCCTCATTCAATCTTCTTACAAATCTTCTAGTAGCTCTATCGGGCTGTCCAGCACTTGTTATCAATATAGCCCTGTACTTTCTCCAAAATCCGGCTCTATGGAGTTGCTGGAATACAGCATCCTTCTCTACAACTAGAACAAACTCAGCGCTAACATCCACGAATTCTATCAGATCCGGCGTCGGCTCTATGGAATATGCTCCGTGGCCCATCTTACTAAGATCTATCACATCATCACCTGATCTAATCCTCATATCACCCACAACCTTGCCCTTCTCCTTACTAAGTATCAACATCTCCTCTCTAAGCAGATTCACATACACCTCTATATCTCTTAGAACAGAATCGCTCTCCTTCTGCTCATCCCATGTATTCTCCTCTCCAATCCTGTTCCTATGATCCCTATACCTTATGCTGTGCTTTCCACGATAGAATAGATCTCTTATCGTAGGGTACTCGTTACTTATGAGAGCCTCATATATAATCCTAGCCATCAGCATGGTCTGCATAAATTTCCTAGACTCCTTTACATCCATAAAGCTCCTCTCAAAGGTTGCTGAACCTAGTAGCAGAATACCCTTCTCTACATCATATACAGTATTGGATAGTGTCCTCCTAGGTATTATAAGCTTTGGCTCCTCACCACTAAGTACAGCTTTAGCGATTTTCTCAAATGCCTCTCTAATTCTTTCAGCAGCTAGCTGCCTAGCCTTAATATCAATTGACGATGCGAACTTTCTCCCCTCATCCATACTACCCACCACATAGAATCATTCAATTGATAGAACTACATCCCTTGGAATGGATATTCCTTTAATATACTCACCATATCTCCTCTTTACAAGCTCAAACAGCTTATCCTCTATAAGCTTTGGATCCACGGGTTCAGGATTTGAACGGAGAAATGTTGCTAACGCTATCGATACCTCGGGTATATACTTGATGATAGTGACCGCCTTCCTCATGTATTCCTCTTCCCTCTGCTTCCTCGTCAAGTAAAGCTTCAGAGATCTTGCAACATGCCTTACACCCTCCTCAAGTTCACGTTCAATTACAGGCACCTCTGCTACACTCTCCTTACCAACACCCTTGTATGGTATCTTTGTCCCACATATATGGGTGAGAATAGCTATGGGAGCTGGAAACGTCACATCATAGTAGTTCCAATCTATATTCTCCGATACAACCTTCCAAGAAACATCTGTTCTCTCGTCATACAGTAAAGGTATCTTGTTAGCGAATCGTAGAAGTTGGGGCTCATCTGAAGGCTCTATAGCTCCCCCATATGCTATCCCCACCTCAATAACTACTGCGTGCCCCTCATAGACTATAGGCTTCATTGTTACAGCATCGGCGAATTCGGGTTTCAAAATACTGCTAAGCCCTATCTTTATCAGATCCGCTCCTATTGGTGATAGATGCTCTGCTCTAGGTTTTCTAAACTCATTAAATTCCCTTAATGCTTTGGCCAAAGCTTCCAGCTCCTCCTTAGAAAGCTCCTTTGGATTCTTACTAGGTTCAAATCCATAGCTCTGTAGAAACCGTCCAGCAATCACCTTTCCAACGCCTTGGAATTCGTTGGCTATAAAATCTAGCAATGTCGGCTCCTTTGTTTCACTTATCATAGCCTTTAGCATCTCTATATCAATCCCATGTGGATGCGGTTTCGTCTCCCTGGGTGGTGGAGGTAGCTTATCCGTAGCTCTAGGATACGTATATATCTCCCCATCCGGTGTCCTAAGAACGATGTTTGCATACGGGGTAACGATAGCTGTCCTCTTAACATAGTCCAATATCTTCTGCTTAGCTCTACCCCAATCACCTTCAACAGATATCTTTACTATGGTGCCATGCCAACCACCTATATTGGGCCATACCCCCCGCTGAAGAACTATTGGTTTGTTCTCCTTCACATCAATTGAAATTTTGTATGAGTATATCTTTTTAGAGCCTATGGTAGCGGAGACTATTTCAGCTGGCTCACCAACCGTTATCTGACCATAGAGGACGATCATCTTTGCACCAAGACCGAAAAGTCCTCGGGTCTGTCTTAGAACATACTTTGAGCTAAATAGAACCCTTCCAAAAGCCTCAGGTATGTATTTCTCTGGAATCCCTATACCATTATCCTTAACAGTTATTCTATACACCATAGGCTTATCGGGACTCCTATCAATAGATATCTCTATATCTGGTAGAATTCCGTGGGCATCCGTAGCATCTAACGCATTCTCTAGCAATTCCCTTACAGATTGATAGAGGGCTCTAGCTGGATTGGAAAACCCTGCTATCTCCTTATTCCTATAGAAGAATTCCGCAGGACTTATAGCTCTAAATTTCTCCAGTGTACTCATTCTTCCTCAGCACCACTCACTACTAAATATACTCTATTCTAAGGGTAAACTAATAAGCAATGTGCTTAAACAAGAATATCCATTGGATTGAATAGGTTACGTGAATAGAGCACCGTAGGCTATTATAGGTATGAGAACTGTTGCATCACCGTACACTACAACGCTTCTTGCACACTCTCTAATCTTACTCCACGTAATGGCCTCTCTAGGTCTAGCGCCACTCAAAGAACCATCCCATTCAACAGCTGTTGTTATATAGACAGCATAGTCTAGCCCTCCATGGAATTGCGCCCACCATAACGTGTGGTGCTTGCTTATTCCACCACCTACTATCAGTGCCCCCATACACCTAGATCTAAATGCAATATCTGCAAGTTCACTCTCATCTCTAAACACATCTATATAGATTTTATTGAACTGTGAAAATGTGAATAGCGCTGTACCAAATGCTCCATCTAGGAAACCTGGAACATAGATAGGTATTCCATTGCTACTTGCTATTCTAAGTATCGAATTTTCATCTCCTATCTTCCTCCCTACCTCCCATAGAATATCCTTAACGCTATAGGTTCTTCCGCTACCATTTCTATTGACAAGTTCGCTAAGCACACTATGGACGACCTTCTCGATTATGGGTCCGTAATCATTAACAGGGATATAAACATTGCCCAGTCTATGTATGCCCTCCCTATGAAGTTGAACATCGTCTGAGTCAAAAAACCCCTTCATATACCTACCTCCGAAGCTTCTTGCAATATCGTGATCCACAGTACCACATGTTGTTATAACTACATTGAATATCCTCTCCTTAAGTAGCTGCGATATAATTCCTCTAACCCCTGTTGCAACAATATTCCCTGTAAAGGAAATAATCCTAGTATCGCACTTCTCCTTGAATTCCTTGATAATTTTTATAGCCTCATGTATATGTGATGCCATAAAGCCATGGATAGAGCCGTACAGCTCTATTAAATCCTCTATTCTCATACCCTTAAATAGCTTTACATCACCTATAACATCATCCAAATCTACTCACCAAAAACTCTGCAAGTTTATTAATGGGTATTTCATACTGCTCCCAGTGCCCCATATCTCTAACCAGTATGGTGCCCTTTTCTAGCTCCTTCTTACCGACGATCAATGTATAGTCGAATCCTCCCTTAGAAGCGTACTCTAGCCATCTACTCAATCTATGAGTTGCTGATACCATCTCCACCTGCACTATAATACCCTTTCTCCTAACATCTCTTATAACTGTATTAACCACAGTGATTATCGAGGGATCTCTTACAAGTAGTAGGAGTAGAGCTCTTTTCCTAGATATTGAAGGTTTGGATCCCTGGGATGATAAGGCTAGCATTGTTCTTTCAACCCCTATAGCGAATCCTGTACTTGAAAGCTCTTCACCACCGTATACAGTTGTTAGATTATCGTATCTACCTCCACCAGCTATGCTTATACTTAGTGGAGGAGCCAACACCTCAAATATTATCCCGGTATAATATGCTATCCCTCTTGCAAAAGCTGGATCTAGAACTACCCTAGCTCCAATAGATTTCACAAAATCTATATACCTTATGAGGTTATCTATATGTGTTTTGAAATCGTTGTATATTCCTTCATCTTCTAGTATGCTGATCAGCGGTTGTAGATCGTTTGCACCTCTATGCTTGGCAACCTCCCTTATTATTCTCGCACCCTTTATGGCACCCCTACTCTCAAATAGGCTAGCAGCTTCATCAAATAGACCTTTATCCAATAGATGTAGTAGTCTATCTACACTATTTTCATCTAGGTTTGAACGCATAGCGAGCTCCCGAAATATTGCAACGTTATTTACCTTGTATCTACGATCTGCTAAACCTATTCTATCATAGAACTCTTCTAGAACTTCTATCAACTCAATATCATAGCTTAAATCATCTGCTCCCAGAACCTCTATACCAGCTTGTGTAAATTCTCTATACCTACCCAACTGAGGTTCGTCGTATCTAAATACATTGGCTATATAGAAGAGCTTTATAGGCTTTGGCCATGCCTTCAACTCCTTTAGATAGACCCTTATAACACTTGGGGTTACCTCTGGTCTTAGAGCTACCTCTCTATCTCCCTTATCCTTAAACACATACATCGATTCTCTAATCTCTTCACCTGACTTCATTGCAAAGAGCTTGAAGCTTTCAACAGTTGGTGTCCTTACCTCTCTATAGCCAAACGACTCTACAACCTCTCTGAATACACTGCATATCCATGACAGAATCTCGCTCTCTGGAGGTATATAGTCTCTAAAACCTCTCACCGGTTCGTAGAGTTCCTTCATTTACATCTCCCTTCTCTCTATTTTTGGAAAGGTCATTTTACCAACCTCGTAGTATGTGACATCTCCATGCATATCTACTACTGCGATTAAAACTCTATAACCTTGCTTAATAGCTCTATCAACAATATCGTATAGTTCTGCCGCTCTAATCATCGAATCCTCATCCATTGCATAGACAAGCGTTTTCTCACCAACTATAATTAGCTCATTATCGCTATTGCCAAAGACTACCCGTTTACCACGTCTTACAAGGTCCTGGAATACAAAGAAGAGTGTTGAATACATCGGATTATCGATGCATCTCACTACATCAGATGTATCAATACTATTTCCATATTCATCGACTATTTTGACGGACTTCGTGCTTAACAGGTAGAGAGCTAGTACCGGATTTACCTCTCCACCCTCTATAATACCGAACCGTTCACATAGTTCAGGTGGTACCTTCTTAGCGTATATTCTGCAGTTAACTAATGTGAATAAAGCATTATTTGCACTCAATATATGTGTACCTAGTCTATCTATATTTTACTAAAGATTTTTAGGCTATAATGAGCAGAGATTTGACGGTGCTATTAAATGGATTTTAGGTACCCTCTTAAGGTAAAGGCTGTAGAATGGATTGATGGACGGGTTAGATGGATTAATACCAATCTTCTACCACATGAAGAGGTCTATGAGGAAAGTATTGATTATGAAAGAATTTCAAGGGCTATAGAGAGTATGGAGATTAGGGGTGCTCCAGCAATAGGTGTTGCAGCTGCACTTGCCGTAGCGGCTACAGTAGCAAACAGCTCCGTGGCTAGCGTTGAAGAGTTGCGGAATCTAGTCCTAAGAGTTGTAGATAGACTTAGGAGAACGAGGCCTACAGCATATAATCTATTCTGGGCTTTAGATAGAATTAAAAGGGTGGTCCTAGAACAGAGATACCGGGATTTAGAGAGCTATAGAAGAGCTATTATCGATGAAGCTCTAAGGATATATCGTGAAGATATTGAGGTAAACATCAAAATTGGTGAAATAGGTGATAGGATTATAGATGATGGTGATACGATACTCACACACTGTAATGCGGGTGCACTAGCAACAGCAGCATTTGGTACAGCTCTAGCTATCATAAGAGTAGCATGGTATAAGGGTAAGAAGATAAGGGTTATTGCCACAGAGACTAGACCAATGTTACAAGGTGCTAGACTAACTGTATGGGAGCTCGTAAAGGAGGGTATACCCACCAAGCTGATAACTGATAATATGGTTGGCTATCTAATGTATAGAGGACTTGTTAGTAAGGTTATAGTTGGTGCTGATAGAATTCTTAGCGATGGACATGTGGTGAATAAGATAGGTACCTATACAATAGCTATTGCTGCCAAAAGACATGGAATACCATTCTATGTTGCAGCACCCACCTCTACATTTGACCTCAATTCAACAATAGAAAATATTGTCATAGAGGAGCGCAATCCAGATGAGGTAAGGCGTATACTTGGAAAGGTCCTTATAACGGTGGAGAATGCTGAGGTATTCAATCCATCATTTGATATAACACCACCTGATCTCGTATCAGGTATTGTTACAGAGAAAGGTATTATAGAACCACCACTTAATACAAATATCCGACGTATCCTTGGTGGAGAGATTTAGAAGCGTTTAATACTTCTTATGATATTTAAAGCTTTATCAACATTCTCCTCTATAATAGTCCCTGTTACGATAATATCTGCACCAGCTTTTGTTAAATCACGAGCCACTTCAGAATCTCTGATACCTCCACCAACTATTAGTATAGTGTCATCGATACAGCTTTTAACTACCTTAACAAATGATGGTGGAATTGCATTTGGAGCACCTGAACCTGCTTCAAGGTACACAAACCTCATCCCCATATACCTGGCCGCTAATGCGTACGCTGCTCCTATCTCAGGTTTCTTTAGGGGTATAGGCCTAGCTCTACCCATTATACTTACAGAGCTCGGCCAGTCACTTACAATTATGTAACCTGTTGGAAGAACCTCCAGTTTAAATCTCTTAACTAATGGAGCTGCGTAAACCTGCGCCCCTACTATAAAATACGGATCGTCCGAGTTGAGTAGCGAGATGAATAGTATCGCATCTGCATATGGTGAAAGCCCTGCTATACTGCCTGGAAACAGTATAGATGGTTTATTGTAATCATCCACTAATTTAACAATAGATGTAACATCTTCACTAAATACCTGAAGACTGCCACCAATCAATAGAGCGTCCGTTCCAGCATCGATTACCATCTTTAAGATTTTGTGGAGCTCGCCGATATCCGAAACCTTTTCAGGATCTATGAGAGAAAAGTGTAGTTTTGCTCCTCTATCGATCTCACTCCTAATATAGCTGTATACCCTACCTCTCCATCTCAAAATGGTACCCCATATACAGTATTTCCAAGTTTCAGAAATACGGTATTCCAGTCTAGCTCCTAATAATCTTTCTTAGCTTTGGAGAAAATCCTTGGAAAACAACTTCGCTAACTATAGAAATTAGTGTTGCGTGATCTAGTTCTACATATTTCAATCTATTCTGTTTCTCAGCAATAGTAAACCCTACAACATGATAACAGGGGTAGCCCCTCTTTCTACCAATAAAATTTATAATAAAATCGCTACATGTACACATTCTACATGGTGATACGATATAGTCTCTATCGCTGCCTCTAAATACGTATACCATTAAACCATACATTCTGTCAATTAGAACTAGAAATCTATTCATATTGATAGCACTCAAAAGCTTCTCATGATTTGCAAAGTGCTTCAGTATCTCATCTCTACATAGCGTCTCTAGCTCCATTAAACTCCACGGTAAATCTTTCTCTACAAATCTATCTACAGGTGATGTAAGCTTAATAAACCTATGTCATATCTAGTAGATAATGAGGTTAGTGGAAATGTCTTCAAGAAGACGTAGACAAGGACCTTCACTGGCCAGCTACGTCGGCCTAGTTAGATTCTATGAGGAGTTAGAGAGCATTGTAAAGCTTAATCCATACCTTATAATACTAATAGCCATATCTACATCTATTATCATAATTCTATCTAGAATACTTATACCTTTCCCATAAATAGATATATTATACAGTAATTGAATACAGGATCTGTGTATCCTCATTTTACACTAATTGTAAGGTCTTTAGCTGCGATTCGCTTTCATACAGCTATATAATCCAAATAGTATCTAACCACTTATGGGTCCAGCCCATAGGCCGTTACGGGAAACCGAGGAAACACCGTCCTCCGTATGGAGCTGGAGCCCCGTAAGGGGCTGGGGCAATACCCCAGGCTCTGGCACAGAAACGATATGCCCACAAATCGATGAGGATGATGTGGCGAGGCCCTCTAGGTAACTAGGGGGCAGAGACCTATTGACGAGATTTGTGGAGGCAGTGAAACGGCCATCCTCCAGGGAGTAAGGACTACTCCAATGAATCTCCATATGAGGGGTAGAGAGCCGCTCTAGCCGAATACGGCTTGATCACAGAAGACGGGTTATTATGGGCTGGACCCAACAATGGGTGTTCTCTATAGGAACCAGAGGGGTTAGTAATATCCAACTGATACAATATTGCTAGATCATCATCTGATGTTGATGTACCCAGACCCCGTGTTTCACGTGCATCATTCGTTTTTAAAATACATTCCTGAAGTTTGTATAAAGATCTATGTATAGTTTTGATACTGATGTTGATTAAATCTATAGATAATAATATGATGCATAGGAAATAGAGGGGTCTGGGATAATATATATGAAAATAATTGATTATTACATGATATGGTTGCTGTTAATGTGTGGGAAGAAAGTGTTCTCTACAGGAACCAGAGGGGTTCAATAATCTGGCTGATATGAGCCAACTCTATATTCGTTACCAGCGGTTTCCATATTTTTTCCTTTCCATACCTAGATAACGGTTTAATGAGATGTTTTTGCATTCTAGCTGGTGGAATATATAGTTTCTGTTCAACAACTCTAGGCAGCTGTTCACAGTCAAGCTCAGGGTTAACAATGTTTACATCACATCTTTTGCATCTATATCCCTTACCCAATCCCATTTTCTCAACTCTTTTCTTACATACTTGACACCTAGGTGCTCTACACATATATCTCGACTTAATATCTACAACTTGAATCTTCTCGACATGGAATACCATGGTCTTTCCCCAAGGTTTTACATGACCTTGCACAATTATCTCATCACCTATATTTAGATCCATTGCTATACTTGTTAAAGTTGATGGTTTGAAGAAAACGAGATCTATACTACCTGTAGCATCGAATGCCTTCACCATAACAGCTCCGCCTGGAAGGACCTCAGGTCTCGATATAATAACTGCGTGAAGTTTAGCTGTTGTGTACATTCTCAATTCATCTATATTTCTAGAGATACCATGCGCATCTGTTGCTTGGTTACTTCTAAACACTGTCCAAGCTACAATAGGTTCACATGTTTTAATGATATTGAGTGACATTCTCACCGCTTCTGGAGACTCACCCCTTACACCATAGAGTACGGGATCTGCACCATGTGATTCTATCAATATTCTTCCACTCTCATCATCAATATTATTGAAGGTGCTAGATCTGCTAATCTCATCGAATTCTTTAACTGAGTCTATCTCAATGCACCTTCTCATTCCGTACAGCTTCTTCGATCTGTATGTAAGAAGCTCGTATGTATAGTCACCTCCAGCTAAAAACCATCCGATTGCAGCAGATGCTCCAACCACTCCACGGTTTTTGAATACATCAATCAGATACACATTTCTATATCTCATAAGTTTTTCTATCACTATAGATGGTAACACTACATCTGATAAAGCTTTTGTATAGATTTCAGCCATTATTGAAGGAATAGTATTTGCAACGATAACAAGACCAGGTTCAACATCGTGTGTCGAGAGGGATAGATCTAGAGTGCTGCTGATGCTATCACAATACTCTAGTAGCACACGTCGACAGTAATCTACAATATCTTGAACCTTGCTGCATTCTACTGAAATTCTTAGAGCGACAGCACCATTTCCTCGAGTTTTCCATGGAATAGAAGGATTTAGTCTAACTAAATTTGGATAGTCTATAAATGCTATCCTAAATCTATCAACTAATCTATGCAGTAGATGTGTTGCGGCATGCGTTGTACAGCCATATTGATAGGAATCGAAATCATCGATCCCTATATGGAGTATGCAGGCGCTGTTATCTAGGCTCACTATGTATCTATGCCCAACAACGATTTATATATTTATATAAGTCAAGATTCTATCCAATCTTTTTCTCAACATTACTAGAGCTTGAAGTTGTAGACACTATGACCATTGTTATGGTCGATCTTACCTTTGGGAGTCTCCTTATTTTAGTAGATATTATATTCTTTAAATCCTCTATGGTACCAGCTTCAATTCTTGTATACAAATCATATACACCATATACTATGTATGCCTCCTTTACACCGTTTATACTCCTTACCTGATTCAATACCTCTTCCTCAGCACCAACGTCAGTATTTATAAGGACCAGAGCTTCAGGCATGCGTTGCTACCACCTTAAGAGCAATAGTAATGGCAGGTATATAAAAACTTACTTGACCTATATACATCAATTGCAATTGTGACTACACCGTCCTTTGAGCTAGATGAAAGGTTTATAAATCTGCATCCTCCAGCTACAACTTTGGTTATGAGAGTACAGCAGATGTGAAATCAATGCACTCTGAACTCTATAGGGTGGTTCTCCAAAATGTAAGTACCTCCTTCCCTGGCTACTCTGCAGGTGAGACCTACAAATAGGTGTGAGAACCCGTGAAGAATCTTACGAACTCTAACCATTTAAATGAATTCATCGACATCTGTACCACCTCTCCAAGGGTGTATAAATAGAGTATGCCTAGGCTATTGATCTTAACTAAAGGTGAAGATAATCCAGGTATGTGTACAGCTGAGCGTCTAATTCGGAGAGGAAAGGCTAGGAGAATAGGTAGAGTGGGTGAGATACCGAAATGCAGCATAGTACTCAATCCATATGCATATAGCTATCTAAAGCGAAGCGATAGGCTATGGATTGAAGAGTGCGGACTTGTGGCTATAGATGTGTCATGGAGAGAAGGTATAGAGTTCTTGAAGAATATTAGAAGAGGTCAGCATAGAGTTCTACCCATACTAATAGCTGTAAATCCCATAAACTATGGAAAACCATTCAAATTGAGTACTGTAGAAGCATTAGCAGCAGCATTACTAATTACAGGATTTAGTGATGAAGCTAGAGAAATCTTGGAAGAATTCAAATGGGGTCCACAATTCATCGAAGTAAATAGGGATAGACTTTTCAAATACACAAATGCGTTAACAGATGATGAAATCGATGAAATACAGAGGGAGCTATTCAATATAACTACCAGTAAGAAAATCATAGAAATACTACACAGAGAAATAGCTAATAAGGACTAAATACTATAAATTGCTTCATAGAGTAGAGAGTGCGTAGCTACAATTAATTCAACACTAGCTGGAGTAGGATATACCTAATAAATTAATATAGTTGACAATAAGATAGGTAATTAAGTTTATAAATGGAGCTTGCAAAATCTCTATATACCTAGAAACAATGGGATCGGGGCCCGTCGTCTAGTCTGGTAGGACGCCGCCCTCACGAGGCGGAGGTCCGGGGTTCAAATCCCCGCGGGCCCACTAAATAATTCGTTGATTAAACTGTGGTGTGCTACCTTCTATGAATATGTATTAAGGTATTGTTAGGCTATTTATATATAGAGGTTATATATTTTGAAGATGTAGTAGATTTGTGGTGTGTAGGTTATGTATGTGGATAGTCTAAAGGGGAGGGATCTGCTTTCAATTGCTGATCTGTCCTCTAATGAGCTCTACTCTATATTAGAACTTAGTCTCAGATTTAAGAGGATGTTTTATGAGGGGTATAGGGTGCTACCTATACTAATGAATAGGGTACTGGCACTAATATTTGAAAAACATAGTACTCGAACACGTGTAAGTCTTCAGGTAGCTATGCATCAGCTTGGTGGAACTTCGCTGTATCTATCGTCGCAGGAGCTTCAGCTCGCTAGAGGAGAGCCGGTGAAGGATACTGCAAGGGTTTTAGAGAGGTACGTGGATTGTATTGCTGCGAGGGTGTATAGGCACGAGACCCTAGTAGAGTTGGCCGAATACGCTAGGATACCTGTAGTCAATGCATTGAGTGATCGTGAACATCCTCTCCAAGCTCTAGCTGATGTAATGACCATTATGGAGGTGAAGGGCGATGTAAGGAAGCTTAAGATAGCGTTTCTAGGTGATGGAAGTGACAATGTTCTACATAGCCTGCTACTAGCGGTAGCTAAACTCGGTGGCACGATATACGTAGCTACACCACTAGGCTACGATCCTATCAAGGAAATCGTAGCTCTAGCTAATGAAGATGCACAAAAAAGTGGTGCTACTATTGCGGTAGTAAGAGATCCTATAGAAGCTGTAAGTGGTGCTGATGTGGTGTATACCGATGTATGGGTTAGTATGGGCCAGGAAATGGAAAGGGAGAAGAGAATCAGGGATCTGAGAAACTATCAAGTGAATAGAGAGCTTGTTTCCTATGCTAAGAGGGATTACATATTCATGCACTGCCTACCTGCACACAGAGGTGAGGAAGTAACAGATGAAGTTATAGAATCCAGCAATTCTATTGTATGGATTCAAGCTGAAAACAGGCTACATACATCTAAGGCTGTTCTAGCCTCAATAGTGAGATAGTATCTCGTGCAACTTTCCTAATCTCATAAAGATCTTATAAAGCTACACCATGCCTTGAGAAGTAGGCTAAGTAGAACAACATGGTAGAATACGAGGTTATACCAGACAGGTTATACCAGAGATAGGTAGCGGGGTTTGGGTTTCGTGTTGGTTGATGTTGTTTGTTGTCAACCCTTGGCTTCACAGACCTCGGGGCACCTTTCATCGGAGCCCATATCATCGGTCTCCACCACAAACCTGCATCGTGGACAGGCTCATCCCACGGTAACACAACTTACATCAAACCCTACAAACCTATACGAAAACTGAAACAGTTGCACAAGGTTCTCGATGGTGGGGAGCTGTGGGTCGAGGTTACCTTGAATGCAACTACTATGAAACCTGAACTTCGTTAGGATAGTTTTGTAAGTATATACTCTATTTTACTATCGATACATGCATTTATACAGGAGATGAGACACTCATTCATGCTCTTTCCATTACTCTCAATACAGTATGGGTTGCACTCTCTCTCACAGATTATAGTATTGGGCTCTATTATGGTATAGCCCTTAATCCTATGGATTTGAAACAGATTAGCTATGCCGATGCTTCTCAGATACTCTAAAATAGCAGACTCACTACTATTTTCAACCACTATGAATCTAAAATTCCTTAGCACCTTTATAATTGCACTCCTATCTATGCTTTGCATATTCATCAATCCTGTGAATATTGTTTAATGCTATTAGAGCGTAGCTCTTATATCTATCATCACCTGAAACCTTCTTCATAGTATTATTAACATACTTTAGCCTTAGCACTTCATAGCCACCGTCGTTAAGGATGCTTATATAGCCTCTATTCCTTCCACTAAGACCATATGTTATGTAAATAGAGACCGCTATGTAGCCCCTAGGTATACTATATTCACCACAGTAGGCGAATCCATTGATGTAGACACCTCTACAAGGTTTTAGTTCCCTGGGGTCAGGGATCACCATACCACCACCTGGATTGATTAGTAGTAGTAGTGACATTCTATGGTGTTTGCCTGTTCTACTATATGTATGTTCTATTCTTATAGGGATTCTAACCAATTTTCAGAACCCTTCCAACAGCTTCAACTCTTTCATCGGACTCGATGGAGATGCACAGCATATTCTTTGGGAATACGAATGCGCTATAGTCTATCCTTACAGTTCCTTTAATTTCAATCAAATCTATATCCCTATATCCATACTCAGCAATGCTTTTCCCATCTCTATCAAATAATATTAATCTGATCAGGGGCTCCCGGCGGTCTAGGCAGAGATTTATAAATGGCACCTAATCTACACCATTTACATAAGATAGTTTCGTAGCTATTAGTTAAAAGTTTATCCTAGAAGGCTGGAGCTAATCGAATTCTATTCTATATTTGGCATAAGATATAAATCTGTGCAACCCTATTTTTAACGGGGTTGTAAAGTATGTCATCGGCACTCAAATTTGATGTAATTGATGTACCAATACCACACGGCTCCAATGTGATTATTGGGCAGAGCCACTTCATAAAAACAGTTGAAGATCTATATGAAGCACTGGTAACACACGTTCCTGGGATAAAATTTGGTTTAGCATTCAATGAGTCTAGTGGAAAGAGGTTAATAAGATATGAAGGAAATGATGAGGAGTTGGTGAAGTATGCTATAGATGTTGCCAGGAGAATAGGTGCTGGGCATGTATTTGTTGTATATATAAGAAATGCCTGGCCAATAAATATTGTGAATGCAATTAAGAGTGTCCAGGAGGTGCTTAGAATATATGCTGCTACAGCAAATCCTCTTCAAGTTATAGTTGTTGAGACAAATCAAGGTAGGGGTATCGTAGGTGTTGTAGATGGCTATACACCACTAGGTGTTGAGGATGAGGAGAGTAGAAGGGAGAGATATGAGTTTCTAAGAAGAATTGGGTATAAGAAATGAGTAATGGTATCGGTACAGTATCTATAGAGCTGTATAGATTAAATGAATACAGCTTTCCTGAGGTATCTATATCCCTATACAGATTTTTTAAAAACTTAGAATTAGAATACGATAACGTAGATAGATTGGTAAACGATGAAGATCTCTACCTATCCTGGATCATGAGCATATGCTCTTCCGAGAATGCGGATCTCATTAAAGCTACATTTAGATTGAATGGTGTAACCCATACTGCAATGTATCCTATTACAAAATACAGATCCAGCTACGATTTCTACCTACCAGTACCGCAGCTTACAAGAATAAAGAGAATATACTTAGTCTACAACGATTTATCTATATTGAATAGAATTGTTCTGGGAGCCGGCATCCAAGATAGCAATATAGTATCGTACGACCTATCCAACGATCAGCTCTACGTATCATCATCTCCAGTGAAATTAATTAATAGATCAAGTGTAAAGGGAATTATCGTAGAATTAGAGGATCTTGTAACATTTGTACCACTTGAAAATATGAAAAGGGTAGAAATTGTTAAAAGGAGTAGAAAGAGGAAGAGAAGGGCAAGGAAGTCGAAGAAGAAAGGAAGGCGATTAGCATAGCCACCATCTGAATGATCAAATTCCACCTTTATTATGTCTCATCTGCTGAAGAAGTAGTCTAAGCAATTCTTCTCGAATGGTCTTCGATAGGTTGTAGCATCCATACCCCTGCTCAAGTAGTCCAATATCTATGAGTCTTCTTATCACAGCTTTAGGATCTTCAACTCTATAGAAAGCCTTTAACTCTCTTACCGCTATTATAGCACCGACAGAAACATTTTGTAGAAAGTATTCAAGAACTTTTTTCTCTTCGTCGTTTAAACTGTTTATCTTATCTGCGGTCTCCCTATTTAGATGGTTGATGAGTTTTGATATGGTTTTGAACTCTAAGGACATCTCTACCAGCTACTTAATTAGGTGTTTTAGAAGCTAATTAGCGTACCTTATCCCATACTTTATAGGGGGGCATAAATAGATGCAAATAAGTTCTTAACTGGTTTAAGTAGGGTTTTTAAAGCTACTCAATTCATTTATTACAGAAAAGTTTATAAATATATCTGCCGACCCTATTACGGTGAATAGATATGAGAACCCTTCAGAGAACAATAGTGGTTTTTGGGAAGCATGTGATAGGGGATCTGTATGGATGTGATAGAGGTAGATTGACAGATCTTCTATACTTGACAAAGGTAGTTAGAGAGGCTGCTAGCGTAGGTGGCATGACGTTACTAGAGATAAAATCTTGGAAGATAGGTGATGGTATTAGCATTGTTGGAATTGTTTTAGAGAGCCATATATCAATTCATACATGGCCTGAATACAGTTTTGCAACGGTTGACGTATATAGCTGTGGAACCCATACCGATCCTGAAAAAGCTTTTGAATACATTGTTAATGCTCTCGGAGCCTCCCACTATGAGAAGAAAGTTGTACTGAGAAACTATGAGATATAGCACATTCATCTATATTATCTTAATTCTATAGACCTCATTGAATATTGCCGTAAGTAAGTTCTCAAGCTGGTTTACCTTAAATGGAAGAACCCTTGCATCGTATTTAGATATTCTAATTATATGCTGTACATCGCCATCCGGTGTCCATACACTATCTATCCCCTGAATTCTTGCTGGAGCAAAGATTTGTGCTAGAAATGTCTTGATATCCTGGGATTTTCTGATAACCCTTACCCTTAAACCGAGCTTCTCACTAAGGGTTCGCCCAAGCCTTATCAACATTGACTGGGGTATAGTATCGCTTACCTCTATAACTACTATAACCATGGAGTCTACATGGTAGCTCTTAAAGTACGAAGCCTCACGTAGAAATTTATTGTTAGGATCTTCTTCAAGCTCTAGTAGAGCCTTCATGACGTCTACTTCATTCTGTGTATAGGCTCCACTATCGATAAGCCTTTTACAGCGTGGACACAATATACCACTTCTAACACAGATGGTGTCAAGGGGTATTCTCATTGTCGGCATCTACCTCATTAACTAAAGCATTACTGCACACCCTTAGTCCTTTCACTTGGTGTAGCCGTTCAGCTTATAAATTTAAGACCTCTCTTTATATTTATAACGCTGGAAAGGTGTAAAGCTGTGCCTGTAACTGATCCTGAGCTCATGAAGATAGTAGAGAGTAGGATACTTAACAAAAAGATATGCAGAGTATGTGGAGCCATAAATCCACCTACAGCAACACGATGCAGAAGGTGTAAGAGTAGTAATTTAAGGCCGAAAAGAAAGGCTCTAGCAGTAAAGAAGTAATATACAGGTGTGTTAGGAACGTATACTTTTAAACACATAGCAAAGGCTATTGAAATCCTTAGAAATATTGGTATAGACGGTATCATAATAGGTAGCACATGCCTAGATTTTGTAGTAGATAGGAAGTCAATTGAAGGTGATATAGATCTTTTTGTAACATCGCTAAGCCTTATAATGGAGGAGGAGAAGATATATAGTGTAGCTGAAGAGAATTCATGGGCCATTGGCACAACCTCGCTCGGTACACCATCAATAACGATGAATATCTATGGAAGCGATATAACCGTAGATCTATATGAAAACGTTATGGACTTCTATATACCAGCGGAGGTCATAGATCTATGTAAGAGGATACAGAATATAGACGGTGTAGAGGTAGCATATACTGCAATAGAATGCTGGATGGTTCTCAAGGCTCGAAGGGGTGCAGATCAAGATATAGCAATGCTATCAACAATTAAAGAACTCTATGATAGGAATGAAATTAATCTAGATCTAAATCTAGTGAAGAAAATTATAGAGATCTACGAAGAAGATTCAAAATATATATATAATAGACTAAGGGGACTGGGCTTCAAAATCTAGATAGTACCACCACACTTAGTAGGATGACATTCCTCAGCTAGCGGGATTGCAAACATCTACAACTAGGTATCATTACCTGAAGCTAGTTCCTACTAAATCACCAGCGCTACTTGTAGATCGCAGTTCTGCTGCATCCAATGCTATACGGTATACCTTAGATATTTGCTCACTAACAAATAGTGGATGGTTAAGTTTTTGATAGGCTACAGAATATCTGTTCTACACCTTCCGAATGTAGGTACGTATCGTCTCTGGTTGTAAATATTGGTTATGCTGTATTTAATGGTCTTTTTCTGGATTATTTAAGGGATTGTGTTGATGTAGATCTGCTAGTGTCTTTTAAACCACTGGTCTAGACTTGATGTACTAGCCTTTACATGTTCTTTGTATGCCTTCTCTAGTCTTTTCAGAGCATTTTCTACTCTATCTCTAGAGAATTCGTATTCCTCAACGAGAATCTTTATAACATCTGTATAGCTAGGTTTTCTCCACTCGATGTCGCCTACGTCTATTGTGATGGGGTTTAGGAAGTACTCCCTAATTTTTAGTGGATCTTCAGGAAATTTTGCCTGTGGTATGAATTTCAGTGCTTTTTCTAGTGAGCCATGGCTTTTGATGAGTTGATAAGCTGTTTTCGGACCAATACCCTCTACACCATCAGGGTTGTAGTCCGTACCTATAAGAATTGCAATATCTATAAGCTGCTCCCTTGATATTCCAAGGGTTTTCAACAGCTTATCCAATTCTATTAACTCAGGTTTTATTTCGACATATACATCCCTCCCAGGCAGTTTTCTCTTTCCAGATATAGTCAGATTCCTCACAAGTCTTGGTGTAGCAAATAGTAGAGAATCGTAGTCCTGACTCGCAGTTGCCCAACTAATACCCTTTTTAGATAGATATGCAGCCTGAGCCTCACCTTCACTAGGAGCCTGAATGTATGGAATACCCATGGCATCCAGCAGCTTCATAGCCTCCTTAACCATTTCATCTGATAGATATATCGCCTGTACAGCATACTTTGCAGCCTCTTCTACATATCCCTCACGATATGCCTTCTCAGCTAGTTTTGCAGCCTTTTCCTTTCTACTACGCCTTCTCTCGAGTTCAGCTCTCTTAATCTCTGGAGGCTTGCCATCGAAGACGTAGATCGGTTTGATACCACTTTCAACAAGGTTTACCGTTCTATAGAATAGACCACTTAAATGGCTCGTAACCCTATTTCTGCTATCCATAAGTGGCGTTCCATCCGGCTGTCTTATAGCTGCTAGAAACTGGTAGAGGGCATTATATGCATCAAATGCTAAAACTCTATTTGCAAGGTATCTCAAGTCTTCTATCTCCATCCTACATCCAGATGGTATTAGATCTTTTAAATTTACCCCCATGGGCTTCTCCAGCTATCTACTTAGAAAAAGTGGTTATAATTTTATTCACCTTCATATCTATTTTGTTCTACGCGATGCGTCTCTAGCTGGATCTATCTATCATTTCTAGAACTGTAGGGGCATGCAATTGCCGAGGTTAAAGATTCTCGGACGTAGGAAAAATATCTCTCTACCTATGCTGTGCTTTAGGAACTACTATTATTGAGTCCTTTGCATAGTGTAGCTCAGTAAAACCCTCTATTTCAAGGGCCATTAGTAGTGAAATGAACTGTTGATACGATATTTCATGCACCTTTTTTACAATTTCGTACAGCTCCTTATCCGTTGCCTTACCCTTTTCCTTTATGTAGTTCAGTATTAATAGCTGTAGCCTTCTCCGTATGAACATGGTTTCGTAATCTCCCTAAACACCTATTCTAGTTACATAGACGACATCGATATTGTCTACGTCATCTATGCCTCTAATAAGCTCCTCAAGTTCCTCAGTTCCCCTCTCAATATCTTCAGGCATTAAGAAGTAGAGGTCAAGGGCCCTGTATCCGAATGCGATATCGATGGCCTCCCACTTCATC
>JAWAHS010000006.1:68539-80224 GCA_038889075.1 Ignisphaera sp.
TACGCCAGCCTCAAGGACCTTCAAATCCACAGTTTGGACACTTATATATAACTGATGATGATCTACATCTATAGCATCTCCAAATCACCACAGCACCACAGCTTGGACATTTAAAGCTTACAGCTTTTTCTGTTGGTGGTACAAGTCTCTTACAGCTGGAGCATATTCTTAGCTGAGCAGCTTCGTGGACTGGTATCTGTAGCTGAATGGACAGTTCAACCACCTTCTACCTTAAGTAGAATCTTGTTTAGACTTAAAAGCGTATTAACTTATAAATGTAGGTGCACGGCTATACATCCCTATGGTGGAGGCATTGTTCTCTGATGATGTAAAGCAGGTTATAGTTGTACGGACGGATATCAAGATGGGTAAGGGTAAGCTAGCAGTACAGGTAGCACATGCTGCTGTAGAGGCTGTGTTTAAATGTATGGAAAGCGATAGGTGTAGGGAATGGCTTGAGGTGTGGCGTAGAAGTGGTCAGAAGAAGATAGTCGTTAAGGTAGATTCGCTATCGAAACTTATAGAATTGAAGAAGAGGGCTGAGGAGCACTCAATACCATATGCACTAATCATGGATGCGGGACTAACACAACTCCCCCCAGGAACCGTGACAAGTCTGGGACTAGGACCTGCACCAGCTACACTATTAGACAGTATAACAGGGTTGCTACCCCTTTTATAGCCTCTTCTATATATGATAGTATCTCTTAGCCCTAGGGTACTACTGATATGAAATACATCTTTAAGGTTTATAAACCTTCACCAAATTCTACAGCTATCTATAGGATCCGCTAATCATCAGCGTCCAGCTAATGTAAGAGGGAGAATAGGTCTACATAATATTCGCATCCTGTACATTCAATATGGGTGTGACGCTATATGGAGACAAAGTTTAAGAGTATTAGGTGCAGGGATGTAACACCCCTACTAAGTGGTAAAACGATAGTAATATCTGGATGGGTTCACCAGATAAGGGATCTAGGGGGCAAGAAGTTTATAGTACTTAGGGATGGAAGTGGCGTTGTTCAGGTGACCATTTCAAAGAGTGAAGCTTCTAGAGATGTGCTAGATGCTGTTGAAGATATCACACCTGAATCGGTAGTGCAGATTAGAGGTGTTGTTAAGGATGATCCTAGAGCACCTAGAGGTGCTGAGATAGTACCAATAGAGTTTAAGATACTCAACTTAGCCAAAAAGCCTCTACCCCTTGATGTGAGTGGAAAGGTTGGTGCTGATATAGATACCAGGCTAAGGGAGAGGATTTTAGATCTTAGAAGAGCTGAAATGATGAGTATAGTAAGGATAGGCGATAAAGCGTTGAAGGTTATTAGAGAGGTTCTCAGATCTGAGGGCTTTGTAGAGATCTTTACACCAAAGATTATAGCTACCGCTACTGAGGGTGGGGCAAATCTATTTCCAGTTATATACTTTGGTAGGGAAGCTTTCCTGGCACAAAGTCCACAGCTATATAAGGAGTTGCTTGCAGCATCATTTGAGAGAGTATTTGAGATAGCCCCTGCTTGGAGAGCTGAGGAGAGCGATACACCATACCATCTAGCAGAGTTTGTAAGCGTAGATATAGAGGCGGCGTTTATGGACTATGAGGATGTTATGAAGATTCTTGAAAAGGTCGTCTATGAGGTTGTTAAAACCATTAGAGAGGAGAATTCCGATGATCTTACAACACTAAATTACGATTTGCCGGAGGTATCGCTTCCTCTACCTAGGATAAGATATGTAGATGCTATTAGGATACTACGTGAGAGGGGTATGGATGTAAAATTTGGTGATGATATTGGTACACCTGAACAGAGAGTTTTAGCCTCAGTTCTAGATGCACAGCTATACTTTATAACAGAGTTTCCAACAAGGATAAGAGCATTCTATACAAAACCAAAAGATGATGATAGTGAAGTGAGTGAGAGCTTTGATCTTGTATGGAAGTTTCTCGAACTTGCATCAGGTAGCTCAAGGATATATAAAAAGGAGCAGCTGGTTGAAGCCTTGAAGAGTAGAGGGATGAATGTAGAGAGCTTCCAGTTCTTTATAAAGTGGTTTGACTATGGAATGCCTCCACATGCTGGCTGGGGACTAGGCTTTGCAAGGCTGTTAATGATGCTAACAAATAGGGGTAGTGTAAAGGAAGTAACGCTATTTCCGAGAGATAAAAAGAGGTTAACGCCATAGAGGCAAATGCTATGTGTATAGTATAGGATCGGTGTTCAGAATTTCTCTAAGGACTATGGTTGCATAGCTGCCACTTTCAAGTGTAAATGTTATTTTGATTGAGCTGTCCGATACGCTATAACTGAGATCTTCAATAACTAGGTAGCTCCTTCTATAATCACCATGTATGCAAAGGTTTAGCTCTTCTATACAGAAGTCGCTGAGTTTGATATCTTCGGTATCCAGAATCTCATCTAGTATCCTCTTTACGATATCTCTACTAACTGTAGTTGACGATCCTGGGATGGGTAGGTACGGTAGATCTCTCTTAATAATCTCTATACCATTATCTAAGCCGTACTTCTCGATGATCTCTATCCAGATCCTTGATAGAATTGTATTGAATAGGTAGGACTGGTAGGCATTTACATATAGCTGTAGCATTTTCTTTGGGATAGCCTTAAGAGTTCGTAGATCATCAATATTTTTAGAGCATATACGGCTCTCTATAGAGCTGGATGGATATGCTGCACTGCTTCTATTTTCATACCAGTGAAGTCTATCTATAATAGCTTCTCTAGATTCCATTGGAAAGGGGTATCCGCATACAGCTTCTATGAATCCTTCCCAATCTCTGCAGATCAGCTTCTTGCCAACAATGTGTGTGGTAGGTCTTCTGGATCCAAATCTCTGGTAACCAAAGAAGTTAAGTATTGTATAGCCATACTTCTTCATAGTCTCAATCTTTTCCTTAACTAGGTTCATAGAGTTCTGCGATAGTAGGTTAAGCCTTATCTTAAAGCTGTTCTCAATGTCTATAACACTAATTCTGTTGCATAGCCATAGATATGCATCTACAGTTCTGCTTCCTTTCCTAAAATGGAGGTTGCTATCTACGGTTCTACAGTTTCTAACTAGAACTAGCTGGTATGCTACCGAATTAGCATCCTTCAATCCAAGTACAGCACAATGTCTACAGCCAAGCACCTTCTTAATGGTATTGCAGAGCTCTATGCTACTCAAACCTATCTTCTTTACAATGTAGGTAGCATCCCTATAGCACCCATCTTCAGTATTGCTACCGCCTACAGTCTCTAAATATCCATACAGTTCCTCCGTATTCAAGCCGTTAACGATCTCCGATACGATGAAGTCTGATGGTCTGTTGAGTACGAAGTCTAAGCTATCCCTATTGGCAGGGTAGGTATAGACATACATGCCTATGGCGATGTCTAGAAGTGAGTGTGATAGAAAGTCGAGGGATCTGCTAAGCCTACCTATCCCCTCCACAGTCGGTCTACACCGCAGGTTGTATACTTTTAAGCTAGTTTAATACTAAAGCGCAGTTATAAGCTAGGTGTAGTAATATACAAGGAGAGAGTATAGGGTAAATTTAATGAAGCTAGCATTCGAAGATGTGTATATACCAGGTACGTCAGTAATCATAGAGCGCACGCTTTCAAAGCTTATTGAGAAAGGGGTTGTTAGAGGTCGTATTCTAATCCCTAGGGAATTCATATACTTCTTCGAATCTATGGCACGCAATGGCAGTGCTGTAGGTCTGCTTGGACTAGAGGAGCTTTCAGCTATTAGAGGTGCTATTAGTGAGGAGATGGGGATATCTATAGAGGTTATCGATAGCGGTTACAGACTGCCTCTACAGCTCGATCAAAAATTTCTGGACAGTCTTGTAGTTGATATTGCAAAGAGGACTGGTGCAAAGGTTTTAACACATGATAAGATTCAGTACATCACCTGCAAAACTCTTAATGTAGATGCAATGCTTATCGAGTATAGCGATAGAGGTCTTCTATGGTTTGAAAAGTACTTTGATTCTGAAACACTCAGTCTCCATATAAAGGAAGGAGCACCCATTATGGCTAAGAAAGGTAAACCTGGTGAGTGGAGGCTTGCTATTATAGATGAGAATCCTGTGAAGCGTAATGATGTAGAGCTACTGATTGAGGAGATTGTTAGAAGAGCGAGATCTGGTGATGGGTTTATAGAGACTGAGAAGCAGGGTTTAATGCTTATACAACTAGGCGATTATAGAATTGTAGTTGTTTCACCACCCATAAACACGGTCTACGAACTGACGATAACAAGACCTATAGTTAGGCTGAGGCTGGAGGACTACAACCTACCTGAAAAACTTATTAGGAGATTGGATGAGAAGGCTGAGGGTATACTGATTGCTGGAGCACCGGGTATGGGTAAGACAACATTTGCCCAAGCTCTTGCAGAGTACTACAGTAGGAAGGGGAAGATAGTTAAGACTATCGAGTCTCCGAGAGATATGAGGCTTCCAAATGTTGTATCACAGTATTCAAAGTACTATGCAACATCTAGAGATCTACATGATATTCTATTGCTTAGTAGACCTGACTATACGGTATTCGATGAAATGAGGGATGACGAGGACTTTATGATATATGTTGATCTGAGGCTTGCCGGTATAGGTATGATTGGTGTTGTGCATGCAACATCGTCTATAGATGCTGTTCAACGGTTTATTAGAAGGGTTGACATAGGTATGATACCGAGCATCATAGATACTGTTGTATTCATTGATAAAGGGAGGGTTGCGAAGGTCTATGAGCTTCTCCTAACAGTAAAACTACCAACTGGTTTAAGGGAAGCGGATTTGGCTAGACCTGTAGTTGAGGTTAGGGATTTTCTAACCGGTGAGCTTGAGTATGAAATCTATGTATTTGGTGAGCAGACCGTTGTTGTCCCTGTTAAGAGGATTCGGAGGGAGCTAGTTACAGATAGGGTTACATCTATTGTTAAAAAGGTTCTTCCAGAGGCTAGTGTAAGCATTGACAATGGAACCATAGTTATAGATATGCCGAAGAGGATCTACAGTCAGAATACAATGAAGCTTATACGTAAGCTAAAGAAGAAGCTGGATAGAATGGGGTACGATGTTGAGATTAGACTAGTTTAGGTTGGAGAAGACGCTATCTTCTATCCATATACTCTTCAATGCTCCTCGAAATTTTCCTTGATAGATAGGTAAAGAGATCCTCAGATCGGTCTATGGCATCCCTAGATATCTTCACCCTACTTGAGGTATCCGAAGCGATATTCAACTCGTTGATTGGTATCGCCTTCCAGATCCTTAAACTAGCTATTCTAATTGCTACTATTGCTTCACCAGAGGCTCTCCTAGCAAATTCTATGATCTTATTCAGCTGAGTTCTATCGATATAAATAGAGCTGGGTTTACTTCTCACCTTAACCTCAAACACAAACACCTTTCCATCCTTTATAGCAATAACATCTGGATACACGCTTCTCCTAACCTTAGCACCACTAGCAGGTCCTCTCATTACAGCAAAACCCATCTTCCACAGCTTTGTTACAAGCTCCCTCTCTGCTCGAAATCCTCTCGCCCTAGCTCTAGGTATATCGGCATCAGCTTGCTGCATAGAGATGATGCACCAGCACAATCTTATATATAAAATATAGGTACTTCCCTTAAATAACTGCAATCAAAATACTGCAGCCTAAATACTCTAAAAAAGAGACTGGAGTACTGTGTTGCCGAAGCTGATGGATACATAGATGTTTGAAATTGTAGACTAAAGGTAGAGGAATCTACATGATAATAGTATAGGGTAATTGAGGTGCTAGCACAATGGTTAGCAATCTGCTATAAACCTGGGTAGTAAGATATTTATCTAGTCTAGGAGTTTAGATTAGGAAATAGGTGTGCATTTGTGGAGCTGAAGCTCTGTGAGGAATACAAACAGTCTACCTATACTATAAATAGTCTTGCAGAGGATCAGACGCTTACCGGGATGGGGGAAGGAGTCATATCGAGAATATCGCTACCGCCAATACCTGTGGTGCAAAGCTATCTAATAGTGATTTTAAGTAGAGATCCTACGTATACAAGTTTCACAAAATGGAAAATCTCACTAAATAATATTATACTTACGAGGGAGTTTAAGCCGCACATAGATATGCAGATAGGTGAAAAGCTAGCGCAATCCCTATTTATATACGATGTGACTAAGACTATATCCCGAGATGTAAATCTTAAGATAGGGTATGAAGGGAAGAAGCCGATAAAATTAGATGCTGCAGTACTAATTTCAATTCATAGATATGAGGAATTCTACCTAGGCTTCAACTTCATAATGAAAATCCTTAATCTAAATTCATCAATAGAGCTACCGAAGGCTGAGCTATCCTTTAAACCTACAGAGAGGCGCCTAAATATGGGTATAGTTGCTGAGAAGGCCTGTACCTTGGAGCTGGAGGTTATAGGCAATCTGGGTAGGAGTACAAAGCATGGATTGACGCAAGGGTTTAACATGGTTGAAGTACCAATAGAAGGTGCACTGAATATAGATTCAATTAATACTAGATGCAACAGTAGCTCGGCTAGACATATATTCACGTGCCTCTTCTCACTGTATTCAAATTATCCAACAATAGATGTGAAGAGTGTAGAGATGTTGGAGGATGGTGTATCTCTAACACTATACAATACAGGTACTACCAGTGCTGATGATATTGAGCTGGTGTTTCTCAGACACGGTGTACAGGTGTATAGATTTAGGATAGGGGGTGTAAAGCCAGGTGAAGAGAAGGTGGTGCTGCTACCGAAGAATATAGCTAGGATGAACAACGTTACTGCGAGGGTAATATGGTACAAGGCGCTGAGGATGTTTAGCAAGGATTTGAATATAAATATAGGATAGAATATGGTATCCCTATGCTCCTTGGGTACTAGCCTGGGATACATTTCTAGCAGGCTTCGTCTTCCGGGCCTTGATAACCTCATCTACTTGTGTAAGGAATTTTCTAAGGTTTTCAACATTTTCCTCATGTACACTTTTCCTCCTGGTATCTACTGGAATGTTCAGCTGCTTTGCAAGTGTGACATCTATTCCAACAGCCTTTATCTCACCTATACTAAATCCTCTACCTATGCGTACACCGGTATCCACACCCTTAAACTTTAGTATTCTAGGTCTCTTAACTATAGGCTTTGGAACCTCTATCTCAATGCAGCACTCTTCACTTGTCATTGAAGACTCCCAGAGCATACTGATGGGGGAGAGCTTATAAGCTATATAGTCGGATTCCTATAAACACTTTGTTGGGAAGGTGGTGCATCTAGAACTCCACTTCTCATTCTATTTATCAGTTCACAGAATTTGCATAGCTCTCTATTAGGTGATGTAGGCTCTCCACAGAGTCTGCAGTACGGCAATTCTATCGATTTAAAGACCCTATTCTCTATAGCATCCTCAAGTAGTGTGTCGATAAATTTTAGAAATTCCAGCTGTATTCCAGGTCTCCAGACTTCTAATGATATGAGCATCTCTCTAATCCTAACCCTCAACGTTGGTCTTTGCGAGATGTAGGGGCACTCCGTCTCCTGGAATCTGTACCCCATTATATATGCTAGCATCGTCGTCTCGTATTCGTATATACTTCTTAGAGGCTTTACTCTCTTAACTAGCTTGCTGCTATGTACATTGCTTAGTGGGTGGAGCTGTACTAATCTCATGAAGTCGCCCCTCAGTATATTTATTACATAGGTCTGGACCTCATCATCTAGATTGTGTCCTGTGGCAACTCTGTTCAGTCCTAACATTCTCGCATAGCTATTTAGAACCCTTCTCCTCGCAATTCCACAGTATGTGCAGGCGCTAGCAATATAGTCGCTCTCTATTGATAGTTGGTACTTCATATAGTCGTCTACACTATAGTTCAGCTCCTTCTTTAGGCTGGTTCTGATGCACTCTACCCCCTTATCCCTGCATATACTCTCGATATACTCAAACACCTCATCTCTATTATAGTCATGGATACCCTCTTCAATCATAAGGCCAACGATCTTTGAAGGACTACAAACTTCGCTGATTATGTTTAGCAGTACAAAGCTGTCCTTCCCACCAGATAGCCCTATCAGAACACCATCTCCAGGTAGAACCATTGAATATCTATTCACCTGATCCAAGACCCTAGCCCTTATATCCTCATGGAAGCAATCCCTACACAGCCTTAATCCACTGTGACGCTGGTAGACAGTAGCTCTCTTAGCACCACATATATCACACCTTACCTCCATAAACCACCATCTACACTAATCTAGGATCTAGCCATTCCTAGTTGCTATAACCTCATCAACACTGTGGACTACGGCTCCCATACCCTCTAGGGTATTCTTTACAGTATCGAAATCTATTTCAGAACCCTCAATAGTTATTGTTAGAGTGAGCGTCTCTACATCTATTTCATTGACCTTAATGTTTATCCTACTAACACCGTCTATTTCAAGGAGTCTGCGTGCAACATCTATTATTGTAGGACCTTTCAATGTTTTCAGGACATCCAGTACCAGTTTTGTTATACCCATTTTTCTCCACAGCCCACTACTCTATATTAGTGGTTGCCTATATTAACTTATTAATTGTTTTGATGCTGGGTATACTATGTGTTAATACGGTCTCCATATATGTTATTGCTCTATAGGCTGTGTACAGAGGTTTTATATGTATATTAGCTAGTGTGTACTGGTAGTGTGTGCTATGGATGTCAATGTTGTAAGGATGGCTCTTCTCGAGTGCTACCATAGATATGGACAGAGATTCGTTGTAGTGATGAAAACAGCTATAGGTATTGCTAAGGAGAATAGGCTTAGGGGTGAGCAGCTTCCTGGGGATTTCGATTATAGGACTCTAGTGGATAGGCTCAACTCTATAGGGGTTCAGTACAACCCATCCCTTCTTCTCAGAGCTCTGGAGCGGGAGTACGGTGTTATAGAAACATCTTATAGGAGCAGCAATCAGCATTGGTATAGGTTTAGAGATCTCGAGTCTGTTGAACAGATTCTGAATTCTGTAGCTGGTATAGATGTTGCTGAGGAGGAGCCCGAGGTTGCTATGGTGAAGATACAGATTAAAGCTCTTCAAATCAGGTACTGGCTTGGTAAATTAAAAACCCTTAGTATAAAGACTAGGCTAAGCAGATCCGATATTGAGCTGTTTAGAAGATTTTCATTTTCCATACTTCCAAAACTTGTAAGGATTTTGAGGAAAGCTGAAGAGTATGAGGATCAACTCTATACTGAAATAGGTATAGTGAAAGAGATTGTATCGCTAGCCCAGATTGTTGCTGAGAGGGTTAATCAGGACAGTGCATACGTATCTAAACAGCTGGATGGTATAGATATTGCTGAGGACAGCTATCAACCCTCTATATAATCGCTACATATATTTAGACAGTACTCTTCAACATCTTCGCATATATCTTCGCATACTCTATCTTCGCACTTGCTGCAGTCCACTACGGTATCGCATATATCTTCGCATACAGTTTCTCCTTGGCTACCTACAGGCATGTATTTCCCCAGTATAGAGTTTGGTTTGGCAACACCTATATAACCTTTATAACCTTACTACACTACGCTATCTATAGTTATAGGTTCTGTAACAAGTGTGTATATATCGTAGTCTCTCCACATGCCAAGCCTTCCATATGGAATTGTGTTGTATTCCTGTAGAATTTGCTGGAGTTCGTTGAATAGATTCCTATCTATTTGATTTATCAATGCGTATACAGTTTGGGATACGTTGTACTCTACAATTCTCGATGTATCTATCAATCTATGTTTTCTAGATTCCGAGAACAGCTTTTCTGTAGCTCCTGGCATAAGGGGGTGTGAGGAGCTGTAGCTTGTGGTGATATACGTTATACTGTAGCTGTCCACGGGTATCTTTATTGCTGTATGGAATCTCGATGCCTTTGTACCATGTGTATAGATCTGTACTGTATCTCCCACCACATCCTCTTTTGATATGGAGGATAGTGTGTGTATCGATATGTAGTCCAGGTTGAGCTTTCCAACAAGCTCTGCTACCCTACTAATATCCTTCTCCATGTATATGTATCTTGGGAGTAGGTCGAGGGGCCATGTATATACAAGTTTTCTAAACCTTATCAGAACACCATTTGATAGTGCCATGATACCTCTATCCAAATCTATCTTTCTAATACTTGAGGCTGTAATGGATTTGCCTATTAGCGATACTCTAAGTAGCGACTCTATATACTGGAGTATGGTGTTGGTGTAGCAGAGTGTTTTCTGCTCTAGCCATTCTATAAACCAGTTTCTCTGTACCTGTACTGATCTATATCCAAGGATCTTCCTCTCTATAGGCCCCTCCTTAACTACGTATCTCTCAACACTATAGCATCTGATATCATCTGCAATACCGCTTCCTCTAATTAATTCAACGAGTTTCTGTGGAATGAATAGTGGTGATTTTAGGTATCTGTAGACCCTGCCTACAATTCCCACATATCCTCCTCTACCATATGTAGAGTCTACAGCTAGATAGCTTCTACCAAGATCTCTAGCTACAGATGCTGCTCTGATGGCCGCTATACCAGAGCCTACGATAGCTACATCAACTTCGATCACAGTTGGAATCCCTCTACATACACGTTCTTCACTACATGTATTCTACACTTTATATCCTCTCTACTGTATACGGGGCTTCAATGTATATGTGGAGAGGCGTTTCAAGCCTTGTTGCGGTAGCTGTAGTAGCCTCTATAGCATCGATACTCGGTGTTGCTGCCTATACGCTCCTCTGCACAGGCTATCAGATAAACACCCAGCTATATAGAGGACTGCCAGCAATAGCTAGATGCTGGAACCTTACACAGGTATGGCTCTGTAGCATTAGAACCTTTGAGGGAATCCATGGCAACATCTCTATAGTTACAGCTGAGGGCCTGGCTCCATGTGGATATAGATACCTGGTAGCTGGTGAGCCATCTATATGCACTGTAAATAGTTCATCGAGACCGGTTGCAGCTCTAATAGATGCTGGTGGCACTGTCTATTCCTATTCTATAGATGTTGGTGATATATGGTGATATTCTCGAGAGGTCAAAGCGAATATATAGCGGCTGTTATAGCGGTAGTCTCAATGGTTCTACTAGGCATGCTCTACATAAACGCTATCGAGGGTCTCCATAGGGAGGCCGACCTATCTATTAAGAAGATAGCTGCCTTGAGAGAAGAGCTGGAGATTGCATATGATAGGAATAGCCATACCCTCTCCATAGAGGGGAACGGCAGACCTCTATACATAGTCTATATACTGGATGGAGAACTCCATATCGATAGAACCAACACCACGGATAGCCGCATAGACCTCGCCACCCTTCCAAAATACCGTGAGTTGGTAGAGGATAATAAAACCATTGATAGAATATGCATCATCACATACTCCCAGAACATGTTCTGCACAAAAAACAGCAGACCGATGTCAATGGCAAACAACAGCGTAACGCTAACGGCATCGATCTCGAAATGCACGGTCATGCTCTCTAGATATCTATCGGATTCAGATCTATTTACACTCCTAGAAAGCTACTACACCTACAACTGTTCAGCTACATCCTACCCAATTTCGTCAATAGGTTTTACAGCTGTATTTAGCTTCAGCGGTAGCGATATAATCTACACCGTTACAGGTGCAGATG
>JAWAHS010000006.1:80321-87629 GCA_038889075.1 Ignisphaera sp.
TTTACACTCCTAGAAAGCTACTACACCTACAACTGTTCAGCTACATCCTACCCAATTTCGTCAATAGGTTTTACAGCTGTATTTAGCTTCAGCGGTAGCGATATAATCTACACCGTTACAGGTGCAGACGGCTCTGTGTGGGGCTCTGGGTCAATACCCTTCTCATCGCTTCCCACGAACAGCTATATCCTCCTAGGCTCCAAGAGCTTTGTCTACAGCCTTGGTGTGGCCGATCTTGTTGTTGATGTATATGTGTATTACAGCTTTCCTGAGGTGGGTACAGCTGTAGATACAGGTGGTAGGTCTGTTGCATATGTGTGGCCCGTTCCTAGAATCTATATCGTTCAGAGGCTTATCCACAGAGGCTATCTCTTTGCAGTCTCTAGTAGAGCTTCCTGTACATCTCTACCATGCTATCTCCTATATGCTTTAAGGGATTATGTGGATTATCCGTGGCAGAGCTGGTCTGGTGACTATGGATGGTGGCTGAGGTTTTCACCAACATCTGTAGTGGATCGCACTGTTGGTGTCTATGACAACTATATCGGTAGATCTACTGTGTATGCAGACTATAGAGTCTCTGCAACAGGTATTAATGTAACGGTTAATGGTGCTAACAACCTCTACTGCTACAGTAGAATAGACCAGCTCCATAGAGATGAAACAGCTCTATCAATTGTTTTAGGATCTGCTGATCTCAGTAGCTATGGTAGGTGGCTTCCTAAGGACTTCTTCACACCTCCATCGCCAACGACGCCATCCGTATTCGCTACCTATGTTAAGAGGGCTATGTCTGTATATAACGTGTCTTCAGCAAGCTTCTATATCTATAGCTACTTCTATGATGGTAGGCTCTACCAGGTATATCTAGACTACACAGACCCGGCAGCACATAGAATATCAATACAGCTCAGATACGACAGCAGCAGACCACTCTATCTATTTGTATTGGATGTTATAGGCAAGTAGTGCGTAAAGTATTTTTATCCTTATATAGTATATTCTAATCTCTAGTGAGTGTTATGAGTGATAGGGGTAGAGCTGGGGGTAAGAGGCTTATACCTATTTCAGAGGATCTCTTTGATAGGCTTTTGAGAGTTTCTATAAAGGTTGGTGCCAATCCTAGGGATCTCTTTGAATCTATAGTTTCACGGGTTCTGGATATCCTTGAATACGATCCTGAGTTGTCTACAGCTATAGAGTCTCTCGATGCATATAGGGATCTTCTTAGAATCAGCGGTATTCTGCTTCCAAGGACAGCTGTCTACAAACTTCTAAATATTCTCGACGAGAGCCACATTGATGGCATTGTTGCCGAGCTTAAGAACTCCTGTAGATGGTTTGCAAGGATGAATATCATTAAGAGAGGTGGGGATCCGAGGGAGCTAAAGCTTATGCTATCCCTATGGTTTCCAGATGCCATAGTTGATGTGATGGCTGTAGACTCTACAAAGCTTAAGATAGTTGTATCCCACTCCAATGGAGGGCAGAAGATTATAAGAATCATTCGAGAGATCTCCATAGAGCTGCTAAAGTCTCTAGGTGCAGAGCTCGAATCCATCGACGAGAAGGAGGAGGTTATATCGATTACGGTGAAGCATAGATGGACCTCGTAAGAAAATCTAGAAGAAAAACAATAACAATAGACAGAGCCACAGCTAATACAATCAAAGAGCTATCCACAAAACACGGAACAACAATAAACAACTACCTAAAGAATCTCATCGAAGCTGTTAAGGAGCTAGAGAATATGGGGCTCTATGCACCAACAGCAATAAGAGACGTTAAAACCATTGCAAATCTATCCAGACTAGGCATGGTGATGATACCGTCGGAGCTTCTAAACAGTATAGACAGCAATAGAGAAGCTATAGCTAGAAGCGCCATGAGGATTGGCAGGGCTTTAAAGGAGCTTAAAGCAGATGTATATCAAGCAATAGAGTTTCTAGGAACACACTATAGAGTACTTATACCAGTAGAAGATAGAATAATGATAGTGGGTAGCGGTGGAGGCAGCACACTTCTAGCCGAAATAGTCAAGGGTATAGCATATGGAGGAGGCCTCGAAGTAGTAGAAGAAGGAGGAATAGCAACAATAAAACTTGGAAACAGAAACAAGCCGGAGAACACCACACAATGAAACAACAGCTCTATATTCCACTATACACCACCTTACCTACCATACCAAGGTTCGGTTCCCATCCAAGTCTATATCGGTTGGCGCTAGATTCACCACTTCTTTCCTCTATATTTGAGCTGGATTATATTGGATTTAGAAGCATCCAGGGTTCCTGACCCAAGCTACCAAAGCAGCCACCTCGGATCAGAAACTCCATCGCTTTATCTATGTAGTGGTTGTACAGAATGTGCTTCTGATTGGATGTGTGTAGATGTGTTTTTGAAAAAAGTGTTTTGAATTAAAAATTGATTTTATTGTTTTGGGCTTATTTTGCTAGTGCTTTTGATAGTCTTAGCAGTATGTATATCGATGTTGCTGCACCTATTACTGCAAACACGAGGGTTACTATCACTAGTGTGTATATCCCTGATACTGTTCCGGAGGTGTCTGCTACACTACTCTTTATTGCAGCTACATCGCTCTTCACAGCATTTATACCACTTACAGCAGCATCTGCAGAGCTCTTTGCAGCATCTGCAGACTTCTTAGCATCGTCAGCCTTGGTAGCAGCATCTCTAGCGGCATTCACTGCAGAGGCAACAGCGTCAAGTACATCTGTCCTAACCTTAGTCACATCGCCCCTTACAGCAGTTACAGCATCACTTACACCCTTTACAGCTGTAGCAACATCCCTTACAGCAGTATTTAGATCTCCTATAGCAGTCTTTACAGCATCTACATCACTCTTAGTAGCCATAGCACCCTTTACTGCAGCTAAATCCGACTTAATGGCAGCTACATCGCTCTTTACAGCTGATAGATCTGTTGATAGAGGCTTTAACGCATTTAGTATATCGTTTTTAGCGCTTGCAACATCATCCTTTGTTGCCAGCTTCCCTATGGCTGCTGATATATCCTGTAGAGTCTTCCCTATGTCTGCTAGTGTCTTGTCTAGCTGTGCCACCTTTTCCTCTAGCTGTGCCACCCTACTGCTGAGTGCTGCTACAACCTCGTCTAGCGGCTGTATGGCTATTGTCCCAAGGTCGTTGTCTCCCAGGGCCAGCGTTACAGTCTTCTCAGCTCTTGTGTAGCCGGGCTTTGAAACCCTCACTGTTACTGTACCTGGTGATGTGTAGAGCTCAAAGCTTCCATCAGCTCTACTCCTAGCGAGATCACCGGTCTCCACAACAAGTATCTCTGCATCAGCCACGGGGTTGCCCCTTGCATCGACAACCTTTCCAAAGGCTCTCGAGCCTGCTGATAGTATAAATGTTGTTGCTACCCTTGATGCACCCAGGTATGCATATACAGTGTACTCCCCAGCTATCCAGTCAGCGTATGGCAGCTTCGATGGAAGCTTTATAGATACTGTGTATCTACCTGCTGCATCTGCCTGCACCATCCGGTAGTCCACTTCCTTGCCAGCGGGGCTAACAACAGCTATACCCACCCAGGAGCCAGCAGGGGCAGTACCAGAGACTACAACAGTTTCACCAGGTATGTAGGTACGCTTATCTGTAGACACCGTTAGTGCCTGCCCCACTACAGGAGCTATAGCTGCAGCTACAAGTAGTGCCAGCAGTAGGAGTGTTGGTATAGACCTCTTCATCATCTTTCTACCACCCTCTAAGCCTCTACACCAATGCTAAACGCTGCAGGCTCTCCCACAGGCGTTCTATCAGCCAGAGACTTCACTATATAGACCTCAACAGTATGGCTACCAGAGACAATAGGTGTCCAGCCAAACGACACCTCGGTGGAGGCACCAGCACCAAGGGTAACTGCAGCAGCAAATCTAGCAACAGCAACACCAGCAGGATCCCTCACAACAACAATAGCAGTCATACCCCTCTCAACAATATCGGTATTCCTTAGTGTTACCGTTAGGAACACCTCTCTACCAACCTTAGGTGTCACAGTCTGTCCTGTAACCACATCTACAAAGACCACTTTCTCAGCTCTACCTGGCATTGGAACAAATACACCAACACCGACAGTCTTGGTGAATGTTGCATAGGCTCTTCCATCAGCTGTAACAGGGTCTACATACTCAATTGTTATCCTATCGCCAATTTTAGCAGGTATCTGTTTAGCTCCAGGTATCCAGGCATTTACATCCACAACCTGTACCTTTACCTGGAAGACACCTGGTGCAACCTCCTCTGCAATAAACATTATTCCAGTTGGATAGCTGTCACTCCTGAGGATTACTGTTCTGTACTCTGTTACTGTTGTTCCAGCGATATCCTTATTGGTTATGTTTATAGTCAGCCATTCGCCTAGGTTAACAGCCTCTTTATCTACAGATATAGCCGCATCCCATGCCTTTATCGTTAGAGTCTTGGTTGTAATCTTTCTAGAGCCGGTAGCATCCCTATCATCTATATATGCTATAGTCACTCTCTTACCTATATACTGAGCCATTGTTTCAGCACGCTGTCTAGGTGTTAAACCTGGTGACAGTATACCTGCATCCTCTAGCGCCATTACTAAGCTCAGCTTGGTTTCCTCTGCCAACTCTAAACTGAATGTAGATGTGTTTATACCTGTCTCAGATACACTGTATGAAGGTGCTACGGGTATCCCTTCAAATGATACTGATATCACGTCTCCCACATAGCTATCAGTAACAGGATTGTCTGCTCTACCCATATACCTATTGAGATCAGGGTCTTTTACCACGACATCAAACTCCTCCAGCACACCAACAAAACCATCTTCAACAGTTTCAACAATTAGCTCTCCCGTGAATGTCGCTACCTTAAATGTTGCTACATAGGGTACGGTCCTCCACGTTGCTGCCGTTGGCGACATTATCGGCGTTTCATCTACATATCTAACAGTTATAGTTGTCCCAGGCTCGACTCTGAATAGTGGGTCGTCCCACGATACTGTGAATCTGCATATAAATTCGCCGGTATTAACATCGGTTTCCCTACATGTTTTATACGTACCAAGGATATTGATGGTCACAGAGTCCCTTGCTTTAGAGTCTCTATTTCCATCCATGTCTCTAACCTTTATTTCTACTACATCACCCCATCTAACAACAGTTTTATCCACAGTTACATCAGCATCGTGAGCCCTAACTCTAGCCGTTGTAGAAATGTCATCGGGTCCACTAACTATTAGGGTTGCATCAATTATTCCAGGCGTTGCAAACCATGTACCTGGTATATTTATACTACCTGCAAATACACCGCTATCAATATCAGTTTCAGACAGAGTATATGTACCTATAGCAGCTTCAGTACCATCTATATATCTAACAGATACAGTAACATCTACAGAGTCTCTTCTTGATGGATCCACATTGTACCTGTCATTTGTATAGGTGACATAGACTACTATACCGTTTCGGTTGACGGGGTAGACAGCTCTGTCAAGCTCTATAGCTAGCGGGGCTATCTTGATGGGTAGCGTTATAACAGTGCCAGGCCCTGCTGTATAGTCTCTGTATTCAAGTATGTATTCAGCCCCAGGACTTATCCCCAGCATTGTAGAGTCTATTCTAACGGTGAATACACCTTTATCGAAGTCTGTTTCAACAAATGATATCAGAGCTGTTGCAGGGGTATTTGGTGTTACGGATACAATGCTTCCATATATATCCTTCAGCGTTATTCTAGCAAGAACCACATTAGTCTCTGGATGTAGTAGATTTAGATCAAATTGTCCTGCTGTAGCATATGAGGCTGTTAGATATTCTACTGAATTGCTTCTTGTGTTTAGGTCTTGATCTACAACTGTTAGACTTATTGTTTTAATGGTAGCTTTTGTAACAGAAATCTCTGATACAACAGGTACATAAGCTCCAGAACCAGATGCATCAACATTATAGCCTAGAGGTCTCAGCTGCTCTGTCCCCATCCTGTAGTGAGCTTTTATGATAATTTCTTTACTTTCCCTCGGATAAGTAATGGTGGCTGCATTTATACCTGCGATATTGCCCCATGCAACATTAAAACTTTTTTCAAATACACCAGTATTTACATCAGTCTCTTGGAAAGCACTACATGCAAAAGTCATAGATACTCCAGCAACACTAACCACTATCTCTGTATCACTAGTCCCATCGTTATTGAGGTCTTGACAGTCGAGGTTGTCTTTAGCATTCGGATTAATATTGTCGTCTGGAGAGACTATTCTTACCGTTACTCCCTGATTTGTAGCTATAATCTCTACAGTGGGCTTTCTATATACTGCTGTAGCCGCATCGCTACCTGAAGCCGCATCGCTCCAACCACCCTGTACGGCTGATGTGGGTTGAACAGATATTAGCAGCCTGTCACCCTCGTATATCCATCTACCCAGTTGCCCTGATAGTAGGTTGTTTATTGCTGATAGTGATACAAGTGTTTTGAATGTAGCTGAACCAACTGCCGTCTCAGTCAGAGTAGTTGATAGATCAGATGGGAGTAGCTGGTTTAGAGTTGTGAGTACTGATGCCTCTCCTCCCTCCGCCTTAATCAATCTTAGGGTAACGGATATTTGTGAGGAATCAACAGAGTCTTTGGCTGTGGGATCTTTGTCTAGATCTGGGTCTACTATAGTTAGAGGTATCCTTACATCGAGTCTCCTGTATGCAAATACCTTAGGAGATAGATCTATGGTTAGAGTAGAAACGACGGTATCATATATGACAGAAGCCCTGATGTCTGTGCCGACAACCTCTATTGTCAGAGTAGTACCCTTGTCTACTACTCCCGGCGCTAACTTAGCTATACTTATATCCGGTGTTCCTGATAATGGTGAAGCAGGATTTGCAATTAAGTTAACGTTTTCTCCTCCTAGATAGGCTACATATCTTCCAGTAGCTATTCTGTAGGCGTAGAACACAGTAGCAGTGGTGCCATCCCTCCGTAGAAGATTAACAGGGGTGCCGTCTGGTTGTAGTACTCTTAATGATGGTTGGTCACCTAGATCTCCCCGGATGTCTAGAGCTATGACTTTTGCTGGGTTGAGGTTTGCTGATGATGGTGTTATCGACCCCTGTGCGTAGGTCGGCTTAATTAGGAGTACTGTTGCTGGTAGTATGCTTAGTACTAGTAGTGTTAGTAGGGCTGTGGATATGGTTTTTATGTGTGTGGATTTCATTGAATTCACCCAGTTCCGGTTCTCTATCTCTGGAGTAGTACCATATTTAGCTGTTTCTGAATGTATGTGAACTCTATTGATTGGATTGATTG
>JAWAHS010000007.1:0-75386 GCA_038889075.1 Ignisphaera sp.
TTGGTGGTACTATGATGTGTGGTGCTACTGCTACATACCTTACACCCTCGGCAAGCATGCTACCTATGGATGGTGTTGGTGGCTGTATTCCCAGCCCTATGAAGTTGAGGGAAATCTCTATTGAGAGAGCCTCTGGAAAGCTGTAGATGGATAGAACAGCAGCTGTGGACATGGCCTCTCTAGCTATATAGTGGAATACTATATGCAGTGTTGACGCATCCATTGCCTTAGTTGCTCTACGGCTGTGAGGCAACCGTCATGGCTAAAGTCTTTACTATTCTGTAGAAGGCTGGGAGGAGCCTAAGTGCTATAGCCACTATATGGGCTCTAAACCCAGCTGCGAGAGCCACTACAGCTGCTATAGGTATCGATGGGACTATATAGAGAAAGTTGAATAGGGGGTCTAGAGACGCCGGGAGAGCTCCAGACAAGGCCAATAGAATCTCCTTAAGAGAGCCTGCAGCAGCTACAGCTATAGATGTAAGTGAGACTGCCAGCGAGAGCTAAGGCCATATAGAAGTCTTGTGAGTATATCTCTACCAAGAGTATCTGTACCAGGTATATGCTGTGGAGAGGGTGGTAGAAGTCTTCTACTAAGATCCACCTCATCATATCTATATTGGGCAATCCAGTCAATAGCGGCTAGCAGCAGCCCGAGAAGCGCAGCACTGGCTATAGCTAAGGCTACCCTAAGCTTCATTGCTGAATAGCCCTCGGATCTATGATACGGTGTACAATATCTACAGCAAGGTATATACATGCCAGGACGAGCGGTACATCCTACCCCCACACAATCAAAACCGGGTAGTCTCTAGATGATAGGGCTGTATAGAAAGTGAGCTCCATGCCGGAATACACAACCATTGCCTCAGTAACGATAGCGCCAGCGACTATAAGCCAGCCCTATAGAGTAGGGCAGAGAGAATCGCTGGGAGGGGGTATCAAAGGGCCTTAGAAATATATGCGTAATGCCCGTAGCCCATCATGATGTAGGTCTCTCCAAAGGGTTGCTGAAGACTGTTCTCCAGGACTGATTTAAACAGCCTATAGAGAACACTTATGCCAGTGGTAGTCAGAACTATGGGGGGCACTATACCTCCAGCAAATATAGGTTGTCTAAACTATGCAGGAGCTAGAAGGGGTATAGCGCTCCATACAGCTGTAGGCATTGAGCTAGGTATAGCTGCCACTACTTAAAGTACCCCACTACTCAAGCTGTATACAAACTCTGTATAGAGTAGAGTGTACTGCGGATGGGAAGCACCGGTACTGTTGAGAGGAGAGCTAGCTTGAGGGAGGCTACAAAGCTTCTAGATATTATTGCGGCGACACTCTCCTCAGTACATATAGACTTGCCCCAGCTCCCAGAGAAGATATTAGGTATTCCTAGTATATGCCAGTAGCTGCATGTATAGAGGGCCATCAAGGCCAACCTGACGCTCAAGAGCTTCCTCTTAAAATATATTAAAATCGAAAGTATATAGATCTCACTGTTTTTTAGTATTCATAGCTTGCGGTTGCTCCACACCATGCTTCTCGATTCATCTAGTTGATTTAATATCGATAGTTTGACCTTCCTACATCTACATATCTTTAGCAATACTCCTCAGCAATACTCCTCTGTATCCAAGGTCCAGCTTATAGTTGTACCTGCTAAGGATTAGCCTTTCCGAAATAGATTTTCTATAACTGTTTAGCATCGATGTACATCTGTTTAGCATTGGTGTAATCTAGAGCAGATAGAAGCAATCAGAAAAGAGTGGAGGAGGTAGCTATGGGGCTAGCTGCTATCTTGAGCAGGTGGGTATACGCCATTTATTGGAGGATGTCGCTGGGGTTTCCCCAAAGGTGTGGTGGCTCCACAAATACATGATCCAGGCAAACAAGGGGTGATAGAGGCATACCGAGTATAGCTAGACCATATCAATAATCAACACTGATTATGATATGCACCTTAGACTCGCTATACTGGGAGATGTTGCAGTGGGATTTTGTGGGTGTTTGGAAAAGAGTTTGAGGATTCGCTAAAGATAGGTATGCATAGAGTTGATGTTGAAGGGGAGGACGATGGTATTTGGTATAGGGGGTGTAGAGGTGGTTATGTAGAGAAAGAAGTTTTAAAGGGGTTACCCTCAGGCTCCTTGGGGATGTAGAACCTTTCTCTGATGCTGCACAGTATATGTGTTATTGACCTCACTGGGGCTCCACCCACTTCACGGTGAAGAGGTGTAAATTTAATTGCTGCTCTCAAACCCCTTATACTAAGATTCTTTCTTGCTAACACCAACCTCTATCAACTTTAGAACTCCAAAAACATCCACGGAATTCCGGGTCTATACCAAGACTTCAAACTCTAAAACTCCATCTACGAAAGTGTGCCTCCACATATGCGTATCACCCAATCTATTCTATATATTTCTATTAGGAGGCGGTATAGTGTTATGATGAGGTGGCGATGTTGGTAGGAATTACGGGTTTGTCCTATAGGCTCTATCTTTTCGTTAACTTACATTCATGAGATCTACAGCTATAGTGATACTAATTATCTAATACTGGTTACTCCTATGCGACACCACTACTTTTAATTCTATTTATATCCCTTCTTATATCTTCCAACTGCTTGTTTATCCTTATTTCAACTCTTTTAAGGTATAGAGCTACCATTGCCGCTATTAATGAGTTGAACCCTGCTAGGGTTAGCATTATTGCTACCAATCCTTTCATGTAGTAGTTTATGCCTGTGAAGAAGTAGTGATAGCCTACCCAAGCCCCTAGCACTAAACCTGGCACCAAAGCAAGTGAACCTAAAATAAATACGAGAAATGCTGGGCTATACCTCCATGTAAGTCTAATCATATCTACCGCTATCTTAAATCCGTGGAAGACCTTCAATTTTTTAGCTTTAGGATCAATTCTAGATCTATACTCTACAACTTCTTCGCATACAGAACCGAGGCTGGCAAAATGAGCTACAACCTCAGATTCTACACTAAAGCCTTTCATCTCAAAATCGACCCTCCTTAGCTTATCTGATTTAGCTAAATACATACCGCTTAAGACATCCCTTAGCTTAACCCCAAATAAGAGGTTAAAAAACAATGTAAGAACCTTGTTACCCAATTTAAAAATAAATTTCTGCGATTCCTTTCCTTGAAGCCTAACACCTATAGCTATATCACAATCATTTGATTTAGCGGTGGCGAGTAGTTTAGGGATGTATTTAGCTGGATAAGTTCCATCACCATCTATAACTAGGACATAAGGTGTTGAAGTATATTTTAAACCAGTTTTTATAGCATCAGCTTTACCCTTACCTTCTTGGGCAACCACTAGTACACCACGTGATTTAGCTATCTCTACAGTTTTATCGGTACTACCCCCGTCAACAACAACGACATTTTTGGGAGAAATACCTAGGGACAGAATTTCATCTAGTACAAAGCCTACAGCTTTCTCTTCATTACGAACGGGAACTATTACAGATAACTCCTGTAACTCCATTTCGATATCCATATTCCGAATCCCGAGATGAACAGCTTTGGGTGCTGCTCATCTACATTGCTTTAGGTACCTAATAATCTGATACACCCTTCTCTTAAGATATGCAGGAGGTATAAATATACGGATGTTAATCAAAATTAAATAGTTTCCGGTGCAAAATATAGGTGAAGTGCTCTACTGAGTTTAAAGGAGGAATTTTAGAAAATCGCTATCTAGGGTTTGGCAGCTATAGATTTCCATGTTTAGTTTGTTTACAATGTTTTCTGCAGCTCTAGGTATTTTCTATAGCTAGCAATAATCGCTACAGCTATGGTGTAAATAGCTAACACTGTAGTAACGGGTGTTAATCTTATACCCCAGGGGGTGTAGTTTAGGGCTAAGCCTATGAGTGGCACAATAGCCAGAGATAATCCTATTGACAGTGCCAAACGTTCTAATGGCGTTAAATCCTCTTCTCTTGGGTATAATGCCTCCACAGTTACATATCCTGGAAGGAAAAGAACCGCTATAGAGCCCAACACATATCTTATGTATATGGCTCCAGGGATTAGAGAGGTTATTACAATTGCTGCAATTGTTGTTACCACTAAGGTTGCCACAGTCCATAGCCATAGAGAGTAGGCACCTCTACCTAGGTAGTCGATGAAGTCTCTAGGTAGAGAAGGGTCTAGCAATACTATCTTCTTCGATATACTATCACTATAGACTCTTTTAAGTACATCAAGCTGTTTCCCAGTTTTACTAAGCTCTTTAACGTATTCCTCTAAAGTCTTCAACCTTGTATCCTTCCTATCCCTACTCATAATACCGGCGCCTTAGATACATCTACGTAGATGTGATTCCAAATCCCTGTATACACCCATTCCCTCTCCTCTATGCTGTATATCCATAATTCGAATATCAGTGCCACCCTATTAGCAGATTTATTGACAGCTATTGGTACAGCAACTCTCTGAGTTATATTTTTCTTTACATCTACTAAGAACTCGAAGATCTTTATCGTTGGCTCTGGGCTCGGTGTAGTATTGGTTGGGAGCGTTGTGCTATTACCTATCTTATACCTTACCTGTACAAGAATAGGGTAAGGCCTATGATTATAAATGAATATCCCTAACGATAAGTTTTGCCTAGGGTAAACAATTCGTGGGTAATCACCTATTACCAGGTCTTCGCTTAGCAAACCCATAGCTTGGAATGGCTCTACTATCTCGGGTCTAAGGATTTGAGCTATAGCTACAGCTGATCCAACTACGGAGATGGCTATGATTACCGCAAATACTTCTTCATCTAGGAGATTCAAGTTTTGACCACCCATTTCCTCCTTGATTTATACCATATGTAGAGATACACCCTGGGGAGAAGTATGTAGACTAGAATGGGGATAGATATTAGTCCCAGTATAGCGGACCCTTTCACAAGATTTTTATAGAGTACTATTCTCGAGATTTCGTGTCTAGTGTTATCGATTTCAGCTCTAATGATAGAGAGGTTAATACTTCTACCGTTGGTTAAAGCTTCATGGGCTTCCTTAAGTTTTTCAACCAGATTCGAAACATCTATACCTTGTTGAGCTAGTCTAGCCACCTCAACATAGAGGTCGAGAAATTCGCTATACAGATCATCAGCGTAAACCACAATAACACCCATAGTAAAGCAGGTTACGAGCAGTATAGATAGCAGTACATAAATTACCTTAATGTGGATGTGTTTCACATATGTCCACCCACTAGGATCTTTATACCTTTTTGTTCAGCAGATCTACCTATTATATATAGAGTGAGTAGAGCTATACTTATGGCTGTAAACATGTTTACGCTTACCACCAAAGCATCGAAGATATACACATTATGTGGTGTACTATCACTTACAACCCTAACGTTCCCTATTACATCTCTTGCCCTTTCAAGACGTTCCTGGAGATCAGCCTCGGTAATGGGGGTCATAATAGATAGCCTTACGTATGCTACACCCTCCGGTAAGATAAGCCTATATACTGTGTAGCTTAGTAGTAGTCTTGAGATATCCTTCGATATAATCATATGGTGTATAGTAGTATTGCTTACCTCAACCCATGACTTCTCAATACCAAAACCTTGTAGTGTTACACATACATACCATCCATGGAATTTCGTTGGTGTATCGGCTATCTCTATATAGCCCACAAACTGGGTTCCACTGTAATTAAGTGATATGCTTCTTACATCAGGTACACTAAGTGCTTCGCTAATTTTAGGCCCAGGAATACTGTGTAGAGTTAAAACATTAGAAGAGTTGAGCGTTGCTGTAGCAGGCTTTTCAAGTAATTGAGGTAAACCTGATACGGATACCGAGAATTGTGTAAGCATGGCCATTGATATAAGTGGTGCAACAACATTATATGCTACAAGGAGGGTTACATATATCGCTAAAGCTAGGTAGAGAGAAGGTGGAGGTTTTACAAATCTTATAGTTGTTGAAGAATCGTGTTTACCTATCTTTGGCATCGATAGCAATCTTATTGCGGTGTAGATCGCTAGAAACGTTGCTAAAGCTACATAAATAATTGGTGGTGTGTAGTTGAAGAATTTGAGTGCAGCATCATAGCCTATATGCTTAGTTAATTCAATGGTTAAAGTTAACCTCAGTAGATTTCCAACAAAAACAGTTGCTACGGCAATAGCAATTGATGCAGCGGTATAGACTATCTTTTTTGTTTTAGGAGCTGGGGAGGTGAGAGCAAAATAAATAATTGATGGTGATATAGTTAGTATAGAGAGTACCGAGGCCACACCACCATATATTGATTCTGTCTTGAATAAGTGGTCAACACCCGCAGCATCCTTTACTAAAAGTACTAGCATCCCTTCAAATTCTATCACATGAGTAGAAGTTATGGCAGATACAATCGATGTTATTGCACGCGTTAAAGTAGGTGATAGAAAGTCTATAGCTTGCCTAGGTATCGGCACGAAGGTAAGCAGAAGAGCAATAGATAGATATGATATGGAAACACTTTTAGGTCTAAAGAATAGAGTTAGTGATAGAAGGAATAAACAAACCAAGGAGAGAACTTTAAGTTCGAGAAAGAATTCATCTATTATATCTCCAAGTACATGGAATAGTACTGAAAATAGAAATAAAGTTATAGAACCTACTAACCTGAGGATGTTAAGTCCTTCAATCTCGAAATAGTTTATTGCAAGCTTGTACAGAACAGCTATGGACACAGGAATAGCTATTAAGATGTAGCTGTATACCTCCGTCCTTAGGACCACCATTATGTAGACATTAAGAAAATTTTTGTGGGTTATGTAAAGCGTTATTAGTAGTACAGCTAGTACAGCAATAGTTATTAGCACTTTATACAATCTATTGTGGTCACTCATATTACTCATCATCTAGCTAAGTGAATTGATTTATAAGTTCAAAGTTATTTGTATAGATGAAGCCTAACCTATGTAATACATGCTTTACCACAACATATCTGAATTCAAGAGAGTTGCTATAAATAAGTGTAAACGGTCTTGGCGGCATAAAATCGTTACCTAATATCACCTTGACTAGCTCATCGGCAAACATTTCATTGCTTACTACAAGGATGGCAAGGGGTTTAGGCCTCTTATCATTTTTTAGTATTTCAACAATGTTATCCTCTGTTGGACTCTGTATGGAAGTGTAATTGAATAGAGTCTGTATAGGTGTTTTCGAAAAAACCCTATACAGTTGGTGTACGATGTCCGCAGACCTACCTTTTAAGCTAATGACCATATCCCCAATAATTATTACTAGAAGTATTTTTGATCTAGGGCTTTGCTTAAACACCTTAAAGCATTGCTGTAGAAATACATATATTAATCTATCGAGTTCCTGAGCATTGGGAGCGTAAAGGTCTACTATAATTAACGGTTCTTCTCCTTCTCCTTCATGGTTTAAAAGAGATTCCTCTATTGATGAAGAGCCGAATTCTTTAATTACAAGTGAGCCCCTACTAGCAGATTTTTTCCAATGTATAAATCTAAGAGAATCGCCAGGGATATAAGGTCTAGACCCTATGTATTCACCGTAACGGCTTCTTTTATATCCTTCTCCTTCACCAGTTTTTCTGGCAATCTCCTCTAAGGATTCTAAGAATTTCTCAAGTAGAGCTCCAAGATATATTCCTCGCTTAACTCTGTATGTATATCCATATAACGCCCTAACATTTTCTATTTGAGTCCTTGTAGTAATAGTGGAACCTTCGCTTAACTCTGAAATAGAAATCTCTATGGCTGGGGATGAGATACCAACAGCTTCTCTAATATATTCTCCTATAACTTCAAGAGCTCTTTGTGTTAGAGGAATAACGTTGTATTCAATTTCATGTTTACCTATGAACCTACAGCTGAAATAGAAACTATCAAGAACATAAACATTTACTTCGATTATATGCCTACCTACATGGTTTATAGGTAGCTCTATATCAAATATTGCTTTACCTTTCACAGTATAGACGTTTCTATTGCCGCCATACTCCAATACCAGGTTTATTTCCATTGATGTGTTGACATTGAGTAGCGCTGAAACCTTTTCCCCCCATGATACCGTATTGTTGATTAAGGAAATATCCGTGGATACCTTAGAGAGTTTAACATAGCTATAAATAGCATATACTATAATTGTAGACGCTGATAGCGTTATAGGTATTAAAACCCGTAGATCGACCAACATCAGCAACGATGATATTAGTAAATAGCGAAACATATCGAGAGCTGATGGTCCAAGAATGAATCGTTTTTGTAATTCATCTTTGATGTTACTTTGACCTATGATAAATGGTATGGTTATGGCAAGTGGTGTAGATAGATATATACCTTCATCTAAAGCCATAGATATAAAAAACATTGTTGCATATACAGAAAATGGTATAGCCTTTCTATACTTCTTAATCGAGTTTACGATTATCAGGGTTATTAATGGAATTGCAGTATAAGGGCTTTTTGTTATGTAGAGAATGTATACTAGGCTAGCTACGGCATATACAAGGGATAGCCACTTAATAATGTCCCTAATGTTTCTCGGCATATCTCATCATCACAGATGCAACTAAAATTATGAGGTAAACTAATAGAGCTATAGAAATATTGCCCCAAGTAGTTACCCCTAGAGTAAGCTCGTTAAGCAAATACTTAGACACATCTATTGAACCCAAACCTAGGTAATCAATTACTAGATATACCTTGCTTAAACTAACTAGCCTCCCTAGAAACTCGAGGTTATCTTTTAACGAGATCAATTCATTAGTGAATATATCTAGGTCTGATATAAGCCATAGATACCCATTTCTTTTCCTCCAACCACATCCAATAATATATTCATCCATTGATTCCCCAATACTGTAATAACCGTTGTTGTCTATATCAGCGTAAGCGTATCTCGATGTTTTAGCTATGATGAAGCAGTTCTCCTCATCAATAACTATATGCGACGGTTTATATGTGACCACTTCAAACACAGTATCCCCGAATTTTATATCCGCTAAAGGGTATTCCCTGGAGCGAACTTTTGATACCTCATCCAATACTTTAACAGGATCAATTTTAGCTTTAAGTTCAAAGTATCTTATTAAATCATTTGAATAGCCATCCTCATCTAAAATTACTACCGTTGCTTCATTTTCTAGTAGATTTTCTATTAATTGGGGTAATGAGCTATCCGGTTTACTATTTAATGGAATTATTATCAAGGCTTTTTGCTCCAAGTTTTTTAAGTCTTTAATAAATTTAGCTGTTCCTAATGTAAGTGATGTAAGTTGTGTATAACCTTTATCTCCTACATTATAAGGACTATAGGGTGAGGTAGATGGCATATTTATTAGTACTGACATAGAGGATACTAAGATTGTAAACATTAGCATTAAAATAAGGTCTCTACCTGTTCTCAACCTCTTCAATCTGTTTAACAATATTCATCGCCTCAACGACGTCTATGTAATGGCTTGAATAGAGATCTTTTTCATAGAGTTCAAGGAAGGTTTTTACCAACGGCAGTATATAGCTATTGCTAAAAGCTTTACTGAATCTGCAATAGAATTCCCTTAAAGTTTCAGAAGGCCTTGGAGGTTCTATGTACTTAGACACTACAGCTGTAATCTTCTTGTACAAGTTGAGAAGACGAGATTTCCTAAAAACATATCTAATAACAGTAGTATGTAATATAGATGTGTTTTTAGTTCTAGAGATGAGGCTCTTCACGGTACTGCCTCCCAGTATTAGCGCTGTAGCGATGTAACCCATTTTAGAAGGTGATGTAGTGATTACTGCTATAAGTATTAGTGCTATAGCTAGTGTAGCTACATTTAGTACATAAATAGAGTTTTCAACTATTACAGGAGAATAGCTTGGATTATTAGGTTGAATCTCTACCAATACTCTGTACTTCCAAAAGAAAAATGTTGGTGGTAAACTAAACTCTGCTGCAATTTTTGAATTAAATATCGATTCATACTTTATAGCAATAGTGTCACCTACATATATAGTTGCATTGTAGTTTATAGGGGGGTCTACATAGATTTCAAGCCCAGGTTTCATGAATGGTATGATTACAAAGGGCTTCGTATTAATAAATGAAACTGTTTTCTCTAGCATAATAATTAAATTATGGCTAAATCTGTAGGCTAAGTACTTTCCTCGAGGTTCTGAAAGAAATATGAGCTTGTTATATCCGGCAGGTAGACCTCTAGATGAAAGGGCTAGTACTCTTTCACCAGGTGAAAGAGTTAGATTTGCTAAAAGGCTGGCATTCGACACAGTATTTAAGTATATCAATAGATTCAAAGGATAGTCCAAGTCCGCAGATATATTTACTTCGATCTCTTCGCCTGGACGTATATAACTAGGAACAGAGATCCTAATAGATGGATATATATAAACTAATTGAAAATTAGATGTTTGGTAGCCAAGCACTTTTCCATCTACTGCTTTAGCTATAACAAATAACTTTGCATTAATTTTAGGTGCCGGTTCTAATCCCATAGCAATAATGTCCTCAACACTAGGAGTTGTGATATCTATTTTAGCATTTTCGCCCACCGGAATAGCATATTGATACATCTGTGATAGCATATCTCCATAAATTAAAACCAAGGTCAAATTAACGTAATTGATATCTAGATCCGTTATCGATAAGATATCAATACCTAGGGTTCCACCTCCATAAACCACCGGTTGATGGTGTAATTCAATGTAAATTTCTTTACCATAGGTACCAAGATATAGCTGCATAAGTTTTGTTAATGTGGCTTCCAATTTTGCATCGAGATTTAGAATGTAATTAGTTAAACTCCCTACAATTATGCGCCTCATAGTAGAATCCTTGAAGAATGGTAAAAGTTTACTAACATAGCTATCTATAGTTTCCATTAACTTAAGTTTAGCTATATGGAGCTCATTTAGTAATACATATAGCTTTGAACTATCCCCTATACCTGAGGTTATTACATCGTCTGCTTGTATCAACAGATTTACAACTTGTTCTATATTTCTGTACAGTTTACTGTGTGTATAAGTAATGTCTTTGGGTAGAGAGATGGCTAAAGCTTTTTCACATAGAAGTAAAGCTTCACTATAGTTTCCGCTTACTATAGCTTCTACAACATCTTGTAATATTTTGGCTAGAGGTGCAGGATCTACATTGTCTAATTGTGCATGGACAGATGCGCATGGCATCCACATTGGGTCTAGAATTAGCATTAATAATAGTGATACCGAGAGTATTTTCATATAATAATCTAGGATCTTCATCTATACCACCCCTAGTATGTCAAGAACTCTGACCATAACTATAAATATGAATACTATTATTAAGCCTATATCTAGGGGTCGCATATTTGCATACCTCCTTATTCCTGGGTCCATAGCCGTGTAAACAAAATATAGAAGGATAGAAACTGAAATATAGGCATCAGGCCTAGATTCACCCACAATTACTAGAAAAACCGTGAATATCACAATTATTATCGTTAATATAGTGAGACCTGTATCAATTTTAGCCATATTTGGTACCTTCAAGTCTTAATGTAACTTTGTAACTCTCTTGCGATACTATTTCAGTAACTATTTCTACATTTTGCTCAAAGTGATGCGCTATAACAGCTAAAACATATAGCCTCAATGGATTTACAGGCATTTTTATATAGTTGAAACCTATATTTGTTAAATCTATAAACTCTATAGAGATTAAACTATCTTCTCTAGTTACACTAATACCTCTACACACCATAGCCGTTTCTATAAAGATATTTCTGAGCTTGTCTATTAAATCGCCTACCCCAACGCTATGCATTACAAATTTCAGTATATTTTCAGCAGATATTCCTACATATGGAATGTTTTTCGCAGTGCCTATCCCTACAACGATGTTATTGCATTCAATATCCTTTGAGGAGAAGTAGAATGTTTTCTTTTCATAGCAAAGTTTTAGTTTATGCTTACTAGGAATACCCATATCCTCTATGAGCCTTACTAAAACTGCATCTAGGTCTTCAATATAGTGTTTAAGCATATCTTCAGTTGGTTCACTGTAGCCAAATCCAGCAATTATAAATACAATGCCAATTACACTAACCGATAATGCTGTACCAACAATTCTATCACTTGCAACTACAATACCATACACCATGAATGTGACAGCCAAAGCTATGACAACTAGTCCTACTAATACATACCTTCTCTCCATCTAAAATCACTTTTTACTGGAGCTATTTCCTAGCTATTCCTTTGGAACCTTAACTTTACTTAAAGCCTCTTTAACAATGTCCTCGGGCTTCAAGCCCTCAGCTATAGCTTCATCTGTTAAAATAATTCTATGGCTGAGTGTCTCTATAGCTATTTCTTTAATATCGTCTGGAATTACATAGTCTCTCTTATTCATTAAAGCTACAGCTTTAGCTATTCTGTACATAAATATCGATCCTCTATGGCTCATACCAACTTTAACATTTCTGTTACTCCTTATGTAATTCACTAATTCAGCTATATAATGTACTATTCTATCATCAACATAAATGCCTTGGGATAAAAATTCCTGTAGCCTTAGATAATCATCTAATTCAATAGATTTCTCAATGGCAGATACATCAACGGTATAAAGTCTATCGGCTATCCTAATAATCTCTATTTCCTCTTCCATAGGGTTGTATTCGGAAAAACATCTTACCCAAAATCTATCTCGAAGAGTAAGAGTTAGTGGATATACACCTATTTCTTGCTCTATAGGGATCTCTGTAGCAATTACATGAAAAGGTCTTGGAAGATCGTGGTCAACACCTTCGATAGAAACCCTGTACTCCGCCATTGCTTGCAGAAGTGCTGATTGTACACGCGGCGGAGTTCTGTTCAATTCATCAAACATTAGGATATTAGAGAATACAGGTCCTTTTACAAATCTCCTAGACCCATCTAATCCATATATATAGTACCCTGTAAGATCTGTAGGAAGAATATCAGGATTACCTTGAACACGAGCAAAACTACCACCAATAACTCTAGCTATAGACTTAGCAATCAATGTCTTAGCAGTTCCAGGCGGACCCTCTAAGAGAACATGACCTCCTCCAATAAAAGTAGCTAAGATAATATGTAATAAACGCGTTTTCCCTATAATACCTTTAGATACAGATCTTACAATCCCATCAATAACCTCGTAAGCTTTATCAAAATCCATAGCTAGCACCGTAAATCTCTCTACTTTTAATAAAATCCTAAGCTAAATAAGCTTAGCTAACCTGATTAAATTTAAATAGCTAGTTAAACGCGCGACCTCCTCCCATCCTAAAGGGTGGGGATACTGTTGTAGCTTAAACAATACATCATCTATTTCAATACAATAATAGCTAAATCCACATTAGCTATCTCAGGACTACTTTCTCAAACAGGACATACAATAATTTCACTATAATAAAGCATATCATATGCGGGTAAGTACTTTAGAAACATATGAAGTGAGCAAAACAATTACAATAATTATCAATCTATTGCTACCCTAGTAGCTGTAGAGTTCATAGTAAAAACATCGTTATAGACTATGCTAGGTTAGAGAAGCTGAAAAATATTATTGCATTTATTTACCGAAATGAACCTTCTTATAAGCACTATATTACTCCTTAATTTAATGCTCGATTTTTACAAAGTTTAATGTTTATAGCGATGGAAGAAGCCTCCTATATTTGCTTACAGTGTTAATGCTATCCCTAAGTTAAATACCAATTATTATTCTTAGTGGATAATTCAGATAAAGCCTTTTCTTTAATCAATATACTGCTTAATTTTCTATTCTCTCTACTTTTAAATCATATTTAATACTCCATCCTTTAAGATGTATTCCTCATCATTATCGTAGTATGTATGAAGATCTACCGTGGTTATTATTGTTGCAATATTGCTTTTCTTAACAATCTTCTTCACGTAATTATGAATTATTTCTGTAGTTTTATCGTCTAGGTTTGAGTAGGGTTCATCGGCTATGAGTAGTTTTGGTTTCTTAGCTAGTGCTCGGGCTATAGCGACTCTTTGCCTTTGTCCTCCTGATAGCTGATCGGGGTAGTGATCTTCTAAGCCATTTATCTCGAAAGTTTCAATGAGTTCAACGATTATCTTTCTTCTTTCTTCTTTATCTACACCTAGTATTTTTAGTGGTAATTCTATGTTTTCCCAAACAGTAAGCTCTGGGAGTAGAGTATAGCTTTGGTCAATGTATCCTATTTCCTTGAGTTTTATTGATGCCCTACGCGATTCGCTTAATCTCCAAACATCATTGTCTCTATAGATTACTGAACCCATGTTTGGTTTCATAAGTAGACACGCTATTTTTGCTAACGTTGATTTTCCTACACCACTTCTACCACGAATAAGAACAACCTTACCTTCGCTAACCTCTAAATGGATACCTTTAAGAATATATTCACCGCTGTATTTTTTCCATATATTCACGAGCTTAAGCAAGGACATACAAATACCCTACATTGAATACTACACTTCTATCCTTAAACAAATCACAGGAAAACTTATATAAATCAACTGAAGTTATAGGTATTCCATAGACTAAGTTATCCATAGATAAAACAAGAAAATCTGGCAGTTTACAGAATCCTTTGACTACAGCGATAGGCATACCCACAATCTTTGGGATCATATAGCTGTACTTAGGATCCCCATAGATATTAGCACTTAAAGTATGTGCCTCGATAAAGTTTTTAAAAACGCTATCGTATTCCCCATACCTCCAGTAAAAAGTGTAAGGGTTGTGGTTAAGAGTCGATGCTAAACTGCATATAATCGTTGTTAATACCAGTGTTAGAAAGATTGCAGCGCCTACTTTTCTACCGTTTCTAGCTATATCAATAGCCATGGGTATGAAGGCGTACATAAGGTAGTTAACTATCCTATGGATTATACCTAGGGCTTCCACCATGTATGTAGATATGTATAGGAATAGAACTGCTATAGGCAATAATACTGCCACTCTAATTCTACCTAGAGACCTCTCTCTAACCCTATAGGCTATAGAGATTACCGGTGGAATTACGTAGAATAACGATAACGGGTTGTCTATAGGTGCAGTAATGGTATAGATGATCGATATTGATGCTAGAAGTGAAGCTATTGCTATAAGAGGTGCTGAGGCTACCCCACCTAGGAATAGATAAGCTAAGTAGACAGCTATAGCATAGATGCCAAGAATAGCCAAATCCATTAGAGAGAAATGTATTAGAGGTTCAGCAATATATGTTGTATATAGCGTGTAAGCTATTGCTAGAGATAAAATCGCAGCAATATGTTGAGATCTCACCTTGAACTTCTCCCTACCTCTAAGAGAGTCTACGAGGTTTACATAGAGATAACTACATAGTATTGCTATACACATAGCGCTCGCTAAAGGATGACTTAATACAAGGGCTATCGAAAAGAGTATGGGCAATATAGGTAGTCTTGATCTAGATTCGTGAATAGCTAGGTAAAGCAATATAGGTGTTAGTACATAACCATAGAATTCTTTTAGATATGCAGATGTAAATAGGGTAAACGAAGGTAGAAGAGATACTGCAAGTGGGGCAATTAAGCAACACCTGTATTTATAGCTATACCTTCTTGCTAGTAGATATACAGATAGAGACACGGCTATTGAAAGTATTGTTACACCAGCGAACTTAAAGAAGTAGTCTGAAGACATACCAGTTACATGGATATACATAATGCTCTCTACTGAAGAGAGTGGCCAGAACACGTGATGCCCGTAGATTTCAGATAGAGAATATATATCCACTCTTGGATTCTTGAGCACATACTCTGTTAAACGCTTAAGTGGCCAAACATCGTTAGAAAATAGATTGTTTGTATATAAACTGGGCATTAATCTAATTAAAACAGTAAACAGTAAAACTACCACAAATAACACTAGATTGTTAACCTTCATAATTCTTCAACTCATTAACAATTCCAGCTATACATAGAGTGAATTGTGCAGAGCCTATATAGATCACATCACTGCTATCTATGTTTAAAGGTATTCTGTAACCTAGAAGACTAGTCAAAGGTTTAATGTCTAGGTGTACAACAGCTATCATCGATGCTATGCTGGATAGAGCTATTGATATGCTGAGAAGAACTATGAAAGTCGCCAAAAGCGATTTTCTAGTTATCCCAAGGGATAAAAATATTTCTAAATCTCTACGAAGATACCTAACTGTTCCCATACCCAGAAGAGGTAGACCTATTAGTGCGGTTAAAGCTATTGAGTAAGCTAGATACACTATGTAATCTCTATATATACCAAATTTAGCTAAATATACCTCAGTAGGGTTTTGAAACTCCCTAAATTCTATAATTTTATCTCCTCTAATTGCAACAAGCATGACCCTTCTAACTAACTTCTCTACAGCTGATTCATCTACTCTTAACGCTAAAGCTTCGTAAACCTTGCTAAGAGTATCCATATCGTCTACTTCAACTATCACAAAGCTATAGTAATTGGATGGAACACCTCTGATCCTAGCAATAGTGTTATGATCTACACCAATACCTGGTTTCTCACCAACACCGCATATTCTAAGGAATAGAGTTTCTTGGGTAAATACAGACTGGACGGGTATGAAACCATTCCATAAAACTTCTGTTCTCTTCAACAATTCTTGATCAGGGTAGGCACATGTATCCTTAACATCTTTTATTTCATATATCACTACAGGTTCTACACCTACGAATCCTATGGTTACAAATACAGATTGCAGATAGACATTCTCAAATCCCTTCAGTTTCTCCTCTATGTACTTTAAATCTACGATAGATGTAAACGGCGATACAGCATCACTAGATATGATGATTTTAAACCTACTACTGCTATTTATTGGGTAGAAAGCATCGTATACCCCGTACAACGATTTTATAGACCCTATAGCTGATAAAGCTAGTATAGATAAAGCTGTAGAGCTCAAGGCTATGAATAGTACTACCCCTATTTTCTTACTAAGTATATGCATTAAAACAACTACTGTATATCTAGCCATACTCTATCCTCCTCAATCCGAGAGCCAAAGAGATAGCTATAGTTAGACATAGAACTATCAAGGCTATAGGTAAGATTAGTAGTCGCGGAGACGGTTGTAGAGAAAACCAGTATAAGTTAGCAACCTTGTGTAGAGTATTGAGTGCTACTATGGATATCGATATAAGAAACATTAAAATTATAGAAGATATGCTAGTTATGGCTATTGCAACCCCTAAGATAATCTTCCTTCTATCTATGCCAAGATATAGGAACACCTCAATTTCATCTTCAAGTGCGGTAAATACCCTCGACAAAGCTATATACATAAGAGGTGCATGGGCTATTAACAATGCTGTTATCCAGGCCAAAGAAGCCTCAACTACACCTTTCTCCAAGAACTTAAAGGCATACCTCAATACCTCCAACGAATTTATCCTACACAGCTTAACCCTACTATCAATAGAATTGTTAACCAACACTATAACGGCGTAGAAACCTGTATGAGTATGGGAAACGCATCTCTTGACATCATCTATAGCTATGCCGCCATCTAAGTACCTCCTGTAAATATCCATTGGGACTGATACGAACCCACAATCTTTTGCTACCTCCTTAAAATTTACGATGTTCTTAAGCAAAATATCTACAGAAGCAATAATCAGAGGTAGCTCAAATTCATTTAATCGAACTACCCCAGCTACTTCTACAGAAGAACACAGGTCGGATGTAACATGAGCATCCTGAGCTACAAACAAATTCACGGTGTTAATGACGGTGCCCTGCAGCATGGTATCTGCAAACCTGGATATATTTGGTATTGATAGGAGAATAGTAGCTAATACAATAGGCGCTGCAAAGGATACTATCAACGATCTATAGGCCCTTTTTCTGAGAATAGATAAAATTATAGCTTTTATGATCTCTATAAAAACCATAGCTCTTCATCTACATGTTTTACAATTTGTAGGCGTTCTCCAAGGATAGTACTACATATTATAAAAAGATTTTTACTGCTATATATTCTTTTCAAAGTCAATCAGACCTTCTGTAATAAGTATAGGGTTGAAAGCCGTGTACCAACGTATAGCTGTAGCTAGTAAAGCTTAAGCCCAATATTCCCAGGGGGTATGCTAAGCTTATAGTGCATACCCGACATATGCACCATTTTTACCAAAGGCTAAAGGCCTTAGATGAAGCTATAACGCTTGCTGTATCCTATGATAGTCTTCAGTCTAGAGATTTCTCGTACAATCCTTACCTTCTAACTATATTCTTCAGTAAAGAAAGAGTAAAGATTCTAATACAACTAATCCCATCCCTCTAGCCCCTAAACAGTTTATCCTCTAAAGTCTCATCATAGATCCTCCTAGTGGTATGGTGCACAATGGTGTCTGCAAAAAGTTGAGGTATATCTATGAGGTGTTGTGTACGGCTTTGGATGTAGAGAAGAATATGGCTATAGACTTAATTTCTGGTGATGGCTCTAGCAGATGTAGATTGATATCCCTTTTCTTTTGCATAGTTCTCTACTTCTCTACCTATCCATACTCCCGCTAGAATCCCTATAACCTCTTTCTCTGGATAGCATCTCTTCACTATATCGAGTTTACTCAAGAGATTACCTACATCTCCATGCCTAGGCTTAACATTAACTTCAACAAAATATACAGATCTATCGCTCTCTATAAGAAGCTCTATAGGCAACTACCGCCATTGGTTCAATCCATGCTGTGGCTTAGGAAGCTTCAGAGTCTCCCTAAACCTAATACATATGCTACACATATCTAGCTCCAGCTCACTGGCAATATCATTTGCAAATTCATCTATCACTCTACTCATCTCGTCACTCCTCAGTATCCTCTTAAGCCTATCCATTTTTCTTCTCCCTTGTATAATAATATAGTTTAACAGTGGTTGCGGTATTCTAGTACTCAATTTAAACACCAATAACAGTATTATATAACGGAGAATATAGATTCTATTAAGATGAGCGAAACCGTAAGATAGCAATCAAATTCTCTCGAACGTCGCTATAGCTAAGCTAGTCTATGTAGATATATGGGAGCTTTACTAGTATAGAAAGCATCTAGAGCTCCATACAATCACTCCAATCTTAGAAAATACATTGAATAGCATCCCATCCACTCTAAATCCATCGATTGTCTACAGGATAAAAAATTTAAAACTGTTCCTAACGTACAAAATAACACATCTACCCACCGCCTATTTGGGAATGGACATGCCTTTAGAACTAAAAAATGTTATTCCAACTGCTGTATATAGATGCGAAGTTTGTGGTAAAACTACATCTACTCCAATTCTCTATAAGACTTGCTGTATGAATAAACCTGTTGCCTTATGTAGTCGTGAATGTCTGAATAGGTGGATCAGTGAATGGATTAAAAACCAAGAACAGATTCTAAGGAATAGAGAGGGTGCTAGAAAACCCCTTAGAAAACTCTATGCATAGCCCAATTCTATGCTATTCACGATACTTCTATAGATACTTAGTGGACAATCGCTACACCTTTTATAATTGCCTTTCCATTACCAAAAACATAATCGTAGTATCATCTATACTGACTGGGATCAAGACTCTTGGTTTAAACTACTCCTCATTTCGAGTATCTTTATCCCAACTCGGCTACTCTTTTACCAATTTTCCCACACTATCTGATAGATTCTCCAGCTGTATTCATCGAACTATTCAAACCCTTTTTTAATCGAAATAATGCATGACAAGATATTTAAACTCTTCATCCTCTCTCAATGAGGTGGCCCTGGCCAGGTATCCCAATGCTGGTGTGGAGAGGCCCTCAGACTCCCTACCCATTACAATGGGTAGGGTTTTCTATGCTGTTGGTGAGTGCTGCACACCTGCTCTAGTGGTTCTGTGAACCGGTCTAGCCACAACTTCTTATATCAAGGGTTAGCCCACTAGGTTGCAGGAAAGCTGGAAACAACAAAATCTCATAGACTATTCTGATCTGAGGAATGATAGATACAGGGTTGAAAGATGGTCACATTATTGCTGATGGTCCCGGAGCTATCGGTAGTGTGTTAGTGTATGACGCAGCAATAGAATACACAATCATAGTACCTCATCTAAACATTTAACTATCATGAAATCGCTATAGATATTCTTTGGTCTATCCTCCACTATTGTGAGTGAGTTTATTTCATAAATTTTATTTAGAGAGATCTTTTCTTTAAACTTCTCTATACAAGCATCGTCACCTTCGGCATAGATCTCTACACATGGAACGCCAATTAAGTTCTCTACATAACCTTTTAGATCGAGTGCCTTTGCAATTCTCCATACAAATCTTCTGTATCCAACGCCTTTAACATCACCACATGCAGTAATTTTAACAGCCCTAACCATCCTATCGTCGCCTCCTAGACAAGCTTAAATTCCATTAAAATTCTGTGATCAGCAATGTATTTCTTAAGTTTAGCTGGAGCAATAACCTCCGAATCTCCCTTACCGATAACTTCACCAATTATTGATGCATTTAATCCTTTGGCTTTAAGATCCTTTACAACATCGTGTGCTATGGCATCGGGAGCCACTATTATAAATGGTCCATTTGTACCGCTTGTCGCATTAGGTATTATATAGAGTTTGGTGGCTAGCTCTGATATTTGTGGAAATAGCAGTGGTACGTCATAGAGCTTTATGGTGGTATTGCTACGTTCAGCAAGCTCCTTAACCACTAGAACTCCAGGTCCAGTAACATCCGTAGTTATCGATATATGTTCATCAGGTTTGAATTCTTCTCTGTAATACGGTAGATACTTGTATATTACTTGTGCAGCCTCTATATTTGGTGTTGATATTCTTTCAACAGCCTCATCCTTAGCCTTCTCCACCTCTCTAAGCTGTATCCCTAGCTCCTCGATATCCTTAACTATACTCTCATCTACTATACAGGATAGGAAGAGGTTTATAGGGGCCAGCTCTCCCATGGGCCTTGTTATCACTAGCTTTGATCCAATCTCGACCCTATCTTCAAATAGTGGTGGAGCTCTGTCGCTATAGCCTATGGTTGTTGCCCCCATTAGGAGCCTCCCTCTCTCTAGCTGTGAGCTCCTCTCAAAGCCAACATCGTACTTCTTTGAGTAAATCTCTATGTTGCTCCAGAGCCTCTCAATAAGCTCCTCAGATGGTGCATTAATTACCGGGTATACCCTAAGGTTTCTGTGTACACCTAAAACAAAGATATCGTTTAAAGCATTACTTAGTGCACCACTAACCTGTCTAAAGTCGCCAGGTTCTTGTGTAGGGTCTACGATATGTATAGTGTCGTTATTTACAGCTGTGAATCCCTCACCTATAGACTCTGGCAAAAAATCAAATAGTATAAATTCATCTTCTGCAAAAGGTGTTATTATTGAGTGCCCCTTACCGAGATATATTGGTAAATTCAGCTCTGCTAACTTTAAGTAAACGGGGGCTATCTTATCTAGAAATGCTTCTGGTGTATCTGCATACCTTTGATAGATCTGTACAACAGTTACTGCATACAGCTTTCTACCCCTTGAAACCGTCCTTATATCAGTTAGATCTATTTTAGCTTGAGAGTTCAAGTGATAGACTCTCCTATGAACCTCACTAGCATCGCCACTAATAATAAGGGCATCCTCCCTTGGAGCTATAGCAAACCTCGATCTATTCAGCTTTTCCTTTAAATTTCTTATAGCCGGATATACAACTCTAAGGAGGTCAACCTTAACGGCACATCCAGTTGCAAGTGCTAGCGGATTTAATCCAAGCTTTTTATAGTATTGAATTCTCTCGATAAGCTCTTCAAACACCTCTACCTACCCCTCTTAACTACAACTATCCTCCACACACCACGTCCAACGTTATCCACGGAGAGAACGTCATGGCCATCATCACGCATGGCTCTAGGAACATTTTCACATGATGGTGGATTGTCTGTTACAATCTCCAGTACATCGCCTTCCCCAATCTGTGATAGAGCCTTTCTAGCATATATAACGGGGTAGGGACATACATACCCTCTTACATCCAAGAGATACCTCCTCTTATCAATTCTACTAAACTCAACCATTTAAGACCACTATAGTATAGTGTGTGCAACCAGCTATTTAAAATTCTTTCGCAAATAACAGTGTTATTAAAATCGAGGAAAATGTTTATGCGGCAACTCTTAAAATAACAATGTTATTTGATTAAGAATATAGGGTAGATGCACATGCCTACATCCATGGGCTATATAGGCTATATAAGAGATAGGTTTAGGACAGCAGTATTTAGTAATAGTGGATGGTCTCCGGTTATTGCAGGGGTTTTGATAGGTTTGATACAGATTATATCATATGTGTGGGTAAATAAGCCATTTACAGTGTACGCAGGTTTTCTAAATTGGGGGCAGCATATCTATAGCAGTTTAGGGATTAAAATATTCGGAGTTCCAAAACAGTTGCCACTATTTGAGCCTACTTCGACAGGTGACATAGGGGTTATTATAGGAGCTTCACTAGCTGCAGCACTATCAGGCGAACTAGCATTAAGAAGAGTTGGTAGAGCTATCGATGTTATTGAGGCAGTTGTAGGCGGTATTTTAATGGCGTTAGGTGTATCGCTGGCCTTCGGCTGCAACTGGGGCGGTTTCATTTCAGCAATAACGTCATGGAGTCTGCATGGCTTTGCCTTCCTTATAGGTGCTGTTATTGGTGGACTGCTAGGTCTACGCTATACTATTTATAGAATAGAGAGTGAATGGAGAAAGAGCCTATCTATGGTCTATGAAAAACGGGCGCTACTTAATAGTGACAGTAGTAGCAGAGATGCAAGTTACATGCTACTGATACCATTAATAGCGCTAGGTATCCTAGTGGCTTACTATGCTATAGTGGGTAGCTATATGGTTGGGGGAATGCTCATGGGCACTATTGTTGGTATTGTTTTGCAGAGGTCGAGGTTATGCTTTGCAACAGCATTTAGAGATCTATTCAATGGACCTGAAAATAGAAGAGCTCTAGATATCCATAAGGGCATAGCGGTAGCTATTCTAGTGGGGTCTGTGGGAGTCTTTGCACTAAAGTATATGGGGATCAGAGACCCAATGATATCGGTATCGCCAGTTCATGTTACAAATGTTTTAGGGGGGCTGATCTTCACTTTTGGTTCAATAGTGGCTGGAGGATGTGCCTCAGGAGTACTATGGAGGGCTGGGGAAGGCCATATGAAGTCCTGGATTGCCATATTATCAACTGTATTAGCATACCCTATATTCGCATCACTACTACGACCGCTAACCTCATCTTTTCCAAGAGTATTTTTACCAGCTGTGGTAGGATGGATAGGAAGCTTTGTAGCGATGCTGATCTTTATCGCAGCATACACTACAGTGATATACTACCTAGAATATAGATACGTAGGTAAACAACGTTTGCATTAGGTCGTTAAATGGCTCCTAGGTCTTTAGGTAAAGCCATTTTTTAGGTTATGTAGGGTAAGACTTTTAAGTGTATTAAATAACATTGTTATTTGTGATCTAAATGAAAGTTTATCCAGAGGCTTTTGCGGATTATATTGAGAGGTATTCAAGGCAGATAATGGTTTTAGGTGTTCAGAATCAGTTGAAACTCTCAAAGGCTAGAGTAGCAATAATCGGCTGTGGGGCCACCGGAAGCAGTGTCGCAGAGGTTCTGGCTAGAGCTGGTGTGGGCTTTATAAGAATTGTTGATATGGATTTTACTGAGATTAGCAATCTCCATAGAGTTCACCTCTATACAGAGGCGGATGCAAGAAACAGTATTTTGAAGGCTTTTGCATGTAGGAGGCACCTAGTTGAGATTAACAGCTCTATTGAGGTTGAATCAATTGCAACTGCTGTGGATTCGTCAAATATAGAGGAGCTTGTAGGAGATGTAGATCTTGTTATAGATGGTACTGATAATATCGAGATCAGACTTCTAATAAATGAGGCATGTGTGAAGCTCAGTAAGCCATGGATCATGATTGGTGTTGAGGGGTGGTATGGGATGGTGAAATTTATAGACGCAGCAAAAACTGCGTGCCTCAGATGCTTTATTACAAGTACACCTAGGAGGAGACAGAATGCATGTAATATTATAGGTGTTGTCAATACGGCTGTATTTATTACAACAGCAATAGCATCTACGCTAGCATTAAAGCACCTTCTTGGATGTGATGTAGATGAAGAGCTGTTTATAATCGATAGCTATAGCCTACACATAAAGAGGGTCAAGGTGCTCAAGAATTCGAGATGCCCCGTCTGTGGATTAAATATATTTGAACACCTATCAAAGTCCGATGAATCTAATATAAGGATATGCGGAGGCAACTCCGTAGAAATACGGCCGCAGAGAAAAGTTGAGATAATGCTAGAGAAGCTAAAGAAGGAGATGTTTAGACGTGAAAATATTATCATTGAGGATCACATAGCCTACATACATAGAGATGGTGTACAGATGGCACTCTTTAGAGATGGAAGAGCACTCATCAAGGGGATTACAGATGTTGAGGAGGCTAAAAAGCTTTACCACAGTATATTGGATGAATTGAGGAAATACGTCGCAGATTAATAGCTAAATAAAGTTTTCCCTTAACGTCCCCCTGAAGTTCAATATACCAGGGATTCGGATACTGTTTTCCAATAATATAAAGGAAAATAGAAGATTATTTGTAAGGGGGATTCTGTTATAGACTGGCAAATAGCAATATTTAACGTGCTTCTCATTATCTCTTTACGAATTCTAAAGCTCCCGACTTTTCTTCAATGGGCATAACGCCAACATCTACTAAAGTCCTCTATGCATACATTAACTCTACACCTAAGATGGTTCAAGTCCTTCAGAACTATTACCGCACCGTATCTATACACTCTCTGCTATCCTGCCACTTAGCTTATGTGCATAGTCCCACAAGACATTTTTAATTCTTTCACAATATCTCTCAATATCTCTCCTAGCTCCCTTGACGAATCTCCGCGACTTGGGATGGCGCTTCTGATCCTCTCAATCTATATTCTGTGGGTTAGGAGTCCTCCTGTAGGTGTCTTGAACCTTTCTAATCCAAGTAGTGTGCTACTGATATCAACAAACCGCTAGAGTTACGTTGTTGAAGTTCACATCCACAGTTATGACAGCTCTGCGTTGTTTCCTTAACTTAGCAGCTTCCTGAAGTATGTGGAAATACATCTAATTGCAAGTCAAAGATATGATTGGATATGCTCTATATGAGTGGAGAGCTTATGGTAAGTCTCCTATTCCTATATATTGTTGAGCTCTTCTAGGTTTATGTGTAGTGAGGGTACTGTGTAACCGTAGTAGGAGTGTCTGGTTGTTTTTGGTGGAAATACGTTCTTCTCTATGAGTACTTTCCTTAGTATTGCAATCTGATGGGTTAAGGTTCGAGATATCGAGATTCCCGATTCTACTATGCCACGAGATTTGGTTGGGTAATGTACGGCTTTTCCAGCGCAGTTCAATATGTAATAGTATGTAGAGTATTGTAGCATTTATAGATGTTTTTACCATACTTATATGAATAAATATTTAAAAAGATTAAACTATGAAATAGTGGTAGCTACCTGTATCCAGGTGCTGATGAGCAATGCATGGTGCTAGATCTGCTAATGATATGGAGAATCTGGTGCTGTATTTAGATAGGGTCCTCTCACCTAAAATGTACGAAAGGCTTATGAGGATTAGGGATCCTTCGCTACACAGATGGATAGCAAGAATAATTAGCATAGCTAGACCCTCATCGGTATATATACTCACTAGTGATGAAGATGATGCTGTATATGTAAGGAGAGCTGCTATTGAGAGAAGAGAAGAGTTGCCCACCAAATACCCTATGCATACCGTACACTTTGATGGTATTAACGATCTTGCTAGAGATAGGAAGAACACCAGAATACTGCTTCCTCACAATAGAAGCATTCCCTTCTTAAACACATACGATAGGGAGATGGGTATTGCAGAGATCTTTAGGCTAGCTGAAGGCATTATGGAGGGTAAGGAGATGTTTGTAGCTTTTTACTGTTTCGGTCCCAGAAATTCGGATTTCACTATGTACGCTGTGCAGGTAACCGATTCAGCATATGTCATCCACTCTGAAAATATTCTATATAGACCCTGCTACGATGTTTTTGTCGAGAAGGCACCGCATATAGAGTATGTAAAGTTCTTCCACTCAGCTGGGGAGCTAGATGAAAATAATTGGTCTAAGAATGTAAATATGAGAAGGATATACATAGATGTTGTCGATAGTGCTGCCTACAGCATAAATACCCAGTATGCTGGAAATAGCGTTGGTCTTAAGAAACTCATGCTTAGAATGTGTATCTATAGAGGATGTAGAGAGGGATGGTTATGCGAACACATGTTTATTGTTGGAGTTAGAGGGAATGGTGATAGGATAACGTATTTCACAGGTGCTTTTCCCGCTGGATGTGGTAAAACTTCAACTGTTTTTGCAGCTGATACAATTGTTGGAGACGATATAGCTATAATCAAAGCTATAGATGGTGTAGCTAGAGCAGTAAATCCTGAGGTAGGGATGTTTGGTATCATAGATGATATCAACCCGGCAGATGATCCTGCACTCTACCAGCTACTAACATCACCAGAGACGGAGGTTATATTTACAAACGTACTTCTAATGGATGATGGAGAGGTATGGTGGAGAGGAAAGCCAGAGCCACCTAAACCAGGCATCAACTATGCTGGAAGGTGCTGGCCTGGAAAAGGTGATGGAGGGGATAACGAAGTTCCGCTTTCCCATCCAAATGCTAGATTCACTATGTCCATAAGGTATCTAAATAATCTAGATCCAAGGATAGACGACCCCAATGGCGTTCCCATACAAGGTATGATCTTCGGTGGAAGAGACTACCACACACTACCATCAGTTGTAGAAGCCTTTAACTGGATCCACGGCATAATTACCATGGGCGGTGCTCTAGAGTCAGAGAAAACAGCTGCTATACTCGATGGAACCAGTGAAATGGAATTTAATCCGTTTGCCGTACTAGACTTCCTACCAATATCTATTGGAAGGTTTCTAGAGCTTCACCTAGATTTTAGTAGAAAGCTTTCTTCCAAACCCAGGATATTCAATGTCAACTACTTTTTAAAAGATGAAAATGGTAGATTCATAGCAGGTAAAAGTGATAAGAGGGTCTGGCTTAAATGGATGGAGCTTAGGGTACACGGAGACATAGATGCGGTAGAGACCCCCATAGGATACATACCTATCTACAGCGATCTCGCCAAACTATTTGACCGATACCTTGGCAAAGAGTACAGTGAGGCTAGATACGAGAAGGAATTCACAATCATGATAGCCAGTCTAATCAGTAAGATAGAGAGGCTGTGGAACATATACTCTGCAATACCCGATACACCACCGATACTCTTTGAGACGCTAAGAATCCAGAAGAAAAAGTTAGAAGAAGCAAGGTCTAGCTACGGGGATAAGGTAAAGCCATTCAAATTCAGCAAGATTTAATGTAAAAGTTGCCACCACAATGCTCTTCTACAAGGATTTTACTAATGTACTCTATTAAATCCTTCAATCTATGTAGAAGAAGTCGAATAAAGAAAATACGGTGATCCTGTAGCTAAAATCATTTTGATAGAGAGATAACGGGCTTCGATTAAATCTGTAGTTTAACAGCACCTCTAATGCAATGTTAATACCTTTGGAACCCATTTCCCTTGAAGAGAAAAGGGTGTTTTTCTAGTCTACCCAGAATTGCTAAGGAAACGATAGAATTGCTAAGCACGGATTCCGCTATGGATGGTGCAAGCAATTCGATATGGGAATGGTATTCGGTATGCAACCTAGACTCAGAAAATCATTTAATATACATATAGCAGAGCTGATATTTGTTTAAAACAGTAATTGGTTTTCCTCTGATCATACAATTCCAAACATATCAAGGAAAGTATCTATGCTAGCGATTCGTAATAGTAGAGAGGTATACATAGGTTCTGGTACACCTAAAATAGATCCTATAGTTGAAAATGTACTATTTCTTTATGTACTTCTGCACAATATTTTTAATAGTATCATCTATACCAAGTTCTTTAGATGCTCTTTCAATTTCCTTCTCCACACCATCAATGATGTCAGCTACATCGAATCCTAGAGACTTGTATTCCAAACCCTTAACATATGTTGCTATATAGTTACATAGTTTTGCCACTTTGGACTCCACATCATCTTGATTAGTGTAGCTAATGTAGAGTTTTTTGATGGTATCACTATCTATGCCTTCCTCTACAAGCCGAAGCTCGATAACCTTCTTACGATCACCTACTTCAGAGCTGAATACCTTAACGATATCACCGGTAAAAGCCTCGCCAATATCATGAACAATTGTATAGAGAATAAGTTTTCCAAGATCAACGCCAATTCTACTTCCAATATCCAAGCATATGTATGAGGATAGGAAACTGTGCTCAGCTATGCTTTCTGCTAAATATCTCGGTACACCTCTTAGCATCCAGCCACTTCTAGCTGTAGAGATTAGAGACTTTGCAATACTTACGGTATTCTTCATATATTCCTACCTCGATGTTCTGTAGGTAGCTATTGCCACTATTTTAATCTGTACTGTGGTTTGGGAAGATCTAGATGTTCTCTAAATCTAGTGCATATACTGCACATATCTAGCTCTAGTCCACTGGCAATCTCATCTGTAAGCTCATCGACTATTCTACTTACTCTACCATCTCCTAATACCCTTTCTAGATTGTGTAATCTTCTCCTCCCCTTTATAACATAGTTTAGTAGTGGTTGTGGTAGACCAACAGCTTTTGCAGCCTGTAGTTGGGAAAAGCTATACCTCTCTATAAGATTCAATGCTATAGCTACCCTTATAGGCGTTGAATAGATTTTTATAAATAGTTCACAAAACGATTTCCTAATCATATCCACAACCCTAAAAATCTACATTCTAACAATATGTATCTCGAAATACCCACCTCTAACAATAACCTCTATACTACCTATACTAAAAGCTTTTACCGTCTCCACAATCACATCTACACACATCTTCGATGATGTTAACACAACTAGTTTGGTGTTCTTATCCATCTTAGATAGCTCTCTAACAGTTTTTACCAAAGGCCCTGGACATTCCTCGCCTCTAAAATCCAGCAGATGCATGTAGATTCCTCTATCAACTTGGTTTCAAAGAACTTATACTCCTAAGTCTTTCAACAGCCTTTGGCGTAACATCTAGTGTATAGTCTATATCCTCTTCTCTATGGTAGTGCGATAATTTGAATAGTATACTTCCATGGGCCTCCTCATGCTTCCTGCCAATAGCTAGCAGTACATGGCTTGGCTCTAAAACTCTACTAGTACACGCACTACCGCTGGAAACATATATTCCATTGAGACTAAGCTCTACTGTTACAGCTTCCCCCTCGATATACAGAAAGCTTAGATTTGCATTATTCGCTACCCTGTACCTCACATGCTCATCCCAGGGCCCATTTACAATAACTGAGGGGATCTTCTCAACTAGTCCGTTGATGAGCTTATCCCTAAGTCTTTCAACATAGCTGACCCTATAGTCAAAGTCTCTGAAAGTTATTTCCACAGCTTTTTTAAAACCCGCTATGAGGGGGGTGTTTTCAACCCCTGGCCAAATTTTTTCAACACTTAACTGCCCTCTTATAGGGGGCTCCAGCTCCACATCCCTTTTAACATAGAGGACCCCTACACCCCTAGGGCCGTGAATCTTATGGCTACTTATAGTCATCATGTCGACGCCAAGCCTTCTAACATCTATGGGTATCCATCCATAGCCATCAGCGGCATCAGTATGAAATACAGCATCCGGATTCATATCCTTAACAACATCTATAAGCTCCTTTAATCTCTGTATAGTGCCAATCTCATGGTTTACAGCCTGGATGCTTACTAGAACAGTATCCTTATCAATATACATTTTGAGTAGCTCTGGATCCACAAGACCATTTCTATCAACAGGGATGAGCTGCACCTTAAATCCAAGTAGCTCTGAAGCAAATTGCGCTGGAAATATAGTGCTCAGATGCTCTATGGCTGATAGAACAACCCTACCTCCCCTACCTCTATTCTTTAGAAGATAGCCAAGTATAGCAAGATTGTTTGCCTCTGTACCACTGTGTGTAAACACAATCTCTTCAGGATCTACACCCCCTATAGTTTTTGCAACCAGCTCTTTTGTTTCATAGATAACCTCTAGGGCTTCCCAACCAACTCTATGTGTTATGGATGGATGTCCATAGCCCACCCTATTAAAGTAGGGTATCATAGCCTCAACAACTTCCTGGGGGACAAAACCACTGTTCTCTAAATCGTAGTAAACCTCTCTAGAGGGCTTTCCATGCACCTCTAGAAACTCCCTTATCTTCCCAGACATGGACATGTCTATTCAGTACCTCTTCTAGCTATAATAAAAACCGACTTACCATCTATATTCTTCAACTCTTTAATATAGTAGTTGTATCTAGACAGGAAGAACTCCATGGCGTTTATAGGTATATCATCTAAGTTAATGTATATCCTAATCTCATCAACATTCCTTCTACTAATCTCTGATAATTTGTTGGATAGTACAACAACTGGGTGTGATGTACATGTACTTGGAATATTTCTGAGATCCATTTCCTCGACTTTCAACGGCTTTCACCCGAGGTTAGAGCCTTTAAAGATCTATAGTATCTCTCCACCATCTCCTCCTCTTCAAAAACCTGCTTCTCCTCAACAGTAAGATCTTTTGGAAGCCACGAAGGGCTCTCACCAACCCTCCTATAGTAGGCCCTTATACCTCTCTTCAAAGCACCTACAGCCAAAATGCTGCAGTGGTACTTAATTGGTGGGAGGCCCCCCAGCACATCGGATATCTCCCTCCACGTTATTTTCCACGCATCTTCAAGCTTTCTACCAGTTATCATCTCAGTTATAATACTTGCAGCAGCGATATTAGCTGCACATCCATAACTTTCAAAACCAGCCCTTTCCACATAATCACCATCACCCCTCCTGCTAATCTTAAGATAGAGTTTTATCATATCGCCACATGCAGGGCTACCGGCACTTTCAACAACAGTCGCATCGCTTAAAGGCCCTAGATTCCTAGGGTTTCTAAATAGCTCTAGAATTTTTGGGCTATAGGGTAGCGGTATTCTCATACTCAATCCAACCACCAATAACAGTATTATATATGTATCAATATATTAAACTTTACCGATATGAATAGAACCATAGTGTGGTAATCAAATTCTTCTGGGCACCACTATATAGCTAAGTATTTAAAGCGGGCTTCCCCCACACCACTGCTCTATCTAGCATATAATTCAGTACCTATTCGAGGTTTAGGTATGCCTCTGAGTTTCTAGATACTCTGTTTTATTTGGCCTGACTTCTCTAAATGCTTTTCTTCTTAGCTTTCACATGTATCACCATGTTTCTCAAGCCCCTTGTAGCAACTCCATGTTTCATACACTAAACCGCCTTACTGTATCACGCTAATAGCTACAGCTATACCTCTGAAGACCTGTAGCCAGGCATTAAGAATGATACAGCTCCGCCAATTAACGCTATAATAGCTGTATCGACTAATATAAGTATAATGCCGATAGAATTTAACACGGATGCTGTAGTAGTTTTCCGCCGTACTTCAACCCCACCTCCATTATCTACTTAGAGTATCTAAGTTTATTTATGGTATAAGGGTTGAATGGTTGGTTTTTTGTATTGTTTAAAGTAGATTGGTTACAGCTTAAGAGCTTAAATAAAGTTTAAATTATTAAGCTGTTTAAGATGATCGTAGTTAGCTGGAGAATTGGTTGTAGGCATTGTTCAAGCTTATTTCAACAAATCACCCACGGATAATCTAGCTAAAGCTAGCTCTATTATTATGAAGAGGTTTAGAGAAGCTGATATCGTTATTCTACCTGAGTACAGCATGGTAAACCCTTTTATTTTTCTGGATTCAGCTGAAGTCTACGGGTTATCCGAGGATATATCCTCTAGCAGGTATTTAATATATTTAGAGAAAATAGCCTCGAAACTCAACACCATAATAGTTGCACACTTTATAGAGAGAACAAATATCCCACCTCTAACTAAAAATACATCAGTTCTTGTATCGGCAAACAAAAATATACCTGTTTACAGTAAAATGCATCTTTTTGATGTGTACAGCTACAGAGAATCCGATTTCTTCAAATCAAGTGCTGCTCCGGGAGACAGTTACTATAAAAATTTTAAACTTAGTTTCACAATATGCTATGATCTTCGTTTCCCAGAGCTGTTTCGGTTCTACGCAGCTAAAGGAACTGATACAGTAATTGTTCAAGCAGGATGGGTTAAAGGGCCCCTTAAAGAGGAAATACTAGATGTACTAGCTTCAGCTAGAGCACATGAAAGCACGGTATGCATTGTTTTAGCGAATCAAACCGGGGATATGTTTACCGGTAGAAGCGGGGTATTTAACCCCTGGGGTTATAAGGAGTTGGATATGGATTTTGATGAGAGGTACGCTGAGTATACGCTAAACATAGAAGAAGTTGAGAAAGCAAGATCGGCTCTCCCTGTAGTGCATCAAGCGGTTGAAAGGTGGGAGGTGAAAATAAGATAGCTTAAACCTTCAAAAGGTAAATATGATTGCTCAACTATCTCACCAATACAAAGACTACCTCTTCTGAAGGCTTACACCTGTAAATACCTTTAAATCTCAGGAATTTTTGTAGAGCGATTACTAGTGTAAGTATAGATGCTAATGCCTCCCCAATAACACCCAACACGAACTGTTCTGGGTTTCATATCTGTTTGTAGTGGCTGTTAGAGGTGGAGATGCTCATAGGCGCCCCTATGTGTTGGTGTGTGGAGGCTATCCGGTGTGGGAGTGGGACCCTGTAGAGTGTGCTCCCCCGAGGTGCCCCTAAACACCCCCAAGGGCGATGCAGATCCAAGACCGATGCAGAGGAAAAGAGATGAGGCGATGAAAACATCCCACATAAACCAGCATAGGAGCCGAATCCCCAACTCACTTCTCTAGCCACCCCCACCTATGTGCAGTAGCCCCAGTGGGGTAGGAGTAGAGGCATCTGTTTACATGTAGATTGGTTTCCGCTACAATTCTTCTAGGGAACCCAAACACCCTAATACCCGATCCTCATCTACAGTACCCTCTAAACAGAAAGGGCCTACCACTCCTAGAGGTAGACTCCTCCTACAGCGAGTTTAACCCATACTCTAGGATTTTAGGTAGAGGACTCCCCTACTACAAAGTGGTGTATTCCCGACGACAGCGGGGATAGACTCTAAATCTAGTTCAGCGGCAGTATTTGGCGGTAGTCTCTGCAGCCCGTCAACCTTCTGGGGTATGGGTCTATGTATTGGCTAAATACTTCTGTAGCTGCTCAATGTACTTATATCCATGGTCGGGGAACACCAGTATATAGTCACCTTCATCAAGTTCGCCACTCTCCACAAGCTTTCTATAGCCTGTATAGACAGCACCGCTACTCAGTCCCACAAATATACCCTCTCTTCTAACCATATATAGAACAGACTGTAGCGCTTCCTCAGGTGAGGCCTCCACTATACCATCTATATCAGCGTAGTGTAGCCACTTCATACCAGACTCAATACGCCTTATACCCTGTATAGCAGTTCCTTCCTTAGGTACCACACCATAGATTCTGACACCCCTGAACCTACTCTTAAAGTATATCGCTATAGCCGATAGGTGGCCGGAAGTCCCTAGACCACCCACTATAGCTTTAGGGAATATGCCAGCTTCTCTAATTTGCAGCTCTAGTTCTTTTGCTGTATACCTAAGGTGTACGGCAAAGTTGGCATCGTTGTAGAACTGATTGAGGTGTACAGCACCCTCTCTTTTAGCAACATCTTCAACATCATCTATAAGCTCTATCGTAAGTGGCTTAGAGGACCTTACAACCTCAACACCAAATATCTTCAGTAGATGTTCTCCCGATTGTGAAACTGTAGATGGTATATATGCCCTAAGCCTTGAGTTGTACATGTTTGCCATGGCAGCTATCGCCAACCCTGTGTTTGTTGAAGTTGATTCAACTAGGAATCCGAGCTCCCTCCTACCATAGGTTTCAATAGCCCTTCTATACATATACCACCCAATTCTATCCTTAACACTCATACTCCATGGATTAAACCCCTCCAGTTTAGCCCAAACAATTCTATTCCTTATAGAAGCCCTACTAAGCCTCACTAGCGGTGTTGGCCAATTCCTATACAGAAGCTCCTCAGTATCCCTAAAGACTCTATATGTGCTTGGCTGTATATCTTCAAAGAAGCCTAGAACCTCTAGAGGTACAAATATTTTCTCCACATCGAGAGACACCGGAACCCTCCTAACACCAAGTCTTTTAAGTACCTGAAGAAGCTTACAGCCCTCAACAACCCTACCCCCACTAACAGCTACGGTCCTATCCACACCCCCTTTACCTAAAACCTCCTTAGCTAAGCTAATGAATTCTGAAGTACTAACCTCCTCCTCACAGTACAGATTCTCGATATCCTGAAGATGCAGATAACGACCACCTTCGCTAGCTAGCTGCAGACAGCATTTAAGTTTTTATCTTATAACCCACAATATGCAGAGCGGTACTGTCTGTATTGAGAGGCATAGATATTAGGTAAAAGTATGGGTTTACCGTTTCCCGTCCTAGGTCTCCGTAGTTTTCCTGGGGTGGGCCATCACGGTTTCCCTGAGCCCCCTCCCCACGGTCTGCCGTGGGTCTCGGAAACCCAGGGTCACCAAGATGTTTATTGAGCTTCAGATGTTTATAAGCCTTGCCCACACCTAATCGCATTAAAAGCTTTGAAAACCCTAGAGAAACCTACCGAAACCTATAGACAAGAAACAGCTTCCTAATCCTTACATCTCCAGCCTATAGAGTGATGCATACATAATTGCAATAGGGGTGTTGATAACCTATAGAAGCCAGGTTTCTATAGGCTATCTAGGGGTGGTGAATTTAGAGATAGCCCCATATCGCCAGAGGTGTATCTTTATCCATCCGAGCAAATAGTTTCAATCATATCGCCAAATTACAGCTATACACAATTTTACCGCCAGACCTGCGATATATGACTCATCCACCGACCTATCCATATCCTCTCAATTTTGGTGCCATACTATCGCTACAGGCTTTGCACTGATCAGTCCTCTTACCCCTTATACAGGTATTGCCTGCAGCGGTATGCAGGCTACAGCAAAAAGCGCCCAGTAGGGCTATCTTAATCGCTCTATCTATAGCTGTTCAGGATGTGCCGGAGGGTTTGGCTGTTGCGCTACCTGTATACATGGTGAGTAGAAGTGGTGTAAAGGGCTTTTCAATAGGTGTTGTAAGTGCAGCTGTAGAGTACATATCATCATTCATAGCGCTAATAGGGGTTGTAGAGGTGCTATCTTCAGCTAGACTAGATCTGTAAACCGCTGGATACCAGCCAATACGTGGTGTAACAAGATATGGTATAGTCTAGACTTTCTGGATGTGTAGCCAAAAAGAGTTCACCAAGCAGCCAGCCATAGATAGGTATAAAAGAAGATAAAGTTTACAGCTAAATTTTCTTACTTACAATTAGTACCACAACAAGAAAAATACTAACCTTAACAACTAGCGTAGAGACTGCAATATAGCCCGGTAAAACACTATGGATTCCTAGACCAGCAAAACATGACGCAGTAAGGAAAAGAGGCTGCAGTCTATCAAGTAAAAAGCCCTCTGATACCAATCCCCAACTCCACCAATCTCCAAGGAACTCCCTCATCAAAAAACATTCACTACCCTCTACACAAGGATAACCCTGATTCACAGCTCTACCCGGTCTATCTACATAGAGAATTCTACGCCTTGATTTATCTACATTCATAATGGTTTAGTATGCATGGTTGTCTTTCCCCTATTCATCTATGTATGTAGTAGGCATATACTCTTGTAGCTTCATGATTTCCAACATTATCTATTGCCAGTATATAGAACTCGATCTTTCTAGATTCTTCAGATACTTTGATTCTTATATTGTATGGAAGTGGTGTTTCTCCAAAGCCGTAACCCCCTATGGGCTCCATAACATATCTTATCGAAATATACATGGGTTGGTAACTCCAGTTTAGTCCATTAAAACTATAGACGAGGTAGACTCCACGGAGACCACTTTCTCTATCGTAAACTGATGCATTTATTAAAAGTTCTCCATCATCTAATCCAGCATTTACACTATATATAACAGGCTTGCTAAGGTCTATGAATTTGTATAGTGTGGTTGGATCTACAACATATATCTCGCCATAGGCTGCACTAACTCTAGGTATCCAAATCTCTTCTTCAAGTTTGAATTCATAAAGCTTAAAGAGTCCTCTCCATAAGAAGTACAATTTACTGTACTTATTGGGGTATAGAACTGGCAGAATCACAACATCATTTGATGTTAGGGGTCTTCCACCATATTCGTTATCTTCTATAGTGAAGTTCCCTAAAATATTTCCATTGAGATCAAGTTTAAAGAGATTTAGCGGTTTCTCTCCTAAACCTCTAACAGCGTATATGTATTGATCATCAACTGCGGCATATGGGTTGGTATTAATGTCTCCCGATACCCCCAGGAATCTTCTCCACAACAATGTTCCATTCCAAGAGATGGCCAAAATACTACCTATAGAGTCGGAGAGTACAACCCTATCCTTCTTATATATAGGGGTGCCCAGGGTGCTGCTGTGTTCAAAAATCCATAGAATTTCTCCTGTTTTTGGATTTAGAGCATAAAGTTTTGTTGATGGTTCTGAAGTTACATAGAGAACATCATGTCCATAGGTTAAACCTCTAACATTTGCCCCAACTTTACTACGCCACTGAAGAACACCATCTTCTGTTATACAGAAAACATATCCCTCATCTCTAACGCTTCCAACAAAAATTCTTCCTCCAACAACTATAAGATTTGATGTTACTGAAACTTTAGATGATGCATTGATTTCAGATTCAAGCTTAATTTTCCAAACAACTTCACCACTATCTTTATTGAAGGCAATGAGATAGGCATCATCTTCAGGTGTTGAAGAGGTTCCAACATAGAGGTACTTCCCTATTCCATAAGCTTCAACAAATCTCCATAGGCCCAAGGCTCTCCATCTAGATACTGGTTGAGGATATGATACAGCTCTTCCTTCAATGCTATCAGAGTAGATCTCAACACCCCATACCAAGCTTCCATCTTCCCTATTAAGGGCATAAACACCCTGATGATCTGCTAAGAAGATTTTGTCTCTTTCCACAAGAGCCTCAGCCAATACCCCACCAATATTGGCTGAAATACTGATCTTGAAGGCCAGTTCTGGAACCCTAGGCAAACTAGAAGCATAATACATGTCGGCCTCCTCGTCGCCTTTCTCCATAACCCATGGAAGTTTTTGTGGATAGAATTCCGCTGGAACCTTTTCAGGTTCCTTAGATGGAGCTATTTCCTCTAAACTTACTCTTTTCATAAAATGGGTAGCATACATGGCAAAAACTGATAAAGAAATTATGAAAAAAGCTATTAAAACAAAAACTATTTTCTGTTTAACGATCCACCACCATTTAAGCTCCTTGGTATAATACCTCTATTTCTGTATAGGTTTTTGCTGAGATTGTTAGCTGAAGTGTTGCCCCTTCTTTAATGCAGAAGAAGGTTTTTCCTTCTTCTACGGACTGCTCCATCATAATTTGCCAATTATTTGATGTTAGATAGTTTATATACCACGACGCTACACTGTCTACACTATCGTAAGTTCCATAGGTTATTGTTATCGTTTTCACTCCGCTAATCACCATCGAGGAATACTTAAGCATTATAGAACCGGGATATCTCTCAATCGGTTCTATTCCAGACACAAGATCTTTAGAAGGAAGCCTATATGAACCATAGTGGATAGATATTAAGGTGTATCTTCTTTCGCTTGTAGGAGCATTAATTATAACTCCAACTTCATCTTGAGCTTTTAAGAGATGTAGACTTATTTTTTCTGAAGTTTTTCTCTCCTCCTTGATTGTCCATCCTCTGAGTTGAAGCTCGTTTTTATACCATTCTGCTACCGTATCAATATCAGCTGCTGTTCCATATTCTATCAATATAATTGTTGGAAATCCTTCATCTCTACGGTATGAAAGCATTACAGAACCTGGGTACCTCTGAATAGGTTCTTCTCCACTAACCTGATCTGAATATGGTAATCCTTCAGAAGTTGGAGTAGTTGTGGTTTTCTCGCTAATTAATTTCTCGATATCACCTACGACTACACAATAGACTGCACCTTGTTTACCATCAACTTTTGTTGGAGTTCCACTCAAAGCCCAAATCCCAATCCCATCCCCATCTTTTTTAAATACTATTGCTCCCCACTCGATAGAACCTTCAGGTGTTGATATAGTGGTGATTCCGTATTCTGCAACGACTTTATAACCAACTAGATTACTTTTATACCAATCCAGAATCTCTTTTGCAGTAACATCTCCAACGAAATAAACTTTAGTGACAACTCCTTCACTCGGTATATGCAATGCTTGATAGTAATAGTTAGCTAGGAAATGTTCTCTAGATCCGCTATAAACTAGAACACCCGCCATCGGAGTACTTGTTGGTGTAGTTATAGCTGTTGGTGTAGTTGTAACTAGAGTGGTAGTTGTAGGACTTGGGGAATATCTAGGGGATCCAGCAATGAACAAAACTGCAGCAGCAACAATACAGGCTATAACTATCGTTATATATAGGTATTTTCGTGAAAACATGTATCACCATCTAGTAATTTGAGTTGGATATATTAAAATTGCTCTAAGAGATTTATAAATTTTTTGAGATCTGCATGAAGAATATGAATATGAATCGTTTATCTATCAATATAGTCAGGAACGTATTAATCTACTTAATACTTTTAGTATATTGCAAGACTGGTACTGGAAGCAGCTCTAGTAGCTGCTGGATATATCTCTAAAAGATATTTACCAAATCTAATACAGAACTTTGGAGTTGTTTGATAGTGTTTAATAGACCTATTAGGATTTGGACCCTTGACCTGCTCTTTTTCAGTTTCTCTAAACTAGTAGTAAACAATTATCTTTAGAACTTTATTCAGTAAAAATAACTATCAACTCTTTACCTAAAGCTTTACCTAAACCTAAAGTACTTACTTTCTTTAGCTTAATCAACTATAGGCGCTTTCCTTTAGATGATCCTAATATTACTCTAGAGTGGCATAGGTGAGCTAGTTGGAATAGTCTTGGGGAGTCTGGCCATGGGGTATAGATTTACTATAGAGAGAATTGGGGATCCCGCAGAGAAAGGGTGGAGGGAAGACCAGCATGATTGGTGGTGGATCCCAGGAAGTTTGCTTCATTAACCAGCTTACAGCTGGTTTAAGTTAGAATTGTTGCAGTAGGGTCTGGGAGACCATCTCTATATCCTTATGCAGTTGGCCAGCCCGGGCTACACTAGATTACTGAAAGGTGTGAGGGAGTATGTAGGAGAACCTATTTTAGGTTAGGATATCTGGGTCCAGCTATACAGGGGGTATGGTGGTATCTCCGAATCGCTGTACAGCTCTATGGGTATAGGAGGTGGTCTATTCTAATAAATTTCTTTGGTATTTCAGCCCTTACACCTTTTACAGGGTCTACAACCTGATTTACTCTGATATCAACTATTAAGCTTGAGAGCATGTATGCCTCCTCAAAGCCTGTGTTAAGAGCTCTTGAAAGTATAGAGACAGCTTCTTCAGAAGCTCTATAGACTGCCTCATCTAGATCTACCCCAAATGTAATTACAGCATATCTATCTGGGGTTTCAATTACTGGGTACCGGGGCCTTCTCCCCTTTATCAAATCGAGCTTCACCTGAACCTCCCCAGAGACTTCAGCTGCAGCTACACAGAGTTCCCCATCAGCCTGAACCGCATGTAGGTCTCCTATAGCTAGAAGAGCACCTTCAACAAAGACCGGTAGGTAGACTCTGGCCCCAGCGGACAACAGCTTTACATCCATATTACCCCCATGGTATCCAGAGGTACCCGTAGGGATATCGCCATCCTCAGGTGCTACACCAATCACACCCACCATAGGCCTTACACCAATCTCCACACCGTTAAAGAGAAGCACACCATTTCTAATCTCTACAATTTTAGCCCTAGATCTAAAGCTCTTATCATAGAGAGCACCAAAGCCGGGCACCACCAATATAACCCCACGGTCTGAGACCTCTATAGACTCAATTTCAACAACAAGTGTATCACCTGGTTCAGCACCCTCTACGTATAGGGGGCCTGTAGCTGGATTGACCCTACTCCAGTCTATAGACTCCAGAGACACACCCTCATCAATAATCTGACCACCTAAAGCATCAAGAGTTTCAAAGACTATACGATCACCAGGTCTAGCCCTATATCTAGCAGTATACCTTCTAGAGAAGCTGTATATAATATAGTCCCTCGGAATTCTAATCATTTCCACCAGCCTCAAAATAATGCTATAGAGAGCTGCACTTAAAAACCAATCAGGGGGAAGCCGCTTAGCGTAGTAGGCCTTACACAGCCCCAATACACCTTCCGAACAAATTGGAGAGGCTAGAGCTAGCCCACGAGGGCTCTGGATATAGAGATACACCTAGGTGCAATAGTGTGCAGCCCGACCCCTCTACTAGAACTCTATTGTGATACTGTTTAGCCCACAGTAGATAGAGGAGCTGAAAATACTGTCCATCTATAATGCTCTAGTGGAGGGAAATCAATTCTAAAGAGGCTAACAGCTAGAGTGTACATATATCGCTATAGAACTAGAATTCCATGGGGTCAGGGTCTAGCTACAGCCATTGATAAGCTATTGATATAGGTAGTTAGGACGGGCTTTTACACTATTTAGCCTATGGAATTTCATAGCACTGCGGATTCTCCAGCAGTACTGAATTTAAATACTATGTATAATTGGTTAGAAAAACAAAATATTCTATGAAGAGTTTTATTCATATGAGTAAAATTTATAAACCGGTTCTTATAGAGTATCTACTGGTGGTTGTATGCCTGGGCAAATCCCTCTAATAGGTGAGAAGTTCCCTGAAATGACTGTAGTTACAACACATGGTCTTAAGAAGCTACCTGACGACTATGCTGGTAAGTGGCTTGTGTTATTCAGCCATCCAGCCGACTTTACACCTGTGTGCACCACTGAGTTTGTAGCATTTGCAAAGAGGTATGAGGACTTTAGAAAGCTTAATGTAGAGCTGCTGGGGCATAGTGTTGACAGCAGCTTTAGCCACATTAAGTGGCTTGAGTGGATTGAAAAGAATCTAGGGGTAAAGATACCATTTCCAGTTATTGCCGACCCTGGTGCTGAGGTGGCAAAGAAGCTTGGCTTTCTCCACGCTCAGAGTGCAACCCATACTGTTAGAGCAGTATTTATAGTGGATCCAAATGGCGTTATAAGGGTAGTGCTGTACTATCCACAGGAGCTTGGAAGAAATATCGATGAGATTTTAAGGATTATAGTAGGGCTTCAGGTTAGTGAAAAACTAGCTGCAGCTATACCAGCCAACTGGCCAAATAATGAACTGGTGGGGGATAGAGTGATAGTACCTCCAGCAAGAACAGTTGATGAAGCAGCAGAGAGAGTTAAGAAGTATACATGCTATGACTGGTGGCTGTGCCACAAGGAGGGTATAGCGGAATGTGCTGAGATGGCTAGAGCTTTCCTAAAGAGGATAGCTGGAGTCTAGTCCAGATAGCCAAAGGCCTCTCCACCAAAAACAGCTTTTTTAACAACCTAGTATGGCTGTCTCTACTCTGCTTACTGTTCCTGACATCCATGCTGGTTGATCGGCTCTATGGTGTGTTTAGTCTCTATAGTTTGGCTGGTTTGTACTCCCTAAGATGCACTATATCTCCAGCTACTACCCTCTTCACCTCTCCACTTCCAACTCTTATGAGAAGTGCCCCATCTTCATCCAGACCCACTGCTACACCCTCTATCTCCTCATCGGGTGTCAATGCCCTTACCCTCCTACCTATTGTTGAACTGTATAGAGTCCACTCACCCAATATATCCGCTAGACTACCCTCTGTGATCCTCCTATATGCAGAGTCTATCTCTCTAATTATACTCTTTAGTAGTGGTGCCCTTGGTACCTCCACCCCTACAACACTCTTTAGTGCTATAGCGCTATCCTGTAGCTCTGGTGGAAGACTGTTATTTACATTAACCCCAATGCCGAGCATTATATGGTGTACCCTATCTGCCTCAGCTCTAGCCTCTATCAGAATTCCACACACCTTCTTTTCACCAATCAGGACATCGTTTGGCCACTTAACCCTTGCATCTATATTGAGGAGACCTCTAATTGATTTAGCGACGGCGACGCCACTTGCTAGTGAGAATAGCTGAAGTGATTTTATGGAGGGGGGTCTGAGTAGAACTGTAAGCCATAGACCGCCCTCATCTGCTTCCCATCTCCTCCCAAGCCTGCCCCTGCCCCTGGAGAGCCTCTCACACACAACAGTAGTGCCCTCTGGTGCTCCCTCTCTAGCCAGTGCATCCACCACATCCTGGGTCGAACTACACTCCCTCATATACTCAACCCTGTAGGTGGTAAACCCCCTATATATCTCCCTACCACCAACCCTCTCCAAGTCGTTGTGGACAACAATTCTATAGCCTAGCCTTGGGTGGCTCTCTACAACAAACCCCATATCCTCGAGTTCCCTAATCAACCTATTTACAGTAGCCCTAGAGACACCGAGTAGCTGAGCTATCTTTGAACCACTAACAAAACCCTCAGACGACATCAGTATCCTAACCAGCTCTACTCTAAATCCACCAGCCATACACATCCAATATAGTGTAGCCTAATCTACACCTAAATACTTTGAGGTCTACAGATATGTTGAAGGTGGTACCTCTTCTCCAGCAACACCTATACCATCTATAGAAATATTTATTAAATTCTGTGGACAGCAGCTATCTGGGTGCCCCCTGTGGCAAAGATAAGATTTGGGTTAAATCTTAGTTGGGCTGTTAAGAGGTGGCCTATGCCTGAAGACTGGAGTGAAATCGTGGCAAGACTTGATGTAAAGTATGTGCAGTTTTCATTTGATCTCCTCGACCCTAGAGCCCTAAGCCATGTAGTCGAGCATATGGCTGGGCTTCTAGTTGATGCCGTAAGAAAGTATGGAATAACAGTACACTCGACCTTTACAGGCCTAGGGGCATACTCATTTAACATGCTTTCACATCCAGATCCCCTAATGAGGCAGGACGCCCTCGACTGGTATATGCATGCAGTAGACTTTACATCTAAGATAGGGGTAAGAGCAACAGGTGGACATATAGCAGCTAAGAGTGTGAGAGACTTTACCAATCCCCAGAGGAGAGAGTATCTAGATGCTGTGCTTATAGACTATATAAGGGCTCTGAGGAGGTATGCACAGTATAAAGGGCTTGAGATGATTCTATGGGAGCCCATGCCGGTTGCGAGAGAGCCTCCGTGGACAATGGACGAGACTAAGGCAGTCCTCTCAAAGGCAAACGTTGGTGGAGGTGCTCAAGTAAAACTCAATATAGACGTGGGTCACCAGTGTACATTGAAGGGAACCGATGCAGATCCCTATGAGTGGCTAAGGAGATTCGCACCCGAGTCTCCCTCTATACATATCCAGCAGACGGATGGTAAGGGCGATAGACACTGGCCATTTACAGAAGAATACAATAGGATAGGGATAATACAGCCTGAAAAGCTTATTGAAGCAATAGATGCCTCCGGTGCTAGAGAAGTATATCTTCTACTAGAGTACATACCTCCATTTGAGGCACCGGATGATGAGGTACTAAGAAATCTAGAGGTATCAGTAAGATATCTACAGCAGTACTTTTAAATAAAAATAAAAATAGCTGGAAAGACCCAACCTTTTACTTTTTAACATAATATTTTGTGTAGGCTATGTTTAGCTGAAGTGTTTCGCCATTTCCTCATTTCCAGGCATCTTCAGTATAGCATCTATAGTATCCTCAACCTGTTTGGTGCTCTTTGTTCTAACATCGACAATTAGCCAGTTGAATAGCGTATCCCTACCACCCTTTAGGTTCGCCTCCAGTGCCCATTCCATCCTCATCAATCTTGGAAGGATGGCGTATCTATATACCTTGCTAGGTAGGCTACCCACCTGTTTTGCATGGATACCCTTTCCATCAACTCTAGCTGGGATTTCAACCACTACATTGTTTGGTATCTCCGGTATCGCTCCACTGTTCACTATATTGATGTATATTGGTGCGTACAAGGGTTTTGGTCCTGGAACTGGAAGTGGATATCTATCGGTAGGTTTATCGTTATATATAGAGTCTATGAGTGTTGCAATCACTTCACCACTGGGTTTTGGAGGTATTGAGCTTGTAATAGGCTTTGATGTATCGTAGACTATTCTAGCCATCTCATCAACATTTCTTCTAACAATCAGCACTCTGAATGCATATCCGATCTCCGAATCCGGTCCTCCATATGGACCGTACCAGTACTGTTTTGTTTTTAGATCCCAGTGGTACTTCCATGTACCACCCCTAACGCTATCGCCAATCGGTAGGTATCCGTATGTCTTATACATATCTATAGCGGCTGGACACAGATCCAGGTCCCATGGGTTTACGGTACTCTCTCTCCAGATCCTCCAATACTCCTCCGCATCCTCCTTAATCCACTCATCTAGGTATCTATAGGCGTTCTCCCCCCTGTACCTAAACTTGGTTAGCCATATAACGTGGTTAAGACCTGCCATCTCGAATTCCAGCTCATTGAAATCGATAAGCTTTATTATGCTTTCTATGCATTCATATTGATGTGCTGCACATGCAGGTGTTATGCTCTTTTTGAGAACCTCCTTTGCAAGCCTCATAGCTAGAATCTCGATGGCTGCTCTAAATCCTAGAAATCCATGGCATATACCAGCAACCTTTACCTTAGTCTCCCGGCTGATCATTGTGGATAGTTCTAGCACTGGATTGGAGACTATAAAGAACCATGCATTTGGTGCAAGCTCCTCAATATCTCTTGCAATACTTAGGTGTTCCTTGAACTGGTAGTAGCCCCATATTGTGTGGTAATCTCCAACATAATTCCATTCAACACTATTGATACCATATCTATAGCCGTGCTCCTCAGAAATGCTCCTCATAGTTTCATAGTATGTGTATCCCTTTACAAGAACTGTTGAGATGATAAAGTCAGCATCCCTTATAGCCTCCCTTCTATCCTTAGTTGCATAGACTTTTGTTGGAAGCTTAAGCTCCTCGACATACCTCTTAGCAAAGGTTGCAATAATGTCGAGTCTACGGTCGTCAATATCCATAAGCCATATTTCAGAGTTCTGAAGATCCTTATTAGTAAATATATCAATCAATATCCTACTTGTCCATCTAGCACTACCCGCACCTATGAAAGATACTTTCGGTCCTCTAGCCATGCATCCAGCACCGATAAGCTTTCGAGTGAGCTACCTATATAAATCCTTATCTGTACACATGATTTAGGTATCCCCTATGATTTATCAGGAATACTAAACAGTTGCATGTTATGCTAACGGGCTTCTTACCTACATAGGATTCGCTGGAAATTTAATTAATTAACTAGAGCTAGGCAGCTAGATGCTATGAATTTCCCAGACGTTTTCTAAAGGTAAAGGTGTATTATTTACAGAAGCATTGCATATCCAATGAGATATCCATATTAGCAGGACTTTTTCCAGTGTAATACAATGAAATAGCATTCATATCAATTGGCCAACTCTATATATCTGCAATACGGTGTTCAGAGAAAAATGCCTATCTCTACATCCCACTATAGCATCTATATTTCAAGTTTAGTACCTGTATATCGCTACTCCCTTGCTTTTTGCATAGGATTCCACCTCTCTACCTATCATCACCCCAGTTACGATTGGCACCACTGGTTTTCCCACCCTCTGCTGGACTATGTCAGCTTTTACTAAGACCACACCGATATCCTCTATTGAGGGTTTTGTCTTTACTTCAATAACGTAAGCAGCTCTATCTGTTTCTATGAATAGATCTACCTCTACACCATCGAAATCGGCATTCCTCTGCTTAGATACTATTTTCTCACCTCTAACCGAAATCTCCTCCCTGAGGTCTTCCAAAACATACCTACTATAAACTGTTTCTGAAAGAGCTCCCAACTCCATCTCTATACGGGAAAACCTTCTATTAGCCTCATCCCACCTCTTCTCTTCAAGTTTAACAAATTCTAGAAAGTCTTCTCTAAGTTTCTTCAACTCAAGCTCTATAGCCTCAAACCTCTTATAAGCCTCCTCCCATCTTCTATTGTTTTCTTCCCATCTCTTGTTGTTCTCCTCCCATCTTTTGAAGTTCTCCTCCCACTTTCTATCATTCTCCTCCCATCTTCTATTGTTTTCTTCCCAACGCTTCTCCTGTTCTTTGATATATAGTAGGAAATCGCTTCTAAGATTCCTCAGTTCAGAAATTACTGTATCTAGGCCTAGAAGTCCGGCAACAGCATATCTAAACTCGGCATCCTCCTCCAAAGCTTTCAAAAACCTAACCTTCTCATCGCTACTAAGAGTAGCCATAGATATAGACCGTGAGAGTTTAGTGAAGAGAAGCTTATAAGCATTAAGTCTGTGCATACTTTTAGTGTACAGTATATTGAAGAAATTATTCTGTGTTTAGACCTCCTTCCAATTTTGAAGGTAGCGTTCCTTCCAAGAGTTCGCTAGTCCGGAGCTATATACCCCTGTCTCTGCCGGTTTTTAGACCTGTTTTCAATCCTAGACATATTTTTACTACTTCATGTAGTATGGAGCTCGAGGACCGGGTTTCGCATCTGCTATTGCATGTTCCTACTAGGTCTATACTAAATACTTTGTTTTGACTGTGGAATTTAGGAATACTCTGTATTTTTTCCTATGGCTACATATTTTGATGTCTTTCCCTACCTCTATACTCAAAACAGCTATACTATATCCCTCCACAACCTCTCTAATTTCCTATTTAGCAGCTATCCGTATGTCCACATTCGAATAACCTTGAAATTAATAGAGTTTTCTCTATTCTGTAAAATGTACTTTAGGCAACCTACAACTACCTTCGAAACACTAAGCATGTGAAGATTGACGGTATAGACCTCAATGAAATGGAGCCTTGAAGTTTGTGAGGCTAAGGGTGTAAGAGCAGTTTGATACCGATGGATAAATAACTGCAACGAAATCCAAATTCCTACTTTTTGCAATTTTAAGGTATATATACTTCCTTTTGTATCCAGTGAATGTAAACTCCTACACAAATGTAGTATACAAAGATAGAATAGGTGGTGGCTCTCACTACAGTGCTACTTCTTCTATAAGTAATAGTGTTGGTAGAGTTTTGTTTTGCTATATCATGCTTCGGTTTGCTGATGTATAAAGGAAATCACGGGAAGGTGATGAAGGGGTTTGCCAAAAAATATTTGGTTTTCTCCACCCTGTATATTCCATGGATTGATATCCAAGTTCGTGTCTCTACTCTATTTAACTGAAAGTATCTTTACATCGTGTGCTCTTAGTGGTAGCTCTATTTTACCTGGTTCTATCTTTTTATCCGTTAGTAGATCGGTAACCTCAGTTATATTTTTTAATTCGAATTTCGCCTTTCTATCCGTAGCTCCGTGGTTGATTATGAATATCAGTTTCCCTGTACCCATAACTCTAGCGTAGTACTCTATACTAGGATCGTAATCATCTTCATGGATTATAGGGGCTATGTTTTTGAATACTAGTATCTCTTTTACAAGGTTTGTGAGGACGTCCTGTGGTAGAACCGTGCCTATTGCTATCGTTTCACCTTTACCATATGTATTTAGTGTTACTATGGGTTCGTCCGATAGCCAGCTCCATTTTGTATAGGCAATGGGGTTTGCCGTTACTAGTTCGTATACCTCTAGCCATGAGCTTCCACGTACTGTCATACCATGCATTATTGGGCTCCACTCTGTGAATTTAACTAGTGCCTCTGAATCTGCTGGTAGACGTGTGTACTCTTTGATTTTTACCCCAGTGAGCTCCTGGATTTTAGTATCATCTATCCTAACCCTATTGTATTCGTCTTTTGTAAAAGCTCTTGGGGTAAGAAGTAGTACTCCACCTCTGTATACAAACTCCCTCAACCTATCTACGAGACCTCCATCTGCTAGGTATAGGAATGGTGCTACTATTACACCGTAGCTTTCAAATGTTGAATTGGGTGGTATAACATCTACTTCAACTCTATTTAGCCAGAGTGCTTTGTATGCCTTGATTAGTTCGCCTACATAACTGTGGCTATAGTAGCCCCTTTCAATAACATCTGCAGCCCAGAGTGAGTCATAGGATAGCAGTACTGCTGTCTTAGCCTCTACGGATGTTCCATCCACTGCTTTGCCAATCCTATACAGCTCGCTAAAGACCTTCTCTACCTCGTTGAATCTTCTACGCGGTATACCATCGTGATCTAGAATACCGTGCCAGAATTGCTCCTTCCCTATACAGTTTGTACGCCAATTCCAAAACAGAACCCCCTCTGCTCCATGTGCTACTGCTTGATATACCCATTTCCTAATCTCCCCTGGTTCTGGGGATACCCCAAGTTTAAATACACCTATACCTTCAGGTGATACATATCCGTAGCCATCTGTTGCACCTGCTTGAAGCTCCATAACTATAAACCTTCTATTTCTAGACATATTTCGCGTAGCATCATAGATTAGAGCAATGAATGCAGGATCGTAGGTATCTGCTCCAAACTTTGGATATACATCCGTTGAACATACATCCAAATCTCTGCAGAGTTCATAGTAGTCTATCTCTGGATAAAGCCCCATTAGATTGGTTGTAACGAATTTATCTGGAGCTACCTCCTTTAGAATACTAGCTTGAAACCTTACATACTCCACCCAAGATAGCGATCTAAATCGAAGCCACTCAATTGTTAGAGATCTATTGTATAGATCGAATGGAGGTTTCGGAGGGGTAATTTCATCAAAATCGGTAAACCTATGACTCCATACAAGTGTACCCATAGCCTTATTCAGAGTATCTATATCTCCATATCTAGCCCTGAGATACTCCCTAAACCTAGCTATACAATAGGGACAGTAGCAGTATCTCCATGAACTCGCCTCACCCCAGTGAACCTCATTATCAATCTGGAAACCTATCACATTTCCATCGTCTCTAAATTCACTAGCAAGTCTACGTACAATCCTCTCCGTCAAAGTTCTATAGACAGGATTATTCGGACAGTACTCCCTCCTCACACCATACCGTGCAGGAACACCATTAAAATCAACCGGCAGTACATCAGGATACTTCTTAACAAGCCACGGAGGTGGGGTAGCCGTAGGAGTACCCAATACAACCCTAATACCGTTTCTACCATAGGAATCCACAAGCTCATGAAGCCACACAAAATCGTATCTACCCTCTATAGGTTCAAGTAAAGACCACGTAAATTCTGCAACTCTCACAACATTTAATCCGATCCTCTTCATCAACTCCAGATCCTTAGCAAACACCTCAGAAGTCCACAGCTCAGGATAATGGGCAGCCCCAAGTAACAACACTCCCCTCACCTATACATTGCTATACCATAAGACTCGGATCTTAAAAATTTTTACATAAATACAGAATTAGCAGATCCTGGGCAATTGAAATACAGGCTATATTGAGATTGAAAAATGAAACTTATATGGCATCGTTAGTTAAACTCTTTATATACTGCCATTCTCTCTCATTTTAGGAGTTTAACTGGTATCTTTAAATTGTGTGGATCAATGGTAAGTAATGTATTAGAGGTCTGATTATTAGGTGAGATAGTGAATTCCTCGTTATTAAGGAACCCATTTTTGATATTTGCATTGAAAAGAGCAAGTGTAATGGCACTAACGTTCTTTATTGTGCTGTTTCTAATATTTCTCTTGCCGAGAATGATACCCGGCAATCCCCTCTGGGTAATAATTGGTAATCTAATGCAGCAAGCTGTAACGGATCCAGAACAGCTTAAGGGTGTGGAGAAGATGCTTCTAGAATCGTTTGGATTTCACAAACCTCTTTACATCCAATTTATCGAATTTTTAGGCAATGTGTTTAAAGGTGATTTAGGAATGTCCGTACTATTCTACCCAACAAGAGTAACCACACTCATTGCGACATACCTTCCATGGACAATCGCGCTTGTGACCCCTGCTGTAGCACTAGCATGGTTTGTTGGAAACAACATTGGTGTTATGGCTGCTATGAATAGAAATAGGTTTATCGATAAGGTTCTGCTAACAGTACTTGTAGTACTCCAAGGTACACCCTCGTATATCTTTGGAATGTATCTAATTATGCTACTTGCTGTATACCTTCCAGTATTCCCAACTGGTGGTAGCTACCCACCTGGGATGGTACCAAGACTCTCACCAGATTTTATACTAGCATATTTGAGGCACTATATACTACCCTTTATAGCAATATTCCTAACATCGCTTGGAGGATGGGGATTGAGTATGAGAAGTATAGCTGTACAAGAGCTATCCTCAGACTACATGGATTATCTGAGAGTAATAGGGGTATCCCAGAGAAGGGTATCGAGATACCTATTTAAGTGCTCAGCACTTCCGCAGATAGTGGGGCTAGCTATAGTTCTTGGATGGAGTGTTGCAGGCTCTGTCATAACTGAGATAGTTTTTAGCTACCAAGGTATAGGCCTAATCCTCTGGAGAGGGGTACAGTCACTAGACTATCCATTAATTCAGGGGATATTTATAATAATCATTGGCACATTGCTACTAGCCAACTACATATCTGAACTTCTCTTTGCATACATAGATCCGAGAATCAGATATGCGTATGTTGGTAGATAGCACATGGTAGAATCCTTAATACTTAGAATTTTCAGAATTAAGAAAATGGCTATCGGGCTAGCCATATTTCTGGCAATAGTTATCATAGGAATTGTAGGGCCGTTAATCTACAACGTACCTCCTACAAAAACCATAGGGAGAAGATATACACCCCCTGGGGATGCGCATCCCTTTGGAACCGATGCACTTGGAAGGGATGTACTGGCACAGATTCTATGGGGTATCAGAGGCTCACTTTACATTGGGGTAATAGCAGCTGGTATAGCACTATCCTTAGCGTTATTCCTAGGAACGATGGCTGCGGTTTTCGGTGGTCTAGTAGATAGAATAATCATGACCGCTTCCGAAATAATGCTCCTCATACCGTCTATATTATTAATGATGCTATTAGCAGCCTATCTTCCTGAGAGAAGTCTATGGATTGTAGGAGTAGTTATAGGCGTTACTTCCTGGGCTGGATGGTGCCGAGGATTTAGATCACGTACACTAAGCATCCTTTCCTCAGACTTTATCAGTATGGCTACGCTATCCGGGGCCTCTAAGGTAAGTATAATACTGAGAGATATTGTACCCATTATAATACCCTATATATTAGCGGCATTTGCAATGCTTTTCTCTAACAGTATTATGGCTGAGGTAGGTTTAACACTAATAGGTGTTGGTATGACAAAGGATGTAACACTGGGTCTAATGCTATACATTGCACAACTCTATGCCAATATTAGCCAAGGTATTTGGTGGACCGTGATACCGCCCGCCATAATAATAACAATGATATTTCTATCACTCTATTCAATAGCAACTTCTATAGATGAGTTAGTGAGATCCTGGTGATACAAATGGATATTCTTGAGGTTAAGAACCTTAGAGCGTACTACTTTACAAGAGGAGGAATAGTAAAAGCTGTTGATGGAGTTGATCTATATATCGATAGAAAGGTGATTATTGGTATTGTTGGTGAGAGTGGCTGTGGCAAGTCAACACTTGCAAGGGTGCTGTCTATGGATATAGAACCGCCACTGAAATTAGTAAGCGGTGATATAGCTATTGAAGGTATTAAAGTAAGCGATATGTCCCTTAGCGAAATTAAAAGGAAAATCGCTGGAATTAAAATAGCATTAGTGCCGCAATCAGCTATGAACGCCTTGGTTCCCACGGTTAGAATAAAGGATTTTATAAGGGATGTAGTGAAGGAGAAGCTAAACTATTCTGTAAAGGAGATTCTAAAATTAGCTAAAGAGAGGTTTGAAGAACTCAATCTCCCTCTGACAGCCCTAGACATGTATCCATTCGAACTCTCTGGCGGTATGAGACAGAGAGCATTGATTGCGATAGCCACACTACTCAATCCAACAATATTGATAGCAGACGAACCCACCTCGGCACTTGATGTCTCGACACAGAAGATGGTTCTAGAAACTCTATTTAACATCTATAAGAGAAACCTCGTAAAATCAATCCTATTCATCTCACATGATATTGCTACAGTCAGACAGATAGCTGAGATGATCACTGTCATGTACGCTGGAAAAATTGTTGAAATAGGTTCGACTGGACAATTAATAAATGAACCCCTCCATCCATACTCGAGGGGGTTACTATTCTCAATATTAACCCCTGAACCACAGATAAGGGAACGTGTTGAAAAAGTTGAAACATTTATACTTAAAGGAGAACCGCCAAGTTTGATTAGTCCCCCTTCTGGCTGCAGATTCCATCCAAGATGCCCCTATGCAATGGATATCTGCAGGAGGAAGGAGCCGCCCTTAATAGAGGTTGAAAAACATCGTTTTGTTTCATGCTGGCTATATATGCAATAGAGAGGTTGATAATGGGTGTCTGAAAACATTCTCGAAATTAAAAATCTCACGAAAATCTATAGAATAGGTTTAATCCGTCAAAAAGAAATTTTAGCAGTAGATAAAGTTAGTTTTAATCTTAAAAAAGGTGAGATAATTTCACTTGTTGGAGAAAGTGGTTCTGGAAAAACAACCGTAGCTAAAATGATCCTGAGACTTTTAAAACCCTCATCAGGATCCATAATATTTCAGGGAAAAGATATATGGAAAGATTTTAGAAATAAAGATGATTTGAGATGGTATTGGAGAAATGTTAATGGCATTTTTCAGGATCCATATTCATCAATTAATCCCACCCATACCATTAGATATATGATGGTAAGAACATTTAAACTCTTTGATGAGCAACTTGACTATGATTCTAAGATAGAGAGAGTTAAAGAAGCTCTTAAGACGGTTGGGCTTATCCCTGAGGAAATTCTTGATAGAAGACCATTCGAACTCTCTGGCGGTATGAGACAGAGGATACTGATAGCTAGGATATTTCTAATAAAACCTCAGCTTATAGTGGCTGATGAACCTACAAGCATGGTCGATGCTACACTAAGATTGGGACTACTTAAGCTGTTCTCCAAATTGAGGGATGAATTGCATACCTCAATAATATTTATAACCCATGACCTTGGTCTGGCTACATATATAAGCGATAGAATACTGATTATGTATAGGGGTACTATTGTTGAAGAGGGAACCCCTGGAGAGATATTAAATAATCCAATGCACTCCTATACAAAGAGATTGTTAGAGTCTGTACCTAAACTATATTCTACATGGTTTTCTGGATAATTGGGTACTATTTTTATATAAAAATAATACCCAATCTAATATAATTCCAAAAAGATAATTATCATAAGGTTTAAAAATCAGCCATTTACTATTCTATAAATTAGGTATAAGTGGGGTGTATGTAATGGTGGATATATACCCAAGGAATGCAAAGAAATTCACGACCCCACTAGTACTTCTGTTAGTAAGTGCGATGGTTGTTAGTTTCATACCAATACCAGTTGTATGGACACAAGTCCCAGAGCTTCCAAGGGAACAAACAGCCATAATTTCTCAATCGTGGGCTGTACCAAAGGGTTTCAATCCATTTCCAGCTGTGATCGCCTGGGGAGCGACATTCATGCAATATCCATACCTATTTGTATACAGTGTATATACAGATGACTATGTTCCATACCTTGCTAATTCATTTAGGTGGGTTGATCCCTATACTATTGAAATAAAGCTTAAGCCCGATGCATATTGGTGGGATAAAAAGCCTATAACAGCTGATGATGTGAAATTTACATTTGAGATACATAAAAACTGTACCACCACCTTAAGTTACCTCTGGATGTATTTAGAGCGTGTAGAAGCAGCTGATCCTATTACTGTTATTATACATCTTAATAAAACGTCTCTCAACTACTATAGAGCTATAGAGGTTCTACAATTTATGGTTGTACCGAGACATAGATGGGAGCCCCTAATTAAGCAAATGGGTTGTAAGGCTATTACTGAGTTCGAGGATAGGGAACCTAAGGAAATAATAGGTGGAGGTCCATATAGAGCGCTATTCCTAGCCGGAGATACATGGGCATATGAAAGAGTTGATGATTGGTGGGGTGTAAAATACTTTGGGCTTCCAGAGCCAAAATATGTTATGCATATAGTTCCGAAGAGCGATGAACAGGTGAGAATGGAGTGGTTAGCAGGTAATAGAGACCATATGTCACACTTTGTAGACAGGTTATGGGAGATAATAAAGGCCGACCCTAGGTTTGGCACCTTTGATAATGTAAACTGTCCCCCATGCTACTTCCGACATCAAGTTGCATTCTTCGTAATGAATATGAAGAGGAAACCCTTTGATGACATAAGGGTTAGAAAAGCAATATACTATGCTCTACTAGCAGACAATATGAAGGCAATAAAAATGGGTTCTGAGATGGGATTCTCAGGATATCTACTGGGTCCTGTACTATATCCCGTACCTATAGTACCGGGTCACATAAGATCTGAGAAATATCTTGCAAGAGACCTTATGGACGCCTTTATGAAGGGGGCTACCATCGAAAATGCGAGAAGGTTGCTAGATGAAGCAGGTATTATTGATAGGAATGGCGATGGCATTAGAGAGCTTCCGGATGGTAGACCGTTCAAGTTCTCGATACTATGTGTAACTGGATGGGTACCAACCATAGGCTCTGCCCAGATATGGGCAGACTACCTCAGGGAGACCTTAGGCATAGATGTTACAGTTGTAACAAAGGACTATACTGTTGTGTTTAATGATGTAGTCGAAGGTAATTTTGATGCAGTTTGGTGGTTTATGAATAGTGCAATAACACCTGCATCACCATGGATAAACTTCGCCTCAACCATGGATCCAAGACTTCCACCAACCGTTGTTAGCGCAGCACGGGCACGCTATAATAATACTGCCGTAATTCCGATTCTAGAAGAAATTGCAAAAACATGGGAAGAATCGAGAAGAGTTGAACTATATAGAAAACTCCAGGAGATATGGTATCAAGATCTACCAATGCTAGCTCTGGGACAGGGTATTCACTGGTATGAGTATCAGGAGATTTACTGGGTTGGATGGCCAAATAAAGAAAGAATCGAAAAATATGGAGCGTTCTATGCAACAAACTGGGAACCAGGGTTTGTATTTGTATTATTCCAGATTAAACCAGCTACAAAAGCCAAACCTGATACAGATACCGTCCCAGAATTTCTAAAACCACACAACAGAATCCCTGCAATGAAATTCTTTGAAGATCTAGAAAAAATTGCATTAAAGCCTACACCTACACCGTCTCCAACACCAACACCATCTCCTACTCCAAGGCCAACCCCGACACCTACTCCATCTCCTACACCTACCCCGACTCCAACACCCACTCCTACACCTACTCCTGTGCCTGGTGCTGTAACAGTTACAGTTGTTAAGACAGAAACAGCAACAGTAACATCAACAGCAGTAGTAACATCTACAGCAGTATCAACAACAACAGCAACAAAAACAGAGACAGTAACAGAATGGACAACAACAACAGCACTAGCAATAGCACTACTAATAATAGGAATAGCAATAGGATGGTTTATAAAAAGAAAATAGAATAAAAAGAAATACACAACCATCAATAAATACAACAAACCATTTTTATTTTTTAAATGATTCTATTTGAATTATAATCTTCGGTATATCTCTTCCCCATACATTCATTCTACATCTTCCTATAACATAGTACTGTTCCATCTCTTGGAGCTATATACCATTGTAAATCGCTGTCGGTATTAGATATGCTATGTAGAGGATAGGGATGGGTTAGGTATTGGGATGCTTTAGAACTCCTAGATTAGATATACCTCCTCTAGATATATTGCTATGGAAGGTTCCGACATTTTCCTAGACTCACCATCGCTATACAGGTCCCTATTGGTTTAAGGTTTATGGTGGTGTTGAACCTATGATGCCTCCTATCCTAGAGCTCTACATGTAACACCAATCAATTATATGGTTTGTAAAAAGTAGAGTTTTACTCTACATTAGTGCGTTTCGATATTTGTAAAGTACAGTCTTTTTTCATTAACAATGGCTGTTTCTCCAACTACTTTAAATCTCCCCTCGAGTAGTATTTCCTCTGAGTTTCTCCCTACCATAACTCTGTACTCCCCAGGCTCTATGACTAGCCTCATGTATCTATCGTAGAATGCTAGTGTTTCTATGGGTAGTGTAAATACTATTCTTTTTCTCTCTCCAGGTTTAAGGTATACTTTTTTGAATCCTTTCAACTCTTTTACTGGTCTCGTTACAGATGAATATTCTTTTGATATGTATAGCTGTACTGTTTCTTCGCCATCTACCTTGCCGATATTCTCCACATCTACACCTATCCTTACATATCCAAACTGTTTTACCTCCACTGGCTCTACTGTTAAGTTGCTGTATCTATACTCCGTATAGCTCAATCCGTATCCAAATGGGTACAGCGGCTTGGCAGAGTACTCAACATATTCTCTAAAGGACGATGGTTTTCTGGAGTAGTATACCGGTATCTGCCCAACATCGTATGGTATTGAAACCGGTAGTCTTCCACTGGGGTTGTAGTCACCGAAGATTATATCGGCTATCGCATTTCCACCCTCCTCACCTGGGAACCACGCTTCTAGGACGGCATTGACATATGGTAGAATAGATGCTATGGAGAGGGGCCTACCATTTATAAGTACAAGGATTATTGGCTTACCAGTTCTGTGCAGCTCTCTGATAAGCTCTTCCTGAACCCCGGGTAGTCTAAGTGATATTCTATCGACACCTTCACCAGAGGTGTACTGCGTTTCTTCAAATGTTTTTCCAAAGAATCTCGGACTTAAACCAGATTTTTCACCCATAACAGCTATAACGACATCCGCCTCTCTTGCAATCCTTAGAGCTTCGTCAAAGCCGCTCCTATCCTGGGAAGCGATATCACAACCCTTTGCGTAGACTACCTCTGTCTCTCTAGATACTCTACTCTTTATACCCTCTAAAACAGTCACCACCTTTACTGTAACTACATCTCCATCTCTGATTATATGTGCATCGTAGTGGTAGTCTCCAAGCATATTCCTAGGGCTATCTGCATTAGGACCTACAACCGCTATTCTCCTCACATTCTTTGGTAGAGGCAGTATGCCGTCGTTTTTAAGAAGCACTATTGATTTTCTAGCAGCCTCTAGGGCAAGCTTTCTATAGCTTTCGTTATCTAGAGTCTCCGGAACCCTAGACTCATCAGTAAATGGATTGTCGAAGAGCCCAAGCATGTACTTTAGCTTTAGAACTCTCTCAACAGCTCTATCGATTAGGGATTCCGAAACAGTGCCTTCCTTAACAGCCTCAACCAACTCGTTAAAGCATATTACATCAGGGAAGTTCACATCAACACCAGCCTCTAGAGCAATTCTAAATGCCTCTATACAGTCTCTAGCAACTCTATGGATTGTACTGAGCTGCATAATTGCTCCATAGTCAGATACCACAATTCCTCTAAACCCCCATGTCTGTCTCAGAATATCGGTTAGAAGTTCTCTATTTGCATGACAGGGAACCCCATCGATTTCATGGTATGCAGGCATGACGGAGAGGGCGCCGCCAACCCTTATAGCAACTTCGAATGGATAGAGATGCTGCTCCCTAAACTCTCTAGCACCTAAATGAACCTGTGCAATATTTCTCCCTCCCTCTGAGAATCCGTGTCCAGCAAAGTGCTTTGTTGTAGCTACAACACCTCTTGAAATATCGCTTCCCTGAAGACCTGCAACATAGGCTAGCCCTATGGATGAGACGAGGTACTGATCCTCACCATATGTCTCCTCACATCTACCCCACCTAGGATCTCTGCAGAGGTCTAGAACTGGAGAGAGACAGTGCCTCGATCCTATAGATAGAACCTGCTCCCTAATAGCTAGAGCAACCCTGTAAACCAAATCAGGGTCCCATGTAGATGCCAGTGCTATCGCCTGTGGAAAAGCTGTAGCTGTTGGAGCCATTAGGCCAGCTAGACACTCCTCATGAACTATAGCCGGTATACCAAGCCTAGTCTTCTCAACAAGAAACCTCTGAATTCTATTTATAGTCCTGGCAGCATCCCTAGGCCTAAGACCAACCCTAGAGCCACCAACCCTAGTAATCTCACCTATACCATACCTCAGCAGATCCCTGGCCTTCTCCTCTGAAAACTCCTTTCCATCTAAAAGCCTATCCACCGGAATAGACTGTAGCTGTGCGATCTTCTCCTCGATACTCATTCTCCTCAGCAGCTCCCTCACCTTTAACTCAACAACCAACGGAGATCCCCATCTATACCAGGCTAAACCAAAAAATATAAGCATACATCAATTATCCACATAGAAATCTCTTCCCAACCGCTAAAACACCTTTCATCAGCAGCATATAGTAGAGCAGGCCCAGCCTAAAAAGTAAGCTTCAGAGAACCCACCACGACTAGAGGCTCTAGAAAACAGATACAGCATCTCGCTACAGCACTAGATCTCCCGCCCCACTACATATATATGCACCGAATTTCCAACCAACATAGTATTGGAGTAGCTAGAGAGATTTTAAAGTCCACTAAAAAGCCGTGTGTCTGGAGCCTGACACGCCACCTACAAGTAAAGCTAAACTCGCTAAAATAATAGAAAATCCATCCATAATCAGACTTCTTCTGTAGAGATGAAGTTTAGTTACACCTAGTCAGAGCCCCATAATATGATGGGGCATAGAACATTCGACGTTGGCTATAGGTGCTGGTGGTATCACACAATGGGTACACACACCCTCATTGAAGCTATTACATATAGAGTTAGCATAGGAGTCCTGTTTCGAGTAGTATTGAAAAGGGCTAAAGAAGTGGCATGTAGATGCAGTGTTCCAGAGGCTGTTGATAACTAGAAGACATTAATTTTAGGAGGGATGTAGATGCAGTTGTTATTGCTATACCCAACTATATCCATAAGGTGATAGCTGTCAAAGCAATTAAGGCTGGTAAACACGCATTTCTTGAAATGCCTATTTGCGCTAGGTACAGAAGATGGCCTAGAAATAGTTAGGACTGAGGATAGCAATGTGAAGCTCATGGTTAGACGCTACCCTTAGATTTTGACCTGGGTATAAAGCAGTTGGAGATGCTATTATTTCTAATGCTATTGAAGAGCCGAGGATTGCCAGAGCCTATAAGCTTATACTCTTTTCAAAGCTAGGTACATCGGTATGGATTTAAAGAGCTTATCGGTAGTACTGTGATGGATCTTGTGATTCACGATCGTGATTTTCTTAGATGGACTTTTAAAGAAGTTGAGGTGGGTAGCTGAAAGAGCTAGAGGTGAGGGTATTGAGTATATCTATATAGGTAATGTGGGTGATCCACAGCTTGAATCAACAAAATGCCCAAGATACAACTACAGCATACTAATAAAAGGAAGATATATACCGTGGAAAAATATGTTCAGAAGATCTGCATATGCTCTACTAGAAGTGATAGATGTCTAGCGAGAGGATAGGAATAGCCGTAGATGATATTAAGAATATCATTTATGTGAGAACAGTCTAGCACTGTATAATCATTAACGACATCACTATAAAGATATTAAAGCACTTTGCCACAGATGTTCTATACATTATGTATACAGATTCTTATAGTACAATTTTTCACTGATATGCTCAAACTGAAAACAGGAGGCTTAGCAGGTACCTTTTCCAGAATACCCCATTTGGCGAAGTCTTAAATTCTATATATAAATTCCTGAATTAGGTAGTCGATAAAAAAATAGAAATCAATAAACTTTATTAAGTTGTATAATGTTAAAGCTATGTATGGGTCAAGTATGCACTGGATAGCTAAGAAAATACTTTTTGCTACTATTACATGGTTTCTGGCCATATCTATATCAATTATAGTTATTGTGTTAAGCCCTGGCGATCCTGCTAAAATGCTGCTTGCCTCCTTTCTACAACAGGGAATGCCATATGAACAGGCTGTGAGAATGGTTCAAGCCTACCTAGGTTTTTCACCGGAAGAGCCTTGGTGGAGTAAGTGGCTGCGTTACTTTCAAGGAGTGGTTACAGGGAATCTGGGGACATCGATTTCATACAGATTTTCTGTTACTCATGTAATAGCCAATGCTATACCTTGGTCTGCGTTTTTTGTGAGCTACTCTTTGAGCATTACCTTAATACTGGGCGTTCTAATGGGTCTCACAATGACTTACTACAGGGAGAGGGTCTTGTTTGTACGAAGTATATCCTCAATTTTAACTATACTTAATAGTGTACCGAATTGGATCTTGGCTGCAGTATTTTTTGTATATCTTGGTGTGAGATGGAGGCTATTTCCATATAGTGGACCTTATTCTCCAGATATTCAGCCAGAACCTTCTCTACAATTTATACTAAGCGTATTACATCACTATACACTTCCAGTAATGGTAATGGTTCTAGCGTCTTTACCTGGCTGGGCTTTTGCCTTAAGTGCTATGGCTTCAGCTGTCATTAAAGAAGACTATGTAATAGCTGCCAAGGCACGTGGATTGAAAAGTGGAAGAATAATTACAGCATATATTGCTAAGAACTCTATACTTCCAATATATGCAAACATAGCTCTCACATTTGCATGGTTATTGGTCGGTACTGTATGGATTGAAACACAATTTAATTTACCAGGTTTAGGTTCCCTACTATCTGTCACTACGGGAGCGAGAGACTATCCTGTAATGATAGGTGTATACGTAATCATTATAACGGTTATAGTACTTGGAAATCTACTTACGGATATAACATATGGACTAATAGATCCTCGTGCTAGGGTGGGAGAAGCATGAGCTTAAGCACTACCCTATCAATGCTTAGGCTGGTTTCTAGAATCTACACTAAGAGTCCATCTACGATATTCAGCTTAATAGTGATAACTCTATATACCGTGGGAGCTTTAGCGACCGTTTTAGGTCTTGTTCCCCCACTTCCTCCTGCCAAAGGAGGATGGGAATATATATACCAGCCTCCCTCCGCACGAGACTTCCCTTGGTACATATTAGGAACAGACTTTACTGGCAGGCCATTACTACTAGCAATAGTAAGAGGCATATCTACTACATTAGCAGTAGCGTTTCTATCTGCAGTAATAACAGTTACAATTGGTGTAGCACTTGGCCTAATATCTGGATACCTAGGCGGAATAGTTGATGAAATATTTTCGATAATAATAAATGTTGCTTTAACTATACCAACATATCTTCTAGCATTAATACTTGTCGCAACACTTCCAGCAGAGCTAAAAACTAACATACTTGTTTTAGCAGGAATACTTAGTATAACAGCTTGGGCTAGCCTTGCAAGAGCTGTAAGGGCACAAACGTTATCACTTAGAAAACGGGAGTTTATTGATGTTGCAAAAACTCTTGGATTTAGTGCATGGAAAATAATGTTTGACGAGATTTTAAGATTCATGGCACCATTCATAGCAATGAGTCTAACCCTCGCAATGTGTAATGCTGTCTATGGCTACACTGGGTTGGCATTTCTAGGATTAATGCCTATAAGTTCCGAAAACTGGGGTATCCAAATATATATGGCTATTAGGGCAGGAGGAGCCCTTTACTCAGATAGAGCGATACTTGCCTTATGGTCTCCAATAATAACAATAGTACTACTACAATATGCTCTTATAAATATAGCTAAAACCATGGAGGCCATCTTTAATCCTGCACTTAGGGTTAGCTACATCAAAGGTGAATAGGGAGTGAATACAATAAAACCATTGATAGAGGTTAGGAACCTCGGTGTCTCATATCTGAACATTAAAGTAATTTCAAATATAGATTTTACAGTATTTAAAGGTGAAGTTTTTGCACTTGTGGGTGAAAGTGGATGCGGAAAATCAACTGCGGCAAATGCAATTCTAAGAATATTACCTGAGATAGCCTCAATAGATCCTACATCCATTATTACTTATCACAAAGATGATCTGAATTCTTTAAATTTACTTGCAATGGACGAACAAGTATTTTCAAGAGAAATTAGATGGAGAGAAATATCCATGGTTTTCCAAGGAGCCTTAAACTCGCTAAACCCGGTAATTAAGATTAGAGATCATTTTACTGAAACTGCAAGAGCTCATGGTATTAAGGATAGGAAATGGATTTTAGATAGAGCTAGAGAACTACTTGAAGCGGTTAAACTAGATCCTGATAGGGTATTGAATCTGTATCCCATTGAGATGAGCGGAGGTATGAAGCAGAGAACTTTAATTGCATTAGCTCTTCTTTTGAATCCAAAATTCGTTATTTTAGATGAACCGACAACAGCCCTTGATGTACTTATACAGCGTGAAATTATATCTCTTTTAAAAGATCTCAAAAATAAATTCAATTTAACATATATGCTAATAACACACGATATTGCACTAGTAGCTGATATAGCTGATCGTATTGCTATAATGTATGCAGGTAGGATTGTTGAAGAGGCAGATATTTATGACATATTCTACAAGCCCCTACACCCATATACACAAGGATTGTTAATGTCTGTACCAAAATTAGGTGAATTCAAAGAAGAAATAGTGACTATACCTGGAATGCCACCAGACTACAGAAATCTACCTTCTGGATGCAAGTTTCATCCTAGATGCCCTTATGCTATGGATATATGTAGAAAAGAAGAACCACCAATAATAAAATTAGATAGAGAACGTAGAATTGCATGCTGGATTCATCTACGCTAATAGTGAGGTGAAGATAGTGGATAATAATGTTATAGAAGCTAAAAATATTAAAGTTGTGTTTAGTGTTAGAAAAGGATTGTTAAAAAGGATAAAATTTGCAGCAGTAGATAAGGTCAGTGTGTATGTGCCAAGAGGTTCTGTTGTAGGTTTAATAGGTGAAAGTGGCTCTGGAAAAACAACATTAGGCAAAGTAACATTAGCGCTCATAAAGCCCACTAATGGAGAGGTGCTATTCCAAGGAAAGAATATTTTTAAGATGAGTGAAAAAGAATTTAGATATTATAGATTAAATGCTCAATATATTCCACAAGATCCCTACGCGAGTATACATCCTTTTAAGAAAATCGGAGATATATTAATTGATGTATTGAAATATCATAGGCTTGCAAACAGTTATAAAGAAGCCCTAGAAATAGTAAAAGATGTTATGGGTAAAGCTGGACTAAATCCTCCTGAGAAATACTTAGATAAATATCCTTTCCAATTAAGTGGTGGTGAAAGACAGAGAGCCTCTATAGCAAGAGCCTTAATACTTAGACCAGCATATATAGTTGCAGACGAGCCTGTAACGATGTTAGATGCCTCTCTAAAAAGTAGTATTATAAAGACATTAAGAGATATGCTTTATGAAATACATTCGTCCCTTCTATTCATAACACACGAAATATCGCTTCTTCAATTTTTTGGACGAAATACTCTCATCAATGTAATGTACCTAGGAAAGATTGTTGAATCTGGATGTATTAATGATATATTATCAGAGCCCTTGCATCCATATACTAAAGCATTGATAGCAGCTATTCCAATAGCAGATCCAAAAAGTAGAGAAACAAGGAAACTTATTCTAAAAGGTATTGCTCCTTCTCCATTAAATAGACCAGGTGGATGTGTGCTAAGCGATAGATGTCCTTATGCTATGGATATATGTAGAAAAGAAGAGCCTATACTTAAAGAAATAGAGTCGGGTCGTAGGGTCGCGTGTAACCTCTATGCATAGCATAGAATTTAGGAATTTAAAGTGTTTGGAACTGGTATGTAGTTGCTTACATCTATGTCAATTTATATCAATGTATTTCACGAAAATTTTTAAGTATATTAACTAAGACTGGAACAACTAGAGATGGGTGTGTACTTGATGCACACCTTGAATAGATTTGGAGTAACTTTACTTCTAATAGTGTTACTATTACTGAACATAATATTGGTGCCCTCATCAATTGTGAGAGGTGAAAGAGCATCATTTAGTGTAATACTATGGGTCACCCTTCCACCGGTTATAAATTGGAATCCGTTTGCTCCAGGATCTATACTAACAGGTGGAGGAATGCTTTCACAGGGGGGTGTACACAGCTTTTGTGTAGCACCGCTATTTGTTCTCATACCATATAAGGGGTATCAGGACGTTATACTTCCAATGCTTGGTAAAGATATTAGGATAAACCCTGCAGAAAATTATCTTGAAATTACTTTATGGAATGATGCCCACTGGTATGACGGAAAGTCTTTGTATCCATTTACAGCAAAGGATGTTTGGACCTACTTTACAGTTCAGTGGAAGATATTTAGAAACTTTATACCATTCTTATTAGATGTAAAAATAGTAGATGATTATACTGTGAGATTTTACTTCAATATAACAGTATTTAGAATTACAGCACCTTTATATGATTATAGATTGGGTAAAGTTGATGTATCACAGATGTTTAGATATAGTTTTATGCCGCGCATGAGATTTTCGGATCTAGTTTCGATATTTACATGGCATATGACAACACCATATCAAATCTTTGGTAAATACGCGGAAATGGTTGCAGATGTTCCTGTTAATGAGGTTCCGAAAAGGTTTAATTTGACAAAGTTGCAAGACGAGGTAAGAAATATCCAGATGGATAAACCGTGGTGTAACGGACCGTTCTGGGCTGATCCTGCGACACTGACAACGACAGGTGTTAAGCTTGTAAAGAATCCTGGATATAGATGGGCAAAATATGTTCAGTATGATGAGGGTGAGATACTATTTGCAAGGGCAGAAGAGCATATGGTTGCATGGATGATAGAGGGCAGAAACCTAGATACATGGCATGGAATATCGCCACTTACTTTGGTAGAGATAAACAAAGCACCTGGAGGTGTAAGAATAGCTTGGGTGCAATCTCGTGAACTATGGGGTATATGGTTTAACCTTAATAAATACCCATTTAATATAACATACGTCAGACAAGCAATAACAATGCTTATAAATAGTACAGAAGCAGCACTGGCCTACCCACCTCAAGTACTGCCATTCAAAGATTACATAACAAGCCTAATGACTACTGAGGGCATTCCTGAATGGATTAAGAAGAACTTATATGAATGGACATATAACCCTCAGAAAGCATATCAGCTTCTTGAAGGTGTTGGATTTAGAAGAGGTCCTGATGGAAAGTGGTATACACCAAAGGGTGAACCATTTAGATTTACCATAATGTGTGTATCTCAATGGGCTGACTTTGTTGCATTAGCGGCCAACCTTGCATCCCAGCTTCAACAGCATGGAATAGAAGCTGAAATGGGCTGTGTTGATGTAGGAGTGTACTGGAGTATGTGGATGGAGTGGAGATTCGATATCACACTCTCATGGACTGCAGGATCCTGGACCGTCCCGTTATCTATGGCAGGAATCAACGGCTTTATAAACTCATTTTATCCCGCTTGGGACTTCACTATAAGTAAGTTTAACTTAACATGGCCCGTTACTCTAAAGAATGGTACAGTAATATACGTAAATCCATACTTTGAACAAATGAAATTGATGTCAAGCTTACCTTACACAACAGAATACTGGGATGCCCTAGCTAAACTTGCATGGTTCTGGAACTATCATCTACCCCATGCAGCTATGTGGCTAATTCTAAGACCTCGGCAAATAAGTATAAAACAATCTAATCTACTTGAAATTCTAGGTGAACCTGAGGGTCTTGTAAATGTAGCTGGTACTACAATGCCAAGCTACACACTCAGTAGATCATGGATATTTGAAACCATGGGTATGTTTGGCTCATTCCTATGGATGTCATACGGTGTACTAACACCACCTAAAGCACCCATAGACTATCCACCAAGAAAACCACCCACAGATCCTTTAATGCAATTACCATTAGAACTTAAACCTATTCAATTAGAGGAACTTGCAAAAATGTTTGTAATTCCATCTCCTACACCTACTCCAACTCCTACTCCAACGCCCACCCCTACCCCGACTCCAAAGCCTACCCCAACACCTACCCCGACTCCAACACCCACTCCTACACCTACTCCTGTGCCTGGTGCTGTAACAGTTACAGTTGTTAAGACAGAAACAGCAACAGTAACATCAACAGCAGTAGTAACATCTACAGCAGTATCAACAACAACAGCAACAAAAACAGAGACAGTAACAGAATGGACAACAACAACAGCACTAGCAATAGCACTACTAATAATAGGAATAGCAATAGGATGGTTCATAAAAAGAAAATAGAATAAAAAGAAATTTTTTAGTTGTTCTTATGTTTTGTATTTTTTGTTTGTTTTATAAGTAATATTGCTATAACTATCAGTGCCATACCTATGATCGTGGAGAATAACAGTAACACCATATGCGATGTATATATTACTTCTCCACTGCTTAAAATAATTGAAAATATAACTAAAACAATTATCATATATCCGCATGATAATAATATCTTTATTAAATCCTCCATATGTTATCCACATTTATAGCTATGCTAGAACTGATTTTTACTTTATCAGAGAACATTATCTATCGATACCGCTATTTAGGAGAGTCATAGCAAATCTGCATAATATATAAAGTATAGAAATGTGGATCTCCTTAGCACCTAGTTATAATTGTTGCATAGATTGAAAAATAGGTAATCAAAGTATAGAAATAGCTGCAAACTAATTATAGTGCTAAACAGAGTCTCTGCTGACATACGTCAAAAAGCTGGTAATAACAAAGAAACAGTTAGAGATTAACCTAGGAAGAAGCTATTTTCCTTGAAATCCCTCGTACACCATTTATAATACTTATATACACCATTACTTAACTTATGATGCTCTAACTTCTTTTAAAGAAACTTGTATAGTGTATTTCATAGATTAAGGTTTGAACTAGAGAATATAATGTTCCACTAAATCTAGGAGGAATACATAATTCATTAACAATATAGTGTCCATATCATTCACTATACTCCAGTTTGTGTAGCCAGTATAGTAATTCTACAAAATTCGAGTAGGCGACACTTAAAGGAAGTAGATCTAGATCAACCTCTGTAAATAGATCATTTAGATGCAATGGCACAAGGTCCTATACCTAGATGTAGGGACTATCGCCTCTGACGCATATTCTCCAGTTTGCATATACAAATTCAATATTCATGCATCTACCATCTATCCATCCTCTGAACCCTCAGCTCAAGAATTGATGTTAAAGTTCTTGCAGCTGTGCTGTTAAGATCTGTAACCCTGGTTGCCTCATGTATTAGATCCACAACATTTTTAGCTGGTTTATAGCCTGTAGGTGTAAAACGATCCACACTTGTTCCGAAACCATCCATCAATATTATATATATCAGAGAAAACTTTATCCCTATACCTTTTATCCATTATTTAGTATGTGCTACGAGCTGCTGTAGAGATGTACTTCCAATAAATCATAGAAATAAGGCTGGCCAGTGCATATCTAAAATGAATACTTTCGGTCTCCTTTGATTACCTCAAGGAATTAGGGCATCTGATTGCTATTGAATTATTCAATAAAAGAAGCATCAAAAAGAGTAAGTATTGGAGAATGTAGAGGTGATAATAAGACTGAGGATGAGTTTTTGAAGTATCTAATTATGTGTTTTAGGTAAAAAGGTTATAATCTTGTCTAGGAATTTATAAAGTATTGCTAAAGGTATTTGTATCTAAATTTGAGGCATGTCTTACAACTATTTGAAAGAAGTAGGGTATGGGTTTTACATATGTTGAGGGCTAGAATCCGTGAAGAAGATATTGAGGAGGCGAAGAAGTTGAGGAGGGAGAAGGCTAATTGGAGTTTTATAGAGAAACAGCCCCCTAAAATAAGAGCAGCCCTTAAATACTATATAGAAACAGGGGATCTATATGTTGCTTCTCGGATAGCTGGTTTAACTGTTGAGGAGTTTAACGAGCTTAGGAAGGAGGCAGGTATTCCAAATGTCTCATAACCTATTTGCTATTGCTGATACCTGTTTCTTAATTGATTGGGCTAGGTTTAGGTTTAGAGACTATCTATTCAAATTATTTAGAACGGTATTTGTATCTGAATCTGTTCTTAGGGAGGTTAAGAGTGGGGATACTATAGAGTGGATAGCAGATGGTATGAGCAGGGGCTATCTCTCCCTCTATACCGAGACATTTGATGAAGTTGAGGAGGCTAGAAGAATAGTTGAGTATTCACGTAGAATCCCTAGATTGATATCTGTTGATCTTCCCGAAGCACTATGTATTGCCATAGGTAGGAGAAGAGGATATATCGTTCTAACTGAGAATAGAGGAGCGATAATGTTCATCGATATTGTTAAGGAGTACAGTAATGTTGTTGTTTGGCGATCCTTCGAGGTACTGCTATCTCTACAGATTAAGAAGCTGATCAATATAGATTGCAACAATGCTTTAGAGCTATTTAAGGCGTATGAAGAGGATACAAAGCATATATTCCCTAGAAGAGATATAGAGGAAGCAGAGAACGTGATAGATAATGAGCTTTGCAGAAGTCAGCCACGAAAAAATTAAGAAATGGATAGAACTTGAAGAAGAGGCGAAGAAGTTGAGGAGGGAGAAGGCTAATTGGAGTTTTATAGAGAAACAGCCCCCTAAAATAAGAGCAGCCCTTAAATACTATATAGAAACAGGGGATATCAGAAGGGCTGTATATATATCTGGAGTAGATTTAGAGGATTTTAGAGAACTGCTAAGAAAAGCAAACATACCCATCGTTGTATAGCAATCTAATGTATGCTGCTGCCCACACTAGCCAGTGTTGTCTATATAAATTCCCAATCCTTTCAACACATCTTCTAATACTATTACCATTAGTTGTACTACTCCTATAAATCAAAAACCTTTAAACTAAGATCTACAAATTCCTATCAAACCCAATACAGCATAAGATATGCCAAGCAATTAATAATAGTGCTAGCAAGACTAAACCTTAACTAGTATTTCTATCAACGTGTCTATAGTAGTGCTAGTGGCAATAGCAATCGTATTGCTAAACCTAAAAACTCTGTCCCCAGCAAAGCTGTTAATAGACCGCTTAAAATCTATCAGTAGTGCTGGTTCAGTAATAGGCTAAAGAGTAACGGTAGCAGGGATAGGGAATTGGTTGTTTGAATGAAGCTCTATTTTAGCCAATCAATATGCGGAGGTCTTGGAGTGCTCCAAACACTCCAAGTCCGATGAAAACCTGAACAGAATGTAGGGAAACGAGAATGAGGTAATGATACCATTATGTAGACTTATATCAGAGCTGAACCCCATAATCTTTATCTATAATTAGTAGTCTAGGTATGCTGTTTACTATCCTTCTTTTCTATAGATGTTTCCTGCTCTAACTTCAATTCCCAGAGTTCTAGCTAGTTCTACAGCTCTCTCAGTTACCGATGCTCCTACAATTACCTTCTTTGCTTTTACTCCTACAGCCTCTTCATAGAGTTTAGCTATCCGTTCAAGCTCGCCTATATCGCCTTTATCTACATGAGCTTTGTATTCAATTAGGATATGCTCTTTATCTCTTACTAAGACATCTATCTCTATAGTTGATGAAGTTCCGTAGACTGCTCCTCTACTGTCATAGTAGACCCATCTCTCAACTTTGTATTCTTTAAGTAGATCTTCAACTAGATAGCTTATAGCACTCCTAAACGCTTCTTCGGTTACCACACCATATCTATTACCAACAGCATATATAGATGCCCTAAGCCCGACCATCTCTCCTTGCAGCTCCTTTATAGCTCTACTATGCTCAAGTACTGCTTTCTGCAACTCCCTTATATCCCTGCTATTGTCAAGTATAGCCTCTTTCAAACTCTTCAATTCACTTATAATTGTATTTAGTCCAATTAATCCTGCAATAGCATATCTAAACTCTTCATCTTCTTTAAGAAGTCTTAGAATTTCCTGTTTCAATTCATTTACTCTTATATCGCTAGCCACTTTCTGCACCTACATCCCTATCACTTAAATACCTTAAAAAGTGTGTAGATCTAGATCCCCATATATCTAGCTTTAGTGATGTATATACCACATTACTCATTTTATAGTTTCGGAGCCGTTTGTCCCTGGATATTTATTTTTGTTTGTTCATGTTCTTTTGTATCCAGGGACTTCCACCCCACCCATACAGATATTGGTATCTGTATGGGTTCATGGGTGGCTGTTGAGCCCAATGGCACGGGGCTCCCATCTAGCTCAAGCCCTGGATGGCTCGGAGCATTGCTCCCATCACCACCCAGGGCTTCCAATAAACATAGAACAAAAACAACGCTTATAAGCATTTCCTAAAAACATCAAGAAGAAAACAGCCCTAACAGGCAAATGATTTTCTACTAGACTTAACGCTCTTAAACATATGTAGATGAAGAAGCCTTCATCCAACACCTTTTGTCCCTTTACAGCAGCTTTAATCTACTCTTCATTATGCGATGAACTGCTGGTGATCATAGTAGTTAGAAAAGGGATAGAATTGGAAAACAAAGCTTGTATCGCCAGGATTCTTTGGAAACCCTTTAATAGTGGTAGTTGTATGTATAAATCTTAGGAAGAGTTAGAAAGGGTGTAGAGATGGTGAGGTAACAGCTGTCATGGGTGTACCTATGGCTGTCAAAATATGATGCTGATAGCCTATGCTCTAGGGATAGGCTCGTATTACATTGCATAATTTGGTAGAGTGGCAGTTGGAGAGCTACTGGATATACTTGAATATATTGTGCCTTTCAGAATTTCTGCCATAGAGCTTCTAGTACTTTTAATTGTGTGGAGGCTCTTCTACACCTCTATCTCAAATTTTAATGGTATGAGGCTCAGGACATCGTATATTCTTATAGCTATATTCTCATATGCATCGATTATCTTGAAGAGCGTGTGCTCCTTAATAGAGTTTCCCATAATGCTATTCTTAATTTCACCAAGATCCCTCTCCAGCTCTTCACATATTCTCATATCTTCGTACAGCTCTATTAAATCTATTGGTAGAGAGAGACTCCTTCTAATAATCCTCTCAAATATTTGATCCAAACCATGGACATCTCTTTTAAGTCTATGTATCTCCTCCTCCAGATCGCTACCTATCTGAATCAGCTGTACCACTCCCTTGGCAGCCTTTTTGGCCTCGTCACCTATTTCCTCAATAGCTTTTGCAATCATTCTAAAGTCTATAAGCTTTAGAAGTTCCCTCTGGTCTACTAAGAGAGAGCTTATTTTCTTTCTTATAGTTCTTGTTACGTAGAAGTACAGTCTATTTAGATCGAAATCTCTTAGGGGAATTGCTTCAGCAAGCTCTCTATCGCTATTCAATAGAGCATTTAGTGCATCTATATACATCGATCTCGCTATCTTTCCCATATTCTTTATAAGGCTTGGGACGTCGCTTTCAATAGTTGATAGAATCTGTAGTGTTACACTATTGCTATCCATATCAACAATTTCAAGCCCGAGTAGAACCTGTCTAGCATAGTCTAGAATTCTCTTAACCTCCCTCTCCATGGAGCTTCCGGTGAAATTCACTGTAATAAAGTCAAAGCCTCTTAGATACGATGTTATAATTGCACTGAATGTACCCTTAATATCCTTCACATCAACGGTGACTCTAGAGGTTTGGTTTCTCCTAACTTTATCCTCAGCATCTATGGGTCTTATCCTAATAGATCCATCGGCATCTGTAACTATTTCAACTACAGAGCCTTTATCAAGGTTAAAGCTTCTCAGCCACTCCTTGGGTAAAGCTACATAGATTGAGCCGCCTATACTTTGAAGCCTATATGCTTTTCTCATACTGTATCCCAAGTAATAGTTGCTTTCAAAATTTAAATAGTTTAAACATTATTAGAAGGCAATATTTAAATAGTTTAAACATTAGTTCTCCAGATAGAATCTAGGGCGGCTATACTTGGTAGGAAGGTTTAGATTCATAGCTGTGCTAGCTATAGTTATCGTACTTAGCTCCCTCATCTATACTCTCTACTGGTCTAGAGGGCAGGAACTAATTAGGGAGCTTAGAGTGGCTATATCTACAGATATCTCAACACTGGATATCAGCTATGCAACAGGTGTTGCGGATTTCGAGATTCTTGGAAAGGTATACGAGAGTCTCTTTAGAATAGACTTTGACCCTAGGCTGAAGAAGCTCACCTATATCCCATGGCTGGTGGAGAGCTATAGATGCATCAACAATACGTACTGCCTCTTCATTCTTAGAAATGGTGTAAGTTTTCATAATGGCGAGAAGCTAACTGCATGGGACGTTAAGGCAAGTATAGAGAGAGCTGTGGAGGTTAGTCCAATTGGGAAGATGCTTCTTAGGGATGGCTATGGAGATCCAGTTATAGAGAGCATCATTGTTTACAACAGCTCTTCGTTTGCTCTAAAGCTGAGGAGACCATTTGCTCCACTTATAGAGCACCTAGCACATCTAGCAGTTGCCATAATGCCTAGAACTGTTGTTGAGAAGTATGGAAGTGGTAGAATAGATAGTGCAGCTGATGTTATAGGCACGGGTCCCTATAGAGTGGTAGAGTATCTGAGAGGACAGTATGTAAGGCTTCAGCGATTCAATGGATATTGGCGTGGAGAGCCTCGTATAGAAAGTATAGTCTATACAATTGTACCAGATCCAAACGCTAGAATAGCAGCTATAGAGACAGGCCAGATCGATATTGCTATAGGCATACCTCCAGAAGCTGTTAAACAGCTGGAGCTGAAGGGTCTTAGGATATATCGTGAAACTGGTGTTAGACTTGTCATAGTTGCTATAAATACACAGAGGATTCCCGACCTAAGGATTAGGCAGGCCATGAACTACGCCGTTGATAGGAGAGCTATTGTAGATACTATGATGATGGGCTTTGCAGCAGTGGCGAACAGTATAGTATCTCCAATCTTCCCAGGTGCAGCATCTCTAGACAGCTATAGCTATAGCCCAGAGAAAGCTAGACAGCTTATTGATGAGGCAGGTGGTGTAAATCGAAGGCTAGCACTTCTAGTCTCAACCCGTAGCCCCAAAGATCTGGAGCTAGCTCAGGTAGTGCAGAGCTTCCTATCTTCGGTAGGCATAGATGTTGAGATTCAGGCAATGGAGCACACAGCATTTCTAAAGAAGGTCTTTACGGAACACGATTTCGATCTCGCAATCTACGGACCATCACCATCATCACTATACTATGCCCTAACCTACTGGCGATCTGGAGCAGCACTTAATGCACCCCTCTACAGCAATCCCGAGGTCGATAAACTTCTAGATGAGGTTACTAGGGAAAGCGATAGGGATAGACAGTACGAAATCTATAGAAGGATACAGGAGATCATATGGTTTGAATGCCCAGCTATATGGCTATACTATGAGGATATCATTGTAGCTACGAGACCTGGTGTAGAGGATCTTAGAATCCTTCCCTTCCAGATGCTCATTCTAGATAGCATTACAATTAAGGGTTGAAGCGATTGCCTCTGTGGAAAGCCATTTTGAAGAGAACCCTATTGTATACAGCCCTCTTTGTAGCCACAGTATCATTTATATATGTTTTAGCAAGGCTCATCCCAGGGGATCCGGTAACCGTTCTATACGGTGAAATGGCTGAGGATAGAGCTACCAGGGATATCCTTGAACAGCAGCTCGGTCTCGATAGACCCATCTATATACAGCTTCTAACATATATGGGAAACATCTTTACGGGAAGGTGGGGAAAATCTATATACACCGGAGAAGGTGTGGTATCGATAATTTCAAGAAGCTTTACAGCATCCCTTAAACTAGCATCCCTTTCAACGCTACTTGTACTAGCTATATGCAGTGCGGCACTCTATATAGAGTATGGATATGGGTTGAATGGCAGGCTACTTACCACGGTATCGTCGCTGCTCAGCTCGATGCCTACGGTTGTATGGGGTGCAGTACTTCTTCTAATTCTTACCCAACTTAGACAGCCGATAGTCCTTGGCGATACTGTACCTCCTCTAATAGTTTTAACACTGGTTGCCACTGGGATCTTCTACAGGCTATTCAAATCAGCTATAGAATACAGCTACCAGCAACCATTTATAGAAACGTATGCTATGATGGGGTACAGCAGGGTAGCTGTTTTTCTAAAGGCTCTGAGATACTCTCTACCAACAATTCTCTCTGCTCTACTATATAGAGCTGGACTTATTATAGCCGGAGCTATAGTTGTTGAAACAATGTTTCTATATCCAGGTATGGGACTGGTCTTCTATGTAGCACTAGCATCTAGAGACTATCCAGTTCTAATCGGATGGGGGGTAGCTGTATCGGCAACGCTAATCGGTATAAACCTTGCAGTTGACATCGTTCACAGTATAGCAGATCCTAGGGTGGTTCAGCAGTGGTCTCCAGATTAGCAATGGCTGCCGTGGTTGCTATAGTGCTTCTCACACTTCTGCTAACTATCATCGATAGGATTACACCGTACAGATACGATGAGATTAATCTAGATGAGAGGCTGCAGCCGCCATCAATAAAGCACATATTCGGTACGGATTCGCTTGGAAGAGATGTGCTTACAAGGCTTCTATACGGCTTCAGACTCTCGCTAGCACTGTCAATTCTATCCATAGCTATATCCGCTACCGTAGGTTCATTTACAGGCATTCTATCGGCTCTATCCAAACAACTCCAAATGGTTACAGATCCTCTATTCAACTCCCTCTACATAGTGCCATCGATATTCATAGCGGCGGTAATTGCTTTTACAGCCGGATTTGGAGTCCATATAGTTGTTATAGCCATAGTCCTCAGACTTCTTCCAGTCTTCTACAGAATTATGAGAACCGTAACGCTATCGGTAGTTGTACAGCCGTATATGGAGTCCGTTAGGGCAATGGGTGCATCAACGCTGCACATACTGCTACACTATGTAGCTAGAGAGGCTATGCATACAGTGGCAATTCTATCCATCTACAGCTTTCCAGAGGCACTCTCAATAGAGATTTCCCTCAACTTCATAGGGCTGGGAATACAGCCACCAACACCATCCATAGGTAGCATGCTTGCCGAGGGTGTAAGGTATGTAGCAGTAGCACCACACATCATAGTACCACCAA
>JAWAHS010000008.1:0-32822 GCA_038889075.1 Ignisphaera sp.
CAGCTGGATGTACATATGTTCATCCATTTAAGGGAGATGCTATGGTCTATTGATAGGTAAATAAAAAGACGAAGAATGTGGATCTACTAAACATATCCGTGTTACGGTGTTGGGGATGTGTATGGCTAGTAGCCATCTTTGATATGTACAGCCTATCTTTAACCATAGTTATTCGGTATCTCTATCCCTATCTGCCTACCACTCCTATCTCAACCAGCCATCTATGGACTCTATCTTTGAGGTTTCCTCTTCCACCTCCATAGACTACAAATGGTTGTAAGATCTTTGCATTGGGGCATAGCTTCTTAAGATCATCTAGCATCCTCTGTAGACCTCCACCTCCATGTGTAAAGAAGGGTGCAATTGTTTTTCCAGAAAGGTTGTACTGGGATAGAAATGAGGTAATAGGTGGTGCTATTGTTCCCCACCAGTTGGGGGAGCCGATAAACACTGTACCGTAGGTCTCTATTTTTTCTATTTTTGTCTTTAGAGGAGGTCTGTATCCGGACTGTATCTCTCTTTTTGCACGCTCTAAGGTTGCATTATATGACTTAGGATAGGGCTCCTCTGGCTCAAGCTCAACAATATCTCCTCCTACAATTTCATGGATTATCCTCGCTACCTTTCGAGTATTACCAGACCAGCTATAGTATACAATAAGGGTTTGATCCACCATATAAACCCCCTACATGCTTATCTTAGAAGGCTTCCAGTATTTAAAGATTCTACATGCTGTGGATCTATCATTCTCTAATCATTCTAAGCACTAAGACATCCCATTATTAGCGGTACTGTTCTAGATTACAGCTATAACGAGTGGTGATGCTGATGCCATCTCGTGCCCTGTGGTACAGAGTATAGAGCTATTGCTATTGTAGATGCCGTCTTCAGATTGATCCCACTCCTCTACAGAACCACATTGTATGCATTGATACAGAGTATGATGAAGAGTTTTATCCTAAACAGAATGTTTTGGTCTACCGATTAGTTCCATTTTTAATGGCTAGCATCTTACATTAAGGATGGTAGCTAGCACTATTTTGTACACTTATACGCTCTGTTTCTCTAGTAATGCGCCTCTGCAAATCCATAGCCATTGAATAGTACGCTAAGCTTTATCAGCTCATCTACAGCTCTGCTTCTCTTACCATATAGGATGTGGAGATAGAGATATGGAGGAAGGTTTTACAGATCTAGAATCTAGAAGATTGGCGTATCTATGGCAGCTCTCTACTATAGTACTTTACCAATCTAAACTATCGGGTTTTTCACCAATATCAGTAACATCTAGATTCGACGTAGTGCCACTAATAGCTGAACAGTATTTAAGAAAACTGCTAATTTTATTAGATTCCAGTAGGCTCTATTGGTGTCTCTATGTCTATGGATGGCTGTATTGAAGATCTGCGCTTTATAGAGTTCGACGGCTTTAGACTTGCCTCAACTATACATAGACCGGCTATAGCTACATCATCTGCTGTTTTAATGCTTCACGGTTTTACAGGCAATAGAATTGAGGTCAATAGGCTGTATGTTGATATTGCTAGAAGGCTGTGTAGTGAGGGTATGGCTGTACTCAGACTTGACTATAGAGGCCACGGTGAGAGTTCTCTACCATTTGAGGAGTTTAAGATCGGCTATGCATTGGAGGATGGTGGAAAGGCTCTAGAGGTGTTACAGAAGCTGTTTAATCCAGTAAGGATAGGTGTTGTTGGATTTAGCCTTGGTGGATATGTAGCAATACACCTTGCATCAAGATATAGGGGAGCCATCTCTTCACTAGCCCTACTAGCACCTGGAATAAAAATGGATGAACTTGCTACAGAATTGGCTAGAAAGCTATCCTTGGAGGGAGACTTCTATATTGTTAGAGCTTTGAAGATTAGGAGAGAGGGTATAGAATCGATGATTAGAAGCCCAAGTGCAATGATATACGCAGACACAGTAGATATACCTGTATTGATAATACATGCAAAAAATGATTCAGCTGTACCCTATATACATTCAATAGAATTCTATGAAAAGATTAGGTCGCAGAAAAAGAGGATTGTAATTCTAGATGAGGGTGGCCATACATTTGAGCTACACCACATAAGAGATAGGGTTATAGAGGAGGTTGTAGCATGGTTTAGAGAAACCCTCCTATATACATAGAGCTCGCACCATAAATTATGAAGTACTTTGATGTCCGAACCCTACACCCTCCATCCAATCAATGATATCCCTTGGATGGATTATAGGATCCCACCTCTGGCTATCTCCTCCCTCTATACACCCAGGGGATGCTGGTAGCTCTATAGGCATTCTAGGATTTATAGACGTATACTATGTATAGAACGACTCTAGCTGAGAAGGGTATCCCGAGATCCGGCAGTAAAGCTTAATTATAATGCTAGCTTTTCTTCCTTCTGTTACCACAGCCTGTAGGTGAATCCACCTTGCTGACTAGGGAGGAGGCTTTAGCTCTACTACATAGGTATCTAAAGGATGAAAAGATGGTTAAGCACTGTATAGCTGTTGAGGCTATTATGCGCTCTCTAGCCAAGAGGTTTGGTGAAGATGAGGCTCTATGGGGTTTGATAGGCCTTCTACACGATATCGACTACGACTATGTTGGGAGGGATATGGCTAGACACGGTCTGGAAGCTCTAAATATTCTAGGTGATAGTGGACTTCCCCGCGAGGCTCTAGAAGCTATAGCTGGACACAACGAACATAATGGATTTAGAGCTGTGGATGAGAAGGCTATAAGAATTTTACATGCTCTTAGAGCATCAGATCACGCCTCCGGATTGGTTATAGCTACTGCGCTTGTAATGCCTAGCAGAAAGCTTTCTGAGGTGAAGCCTGCAACACTTCTAAGGAAGTTTAAGGCTAAGGACTTTGCCAGAGGCGTTGATAGGGAGAGGATTAGAGAGGTAGAGCTTCTCGGTATAGGTCTAGAGGAATTTCTATCACTTTCACTAGAAGCACTCCAGAAGATATCGGATGAGCTAAGCCTATAACGATGGAACCCCTCCGTGATCCGGCTAACCATCTCCCTACTAGGGTTTGGTAGCTGTTTCTTTTCTCTAGGTTTTTTGTATGTCTCTCTAGGGTGTTTGGAGCTCTTGGTGTGATTGGGTTAGGCAAGGTTTATAAACCAATGGGTGCATATAGATGCTCTGGTGACCCTGGGTTTCCGAGACCCACGGCAGACCGTGGGGAGGGGGCTCAGGGAAACCGTGATGACCCACCCCAGGAAAACCTACAGAAACCTTGGAACGGGAAACGGTTCTACAAAATATACAGAATGTTTTGCCCAGTGATGTACTAGTTTCATCTTGTTCAACTTTATATACTCTTCTAGAGCCTTTAGCCTAAGGTGGCTGTATTGGCTAGAGATATCAAGTGTTTTAGAAATATAGGCTGTGTATCATCCATAGGCATGGGGACCTGGGGCATAGGGGGAGGATTTTGGGAGCCCGACTATAGATTCGATAGAGAGTGGATAGAGGTTCTTAGAAGGGGACTCGAGCTGGGGCTAAACCTTATAGATACAGCAGAGATGTATGGTGGTGGACATAGCGAGGAGATTGTTGGACAGGCTATAAAGGGTTTTAAAAGAGATGAAATTGTTATAGCTACAAAGGTTTGGCAGACAAATGCATCGTATGAAAATGTTCTAAAGTCGGCTAGAAGGAGTATGGAGAGACTCGGTACATATATAGATATATACCTCCTCCACTGGCCAAGCGAATCGATACCTATATGTGAAACTATAAAGGCTTTTGAGAAGCTTGTAGACGATGGGGCTATAAGGGTTTTCGGCCTAAGCAACTTCGACGTTGATGGTATTAAGCAGGCTAGGGAGTGCTGCAGGAAGTACGACATTGCTGTAGTGCAGAATCGCTTCAGCCTTATACACAGAGATGACGAAAGAGCGGTTATACCATATATCCAGACTGAGGGGCTGATGTACATGGCCTATACCCCGATAGAAAGGGGAGCTCTTACCCAAGACACCTATCTAGCTGAGGTGGGTAGAAAATACGGAAAAACGGCTACACAAGTTGCACTAAACTGGCTTATATCCATAGAAAACGTCGTGCCGATACCCAAGACATCAAATCTCAAACACCTTGAGGAAAACATTGATGCTCTCGGCTGGAGGCTTGAGAGAGAAGATTGGGAGAAGATATCCATCGAATTCCTAAAGAGGATATACAAAATATAGCTATAGGTACTATTCATCTAAAGATCCGATGCAGTAACATGTAAAATGCTTATGCAAGCTATACTACTCTTCATAGATGGATTGGAACTGGATATGGAAGGGCTAACAACCGTTAGCGGTTAAGTACAGGGATCTTTAAAATAATGTTAGAAGAATTTTCGACTCTAGAGTAGATTGAGATAAGAGGTATCCAGCTGGCCATGGCCATTGAATGCATGTTGAGGCTACAGGGCTATGAGACTTGCGGCTGTGTTGTAGAGACCTATACCGGTTTTGACCGTCCTTGTAGAGCTGGGCTTAGGTTTACTAGCGGTGAGATCTATCGGCTTATATATGATGTGGTGCTGTCTAGACCTGAAGACTATCTATCAATATATCAGAGTGGATGTAACCATAATTGTCTGAAATGCCATAGCTGGTACTTTGCCCAAAGAATTAATGGTTACTGGGCCTCGCCGAGGGATATTCTTGAAGAAGTTCTGAGGTATAGAGGGATTGTAACTGTTTGGGAGCCTAGGGAGAGGGCAACAATGTGGCATGCATCGGATCTCTGTGCCCACTGTGGATTATGTGTTGCTGGTGGTAGAAGGGGGCTGTTCTGCCCTGGTAGGCTAAAGTCTGAGCAGATTCTTCTGTCTCGCCAAGGATGGGGCCCTGCAAGAAACATAGTCTCCTTCACTGGTGGAGACCTCTACTGCCAGCCCAGCTTCTATACCAAGACATTTGGATTGGTGAAGCGTGAGGCTCCTGATATGTGGATACATATAGAGACCAACGGCTATGGTCTAACGCCGAAGAACCTTGAGCTTCTCTATGAGGCTGGGCTGGACTCTGTATGGCTTGATATGAAGGCCTTTGATGGAGATAGGTATAGAGCTCTGTGTGGAACGTCGAATAGGTGGATTTTAGATCTACCAGTGCTTTTAAAGGATATGGGGATGCTGTTTGAGGTGGTCCTCCTATATATACCAACACTGGTTGAGGTAGACCAGATAGAGAAGTTTGCAGAACATCTTTCTAGAATAGATAGGTCTATACCTGTTATGCTTTTAGCCTTCTTTCCAGAGTATAGGCTATCCCATCTCCGGACACCTACTACTGAAGAGATGCTTACAGCATACAGTATCTTGAGGAGCAAGCTACACAATGTAAAGGTGGGAAATGTAACTGTCTTCTGTAAAACAATTGAGTGCATTCGAGGCCTTATCGACACAGTAGGTAGGGATGCTGTATCACTCTAAACACGATTCGTACCAACAACATTTACTGAGCTGTAACGGTATAGCACCTAGACAGAATGTGGTAGTATAACACAGTGTTTCCAGTCAGATGCTCTGTGCTACCATTTTTCTAAGCTCTTCTAGATAGCCATATACACTCTCTTCCCTAGCCCTCTCCTCCAGGTACCCTAAATCAATTCTATCCTTCCACACAGTATAGAGCCATAGAGCCTTGTCCCTATCCTCAGTTGCACCCCAGAACTTCCAGCCAGCTAGGTACGTTACAATAAGCTCCTCCACAGTCTCTACATAGAGATAGAGCTCCCCCACTACAATCTTGGTTGGCTGAGCAGGTTTTGTATACACCGTTGATACAATGTCTATAGATTTGAGCTGGAGCAGCTCGTATTTAGGTAAATACCCTCTGCCAATGCTCTCAGAAAACCTCTTTAGAAAGAGTTCTATGGCTTCTCTAGCCCCTGTACCCTCGACAATTATATCGACATCCATGGTTCTATAGACTCTGCCAGTATAGACCTCTACAGCAAAACCCCCCGTTAGTATGATCCTTCCAAGACCTCTATCGATCAATTCCCTATTTAGCCAGGCTAGAAAGTATAGATACCTTCTACCCTCATCAGCAATCTGGGCAAGCCTAGGCAGAACATCACTATGGAAAACTCTGTACAGCTCCTCAACGACACACTCAATACTACTACACAACACACATCTCCCTAGCTAGGATATCTCTACAGAATCTAAATCTCTACCTCTAGAACTCTCTTAAAACCATCCCAGCAAACTACTCTTATATAGGATTCGGCAAGCTCCTTTGCAATTAGCCCAAGCTTAACAGAGTCTTCAACGCCTCTCCTAGTTGTTCTATATCTACCTCGTAAAAGATAAGACAGCTTATACACTATTCTAAACGCATCTCGGTTAGCCATGGATATACCCTCTGCCTCCAGCCATATAGTAGAACGCCGTGCAAAAATTGTTTGCACTATCTTCTTTCCACGAGAGGTATTAAATTTTTACCTACTATTCCAATACAGAGTAGCATTTTATAGAATGTAGATGGATTCCGATACACATTGATATTCTATTTAAAACAACAGTTAAAGAAAATGCACCTTTAGAACAATAAATTAGAGAATCTACTGTAGCTAAAAGCCCTAGTCTTTAGAAATGGTGAAGAATTGGCTGAAGGCTTGCAAATACAGGTAAATAATCCCTATAGCAGTAGCAATGTTTGTGTAGTAGGCTAGAAACCTGTAGATGCTCTATAACTGCATAGTGAAAAATTGAGTGGATTGTGGAGGAGGTTCCATCTTTCATTTAAGATGCTTGTATATTGGCTGGGAGTTTCAAGAATATGGTACAGTAGTGCAGTTGGGTAAAAATGTAGCAGATACTATAAATAGTGATTTGCTATCTGTATAGCATGTTGCAAACCCTTATGCCTGCTGTAAACATCTACATCTATAGAATAGATATAGAGATGCTGTACCTAGGATGGTTAGTAGTGCTATAGCCATTGGGAAGAGGGGTGTATAGCTCTTAAAGCTATCTTTAATGAACCCTGTAAGGGCTGTACCTGTAAATACTGCTGTAGCGTATCCGGTCATTATGGCTGGCCAACCCAGTGGGTAGTTTCTCGGATCTGATAGTCTTCTCACCTCTGTTGGGGCTATAACAAGCCATCCACCTAGGTGTATATATAGTATAATTGATGATGCTGTGAATATGTAGGGTGATGGGTAGAGCCATAGTAGAGCTAGTGCTATAATGGTTAGTAGATATGCGATTGTTGCTGAATATCTAAAGCCCTTTACATCGATAATTCTGCCATAGATAAGCCTACCTAAACCATTGAATAGAGCGAATAGAGCCATTAGAAATACCAGTAGATCTGAACTGATTTTAGCTAGCTCAATTCCTATCTGCTTTATGTACCCAACATATGAAAGTGGGATGAGTAGACCAGTGAAATAGGCTATCCAGATAATCCAGAAGCACCTCCTAGATAGAATTTCAAGTAGAGCTCCTTTAATATCGGAATGCCCTCGGCCATCATCTATCCTAGGATTTCTTTTTAGGAGTAGAGCAAGCAATATAGCGAGAAATAGATAGGCTACACCTACAATTCTCAATCCTTGATTAAATCCATATCTTCCGATCACATACTCAAACAGAGGTGTAGCGAGAAGGGAGGCTATACCGAAACCAGTCCGTGCAATTCCTATAGCAAGTCCAGGTCTCTCAGGCATCCACGATGTTGCTATAGGAAGGGTCATACTGTCCATAAGGGCTATACCGAAACCTGTAATGAAAAATAGAATTGAAAATAAGACTATGTTTCTCTCGACAAAGCTTGCTCCAACAAATCCCAACCCAAATAATACTGACCCCAGATATAGAGGTATCTTCTCCGAACCGAATTTCCTATCGAGAACACCGCCAACAATCATAAGATAGCCATATGCACCCAAAGCAGCAAAGTAAGGAAAACCAGCCTCTGCTGTCGATAGATTCCACAGTCTCTGAAGCTCGTAACCAATTACACTATAGGAATAAAATGTACCGCCCAAGAACGTCACTAAGAAGCATAAGGCTAGGTGCAGCCATTTACGGTATCCATGGCCGTTATCTCTACCATCCATTGTTTCTCACATTTCTTTGGAAATCTATTGAATACTACGGCTTAATTCCGTAAGCAGTTCTATGGTGAAGTTAAAAAGACTTTCCTTCTACATAGCTATACAGCCAGCAGTCTACAATTTCCATCTCAATGAAATATGGTCTAGGGGATGCTGATCTGATTAGCTTGATTGTTATAGATAGTAGAGCATATCACTTTAATAGAGGTGATATTGATAGGCCGTGTATCGATTTGATCTATTCACAAACCTAATTATTTTTAACCTATTCTCCCGTTCTATTTTTCATCATTTAAATGCCTTGGTACGTAACTAAGATAATAGTGTAACATATTTTACTTTTAGATTTAGATACAGTATTTACACTGCTATATGTTTAGTGCCTGGGATAGGTCTTCTATTATATCATCTGCATTCTCCAGCCCTACAGATAGCCTCACCATATTCTCTGAAATGCCTAGCTTAGCTCTATGCTCAGGCTCTATAAACATCGCACCTGCCTTAACTGGTATAACAGCCATGGATTCCGTTCCCCCTAGGCTTGGGCATCTCTTAACTATCTTCAGCTTTTTCATGAAGTTTACAACATCCTGGTACGATCCTTTTATCTTAAAGCTTACAACTCCTCCAAATAGTGGTTTCTCAAAGATCTTCTTTGCTATATTGTGATATGGGTTGCTCTGCAACCCTGGGTACATGACCTCCTCAACCCTACTGTGGTTCTCTAGATATTCAGCAACAGCCTTGGCATTACTGCTGTGTTTCTCAAATCTGATTTCAAGGGTCTTCACCCCTCTTAGAATCATGTAGGCTTCGAATGGCTGTAGAATTCCTCCGAGCATCCTCCTCCACTCCCATAGAGCAGCAGTATCCCTTCTACATCCAGCTATAGCACCACCAACGGCATCGTTGTGTCCACCGAAATACTTTGTCATACTGTGTATAACGAGTCTTGCACCGTATTTAACAGGCTTTAGTATAACTGGTGTTGTAAATGTATTATCTATAACAAGTGCAGTTCTATCCAAATCAATGTGCTTAGATACGTAGTCTATATCTATAATCTTGTTTGTAGGATTCGTCATAACCTCTAGAAACACCATCGATGTAGTTCTATCGACAGCTTCAGCTATAGCTTCAGCCGATGGCCATACCTTCCTAATCTCTATACCGAGTTTAGGTGCAATGCTGTTGAGTAAAGCAAATGTTGAGCTGTAGAGCTCCATAGGTAGAACAATCTTATCACCAGGCTTCAAACTCCATATAAATGCCGTTGACTGTGCCGCCATACCGCTATTAAAGGCTAGCGCATCCTCTGTAGCTTCAAGTTTAGCAACAACTTTCTCTAGGGCTCTCGTAGTCGGATTTTCTTCTCTTCCATACCTGAGGTAGTTTCCTCTATCTGTAAATATAGCCTCCCCCAATTCATAGTCTATGTATTCGTACACTACACTGAGGTAGATAGGTGGTATATGCGAACCGATGCCATCCCTATGTCCATGCCCATGGATAGCATTTGTAGAGAGTCCGGCCAAAGCCTAGCTCACCAAGCCTAAAAGCCATTAGAAGAATTTTTAAGTTTTATTTCGATAACACTGTTATAGATGCTGGATATAGGCTACCAATACCATCCATCGTATACAGGCTATCCCCCAGAGCATCTATCTCGATATCGCTACATATGCACAGCACTCCTCTATAATTTCAAACCGTGTACCACTCTCAATAAGATACTCCACGGTTGAGTACGAAGGAAATGATAATCCATCGAAACCCAGCTCTAGAGCTTCAACCTCAAGTGGTTGATAGGCCTCTCCGTGAGGCTTCATACATCCATAGGAGAGCGGTATATCCTTTAGAATCCTTCTAGCATACCTTAGTATTTCAGAGACGTAGCTTGGTTGTGGAGGGCTGCAATTTTCAAATGGTGTGTTAGAAAGTGGACTGAATACCGCCAGCACTACTGCATTAGGGTACAGCATATTTAGCACATCTATAGCTTGCTTCTCACCAGATGGCTTTCCACAGTATATACCAATGATTATGTGGGGTACAACCCTTACGGAAAATCTAATCAGATTTCTAATACTATTTATAAAGCTCTCTGGTGATTCTCTCAGATTTAAAACCTCCCTTATAACCTTCTCCTCAATGGTAAAATCTATCAGTGCTACATCGATCCCCACTTCCTTTAACAGCTGTGCCCTATATTCATCAACGAGCCCTACATGCATATATATCCTCATCCCAAGCCTCTTAGCATACCTAATTGCATCTACAAAACCTTCGAATGGCACTCGCCCCCGTACATCGCTACCACCACTTATCAATACGCTTCTAGCTCCACCTCTATACAGCCTCTCAACTATCCTTATCAGATCCTGTGGTGTTCTAACAGGTGTCATTCTCTCGAGAATTCTAGCATTACAGTGCTTACAGCGTAGTGCACAGTGGTGCCCAGTTAGACTAACTGGTGGATATTCGTTGAACTCTCTTCCAAGGTGGGGAACATATAGATAGTGATTGCTTGGTACGAATATCTTAATGATGACTATCACCATCTACGCTATGTCTTCCGAGACTGCGTTTTTAAATTTTAAAACTTAGAATACAGTCTACTGCAGCACAACTCTGTTAACAGAGCTCTGCCAGTGAAGGGGCTATGCAATGAACTGTGAATCTCCACAGTGTATTAGATTGAGTAGGGCTTCAGATATCTTCCTAGGATTCAGCCACGGTAGATTCTATAGAAATGCTTTTCCACTTACAATCAATACACTTCTACACTTCAATAGCGGTTGCATAGCAAATTGTCTATACTGTGGACAGGCTCGAGGAGTCGCTACCTTGGCAATGTGTAGAACACTGATACGCGTCGATTGGCCTCTAAGACCTTTAGAGGATGTTATTGAAAGATTGTTGAAGATTGTTGGAAGCGGTACATCGTTTAGACCTTATAGGATCTGCGTCTCGGATATAGAGCATCCAAAAGCTGTTGATGCTACGAAAGAGGTTGTGCGTATACTGTGGCTAAGAGTTGGTATACCGATATCTGCTCTCATAAGTCCTACACAGTTCTCGATAGATGATATGAGGGAGCTGAAGAGCATTGGTGTTGAGAGGATCGGTATAGCAGTTGATTGTGCAACAAAGGAGTTGTTTGAAATGTTGAGAGGATCTAGGGTTGGAGGTCCACATAGGTGGGAGAGACACCTTGAGGGGATAGGCGATGCTGTGGAGGCTGTTGGACGCGGAAGGGTAGGGGTACATCTCATAGTCGGTCTCGGTGAGTCTGAGGAGGACGCTGTTAGACTGATTCAGCAGGTGCATGATATGGGTGCTGAGACCCATCTATTTTCATTCTACCCCGAGCAGGGCACAGCTCTAGAGGGATGGATAAGGCCACCGATATCACAGTATAGGCGTGTACAGCTAGCCAGATACCTAATAGATAACAATATATCTAGATTTGAGTGGATGAAATTTGATGCAGCAGGACGGATAGTCGACTTTGGAATACCTCTACCAGAGCTAGAGGAGGTGGTTGAGAGTGGGCTACCCTTTACCACATCCGGATGCCCAGGATGCAATAGACCATATGCAAATGAGAGACCCAGTGAGTTTCCGCGAAACTTTCCATATATACCTAGGGGTTTGGAGATTAAGCGAATAAGAAAGCAGCTCACCACCTATCTACCTATAGAAAATGGTATCGAAAGTCTCAAGAGTTACCTAAATAGGGTGGGGTATGGATGGAGTATATGAGAGGTCTATTCCATAGAGCGCCAGCAGACTTTCTGCTAGCTTCAGAAGAGGTTCTAACACGTGGTGTTGGCCTAGGCCTATCACCTCCAACGGTAAGGGTCAACATCTTTGACCCCCCGGCTGTACTCGTTGGATACAACCAAGATGTGTATGAGGAGGTTAATGTAGAGGAGGCAATGAAGCTCGGTTTTTCAGTAAATCGCAGACCGTCAGGTGGTGGTGCTATTCTGATGTATGAGGATAGCCCTGGCTGGGAGATATGGCTTCCACAATCGTTAGTAGAAGGATTGGATATAGGTCAAATATATGTAGAGTTAGCGAAAATTCCATTAACAGCGCTGAGGTATCTTGGAATAGAGAATGCAAGGCTTAGGGGGAAGAACGATATAGAGGTAGGGGGGCGCAAGATCTCCGGAACCGGTCTCTACATGGATTCCGGGGGGATAATGTTCTGCGGTACAGTACTGCTAGATTTCAATACCAGATTAATGCTACAGCTACTTAGGCTACCTATAGAGAAGATGAGTGATAAGGATGTAGAGACCTTTGAGAAGCGAATAGTTACAGCTAGGGAGATTCTAGGTTCCAAGCCTTCAGTTAGAGATGTTTTAGAGGCTTTTAGAAGAGCGGTAGGCGATGTACTTAAGGTTGAGGTTGCTGATGGTGATCTGAATGAGTGGGAGTTGGGAGAGTTGCAGAGGACTGTAGAAAAGTATAGGAGTAGCAACTGGATCTATGGATACAAAGCTACAGATGGAAGAACCTTTACAAAGATCTGTAAATATAAGACAGCAGCAGGTCTTCTGAGAATCCATGTAAAGGTATTTGAAAATATTTTAGAACAGATTCTACTAACAGGTGACTTCTTTGCATATCCATCTACTGCAATACATGAGCTCGAAGCTAATCTGAAATGGATAGCTGTAGATGATGTACCTCAGAAAGTTATAGAGTTTGCAGATAGAATGACGATACACGGACTCTCAATATATGAACTAGCTAATTTGATAGAGAACTGTATAAAGGATTAAAAATAGATATCGGCTACACTACCTTTTAATCAATCTAGCTATCTGGCTTCTATACCACTCTACAGCCTGCGGATCAGAACCTCTAATCAGGTTCTTCAAATCCTCATCGAGATTCGAGGACTCAATAACGGCTATCCACCCAGCGCCATATGGATCGCCCATAATCAGCTTAGGATTCTTTCTAAGCTCACCATTCACCTCTACAATTTTCCCCGATACCGGGGATTCCACTGGACCGACCCACTTTGCCGACTCTATTACAGCGATTGGCTGACCCTGTTTAACAACGGTTCCAACAGGTCTAAGACGTACAAACACAATTTCACCCGCAGCTTTAGCACCAACATCGCTTAACCCAATCCTAACCCTATTTGAAGCCTCTACCCTTGCCCAGCTAAGACCCCTAGACCAGTAGTATAGCTCCTCCTTTAACTCAAATGAGTCCACTCTTACCATAGGACATCCAGCTAAACTAGCCTTGGATAGGGGTTAAAACTGTTTAGTATTCTTACAGATCACCTTGATCCAGAACCGTTACAGGTAGAGAATTGCAATCAGCTTACACCATTCCTTTGCATGGGATGCATCCTTCGCTTTTAGGTTTCCTCAAGTACACTTCATGAGAGATCCTATAGAGGACTATTTGTAGAGGAATGGAATTCGCAGTATGTGTAGTTGAAAGTGTTTAAAGGGTCTGCGTCCTATTCTGTTCCCCCCTTTCTTCAGGAACTCCATATGGATTGCCATACTCTTCAATACTTCTAGCTACATTTACTACAGGTGGTGGTATATATCCTGATTCTACAAGTGTTTTCCTAAGCTTTAGAATCATCTCTGGAATGTCTATCTCCATAGGGCATACAGATTTACACCTACCACACTGGAGGCATGTAAATGCTAGAGGTGCTGCTCTATCAAGACCGTATATGAATGACGTCCATATCGCACCTATACCACCTGAGTAAACATAGCCCCAGATTTGCCCACCCAATTCACGGTATACCGGACATATGTTGAGGCATGTACCACACTTTAGACACATTAGAGCTTCTTTAAAGTTTGAATCTCTAAGCATCTTCGTTCTACCATTGTCTAGGAGAACTACATGAAGTTCTCGAGGACCGTGTGCACCGCGGATAGAGACCAGCTCTATATCTGATGTTGAGCTAGGGCCTGTTATGAGTGAAATGTAGGAGGGCATCTTGAGACCAACAGCATTTGGTATTATTAGCATAGATGCTACTACAGCATCCTCAACCGTTGGATACACCTTCTCTATACCTGCAACCACTATATGGATAGGTGGTGCATTTGAAACAAATCTAGCATTACCCTCGTTCTCCACGATCACTACAGTACCTGTATCAGCTGCAATAGCGTTTGCCCCCGTTACACCTGCATCAGCCTTAAAGAACTTCTCCCTAAGATACTCACGAACAGCTTTCACACAGCTACTGTGGTCAGGTGGCACCTCCCTATTAAGGAATTTCGATAGAGATTCGGCAATCTCATCTATGGTTAGATGTATTGCTGGTACAACTGGATGGGAGGGTCTTTCACCCCTTATCTGAATGAGAAATTCACCAAAGTCGGTTTCAATAACATCGAGACCACCTTCAATAAGTGCCCTATTTAGAAAGATCTCCTCCGTAACCATGGACTTACCTTTTATAACTAGTCTTGCTCCTCTACTACTAAGTACGTCAACTACGTATCTAGCTGCCTCCTCACCTGTACTGGCATAGTGGAACACTGCTCCAGCTCTTTCAATATTTTCCCTAGCCATCTCTATCAGATCATCGATGTGCTCTAGAGACCATAACCTGGCCTCTCTAACACGCTTCCTATAGTATTCATAGTATGGAAGTTCCTTCAGTAGCTGAAACCTTGCTCTAGGAAAGCGGGTAGCGACCTTTCCAAGGGCACTTCTCAGCATATCGTTTCCAAGAGCATCTACAACTCTTTCAACATACTCACTGAACCACTCTGCCATGGTAATCAACCTAGAGCACTGTATACAAGATCCACTACATCTCGAACCTCTATAGAGATACCATAGATGGTCTCAGCAACAGAAGCGGCATTATGTAGCGTCTTGACACAAGTGGGGCAGGCTGTAACAACAGCCTGTATATCGAGACCAGCTAAATCTTCAACTAGTCTATCAACAGCTATTTGAGAAGCCAGTGGGGGTATTACTAGGCGCAACAGACCACCACCTCCGCAACACCTTGAGTACTTCCCCATGGCCATCTCAGGTAGCTCGATAAGGGATACCCCCGGTATGGATTTTACAACTTCCCTAGGCTCGCTATAGATTCCTAGATGCCTACCCAGATCACACGGATCGTGATATGCAACCCTTAGGCTGAGACCCCTCTCTAGCTTAAGAGCACCTCTATCCAGTAGCTGGTGGAGAAGTTGTGTAGTATGGAGCACTTTCAATTGCTTGAAACCGTATCTAGGGTAGAGCTGCTTAAATGCCCTTAGACAACCAGGGCAGTGTGTAACAACGAGATCGTACTCCATATTCATAAGACTCTCAACAACTCTCGAAGCATATTTCCTAAACTTTTCTTCATAGCCTGCGAGTAGAAGAGGATAGCCGCAGCACCATTCATCACTAAGCATTGCTACATTGATACCCGCTTTCCTAAATATGTATCCAATCTTCGATATAGTATCGGAGGCTATATTCCTTAGCGTACAACCTCTCCAGAAAACCACCGTTTGATATTCCACTTTTCTACACCATCACTATACACCACTATGTTATAAGTTTTAAACTTATCTACTAGAGGATCAGCCATAGCTATATGCCGTATATAGCCATACATAAATCTTCATAGAAAATGCATCTATGGCATCCTAGTCTTTAGAAGAGCGATACTAGGTACCTAGCGTCTGTGTATGCAGTATGTGTAGCATGCTTCAGCTAGGTACTCTATGTTTTCTAGTGGTGTTGGTGGATATACCTCTATGTGTAGCATTAGCCCTCCCGATTCTGTACCAAGCTTTTCTACAGCATTTTTGATGTGGCTATGTATCTCCTCCCGCGTTCCATAGGGTATTAGGTGCTGTCTATCTATATCCAGATCTATACACACCCTTCCCTTGAGCTTCTGTGCAATATTTTCGATACCATTTATAGTATCCTGTATATTTAGAATATCTATACCGGCTTCAAGAATAGCGTCTACCAGTGGCATTACCATTCCGTCGCTGTGGAAGTATATTAGCGCATCCATATCTCTCACCTCATCAAAGAATTTTCTATAGTATGGTAGAAAGTATTTTCTAAGATGCTGTAATCTAATAAATGGGCTCTCCTGACCTCCCAAATCCTCTAGAAATGCAACCATATGTATCCCTCTATATCTCTTGGCTATCCTAAGCAGCCCGTATTGGTATTCTGCAACCTTTTCTAGTGCTAGAATAATCCTCTCATCCCCTCTATAGATGGCGTAGACTAGTTTATTCAGTGGGATTACATCCATTAATTTCTGGAATAGAAAGTGGTGGAGGCTGAATACAACTAACCTACCCTGCTCTCTAAGCCTGTCAAAATAGCTAAACAGCTCCTCCCATGATATCATAGGTTTTGGATCAGCATAGCCTATGGGGTAGCCAGCCTCAGGCTCAGGTAGATTCCACTCTCTCACTTTATTCAAATCGTCTAGAGGGTACTGATAGGGTTCACCACCGAGACCCTTAATCTTAAACCTCCAGACAGTGCCATATACATCCCTAGTAAACCTATCCTCAAAAACAACACCAGGTCTATCATCAAATACTATAGTGCTGGGATCGTGCTCAGGAAAGGTTAGCGGATACCTCTTCATCAACCCGATAATCTCATCCCTATAGGTGTTTAAAACAGGACGCGTTATAATAATTCTACACGGGGTGAATTGAGGATGGTGAAACCGTGCAGCCTTCAGAAAAGCCTCTCTATATAGGCTAGCAGTGTAGATACCGCTATCCAGAGTAACTACACCTCAATAATTTCTAACCTAGAGCTATGGTTTAAAAATAGTATTGAGGGTTTGCAGTATAGATTGCATTGATATTGCTTAACAGTGGTTCTAAAATATCTACTGTATGAATATGCGTAATGTTTACTTAAGTTATTTCCAAATTAGAGATTGTATACGGCATCACTTATTGGGTTAAAGAGTTCAAGAGATCTTCAAATGCTGTACAGTTCTTCATAGTGTTATAGTGGCTGGAATCTAGACTTATATTTTCATCCTCTAATTCTATCTCTAGATGGGATGATTTTGGAGAGGTGGAGAATATGTCTATAGTTTTAGGCTGTCCTAGAGATTGCTACGATACTTGCAGACTCGGGGTGTATGTAGAGGGTGGTAGGATTTCTAGGGTTGTTGCTGAAAATGATAGATATACTAAGGGTGTTTTGTGTCCTAGAGCTGCAAAGGATGTTGAGAGAGTATATTCTCCCCTTAGGATTCTGTATCCATCTATTAATATTGGTGGGGGAGTTTTTAAGAAAATTGACTGGGGCTATGCTATAGATCTCCTGGTATCTAGACTTAGAGAGGTGTTGGAGAGATATGGCCCTAAGTATGTTCTCTTATTAGAGTACGCAGGTAACAGAGGAATCTTGACTAGGCATGCAAGTAGAAGACTTTGGAACTATCTAGCTGCTACACAAACTGATCGCAGCATATGCAATTACAGTGGTGCTAGAGCCTTAAAGCTCGTCTATGGCTCGACCTACGGTGTATTTCCCGACGATATCGAGCAGCTTAATATGGCTATTATCTGGGGCTTTAACCCAGCTGTAAGTGCAATTCATTTATGGAGAAGGATTCTCGGGATTAAAGAGAGAGGCGGACAGATAGTAACGGTAGATGTAAGAGTTACAGAGACGGCTAGACAAAGCGGTAGCTTCATAAAGGTGCGACCTGGATCAGATGGATATCTAGCGCTTGGAATAGCCAGATACCTTCTAGAGCACAACTATATAGATAGAGAATTCATAGAGAGGTACACCTATGGATTCAATGAGCTTGCAAAACATCTAGATAAATATGGGCTGGATACTGTAGAGAGAGCTACAGGTGTTCCAAGAAATAGAATAGCTGAGTTCGCTGAAATGATGGTTCATGGAAAACCCTTTGCCATATTTATTGGCTATGGTCTTCAGAGGAGATATGGAGGTGGAGATATTGTCCGTTCGATATCAATTCTACCGGCTCTTCTAGGTATTCACCGAGGATTCTACTACAGCAATACAGATGGTCTACCGCTAAATCTTGCAGCTGTTGAAGGATTGGATCTGTGGCCCAGTAGAAATACCATCAGCATGGAGAAGGTAGGTGAAGAGCTTTGCAAAGGAGTATACAAATTTGTATATATCCACCTCCACAACCCTGTAGCTACGCTACCAAATGCTAATAAGGTTGCTGAAGGGCTTAGGCAAGAAGATGTTTTTGTTGTAGTTCATGAGACGCACTGGAGCGATACTGCGAAAATAGCTGATATGGTTCTTCCAGCACCAACGTTCTATGAAAAACTTGACCTAGTCTATAGCTATCTGCACAATATGGTGTATCTAAATAGACCTGTCATAGATCCCTTGGGAGAGTCTATAGGTGAATATCAGCTTATGTGTGAAATAGTGAAGCACATTATACCGGATAGCTATGCAGAGCTCTGTCCAGATCCCTATAAACTTTTTGAGATAGCTATAGGAAAAGAGAATTTTGAGAGACTTCTCAATGTAGGCTTTATAGAGCTTAAGACTAGACCTAGAGATGAGTACCAAACTCCAACAAGGAGAATAGAGCTCTATAGCACAGCAGCAGAAAGGGAAGGGCTACCACCTCTCCCAGTACCGTCAGCAGGAGACTACTGCAATGAAGGAGAGCTTGTGCTGATAACTTCAGCTCATCCACTATATATACATACACAGTTTGAAGAAATCTATGGTTCAAAGCAGAGCTGTATATACATTAGCCTAGAGGATGCTGAAAGGTTTAAACTATCATCGGGAGACCTTGTAAAGGTCTGGAGCAGAAGAGGTACTGCAATAATGGTAGCCAACATAGATTCGAACATCAGTAGAGGTATTGCATGGACATCTAGACAGGCCCACACAGCTGATGGTAGGAGGATAAATGTTCTTCTCGATGATGGTGTAGATAGCTATGGTGGAGCAGTGCTCAACTCAACATGTATTAAGATACAGAAGATAGCCACTACGGACACGATGGAAATACCTACAAGCTGAACTTCTCAATATACAACTATTCTCCGCTTAAACTCTATAGAAAGAGCTAGGATAGCTCACTTAGCTCATGCTAAAAGGCACAGCAATTGTAGATGTCTGGAAATAGAACCTCTATAAATTTAATTCGAGTTAAATATTGTGAAGAGTTGAATGGAATTGGCTGTTTTGCAATTTAAGGTATGCCTATACTTCTAAGTCTTCTTTATCTATACTATTTATCTTCTATCTTACAGAGCGTCCGATGCACAAGGGTCGAGAACTTCTACACCACCCCTACTACTTCTACTACTAGCACTCCTATTAGGATACTTTAGCTCTTCAAGTGCTATGGCGTATCCATGTTTTTCACATTAATACCCCCTTGACCAGCTTCTCTAGAGCAGTCAATGACAGATATTCGGAAAAAATATAGACCCCGAAACAACTGACCTGTTTAAGGATCAATATATGGTAGGTGGTAGGTGGTGCGTGAGGAGGTTCGTAGGCTTTGGCTTCAAGCTCTTGAGGATCTACGTACATCGGAGATTCTTCTAGAGGTAGGTAGATACTATGCTTCGGTATTCTTTGCTGAACAAGCTGCTGAAAAAGCCTTGAAGGCACTGTATATACATGTTAAAGGCGAACCGTCTCCTAAAACTCATAATCTTGTAGAACTGTTAGAGGTTCTCGGTATAGGAGGCGAGGATCTTGTTGATGCAGCTATGGATCTAACTCCAGAGTATATCGTTACAAGATATCCGGATGCTGCTAGTGGCGTACCTGCAAGTCTATATAATGAGAGAATGGCTAGAGAACATCTAGAGAAAGCAAAACTGATTATAGATTTCTGTAGAAAGTCTCTAGAAGGTGATGGGGATGGATAGAGATATTGAGAAGATAATAGAGGTTTTGAAGGATAGCATACCTGATGTAAAGATAGTTCTATTTGGTTCACGAGCCCGTGGAAATGCTCTAAAAACATCAGATATAGATATAATTGTTGTATCTAGAGTTTTCGAAACCATGCATTTTACAGATAGAGCTTCCTATATACTAAAGATCCTGTGGAAAAACAGAGCCCTACCCAAAGTAGATATAGACATTCTATGCTATACACCAGAAGAATTTGAGAAAAAGAAAAAAGAAATAGGAATTGTAAGAGAAGCACTAAGCCATGGCATCGAGCTATAGCTATACTATAAAAATATCCACAGTCCTTGAACATCACCTCTGTAAGATTCTGCAAATCCATATACTATCAAGTTCTCATGGTCTTCAATATCGATGAACCAGTTGAAACAACAGTCTTTTCTTCCCTGTCGAGCTCTACCCTATATGATCACCGTAAGCAGAGGAGGATATGGTACCTGATGCAGGTTTGCCAATAGCTGCTCATTGATAGCTAACAATGCAGTATTTACAGCTAGGGATGGCGATTTCGAACGGATGACTGGTACAGTCTCATGGCTATGGAGGTTTGACTTCTTTAAATCTTTCACTAGCTAGCTCCCCACCTACACCCCAGTTTTCCTTAGAAACTTCGTGAATAACAATCTCGACAGCGTGTCTAGGTATTCCAATATCTTCGAAAACCTTTGTAATACCCTTAACAATACTCTCTTTAGCCTCTTTCGAAACGCCACTCCACATATACACATGAACTATAGGCATAGACTGTCACCACAATACAATCTACCACTAGGTACAATATATATGTTTGTGAGGTATGGGAGAGGTCCTAATGGTGAAAAGATTGATAGCAATAATTAGTGGTTAGGAAACAAAGCATTAGAGACAGCATTAGGATTTCTCTCCAGCTATTCTATGTGAGTTTAGGATGGCTAGGTATAGTGTTATAGAGTATAGTAGAAGGGACTAATATTCTGTCCACTTGGGAAGGATAGAGAGATAAAAAGTTAAAAATCTTCAAACTAGGAGTGGAATTTCTCTAATAAATTCACTATCTATTATATTTTTATCTACGAGTTTAGCTAGCAACTTCTTGGCCACTTCAGCATTTGGACAACCAACTTGGATAGCAACTCCTTTAATAGTTGATAGCTTCTCCAAAATCTCTAAAACCCTAGCATACGGCACGCTTATAACCAGGTTTTTGCCGTATTCAAGAATTTTTCTGTAGAGCGGTATCCAGTATTCTGAGCCACAGTCTCTATTCAGTGCTTCCATTGCTGCACCTGGAACCCATTGAATACCATTCAATCTCTCTATTTTTACCAGGAAATCTACATGGGGAAGCTCTCCAGGGCCATCCAGATGGTATACTGTATTATCGAGTCTAACACAGTGTTCTTCCAATATTGGGAGGACAAATTTTTGGAAGAGCTTTGGTGAAAGTATTGCAGAGAAATCGCATTGTATTGGATACCATTTCCCTGGACTCCATAAGCCCATCCAAGCCGATGTACCATACTGTTGCTCTCTAACAATTTCATAGAGCTTATCGTAGTAGATGTGCCAAAGCTCTAGAATTCTCCATGAAATCTCCTCAACTTTTCGCGGATTGTAGTACATATCCTTAACAAGATTTTGGGTTCCCCGTAGAGAGGCTAGAACGTCGTGCACACCCCCTAAATCGGTAAGTCCAACGATATATCTACCTCTACGGTATTTTAAAGCAAGTGTGGTAAACTCGATGGTTTTTCTCCACCAAAAGTTATCCGGATCGAATCTCACCATGCTATCTATCTCATCCCAATTCTTCACTTCACTGGAGTCTGCAGAGGCTCCAAACCAGACAGTTGCATAAGATTGATTCCAACCGGACTTTTCAACCAATTTAGAAACTGTAGAGTCCTCGGGGATAGCCGTTGTCTCCTTAAAAAACACCTTGCTACCGAAGTAGCCTGCTACAATACCGGGTCCTAGATTAATCCATAGATTGGGATACGAATCCGCTAGAAATACCATATTCCTACACCATTCGACAAACGATTCAACTGTTTCAATAGGGTTCCCAGGATTTCTTGCAAAACCCCAGTGCCATCTATTAAAAAGCATTGCCACCCTATCCTCCAGTCCTTTCCTAGGAACGGTTATTTGCACCAGTGGAGACCTGAGGTCCTTCTCCCACCATGCTATAAATCTTTCAGTAGCCAAACTCCATAACTCCTTGAATTCAAGAATACTATTGAATATTTTCATCACCCTTAAATGATTTACTTCACTAAAAGCTATATATCTAGAGTTCATCAGAGGTTATAAAGATTCTCCATCTATGGAGAAGAAGTTCAGCCAAGTTGTCCGCTACACAATGAACCTTTCATCAACAGGTACAATATATACAGTTCCCCTCTTTATCTACAATAAAGCTATACATATGTAGAGGTGGTGCTAGAAGTATTAATTAGTGGTTTGATAGGTGCTGTGTTCCTCTATTTATGGATATCGGCTGATGATCTGTTTGGGATAGTACTATGGGTGTGTCTATCTTGTATTATGTAGTGTTGGTAGATTTCTATTCAAGGTCCTTTAAATATCTCTCTATATAGTTTGCGTGATCTACTATTCTCTCTATATGCCTCATGACGAGAATTCCCAGAGCCGTCATTCTATCAACGCTATCCCTTGATGATACATCTACTAGAAGAGTATTGTAGAGTTTGTCAACTCTACCATCTATCTCTACAACAATGTTCTCATTTGTAGGCTTGAGCCTTACGAGATCGTCTAAAGCACGTTCCACAGCCCTAGTAGCTTCTTCAAATGCATCTCCAACTACCCGAATATTTGCAACACTGAATTGTGGAGCGAGTACCGAGTCTATTCTAGCTATCTCTCTACAGTATCTGGATATTCTATATACATCGTAGGCTATGCTTATTAGTGTATGTGATATTAGAAGCTCTTTTCCTAGGGGCTGTCGCCTAGCCATAAACACTAGAACCTCATTCACAAACTCTTTTCTAATCCTATCCAACATAGCTGATGTACTATCTATCTCTTCCCATATCCCCCTCCTCGAATCCATATCGATTTCCTTAAAGAGCTTCGAAGTCTTGCTAACGATATCGCGTATATGGCTAGCCATGTGAAGAATTATCGATTTGAGGCGCTCAAGTTCAGCGGCCATAAGCACCTATATCTCACCTCTAAGAAATTTAGCTGTGTATTCATTTGATGGATGTAGAAATACTACTTGAGCAGGTCCCTGTTCAATAATATATCCATCGTATATAAGTGTAACGCTATCGGCAACTCTAGCGGCTTGATGGGGTGAGTGGGTAACCATTATGATGGTCACCTCATCTTTAAGTGAGACTATGGCGTCCTCCAATCTTCTAGCATTTATAGGATCTATATTTGCTGTAGGTTCATCCAGTAAGAGGAGCTTTGGCTTCATAGCTAAAGCCCTTGCGAGACATAGCCTTTGCTTCTGACCTCCACTAAGCTCGTGCGGATACTTGTTGAGTCTATCCCTAACCTCTTCCCATAGCATTGCCTTCTCCAAAGCCCATCTAACAACTTCATCAAGTTCCCTTCTACTTCTCGCAATACCATTCAGCCTAGCAGAGATGGCTACGTTTTCATATATTGTCATATGTGGGAATGGATTTGGTATCTGAAAGACCATTCCAATATCGCGTCTCAGTATATAGGGATCTGAGCTAAGTACATCTCTGCCAAGAACAGCGATCCTTCCCGTAATTCTAGCATTGGGTACGAGATCTATGAGCCTATTGATTGTTCTTAAAAGCGTTGTTTTACCTGAACCGGATGGACCCATTATTACGTGTATAGTATTGTACGACACATTCATAAATATGTTTTTGAGTATATGCCTACCATCTATGTATAGATTGAGGTTTTCAATCTCAACAGCATACATCATAGTCTAACCTCTTTCACAGCAACTTTAACAGATACAAAGATAGCTAGATAGGCGGCTAGAAGAACCAGTGCAGCTCCCCATGCAATTTCTTGGTATGACTTGAAGGGGGTTGTAATGAAGTCGAATATAAGGAGTGGTATGGCGTCGGTAGGAGCTCTTATATCTATGTTTATCCCCATTCTATACCTTCCTACAGTGAAGAGCAGTGCTGCTGTCTCCCCCATGGCTCTTGCAAATACCATAAGTATTCCGGTAACGATAATCCTTCTCGATACTGGTAGGAGAACTCTTCTAACAGTTCTCCATCTATCCATACCTATTGAGTAGGCGGCCTCCCTATATATTTGCGGCACGGATCTGAGAGCTGTTGAGAATGCTGTATATGCATATGGTAGTGAGATGAGCGATAGAGCTATTACACCCGCTAATGCAGAGAATCCACGCATGGGAACTACAACTGTTGTGTATACAACCATGGATACTACTATTGTTGGTACACTTGCTAGAGATCTCGAAAGTACATCAACAGCTCTAGATATTATGTTGCTGGGGAATTCTGTTGAGAGAATTGATGCTAGGAGAGCTAGCACGACCGTTATCGGTAGCGATACCAGCGTTATATAGAATGAGCCGAAGAGTGCTGGAGCTATACCGCCTACATCTCTAGATAGTGGTGCTGGAGGAGTATCTGTAAAGAACCTTAGTCCAGCTTTTGCTATAACTTGGACGCCGTTTACAGCTATAGTTATCATTATGTGAAACAATGGAACCAGTGATAGAATCGATACGGATGCTATGAACGCTATGAAGAGTCTGTTCTTAATTCTTCTAGAGCTATACAACCACCCTCCTCCTCCACTCGTCAAGGATTTTCAATCCTATAAAGCTTAGTATGAGAGTAGCTATGAGAATCACCATAGCAGATGCATGTAGAACCGATTCTGCATATACGTATAGTCCAGCATTAGCATACTGTGAAGCTATTATCGCAGGTACAGTGTAGCTGGGTGCAAATAGACACCAGCTCAAAGACATAGAATTACCCACGGTAACAGCAGCTATAGTTGTTTCACCAGCTGCTCTGGCAAATCCAAGTACCGTAGAAGCCACTATTGCAGGTTTCGATAACGATAGAAGAATCTTTGTAGTCTCATACCTTGTTGCACCTATGCTGAGACAGCCCTCTCTATATACTATTGGAATAGATCTATAAGATTCAGCTATGAGCATCGCCATATATGGTGTGATGGCTATACCTATTGCAATACCAGCTGTAAAAACAGATAGCCCAGTTACTGGTTTGCATGAAAACAGTGGGATGAAGCTGAGGTACTCGTATAAGGGCTCCATTACGTAGGTCTTTAGATAGGGTGCCAGTGTATTGAGGGACCATATGGCATAGATAACGGTTGGTATACCGCTCATCAACTCTATAAGTGATGAAACCAGCTCCCTAGTTCTACCTCTGATAAACTCGACAGTGAATACCGATAGGGGTATCGAGAAGAAGAGGGAGACAGCAACAGCTATACCCGATGCAATGAAGGTACCGATGATAGGGGGCAGAATTCCGTACATCTCATTCTCGGGATTCCAAATGCTCTCTATAAAGAGCTTGAGTCCAAAAACACCAATCGATGTAGAGGCGTGGAAGACTAATATGATTAGAAATAGAATGAGTAGCCCGATGATCGTAATCGATGTTGGTAGAAGGGATATGAAAAATAACCTATCGTGTTTAGATTTAAACATCCACTACACCTATCTAGCCTGCAATTATAGATGCTGCTTGGAGTAGCAGATCCACCACCTCTGGTGGAGGCGCAGCGTATCCAGGTACCATACTGCCGTAACCTTCGTAGGCAATCCATCTAAGGAATTCACTGAGAGCCAGAGCCTTTCTACTATCATCGTATTTTTTCCATAGGAATATGTATGTAAATGAGGCTATTGGATAGGCATCTTCATTCACAGAGTACACAACTTCGTAGAGGGTATGGCTAAAGTCGTCCATAGGCGAACTGGGTAGTGCTACACCTCTAGCAGCACTACTTATAGATTCAGCCGTTGGTAGCACAAATCTCCCTGCAGCATTCATTACCATTGCAATGGGTAGCTTGAATTCTGTTGCATAGCTCCACTCGACATAGCCAATGGAGTATCGATTTTGTAGAACTATAGCTGTAACACCCTCATTACCCTTGCCCCCTACACCTCTACCAGTGTTGTCAACAGGCCAATTGACCTGCTTACCAACAAGCTCACTAGACCATGTATTAGGAGCAGACTTATACAGAAATACTGTAAACACCTCTGTAGTTCCGCTGGCATCTGATCTATGAACTGCTATAATGGGTTGGTGGGGTAGCTTATCGGCTATCTCCCTATTCAACTCCTTTATTGCTGGATCATCCCAGTACTCTATCTCCCCCCTATATATCTTGGCTATAACTTCACCCGTAAGCCTAAGACTATATCCGTTAGGTATCTCAGGAACGTTGTACACAACTACGACAGCACCCATAATCCATGGAATCTGAATAGCATGACCTCTATACTGCTCCCACTGTGATTTTGATAGCGGTGGATCACTACATCCAAAGTCGACTACACGATCACTTAGAAACATTTTCTGACCAGCACCACTACCAACAGATTGGTAGGTAATTTCAACACCCGAGGCATTCTGGAAAAGCTTTATCCACTGAGCTATCTGTGGATATGGAAATGAAGCACCTGCACCAGATATGGATACCCCTCTAACCTCTGGACTAGGAGTATATCTGGTGGTAGGCGTTGGCATTATCACTGTTGTCACGGTAGGTGTTTTGTATGCGGTTTCCGTTATGGTTACAGTCACTGTACGTTCGCTACCAATAGCACCACTAAAACCAAATAATATAGCCGTTGAAGCGAGTATAACTATAGCTACTACTATAATAGACAGTACTATAGATAGCTTTCTTGATACCACTTTTTACTCACCTAAGATAAATATCCAGATTGCTGAACTAATAAGAATTGCATTCAATATACTATAGTCTATCTAATAGCTTTATAGAGTAGCATAAATTAGTATAGCGTCAATGTATAGGATATTTAGAATAGTCTATAGAGTGTTTATAAATAACATCTATGTAGTTGCTATACCATATTACTCCAATACCAGATGCAGATAAATATGTAACCTAGGCATTGATGTATTTCTGCATCTTTATATGTATTTTCCTTGCTATTGATCTATATATTTTACTTCTACTTGATCTATGTATGCTTTCTAGACAGAGCTCAATGTGCTTTACAAGCTCTGCTCTTTTTTTCTTTGATGTATATGGTATTTTTGTAAGCCATACAAGAGCTTCTATAATCGATGCTGAAGCCCTTGTAAATCCCCTTGGAATTCTTCTGAGGATCTTAACTGCCAAAGGCTTTGCATACATGAGAATACTGTTCCTCTCACTATCTGTAGATTCTATAGCGAATTCGATTATTGCATCACATACATCCTCTCTGTTTGTAAATAGCTTTATAGCTCTATCCTTTTCAAATATCGATAGATAGAACAGCCTGGCATCCTGTGTAATACAGATGCAGCCACTTCTGACCAGATTACCTACAATAGCTTCATATGTTCTACCACCTCTGTATACCTTTGACACTATATAGCCATCCCTAAGCTTAAACCCGAGGGGTACCACATTAACTATACTACTGTCATCGCCATAGAGGAGAGCTACGGCCTCTAGATATGTAGTGCTCGAGAAGCCTATTCTTTTAAGCAACCTCACAGTGTTTTCCATAGCTCTACAACCCAACAGCTAATTGACTCTATACCACACTACAGTTTATATAGCTATTGAGAATCTGCTTAAGTTAATCGAGTAGCTGTTTAAGGTCCTCTACAGTGTCGTGGCTTATAGATAGAAATTTATGGCTAGAGCTGTACAGCTCTATAAAGAGTATGCTAAACCTCTCCTTTGATCAAGACCAGATGGCTACCGATACACTAAGTAGCATACTCAGCGCATTGCCTAATGCTATAGATGTTCAACAGCTGAGAAATGCTATAAGTAGTCGCTGTGTGTTTATCTTGGGGCCAGCTCTAAATATAGAGCACGATTTTAGAAAGGCTATTGAATTAGGATTGACCGACCGACTTCCTACCATTGCCATCGATGGTACTGCGACATTCCTTTATGAAAAGGGTTTTATTCCAGATATCATAGTCTCCGATCTCGATGGAGATCCAAACCATATAGTGTATCTAAATAAAAGGGGCTCTATAGCCATAGTTCATGGACATGGAGATAATATAGGTGAGATAAGGATGTGGGTTCCTAGATTCAGGGGATCTGTAATAGGTTCTACACAAGTTGAGCCAAAGCCGTATGTCTATAATTTTGGAGGGTTTACAGATGGCGATAGAGCTCTATTCATAGCATATGCACTTGGTGTTAGAAAGGCTATTATCGGTGGTATGGATTTTAGAGGTCCTATAGGTAGGTACTCCATAGTGTATAGGAGAAAGGATGAGGATATTAAGAGGGTAAAGCTATCCATAGCTATAAAACTTATAAGCATGCTAATCTCATGGGGTATGGAGATAGATGCTCTATCTGATCCAGGTATTCCAGGTGTTAAGGTGATATAGTTTGAATGATCCAGCTAAAAAGTACTTCTCTCCAAAGATTTCAGATAGAGATCGGGCTATCTTTGAAGCTGGAATAGCTCTCGGTATGGCAATCCACCAGTTTACAGGAATACCAATAAGATTTCGTGAAGAGGTAGAGCTTCTAAGGAAGGTTATCGAGTATGCCATAACATCACAGCCATTTAAAAAGGAGGCTCATGTAAAAATAGACATCGATATCAACGGTACTGAGAGATCTAGAGACCCCTACAAATATACTACGCTAAAAAGCAGAAATATGGATATAACAATAGTAGTTGAGTATGGAAATGCTATTGTAAGAGCTAGACTAAAATACATACCTGAACTCGATTACAGTCTCGCATACATTGAAGATGTAGTTGAGAAATGCTCTACCACAGCCATTTCTACTGAGTAAACAGTTGAAATTAAGAGACGAAGCAATACCATCTATAGTATAGAATCCAGAGCCAATACCAAAATGGTACAACCCATATAAATTCTAGGGCTACTACGCTGTACTTATAGGAAGTGGAGTAGCCCTATAGCAGTGATTCCAAACACATTGGGGAAAGCATCGTAAAGGTATAAAATAGTAGATGAGTAGCATTATCTAAAGGTGATCTACTTTTGATAAATATTGCTTGGTGTATAACTGGAGGAGGTTTGAATCTGAGAGCTGTAGCCTCTACTCTAGGGGTTATTAGAGAGAGATATCGAGTTAATGTAACGCTATTCCTAACTAAATGGGGGTTTGAGGTGTCTAGAATATTTGGTGTTCTAAATATTCTTAAGAGTATTGCATCTGGTGGCTACTATCAGGAGTTTCTCGTTGAAGAACAGGGTATGTACTACATTGGTAGACTCAATATGAAGAGGTACTCTATCCTCATTATAGCACCTGCAACGGCAAATTCTGTAGCAAAGATGGTGCTGGGAATAGCTGACAATATTGCATCCGCATTGTATTCCCAGGCAATTAAGAGTAGCATTCCGGTGGTTATTCTACCGACCGATATTCCAGGTAACGATGGTTTTATAGAGACTGAAACACCGTGCTATATAGATAGAGCTGTGTGTAGCCTTGATTCATGCGGTGGGTGTTTGGCTGTAGGGGTATGTCCAGTAAATGCTATCGTTACCGTAGATGGAGTTGTGAGGATAGATCTATCGAAGTGTATTGGATGTGAACACTGTATATATGTGTGTCCTAGGGGGGCGGTAAGGTGTTGGGAGAAGGTAAAGCTTATGCCAAGGGATGTGGATGTTCAGAATATCGAGAAGCTGAGGAGGTCTCCATATACATATGTTGTTAGTAGTGTTTCGGAGCTCGAAGATACTGTGAAGAGGATTCTAAAACTATAACATCTACTCTTTACATAGATTGGATCTGTGTACTGTTTCTATATACGCTCTTCTAACTCTTTCAACGAAATTCTGTGCCCTTGCATGGATAATGTAGTCAACAGATGTTCCACAGGCTCCCTCTATATCCATATGCTTAACCAAATCCCTGAAGTATCCACCAACAATACCCTCACCAATAGCTGCATATCCCTGTGCTGCCTCCTTAGCCTTTGTAACACCCTTTAACCCTCTAAGTGTTGTTACATTGAGATCCTTAAACAGCTCCCTAAGATGCTGTAAAACAGTAGAATTTCTACTGTGCCTACCTGTTAGAACTATAGTATCTGCCTTTGGTGATGAGATTCGCATTCTAGCTATATCCTTGGCCACACCCTCTATAAATGCGCTAAACATTGATGTGTAAGGCTCTTCACCAGCTTCATAACCCTTAACTATGGTCTCTAGATCAAATGTTTTAGCGCCGTGGAATACACCTCCGTAGAAGACATCCCAACGACTCCACATACCCACTCCTACGACAACTTCGAGATCTAGTGCTCCAGCTGTGAGAGTACCTATAGAGGCATAGCTACCCCCTATACCATCGACAACGAAACCCCTTTCAACGGCTATAGATGCTGCGTATCCAAATCCAAGCTCCGTAACTACTATATTTATCTCTCTAAAGTCTTTGCCAAGCCTTTCACTCATTTCATACACTGCTAGAAATGCTGAAGCAAGCTTGTCAACGGTACCCATATCAACCTTATTAATCTTTCTATATCTAGGCACGGTACGTAGATGTATTACAGCAGGTAGAAATACCACTCTCTCTCTGTAGTTTTTAACAAGGTGCGACACAGTCTTTACAATAGCATCGTAGACCCATATACCCACCTCACCAGCCTTAGCCCCTGCTCTAATGGCATCTCCTGTGCTAAGTAGTATAATTTCGGTAGAAAACCTCTCAGCATCTCTAATATTATCGCCAAAGGTGATGGGTACACCATAGCCGGAGGGAGCTACAATGTACTCTGGCTCTAACCTATCTATAGCTTCAATAAGTATTTGAGGTTCCTTAGCTATTGAAAATGTATCGAGGCTCTGCTCAACCTTAACGGAACCATCCTCTAATACAATAATATCAAAGGTCTTTGTACCAGGATCGATACCTACAACTCGCACCATACCTACCACCCCTAAATCAATAGGATCCACAGGACCGTACCACAGTCACTGGCGTAGCGATTAAAAACCTTTATAAATACATAAAGCATTTACCAATCTTAGAGCATATCGAGTTGTAGAGTAGGGTGATAGTAGTATGAATTCCAGTGGTGTTCCACCGGATGTACAGTCCTCTAAACCGTTGTACAGCATTCCCATAGATCAAGTTGGTGTAAAGGGTGTTTACAGAAGGGTGTGCATTGGTGGTTCTAGGGGAAGCACTTGTCTAGATACATATATAGACATCCTAGTTGATCTCCCCAAGGCTCAGCGAGGGATCCATGTGTCTAGAAATATAGAAGCAGCACTAGATGTGTTTAGCATTATTGAATACGCTAGCTTTACATCTCTTGAGGAAGCTATTGAGAGTCTATGTAGAGAGTTGCTCACTAGACATAGTTATGCTAGTTATGCCGAGGCAAAACTTTCGACAACTTTTCTATATGAGTATAGAGATAGCGATTTAGATTTAAAGGAGAACATACCTGTTAAACTATCCATAAAATCCAGGGTTTCTAGAGGGGATAGTAGTGTCCATAGAAAACTGTGTATAGAGGTTATCGGTATGACCGTGTGCCCGTGCGCTCTCCAATTATGTAGCTATACACTTAATACAGTAGGCTATGCGCCTTCGCATACCCAAAGAGCAAAGCTAAAGATATGCATATCTACAGTGAATAGCTTCATAGATGTTGCAGAGCTTATAGAGATAGCTTTGAATTCCTTCTCCATACCAGTCTTCAGTTATCTTAAACGTGACAAGGAGTGTAAGATGATTCTAAAGGGATTTGGAAATGCAAAGTTTGCTGAAGATGTTGTTCGCACTGCTCTCTACGGTCTGTATGAGAGATTCGGTAGGAAATTAGCTCCAGATAGTATGGTGTACATTAGTATTAGGAGCTTTGAAAGCATACATCCATTCGATCTATTTGTTGCCACTAGGTACAGTATGGGAGAATTGGCTAATTATCTTTCAGCTGGCTAGAGACCATGGCTATATGCATCGAATCCTCAGCTAGGCTGCATCTAGGTTTCTATAACTTTTTTGAAGATGGTATTGCCTACGGAGGGCTTGGTGTAGCAATTGAGTATCCGAAGGTAAGGGTTAGGATAGATAGAGATGTGGGATTCAGGATTATAAATAGGGTTGGAAATCTATACATAGATGATGTTATTGATAGCATTAGAAAGCGTCTATCTATTAGCAATATTGTTATCGATATTGAAGAGGCGTTTCCACGACACATAGGTCTAGGAGGTACAACACAGCTAGCACTATCGATAGGCTATGGAATAGCGAAACTGCTTGGGCTAGGCTACAGTATTCGGGAACTAGCCGCAATACTTGGTAGGGGAAGGGATTCTGGTATAGGTATAGCCACATTTGAGTATGGTGGTTTTGTAGTTGATAGCGGTAGAAGGGTTAGAGGTAGTGTTGAGCCTCCGAGAACTGCCGATGACATCCCCCATATAATATTTAGAAGTCCTCTACCAGACAACTGGTACTTCATCATAGTAATTCCACACGGTATTAAGGGATTGGATGAGATTAGGGAGAGATCAGCCATGGACTACCCCCGGTCTCTACCAAAGGAGCTTCAGTACGAGCTCTATAAGCTCG
>JAWAHS010000008.1:32918-38891 GCA_038889075.1 Ignisphaera sp.
TGTCCTCCTCCACATAATACCATCGGTTATTAGACGAGATGTAGAGGTTTTTGGAAAGGCGCTAACAAAGCTTCAGGTAATTGTTGGTGAATACTTTTCCAAATTCCAGGGAGGCATCTACTGCTGTAGAGAGGCTGAGGAGATAGTTAGGATTCTACTCGATGCTGGTGTCCATGGTGCTGGACAGAGTAGCTGGGGACCTACAGTATATGGAATTGTTGATGGTAGGGACAATGCCACATGGATACTTCAAAAGGTTGTGGATAGAGTTCAGAAACTTGGAATAGAATTCGATTACCATCTAGTTAATGCTAGAAGAAATGGTGCTACTATAAAAACATGTTAGCATAAAAACATACATCAATACATAGTTGAACTGTAGAACTGTAAAGTAGTATTGTACATTCCCTATCCCTAGATAAACGTTATTGTGTGGTGGAGATTTGCTATAAATCGGTAGTTTGGTTGAATATTGCTATGAATCTCTGTGCATCCTGAGCCATATACACGTTATTGAACATTACATATACCTCTTTCCCACTGTATTTTCTCACCATATCAGATAACCTTTTGAGATCATCGTCGCTGTATCTATACCTATAGTTCACCTCTCCCTTGCCAATTCCGTGGAGTCTAAAGTACACTGTATCTCTATCCAATATAGGTAGAGTTTTGAATGGATCGACGATGTGGATAACATTCTTGAATCTCGATACAATTTCGAACACCTTATCTGCGTTCTGTAGCCAGCTCCCTCTAGGCTCCCATCCAACGATAAACTCTCCAGTATCAACCGCTGAGAAGAAATCTACAGCATTTTTATAACCATCCCTGCTGTAGCCAAAGCTCGGAGGTGTCTGAATCACTATAACTCTAGCCCTTAGAACCCTAGCACCCTCAACAACCTTCTCCCAAGCCTCGAAAACTTCTCTAGTAGGTCTCAGAAATCCATATCTATCAGCTAGCTTTCTATCAGGTACAAATCTAGCCCTCCTCCATGTCATCGAGTCCAGGGGGTGTGTAATGGCCTGCCACGCCTTTAAGGCAAAGGCGAAGTTCTCTGGTGCTTCAGATCTGTACTTCTTAAGCTTATCCAAATCTGGAGGATTATAGAATGTCTCTTGAAGCTCTACAGTATTAAATAGTCTATAGTATCTAGATCTAGATATAGGAAAACCACAACAGCCAACAAACACCAAATGCAACCACCGTAGAGATGTATATAGCTTTATAGATAGATAAACGGCTACACACATTCCGTAATAAACCACTTGTATCCAAGAGTGTTTTCCAATAGATAAGGTTCAGGTTTTTGATTATTGGAACCTGCCATTGAAAGTGTAGAAATAGTATTGATATAGAATTTAAAAAATATGTAGTTTATTAGCTAAGGATTTTCCATATCGGTTCTCTAACTCTCTGCCTATCCTCACCCAATACTATAGGCTCTATACCGACTATTTCACAGAATCTAACTAGTTTCATAACGTGGTTTCCCGGAATTCCATGGATGTGGTTTGCCGGGAATACATTTATAAACTCCTCAAATGAGGCTTTTAGCTTAACGTACATGTGAGGCCAGGTTGGATTTGTTTGATCCCTTAATCTCTTCTTCTCATCTTCTGGAAGATCTATCGAATCTCCTCTCACTATAACCATGTAGATTCTATCTCCATACATACCCAGCCTTGCAAAGGTCATTTCACCCGGTGCTGCATCAAATTCTACCGAGGCTCCTCCTACTGGGAAGTACATCTCTATAGCTGGCCAGAAGGTAACCTTCTTGAGATTCTCCCTAGGATCGAAGCTTCTAGCTGCATACCAGCTTGCATGGTTTCCAGAATTTGCAAATATCCATATATCCTTCTCCGGTACATAGAGTCTTACATCCGCAAAGAGTACTGGAAGTCCTCCACTGATATACTTTAGAATCTGCATTGTAAGTGCTCCAAATGAGTCCGCCTCTGTTGAGCATACAAAAGGCTCCTTAGAGCCATTCCAATCGTATGGATCGTTCATAAGCATCTCAGCAACATCAGTGATAACCACGTGCTCTGTAAACTCCCTCTGTCCTTTAATTCCACAGAAGTCGAAACCGTACTCCTCACTAATCATCTTCATAGCGAGGTAGAGCCTTAGCTGCATTTTCAGCTTCTCCGGTGTGAGCATTTTTCCATCGTATCTAATCCTATCTCCAAGCATATCGCTAAGCCACTTAAACCCCTTCTCAACCTCCTCCTTGGAAACCCTCTCCATGTATCTGACGAGTAGAAGCTGATCTATTTGATAGCCTGTAACACCAAATACCTTCTGAATTGGCACCATATGGAAGTAGCCAGTCTCCATACCCATGGAGTGCCCACCGAAGATTCCATACACCTGTCCACGTAGAGACACAGCTGTCTCTGCAGCCATTACCCAATCAACTATCTCTTCCTGAATCTTTGGATCCTCAATATCACCTATAATCCTATGTGTTCTCAGCCCAGCCTGCCTAAGAGCACCATCCGTTGCTAGAAGACCTACGTTACCTGGATACTCACCCTCATTATTAGAGACGTTTAGTATAGGCTTATCCCTACCCAGTGTATTGACAAGGGGCCAGACAAGGTATGGATAGTCCCATATATAGTACTGAAGGATCAGTATCTTCACATTGTTTCTAGCCAGATATTCGCCAATCTCTTTAGAATCCTTTACAGACGATACAACCTTGGGTGCAAGAACTATCTCGGGTTTGGATCCCCAGTAGTACTGAAGTCTTCTATTCAATATCTCTGCAAGCCTTTTCATACGCTTGAGACACTCACCCTCTAGACGCTCCATCACACTTCTCCTTTCATCTCCCAGCATGGCTATACCTATAGGAACGAGCTTCAAATACCTCCACCAACTATATGGTATCCAGAATAGAATTTTTTAACCTTTATGTCTACCTCCATAGTCTGCAACCTCCAATATGTTGCTATAGATAGCATGCAGGGTACCTAAGTACTGCTGTTCTATGAAGATTTTTTAGGGATTGCCATAGTTAGGATTAGTGAGTTGATATGGCAGCTGAGACTATATCGTGGATATCTGTAGAGACTGTTAGGGCGTGCTACACATGCTTTAAGTGTATAGGTGTGTGCCCAGCTGGTCTTAAACCAAATCTCTTTGTAAAGGCCTATATCGGTTCCATGTTTCGCGAGTTTCGAGAGGTATATGAAGAGGTTATAAAGGATTCGAGCATATGGATGTGTGCGAGGTGTCTTAAGTGTGTTGAAGTATGTCCACAGAAGGTATCGTTAAACGATGTAATTGAGTATCTACAGCACGAGGCTACAAAGAGAGGTCTTGTACCCCAAGTGTATCTGACTATGGTTGAGAATACCATGAATTCGTATCTAGCTTTTGCAAGTCAGACGATAGTGTCCAGGGATGGCGATATCTATATGACTGAAGATGTAAGGAGTCTACTAGGTCTAGACCCCCTTCCGGAGCCTCAAAATATTGAAAAGTTTAGGGAGAGGTTAAGGTTGTTGAAGGAGGCTGGGTAGATTGGTGAGGCTAACACTATTTACAGGTTGCTTTACACTGGTGAAGCAGGTAGCTGTTGAAGCATCTATACTTAGTGTTCTTAAGTACTTCAATATAGAGCTGGTGGTTCCAAGAAGTGTAAATTGCTGTGGATTTGCATTTAGGAGTGTATATCCCTCTCTATCACTGTACCTAACCGGTAGGCTTCTCGCTTCTCTCTACGATGCTGAATCTAGTGGTATCCTCGCTCTCTGCAATGGATGTTACTTAATGCTGAGGGAGGCTATCCATAGGCTTAGGGAGAATCCGAGGCAGCTAGAGTTTGTCAGAAGCTATCTTAGGGAGGAAGGTCTAGATCTCAGGAGCATTCCCAGGATTGTACACCCCATAGAGCTCTTCCACGACATGATTGGCATTGAAGTGCTGAGGGGTATCAGCCGAGGGGGACAGGATAGAAATACAGTCATAGCTACCCACTACGGTTGCCATGCCCTACGACCATCTACTATACCATCCTTTGACAATCCGCTAAATCCTAGCAAGATGGAAAGGATTATAGAGGCTCTCGGTTTTAGAACTAGAGACTATCCAGAGAGACTAGATTGCTGTGGAGCAGTTCTACTTGCATCAAATCCCAGCCTAGCTATGAAGATGGCCTACTCAAAGATTAGCGGTACCGCTAGATGGGGGTTCCAGCTACTTGTAACCACATGTCCATACTGTTTTGAGATGCTTGACTCTAGACAGGAGGCTGTGATGCAGATGTTTGGTGACGAACCAAAGCTTCCGGTAATGCTACTAACGCAGCTAATTGGTCTACAAATTGGTTTAAGCGAAGGCAGTGTTGCTCTAAATCTCAACCTCTCCCCAGTGGATAGAGTTCTACCGTATATTCTGAGGAGGTAGGTGGAGATGGGTAGGGTAGCTGTCTTTCTATGCCACTGTGGTACAAATATAGCTGGTGTTATAGATATTCAGAGAGTTGCTGAGGAGATTAGAAAGATATCCGGTGTTGCAATAGTTCAGGATAGCAGATTTCTATGCTCTACAGATGGTATAGAGAGTATGGTGGATAGCATAAGGTCTAGCGGAGTCGATAGAGTTGTCGTAGCAGCATGTTCGTTTAGAACACACGAACCGCTATTCCAAAATGCTCTCCGTAGAGCTGGTCTAAACCCATATCTACTCGAGCTAGTCAATGTGCGGGAGCTGTGCTCATGGGTACATGAAAAAGAGAGGGAGAAGGCAACAGAGAAGGCTGTAAAGATGATTAGAGCAGCTATTGCAAAGATCCAGGGCAATCAGCCGCTGGAACGTAGAAAGCTTCCAGTTATCCCGGCAGCTCTTGTCATAGGAGGTGGTATAGCTGGTATAAGAGCTGCTCTAGATATTGCAGATGCTGGATTTACAGTATATCTGGTTGAGAAGGAGCCCAGCATAGGAGGGAATATGGCTAGGCTTGACAAGACATTTCCAACACTAGACTGCTCAATATGCATCCTTGGCCCCCTTATGAATGCTGTAGCTCAGCATCCAAATATTAAGCTGCTTACCTATAGCGAGGTTCTATCCATTGAGGGTAGGGTAGGGGAGTTCTCTATTAAGATACTTAGAAAGCCTAGGTATGTTAGGGAGGATCTCTGTAAGGGGTGCCTTATATGCATTGCTAAATGCCCTGCTAAGGCTGATGACGAGTTTAATATGGGGCTCTCACATAGAAAGGCCATCTATATACAATATCCACAGGCAGTTCCACGTATTCCAGCAATAGATCCAAGTACCTGCTTCTACTTCCAGAAGGGGATATGTAGAGCATGTGAAAAGCTATGCCCAACAGGTGCTATAGACTTTAGCCAGAGGGGTGAGGTTGTAGAGGTAAAGGTTGGTGCAATAGTTGTTGCTACAGGTTTTGAAGAGTATACGGCTTCACAGATCTATGAGTATGGCTATGGTAGATACCCAAATGTTATTACAGGACTTCAGCTAGAACGTCTCGTAAGCTCCTACGGACCTACGGGAGGGAGACTGACCGTACCAAGAATCGATAGAGAGCCTAGACGTATAGCTATAGTAAACTGTGCTGGTTCACGTGATGAAAGGCATCTACCATACTGCTGTAGGGTTGGTTGCATGGCCAGCCTTAAACATGCATGGTATATTAAACACCTCATACCCGATGCAGAGGTGTTTATATTTGCTGATGAGATTAGAGCCTCAGGTAAGGGTTTCGAAGAATTCTATAGGAGGGTAAGGCTTCTACCCGGTGTGTATATAGTTAAAGGTAGAGCAAGTGAGGTTAGAGGCAATCCAGATGGCACAGTATCTGTTATGGCATACGATCCTGCACTAGGCCACGGAATTTCCATAAACACCGATCTTGTAGTTCTTGAGGTGGGTATTGTTGCGAGTCGTAGTACGGAGTCTGTGAGAAACATACTGAAGCTAGGGGTAGTG
>JAWAHS010000008.1:38989-41466 GCA_038889075.1 Ignisphaera sp.
TATAGCCTTTACATGCACATACTGTGCATATGCAGCAGCTGAAACGGCTGGTGTTAGTAAGCTACAATACCCTCCACACATCTACATCATTAGATTGCCGTGTAGCGGTATGTTTAGAAGCTACTATGTATTCAAAGCTCTATACAACGGTTTCGATTCAGTGCTATGGGGCGGTTGCCATCCACCCTACGACTGCCATTTTATAAATGGTAACTACAAAGCTAGGGTAAGAGCCGCTCTACTGAAGTCCTATCTAAACCAGCTTGGATTTGAGGATGATAGATTTAGGCTTGAGTGGATTGCTGCTGGTGAAGCTGATAGATTTGCCTCAATTGCTAAAGAGATTGTTAAAAAAGCTACATCATTACCAAGGCTGAGGTTTCTCGATAATAGTGAGGTGGTTAGCGAATGGTTATAAGCATCGGTATTGTTAGTCTAGCATATTGTGCTGGTTGCGAGGTAGCTCTAGCTTCTATGGAGAGGTTCTGTAATCTCATAGCAGATGGTGTAGTAAGGATTGCCTACTCAACACTTCTAGTAGATAGTGAGAAGCTGGAGAATGTAGATGTGCTATTCGTAACAGGATCCATCCGAACTGGAGAGGATATCATAGCTGTTAAAGAGGCTAGTAGGAAAGCTTCAAAGATCGTTGCCTTTGGTAGCTGTACATGCTTTGGAGGCATACCTGGGCTGGGTAACATGATTAGAAGGGAGGAGATTGTTGGAGGAGTTTTCGGTTCTGTACAGCCCTCTGAATCAGGCTTACTACCAAAGCTAGCTAAATTTGTAATACCACTGCAATCTGTTGTAGATGTTAACTACATGGTTCCCGGATGTCCACCACCTGAACCGGTAATAGAAGCTCTACTAGAGTCGTTAGTACATGGAAGGGAATTCACACTGCCTAGTGTTAGCATATGTAATGAGTGTCCACTTAATAGAGATGATAAGAAGCCTGTGAAGGAACCTAGGAGAAGACTTCTAGCACTAAATGATGTAGATGTAGATACATGTTTTCTAAAGCAGGGGGTTCTATGCATGGGTCCAGCGACACTAGCGGGGTGTAGAGCTCTGTGTCCCAGTAGAGGTGCTCCCTGTATAGGGTGTATGGGTCCTCTACCAAACTCCAGAGACCAAGCAGCTGATATGATTGACGCTCTAAGTGGTGTATTCTACATGATAGAACCTCTGGAGAGAATTCTCGAAGCTGTGCTAGATCCTGTAGGCCTTTTATCAATGTTTACACTACCGTACTCAACAATCCCATACCACAGAAGGGTTGGTGTAGAGGAGGTTAAGAGAGATGCTAATTGAAATTAAACCCGTAACACGTATAGAGGGACACCTACATGCATACATAGAGATTGGAAGGGATGATGTAAGGGTACAGCTTAGGGCAGGAGGCTTTAGAGGTTTTGAGAGGATCCTTATTGGGAGACCCATTGAGGAGGCACCTCATATAGCTCCACGTATCTGTGGGGTATGCCCTGTTGCACATCATCTTGCCTCAGCTAAAGCGGTCGATGCCCTCCTGGGTGTAGATATTCCTAGAGCAGCAAGGATTGTAAGAGAGATTATGGGGCTTGGTGGTGTAGCCCAGAGCCATCTGCTACACCTAGGCTTTCTAATATATCCAGATATAGAGTACGGTAGAGGTAGCGATACATATAGTGCACTGCTGTTCAAAAAGCTTGTCACACTGCGTAGAAGGGCTGTGCGGATAGTTGATGTTAGTGGGGGAAGGCATGTACATCCATTTAATGCTGTTCCAGGTGGTGTGCTAAAGCTTTTCTCAAGGGAGGATATCGAGGTGCTGAAGACTGAGGTAGAATATGGATTGAAGCTTCTAGGCGAAGTGTATGGAGATATAGTTGAGAGGGTGGAGAAGTTTATAGAGGACAATGCTGATGCAATGCCATGTAGAGGAGTACCTATGGCGGCACTAGCTGGTAATGGTAAGGGTATAGAGATGTATGATGGTGTAGTAAAGGTTGTGATGGATAACACCAATCTACTGTTCCGACCCAATGAATACATGAAATATGTGGTTGAGGAATCCATAGACTACAGCTACTCTAAGAGGGTGTACATAGATGTAGATGGTGTTAGAAAGATATTTAGGGTGGGGCCCCTTCCAAGACTCCTTACATCACAGGAAATGCCGTACGATGCCAGTAGGAAGTTCTATAGAGATTTCGAATTGTTGAATAGCAGATGGCCTCTACATCCACTTGTGTACAATTTAGCGAGAATTGTCGAAATAGCTTACTGTTTCGAAAGGATTGCAGAGCTATTAAATGAGCTACAAAATGTGCAAGCTCTACCGAGGACAAAGGTAGAGCTGAAGGAAGGGGAGGGTATAGGTATTGTTGAAGCGCCGAGAGGGCTACTCATACACCACTATAAATGTAATGGAAATGGTGTGATAACTTATGCAAACATCATTACTCCTACAACAGTGAATATACCGGTAATGG
>JAWAHS010000008.1:41562-48997 GCA_038889075.1 Ignisphaera sp.
GAAAGGGGAGGGTATAGGTATTGTTGAAGCGCCGAGAGGGCTACTCATACACCACTATAAATGTAATGGAAATGGTGTGATAACTTATGCAAACATCATTACTCCTACAACAGTGAATATACCGGTAATGGAGTACGATATTAGAGAGATGGTGAGGCTACTCATAGATAGGCATGTAGACGATGCTGAAAATATAAAGAGGAGGATTCTGTATCTAGTAAGGAGCTACGATCCCTGCGTGTCGTGTGCCACCCATACCATACATATCGCTAAACGGTAGAGTAATTATCGCAGTATACAGTCTTTGAAGCTCTCTGTAGGTGGATTCAATTCAAACCTACAGTATCTCCAGATACTGCTTTATTATCTTCACAGCGCCTCTCATAACCTCTGGTATCCTAGATCCATAGAACCTCAACTTTCTTTTGATTTCTATTGCGATCGCCTCTACCTCTGGTGGCCTACCGAACTCTGCTATAAAGGCACCACCTGCAAAGGGATAGTCTATAGCAACGCTTAGCCCATACCCCCTAAAGTAATCCGCTATCATTTCTACGAGTTTTCTAGATGCTGTTGTGTATCCTCTAGCTGAGATACATATATCTGCCCACTTCCCTACGTTCTTCATCCCATGTATATCTATAATAACCCTTATCCCACCTTCCCCAGTTATTTCCCTTACCCTCCTCCAGAAGGGTGTTGAGAGTGCATAGCGTTTGTTGAGGTTGTAATCCGGTGTGCCCATATTTTCTATTCTATCAATCTTGCTCAGTGTTGGTAAAATACACCACAGCTCTTCTGCAATAGCAATCTTATAGGCTATCTCCCATGTATATACATCCACAGCTGAATGATACGGTGCTACGCTTCTCAATTCATAGTAGTTATATAGAGTTTTAAGATACCCAGACATTCTCAGACACCTCTTTAGAATCCTAACAGCATCCCTATACCCATCAGATCCAAAGCCGTGTAATGCTGTTATCAGTATTGGATACCTCCCTCTAACTTCAATGAAACCCTCGATACTATTCAAGTCCACGATCCCTACCCAGAAACAGTTTTACACCTCCTACAGCATCACAGAGGTATAGATGTGGAAAACCTAAAAACTTTAAATTAATCCATAGAGTACATCCAATTCATGGTGGATACCACCCTTTCCATAGCTATACTTAGAGGAGATCCGGAAACCAATCTATAGCCGGCTATACACTATGCAAATACTTTATAAACTGTATGAATCCATAGAGAGAGAGGTGGCCTTGCGTGGCAAAGATTAAAATATTGCCTATAGATGCTCTAACTATTGTTGATATGCAGAATGATTTTATGCCAGGCGGTGCTCTTCCGGTTCCCAATGCTCTAACCATTATACCAGCTATAAACAGATACATCGAGATGTTTAAAAGAGCAAAAGCGGTAATTGTTGCAACAAGGGATTGGCATCCACCAAACCACATTTCATTTAATACAAGGGGTGGTCCATGGCCACCACATTGTATTCAAAACACATGGGGAGCGCAATTCCATCCGGATATAGGGCTTCCGAGGGATTCTATAGTAATTTCAAAGGCTTTTAGAGAGGATAGGGAAGCATATAGTGGATTTAAGGAAACGGAACTAGATGAAATACTGAAGTCAAGGGGTGTGAAAAGACTTTTCATAGCTGGAGTAGCAACGGAGTACTGCGTTAAGGCAACCGCTGAAGATGGTGTTAGGCTGGGTTACCAAGTATTTCTGTTGTCAGATGCTATAAAGGGGATAGATAGACCAGAGGGTTCGGAAGCAAAGGCGATCGAGGAGCTGTTGGATAAGGGGGTAGTAGTTATATCAATTGAAGATATATACACCAAGTAGCCGGTGATAAAGCTCTTAGAGGATTAGGTAGGGTATCTCTACATCCTCTCTGAGGATATCCCTGTTAGCCCATAGCTACAATGGATGTATAGAAGAAGTATAGGACTGGGTCAGATTTTTATGTGGGATACACTATTGTTATAATGGTATTGATGTGTTGTAGAATGATTATAGCTATCGATGTGGGTACTTCAAGTACAAAAGTAGGTTTAGTTGATGAACGGGGTAGGATAGTCGAGAGCTACATCTATAGCATACCTCTATCTACATCCACAGATCTTGCAGCGGAACATAGGCTTGAAGCTATATGGAGTGCTATATGGGAGAGCATAGCTACGGTATCGAGGCTCTATAGAAATAGGATTGAAGCTGTATCGCTTAGCACATATCTACACGGACTAGGGATTCTAGATAGAGGCTACAATACTGTAGTAGACATCATGACACATCTGGATCGAAGGTGCTATGCTGAGCAGAAATTTATTGAGGAGTATGGCTATGAGCTTTATAGTAGAACTGGATGCCCACCTATCTTCGTATTTCCACTATGCAAGATTCTATGGCTTAGGAGAACAGAGCTGCTAAAGCCTTTCCACAGACTCACGTTTGTAAAGGACTATATAGTGTATAGGTTATCGAGATACCATGTAGTCGATCTAGGTGTAGCTTCTGGTACAGGTCTCTTCAATATCCACCAACTGAAGTGGGATTCAAAAGCCCTAGAGATAGCTGGTATAGATGAGTCTATGCTACCCGAGCTGCATGAGGGTGCAAGGATCTTTGACTACATTAGCATTGGGGAGCTGGGTCTCGAGAAAGTAGCGCTGATACTTGGCGGCTTCGATGGCGCTCTTCAGAACATTGGCTATGGTGTATATGGCGAGAGAGCTGTTCTGAATCTCGGATCAACAGCTGTGATAAGAATGCTAACCCCAGCCCCTGTTATAGATAGGAATCCGGAGATGCGCTTCTTCACATACTACGCGGCTGATGGTTATAGGGTTGTTGGTGGAGCTTCGAACAATGGTATGATTGCTATTGAGTGGATGAAGAGTCTTACAGGTGTAGATAAACTGATTCTATGTGAAGATGTGGTGTGTAAAGATGGTGTATTTGTACTCCCATTTATAGCTGGTGAGAGATACCCCTTTAGAGATCCAAATCTAACGCTAACGGCTACAGGTCTACGTCTCGAGCATAAACGCGACCACCTCTTTAGAGGTCTCATCGAAGGTATAGGCTTTACCATCAAGTACATACTTACAGCATTAGAGGAAAATGGTGTAGATATAAAGTACCTTCACTGCGGTGGTGGTGGTTGCAACGAACCTACTTTGGTAAGAATTTTTACAGACATTCTCTGCAAACCTATAGCAATGCATAGAGATCCTAGAAATGCTACAGTACTTGGAGCTACAATAGTTGCACTAAAGGCACTGGGATACATAAAGTCATTAGTGGATGCAAAGCTTGAGTCAAGTTCTATTCAATTCTATACACATCCATCTGGTGAGCTGTGTAATGTATATAGCACGTGTTTCAGAGTATTCATATCGCTGGTTAAGACAATGCAGAAATTTCAAGGTGGTGCAAGGTGAATATAGCAACAATTGATCTAGGTACAACAAATATTAAAATCTCTATAGTTAGTATAGATGAGAAGGAGCTTAGTATACAAATTCTAGACTCTATCAGCAGAAAGCTATCGGCATACACTCCAGCACCCAAGGTACACGAGCATAACCCACATGAAATTAGAAAAAGTGTTTCAGAACTTCTACAATATCTATCCCATAAACATCGTATAGATGCCGTGGTTCTATCTACATATCTATTTGCTACAGTTATAGTGGATAGAACACTGAAGCCACTAACAAATATTGTGACATGGCTTGATGAAAGAGCGTGTAGATATGTAAAGCTTATAGAGGATAGAGCTTCCGAACTCTATCAGAGAACGGGATGTCCACCCATCCACATATACACACTATCCAAAATACTTTGGCTAAAACATGAAAAACCTGAACTGCTACACAATAATCTAATCCTAGATTCGAAATCGCTACTTACAGGCTGGCTACTAGGGTATCCAGTAACAGATCTGTCCACAGCTTCAGGTACATATCAAATGCTGAATATAGCTAAACTCAACTGGGATCCCCTAGCACTTGAGATTGCTGGTATTGATGAAAATCAGCTTCCTGAACTTCGAGAAGCATACTTCACAGATACTATTAATGGAGAAGTATCGCGTGAAATTGGATTAGAGCCTAGAACACCGCTAATCCTTGGATTATTCGATGGTGGTTCGATGGTCTATGGACTTAGCAGGGGTAGAAGGGATACAGCTGTTGTAAACCTTGGAACTAGTGCAATGCTTAGAACAGTTATAGATAGACCTGTAATAGATGCATCGCCAAACATGGTATTCCAGACATACTATATGATGGATAAGCTATGGCTGAGTGGAGGAGCTATAAATAATGCTGGTATTGTGGTAGAGTATCTTTTGAAGCTTCTAAACCTTGATTTTAGTGTACTGCGAGATGTTTTAGGCTTAGATCCTCCAGACCCCGGACAGACACCCATTACAATCCCACTTCTATATCCAGAAAGGCTACCGAGACTACCACAGGGTACGAGACTTTCAATATATAGGATAACCTCCAGCACAACCTATGAACACATTCTATGGGGAGTGGTCGATGGTATTCTAATGCTTCTCAAGCTAATAGATGAAAGTCTTCACATAAATGGTGTAGGCTATAGGGAGATGATGGTCGGCGGAGGTCTTTCGCAATACACGGGAATCCTCAAAGCAATGTCATCTCTATTCAATAAGAGATTAGGAGTTGTAAGAGGTGTTGAAGCATCTCACCTAGGTCAAATACTGCTATCTCTAAGGGTTCTCGGTGGTAGTGAGCTGGAGCGTAGCTTTATTACAGTGATAGAGAGTAGTATAGAGTATTTTGAACCATCTAGAACACTCTACGATCTCTACTCCAAGAAGTTCACCGAGTTCAAAAATATCCTAACCCTCCATATGCAACTGTATACGGACTTACAGCTACAATAATCTTTAATACCCCTAATACGCACCTTTGCAATACCGTTCGCATCACAGCTCGAATTGTGTTCTAGAATAGCTTTAACAGAATCCTATATCTTTAAGCAATAGCACACCTTCAACAATATTTCAATCACCCTATTTTAAGCTCCTAGATGGAATGTTAGTGTCACTAAATCACAATGATCTCATATTCTGATACCTCTGTATTTCTCTGTATCTATTAGTAGATTCTGGAAGCTAGAATAATCGACAAAGAAACTCACAAGAGGGCTAAAAAAACTGTATAATGATATACACGGTTATACATTTCTTTGCATAGTTAGGTATTTTAAGTTAGTGTAGAGAAGTATTGCTGTAGGTTTTAGGTTATGAGAATAGTGATAGTTTCTGATGTTCATGGGAATACAGAGGCTCTTAGGGCTGTGCTAGATTCTGCTGAAAGATGGGATGGTGTGTGGTTTTTAGGAGATTTTGTTGACTATGGTCCTGAACCCCATATTGTGATTGATATTGTTAGGAGTTTAAAGCCCGATGTTATAGTTATGGGAAATCATGATAGTGCTGTTGCCTTTGATATGGACTGTAGATGCGGTCCTGAGATTCACGAGCTTAGCGAATATACGAGGAAGAATATCTCTCTAAGGCTTTTATCAAGGGAACAGATAGAATGGCTTAAGATGCTACCAAAATTTGTGGAGAGGGATATAGAGGGTAGGAAGCTATATATTGTGCATGGAAGTCCTAGAAACCCACTCTATGGCTATATGAAGCCAGATCTTCCACTCAGTGAGCTAAGGCTTTCCCTAACACCATCTATGGTTACACTAAGACCGAGCATAATCAGGGTAGATACAGTTATCGCCGGCCATACACACATACCAATGGATATCGCAATAGATGGTGTAAGGATTGTAAACCCTGGAAGCTGTGGACAGCCTAGAGATGGTGATTTTAGAGCCTCCTATGCAATCTACAATACAGAGACAAATACCTTTGAAATCCATAGGGTGGAGTACAATATCGAAAGAGTTATTGAGAAACTTAGGGAACTTAAACTAGATGAAAGATACGTTAGGTGGCTTACCACAATACTCAAAACCGGAAGGGTACAACCACCATAGATACAGACCTCTTCCAGCTCCTATGAGACTGTTTCCTCCTAGTATTTAAGGAAATATTTATGTATACAAAGAGTGGGTTGTAGGGAATGCCTTTTACCAGCTATCATATAGGTGTGGCCCTGCTGGTAGGATACTTTCTATATAGAAGGGTGAACCTAGCTACACTAGTACTGTCTTCAGTCCTTGTTGATATTGAGCCTCTTATCGTCTCTATTATCAGTCGTGGTTATAGGCTACACGGCTATACACATACTATCCTCTCTTCCATTATTTTTGGGATGCTGATTGGCTATATCCTCTACCTACTAAGGAGATATCTACATACCACTCTAACTACCCTATCTCTCACTGAGAATTCTGGTAGTCTAAGAACCTATATCCTTGGAGGGGTCGTCGGATGGCTTCTCCATGTATTGATGGATTCGCCAATCTACTATGATATAAGACCCTTCGAGCCCATTTCTGTCAATCCACTCTTTGTACCACAGTATATTGAAGTGGTAATGGCGGTGTATGAACTGGCTTTCTATGTAGGTTCGATATTCTATCTACACCTTCTCTATAGACATCTAGCCACGGTAACTACGAGGAATGCAGGGATGGTGTTGATAGGGTTTGTGGGTATAGGGCTTGGATTTATATCTATACCAATAGGCATGCTAATACCAGGTTTCTGGTCCCTAGTTCTAATCCTTATAGCTCTTTACATCATCTATATGGGTCTAGTACGGCTGGTATCCAGGTATAGTATGAGATTAAGACTGGTATTCATTACATCGCTAATCTCCCTAGCATTATGTTATGTACTGTTTGAGTACATGTTGGGGAACATAGATTTTAGAATACTTTCCCAGATTGGGCTTGGGATATATGAAGTACACGCCATGGTTATAGCGTCCTGCATAGCCCTCTTAGCCACTGTAGTGCTTTTCCATCCCATACTATGCTGCATCGCTAGAATCAGCAAGGATAGATCTTTGCAACTACTCCTCATAGCATTTATAGTGGGTCTAGTGACCATACCACTATTCGTTGGAATACCCATAACCATATTGACTTATCTGGGGCTGATCCTAAAATCGCCTAAGCTCTTAGAAGCTCTATCCACAATAGAGCGAGAGGTGCTTAGCACCCATGCGGACCTATGCTAGTAAATACTATACATTGCTTCTACTTCTTCCCATACATCAAAGAGACCCAGATACTTGGAGGTAGGATGCTGTAGAGGAAATACTTATAAGCTTTTGAAACTCTAAATAGAATGAAGGATATATCTCGGTGGTTTAGATGAGTGGAGAGCAGTTTGTTGAGCTATTTAAGGAGCTGGTTGATATGGAGAGGAAACATGCGGAGAGACTCAAGAATTTAGCTGATAGAATTGACC
>JAWAHS010000008.1:49092-52298 GCA_038889075.1 Ignisphaera sp.
GACCATCCGGTGTTAAAGGTGCTGCTACTTGGTATTGCTGATGATAGTGAAAAGCATGCACTGTTCTACCAGGCTATGGTAGAGCTTTCCACTAGGTATCAGCCAGCCATTTCACAGGAGGAGTTTAGGATGCTAGGTGAAGAGATTATAAGGCATATCGAAACTGAGGCTAGGATGATGGAGGTGACAAAAGAGCTCCTCAACAGATTCAGCGACCCTAGGCTAAAGCTACTGCTAGCTGCTGTACACGATGATGAGGTTAAGCACCATAGAGTTCTGGTCAGCATTAGGGATAACGTCGGTGGCGAATATGTTGTTGGTGAAGAGGATATGTGGAACGCTATATGGAGGGATAGCCCGTGGCACGGAACTCCGGGAGGGTAGTAGAATTTTTAATCTAAATACTTCTACATACGGCCGATAAGCCTTCTATTCTTTTTAGAACACCACTTGCAATCCACGAGTATTCATCCAGGATTGCGAAACCTCTAATCCTATCTAAATTATCTCTGACCTCTCTACATAGTTCCTCCATATGAATCTTCCTAGAATTTTCATCTACAGGCTTTTCCACCTGAAGCTTTGGACCACCTTCCATAAATCCCTCTGGATAGTACCAATCCTTAAACCAAGTAAATCCTCTTTGGAGAAGCATATAGCCAAGCCTTGTCAGAGGTGGTGGGATGCCCAGCTCGAGAGCCCTCCTCGTTTCATCATCATACATATAGTCGATAAATAGTCTCTCACCACCCTCTAGAAACCTCGACAGACACTCTATCAACCTCTCCTCATAGACACTCCCAATAAACCTAAAGATACCGCTGTTGAAGGTAAGCTCTCTACTAATTGAGAATACCTCTACCCACCTCCTATAGTATGGAGGCCTGCCGTAGAACACCTTCATAACCAGTAGCCTTTTCTGCACATTTTCGGATGCCAGTAAGATTTCCATATTCTTCTCTTCTGGAAATCTACCACTTTTCACGGTAAACTCTACCTGAAGGTCTGCTAAATCTTTGAATATCTCTCTACACGGTATGGACAATGCTAGACACGCTCAACCTCTACAATAAACTCCTTGAATATTTCCTCGAACCTCTTACTATCCACCACAGGACTTCCATCAGCCTTTGCTATCCTTGACTTTGCAGGGCTTATCCCAGGATACATCTTTAGCCTCTGCGAAAATCTCTCCTCGAGCGTTAAATTCGTGCGATCCTCGTAGAATACACCTATAGGTATTCTATCACCCCATTCAAAGCTTCTCTCAATAGCCCTCAACAGCTTTACATTTCTCTCTTCAGATTTCTCTACAATAGGGTTCCAGGTATCTCCGTCTTCTAATCTATACACCCTCTTCCTATAGTAGTCGGCAGTAAAGATATCGTTGAATGTTATGCAAGGCTGTAGAACATCTATAAAGGCCGCACCTCTATGGGCTACAGCCCTCTTTACCAGATTCTTCAAATGCTCGCCTTCAAATGCATATCCCCTTGCAACAAATGTGTAGCCAGCCGAAAGTGCTAGTGCTACTGGGTTTAGAGCCTGCTGAATGTTGGGCTTTGCAAGAGCCTTCGTCTTAATGTTTAGTGGTAGGGTTGGGGATGCCTGGCCCTTTGTAAGACCGTACACACCATTGTTGTGCAGAATAACCACTAGATCAAGGTTTCTTCTACCAAGTGCAACAAAGTGTCCTGCACCAATCCCAAGAAGATCCCCATCACCACCATGGACAACCACTGTAAGCTCTGGATTTGCAAGCTTTATTCCCATAGCAAATGGTATAGCCCTTCCATGAAGGGTGTGGACACCATTAACATTTATAAAGTGGGCTATCTTACCTGAACACCCAATCCCAGATACCACAACAGTTTTAGATGGATCTAGACCGAGCTCCTCAAATGCTCTTGTAACAGCTGTTAGTATACCGAAGTTTCCACAGCCAGGGCACCAGTCAACCCAGAGTCCAGTTCTATACGATCTATGCTCCATGTGTGAGCACCACATGCTCCACATCTGATGTCAGGATTCTGGAGAGGGCATCATCAAGCTCGTTAAGCGTTATAGGTCTGCCCGTAAATTTTGCAATCCTCTTTTCAATTCTAATACCAGTTGCTATGGGTACAAGATCTGCTATCTGGATAGAGTAGCTATGTTCAATAGCTATAACCCTGTCTCTGGGAACCCTAGTTAGAATCTCTACAACTTCCCTGCTTGGGAACGGCCATAGAAGTCTGAGGTTTACATAGGATCCTTTAAAGCCCCTTCTATACAGAGACTCTATAGCATCTAGGGCAACACCCTTTACAGAGCCCCATCCAATGAGTATATAGTCGGGGGTGTAGTCTCCATATACAGTGAGTTTTCTATCCCTAGGAATCTCGCTGGCTATAAGCTCCAGCTTTCTAACCCTCTTTGAGTACATAGCTACCCTATTTACAGAATCCTCAGCTATATGACCATACTCATCATGTTCATCGCCAGTATACCACATAACAGTATCCTCCACACCTAGAAAGGCTCTTGGAGAAACCGTGCTACCTAGATCAAACCTCTTATACCCAATACCACCGCTGGAGATCGAACCACGGGCTATTCTAACCGTATCTAGATCTAGAGGTGGTATGGTTCTAGTTGAATTGGCTAGAAACTTATCAAGAAGGTGTATAACAGGAACCTGAAAGCGTTCAGCTATGTTAAAAGCCTCAATAGCGTCGTAGAATGCCTCTATATGATCGCCAGAGGTGATAACCACTCTAGCAAACTCTCCATGGCCAGCAAAGATAGCGTTGAATAAATCGCTCTGACTACCCCTTGTTGGCTGCCCCGTACTTGGGCCGCCTCTCTGATAGTATGTCACTACAATGGGTACCTCGTTTGCACCTGCCCACGATAGCCCCTCAACCATGAGGTCGAACCCAGGTCCACTTGTAGCCGTGGCACTTCTAGTCCCTGTTAGAGCTGCTCCTATAGCTGAGCATATAGCCGAAATCTCATCCTCTGTCTGCATAACAACTATAGGTCCTATATCCTCTTCCCCAGCACGGATGTACTCATACCTCTCTATAGTGAAGCTCTCATCTGCAGCAGGTGTTATTGGATAATAGCTCTGGTACCTCAAACCAGCAACTATCTTACCCATAGCAACTACATCGTTACCTGTTGCAACCATCAGCTTCCTGAAGCTTAGCACAGGCTTTTTAAGT
>JAWAHS010000008.1:52392-54357 GCA_038889075.1 Ignisphaera sp.
TAAGTGCTACTGCGCCTCTAAAGCCCTGCATAACATCTCCAACAAGTTTAAAGAGCTCTAGATTTTGTCCAACAAGCTCTCTCCTACCACTAAACTGTATTGAGAAAGAGTATTCGATGGCCTTTGCATCAAGCCCTAGAAGAGTAGCTATTGCCGATACCATAATGCCACTTACATATCTAGATAGCAGACGCGGCTCGATCCTATATCTATCCATCAGTTTCCGCAGGAGATCTGCAAAGTTTAAACCTATAGCTTTAACACCTCTATCCCTCTCTAAAAATCTTAGAACGGAATCTACAGTGGTTTCTATACCTATACCTCTAAGCCTCTCCAGAATTCTATCCCGAGTGATATCCTCAATACTTGGAATCTCCTCAAGCTTCTTTAACAACGTATTGGTATCATAGAGTATATATCCACCACCAGCAATATCATCGATATGTGTAAAGATGGTCTCTGCATCCATAGATGCTATAACCTCTACAGGGTACCTTAGGGATCTAGGGATAGTCTTTGCGGATATGTGTATATGTATGTAGCTGTGTCTTCCAGTTATGTTTGAAAAGTACTCTCTATCGGCTACAACTCCAAATCCACGGTAAGCAAGAGCTCTTGTGAGTACCATCATGGACGTTTCTACTCCAGCACCCTGGGGACCACCAATGATAACTCCGATCTCTTCCCTGGCCATGAAGAAGCCCTCTAATCTCCTGCATGAGCTTCCTCGGCTATAGCTTCATCGAGTACAATCCCTGGTGCAACTAGATGTTGCTTTACATGTTCCTCTAGCTCCCTCTCATCATATATAGCTTTTCTACAGTTTACACAGTAGAGCCAGCCCTGTAGCTTAAGAATACGCCTCAGCTCCTCAATAGATGTGGATTTAAAGGAGCCACAGATAGCCGGCCTTTCCTGCACAGCAGCACTCTGTTTAACCATACAGTAGCCTATGTAGGGAAAGTATATGTGTGGTTTAAAAAATACACACCTTGAACATAACTCACTTTCTACAGAATCCATCTAATCAATCCTCTCAATCTTTATAGCGCTAACAGGACAAACATCAGCACCAGCCTTGGCACACCCATACAGTTCCTCAGGAATTTCACCAATAGATATATTATCATCGGTTTTAACACTGTACCTCTCAACAACTCTATTCTTAAAATTATCAGATCCAAGCTCATAGATCTCAGGACAGGCAGCTGGAGCAGCTCCACATGATATACAGGTAGCTCTATCAACTATTATCCTATATCTAGCCAAACCTACCACCATATAGACTATATTTAAGTATAGTATAAAAATCTTCTCACTGTAACATTTCGAGAACGCTCTGCAATATATTTCCAATGCTAATCTACTAAGTTAGTATATAGCTAGGGAGTATAAATGCGGACCCTAAATCGCAATTCATCCATACATCTACTATGTATTGCCAGTTTAGTGTAGGACGAAGTTTAGCTCAAGGTGTATTCCAATGGTATATCACTGTTGTGTAGAGCATATCAAAGATTTTTCAGAGATTCTAGCTTTAGAGGTAGAAAAAGTTATTGTATTAATTGGATGTATCTTCTGATGCATACCAACCTTGGATGATATAGTATTGAAATATTGAAAATGTATAGAGGTAAAAATGTTTGTGTTTAGCCTTTCTTTTCTAGCTCTTCAAGTCTCTTTAGCCCTTCTTTTGATAGCAGATTTCTAAATATCGTCTCATGTTCAGCTTCATCTCTTATTATATCTTCGACAATTTCTTCTGTTGCTGGATCCTTTCCATGTGTATATAGGAACAGCTCTCTATAGTGGACAAGGGCACACCTCTCAGCTAGTATACCAGCGATTAGGAAGCCATCTACATCGTGGGGATCTTCAGGTAGCTCTGTTTGTCTGCATTTCGATAGTTGCCAGAGGTCTCTAAAGTCTGGTGGATCAACATCAAAGTCCTGCAGTCTATCTGCC
>JAWAHS010000008.1:54452-67511 GCA_038889075.1 Ignisphaera sp.
GTAATACCAGCGATTAGGAAGCCATCTACATCGTGGGGATCTTCAGGTAGCTCTGTTTGTCTGCATTTCGATAGTTGCCAGAGGTCTCTAAAGTCTGGTGGATCAACATCAAAGTCCTGCAGTCTATCTGCCAACTTCTTTGCATGGTCGTTTAGCTCGTCCTCTGCTATCTTCCTAAATACATCCTCCAACTCTGTAGAGATGTTACCTTTAACAGCATATGCACTTACATAGTACTGGTACCAGGCGAGTATCTCATCAGCAAATGCTGAGAGTAACATGTTGACGAGAGTAGCAGAATCTATTCCTCTGACCTCCTCCCTCACTGGAAATTTTTCAGGTAGATACCTATATTTCTTTGGCTCAGCCATATCTATCCCCACTTACCCTTCTTCATATGGGATTCGAGCTCAGCCATAATCTTCTGAATAGTTGTAAGGGCAAACTCCTTCTCCTCATTAGCTATCTTAACACATGGCGGATCTAGATTGTCCTGTGCAATCTCTTCAGCAACTGTTAAAAGCTCCCTTAGGAGTGTGAGAGCTCTCATATGGAGATAGTTAGACCTCCTAGATCTTGTAACAAGTCCAGCCTCCTGCTCACTCAACTGCCTAAACTGTTCTTTAGGAGCACCACACTTAGGGCATCTATCTGGAGGCTGAGGTCCCTCAAATACAAAGTTGCACACTTGACACTTCCAGAGAGCCAACGGTTAACACACCTCAGCTAGAAATATACTGGTCTTCCAACTATATAAAGCTTGCCAACGTAACAAGGCTGTGGATTCTAACTAGAAATGAGGGGAAAACCATCCAGGCCAACGAAAGATATAGCCCACCATCTCTATCCATGAGCCTAGAATATGGATGTGGCCAGCTGCTTCTAGCAGATATTGATAGATCCATGCCGTCTCCAATAATCCTCTTTAAATATTTTTAGTCGTTTTAAATCTCTGTATTTAGAAACCTTAGGTGTATCCAGAACTTCTTCAATAACATACCTCAATAGCTTCCCTAAACCCCTCCCCAGTTAAAATACCAAACCTATGAGCTATAACATTCATGACCCTACCAAGGTTCCCGAGCTTTTCCTCAACCCTTAAAACCCTCTCATCAAGTTCGATTACTCTCTCCTCTAGTGCTGTAATCCTCTCCAGAACCTCTTTATATCCGAGTAGACCCATTAAAGCATATCTGAATTCTCTATCAACTTCAAGCATCTTTAGAATTCTCTCCTTCTCTTCAATACTTAACATACCGGTACATCCAATTCTATACTTACTTATGTTTTCACTCTTTTGTCTGCCTCCCCCTAGAAACACGGTAAGGGTATGAAGCTTATAAAAATTCATTCCTACGGTAGGGATGTATTTTTAATCATAGCTGCTAGGCTGTATCCACCTAGCTTCTCCTAGGAATTCTAAACAAATGTTCTGACCTCTTTCCCTTAAAGGGCAAGATTTTCAGTTATAATGTAGGTATAGGGCTCTGTATCGATAGCATTAACAAGTAGATAATATAATAGTGCAGCTATTAGTGCAGTACATAGTCAAAACCTTACAATCAGCATACCATCTAATCGAGAATGGCAGTGTTGAGCATGTCAGATACAGATTTCACCATACTGTAGAATCCTTGCTAACTATTTTCAACTCTTTCAAAATTTTTATAGTGGCGGAACCATGCTTAGTGTAGATGTTGTTAAGAGTGCTTGATAGCTCTGTATGTAGCGATACTAAATTTAAATCCTAGAAACCCTCTAGTACATAGGTGTTCCATAGTGTTTAGAGAGGAGTGGCTTGGGAATTTCAGGTTTATTGAGTATAGGGATTGGAGTCTAGAGAAACCCTCATCAATGCTCGTTGCCCTTCCCGATACGGGACTTGTAGGTGTCATCGGCGCATCTTACCTTATATCCAAGCTTGGTCTCGAAGAGATTGGTGGCATCGACTCTCCTCTCCTACCTCCCATAGCGATAGTCTCTAAGGGTCTTCTAAGACCTCCAATAAGAATCTTTGCATCTAATAGATTGGCAATTGTATATACGGAGGTTTCCCTAGCTGTTGATGCTCTAAGCAACCTTACAGCTACTCTAATAGACTATGCTAGGCTAAGAGGTGTAGATAGCATTGTTGGACTTACAGGAATACCAAAACCAAACAGACTAGATGTTACAGAGCTTACAACATACTATGTATCCTCCATTGGAAAGAATGATGCTGCTGAGAAGTGCGGTGCTAAGATGCTGGAAAGCGGTGTTATTATAGGACCTTTTGCAGTTCTCATGAAGGACGCTATCCGTAAGAGACTACCCTCAACACTCTTCCTAACAGAATCGTTTATGGAGTTTCCAGATCCCGAAGCTTCCGCATCTGGTCTTAAGATCATCTCCAGATTTCTAGGTATTGAAATAGATGTTGGTGGCCTCTTAGAGCAGGCTGAGATGATACGGTTTAGAGCTAGAGATGTAATGAGAAGTGCTACCAGTAATCTATCAAAGATTGGCAAGGAGCTTGAATACGGTATACCTCTACATACATAGGGGGATCTATATGGAGGATGAGTTCAGTAGATTGTTTGATAGGATTGAGAAAAGGTTGAGGAGAATCGAAGATCAGCTACTAAGAGATATAGAGGAGACTCTGAAGAGAGCTCTCGAAATCCCAGCAAGGAGGGTACCGATCTACGGAGAATCTATAGAGCCTCTCTACACAGTTAGAGATTTTGGAGACAGAATTGTGATATACGTAGATCTCCCCGGCTCATCAGAGGGTACCATAGATGTAAAGTTTGAGGATAGAAAAACCTATGTAACGGCAAAACTTAGAGAGGCTATAGAACTTGGAAAGATATTTGGAAGATATCGTGATATAGAGGTTCGTGAGTATAGTTTAGTTATAGATCTACCATTTGAGCCAAGGCCTGAGAAGACCAAGGTGAGGAGTAGAAAAGGAGTCATAGAGATAACTCTATATAGATAGAATGCAGATAGCATGTTTATGGTTTCAAAAATCTCCTTAGAACTATTTGCAGATGTCACCAACTTTTATAAATTAATCCTATATTATTAGATGTTTCATCTTCTAAGACTTGTTGCTATTAATAGAGATCTGAAAATATTTGAATCAGTTGATAGGATTATAGACCGACTTGAATAGAGCTGTAGAGCATTCCTACGGCTCGCCTTATTTGAAATGGGGATCCTAACCTACCTCTCTATCCTACTCTAAGTATGGTATTTGCAAAGCTTGCAAATTCATTTAGTGCTATGTGTGCTACAAAACCTGCTGAGAGATCTGGTTTAAAGTCTCTAAAAACATTCTCTCTATAGCTGTATGCAACAACTCTACCTACAAACAGTAGGTGATCTCCATATTCATGTTCACCGATAACCTCACACTCTAAGTTCGCTAAAGCCTCTTTGATAATTGGTGTTCCAATCCTCTGCCCCATTTCGAGGTTTATATTCATCTTTCTAAGCTTCTGGGGACCATGTTCACTTCCAGCTATCCAAACATCTTTTAGCATCTCTATGCTGGGTACACTAATTACAAATTCTCTATATTTCTTAACTAATTTGAAGGTATATCTAGAGGGAGCTATAGCTACGGCTACAATAAAGGGTCTAGCAGAAACTGCTGTAACCCAGTCAGCAGCCATAACATCTACTTCCTCGCCCAACCTACCTGAGACCACCAAATATGTTCTCATTGGATAGAGTAGCCTATGCATCACGTTATCTACACCAAATCCAGTATAATTGCAATAGAAAGAAGTGTTTTTCTGTAAAATAAACCTATCTACAGCATCAAAGTACATGATGGTCCTAGAGAAGTAAATAGTGCATCTGTAGAGTGTAGAAACAATAGGATTTACTCTGACGATTCTCTACATTCTATTCAACACCTAGAACTAGAAATAGTATATGCATCTTCTTTTCTAGCTTCTGCAGCATTAATGAGATCACATCGAAAGCTTTCACCTTGGAGAACCACTCCTGAGAATCTAACTCCATCACTCAGCCTCACACCTTTGGATTTTTCTCAAACTACAACTGTGCCTATCTATGCATATGTAGCCTGTTTTATAGCTTCTACTATTCTGCTAGTGGTGTGGAGCCTTTCATTATAGTGTAGCTCTATCTCAATGCTTTAGCTCTCTAGCGATGTACGGCTACCATTTCCTGCTCTTGCTGTATTTCATTATCTATATTTTCTAGAAGGTCTTTGTATAGAACGTATTCGCTATCCACAACTTTGAATCCCATTGATATGAGGGTTCTCAGTAGCGATGATTTTGTTGAATCAACAGGTATCGCTATTATTTTATCTGATTGTTGAACGAGCCTCATCTTTATAGCATTTATAGCCATTTTTAGCGATTCTGTTGGTTTGTAGAATGACAGTGCGAGTCTCTCAACAACGATTCTGTTCTGGTTTATAGATATTCTGGCCACACCTACCAATCTCCTTCCTCTGTATACAGTTATTGCTATGGCTTCCTCGGTACTTGCTCTATAGATAGCATCATCGACATCCCATGTATAGTTGCTCCATATAGCTGTATCTAGAAGTCTAACCTTTGGAAACACACTTCTCTTAATACTATCAATTTTAACTGCTACACTATCTAGCCTATCCATAGAGCTATCTATATCCCCTGAAGAGGCTTCGAGAATAAGAACTATATTCGATATTCTGTAGCCATTTCTTATGTATATACCGAGGGCTCTACTATTGTGGTTCTTAACCGTTAGATACACTCTTTCAACACCTTCTGTAGCGAGCACCTTTTCGACATAGTTCAGAAGGTGCTGCCCTATACCTCTCCCTCTATACCTAGGATCCACGGCAAAGGCATCTATATATGCTCTGGATCTCTTCTTGTAGACTACTATAAATCCCAGGACGCTTCCATCTCCTATAGCTACATATATCCTAGCTCTCCTACTCCTCCTTCTAACGATACTCTCTATCCAATCCCTGCTCTCAACATCGAGGTAATCTATGCTACTGCTGTATACACTTACTATACCATCAACATCGGAGATTCTAGCTCTCCTAATCGAGATGTCTAGGCTATGGTTAGATGAATCATCTTCAGATTCCGAACCATCCATACATTCCACAACTACTTCTCGATACATATTGTATGCAGAGGATTAAAAGCCTTGTGTACTTAACTAGAATCCGCTAGAAAATACAGATGTGTATGGAGTACTCAAAGCAGCTACCTTTCTACAAATAGCAGTTCATAGATGTGCTACTCCATATCATATTCAGTTTCCTGTATGCTTTGCCAACAAATTCCACTATCCAATTCAGGAGCTCATCTATACAGTTTTGCTATTCTCTGTAGTGAGAGTTACATTTACCTCTACAATACCATTGTCTACCAGTATCCAGGCTCTATAGCTACCCGATAACGAATCCACTATAAGCCACGGTATGCTCCACAGCCTCATACCCTTCAAATCGCTTGTACTAGGTTTTGGTGGAGCTGGATGACTATGTATAACAGCTACGATCTCTAATCCTTTCTCCTCAGCATATCTAAATACTCTATATTCGCAGAGGGGTTCCGCGATAAACTCAATCCTAGGATTACCAGCTACGTTAGGACACTCGAAAACCTCTACAACGAGAAACGTATCGTCAATCAATTTACCGACACCAAAAAACACTCTCTCCATATCTGATGAGGTAGCAGCAGTGATGATATTCCTAAGAATAGACCCATTTATAGCTAGCCTTACCAATAGAGCTACCCCTGCAACAATATTCATCAAATGTAAACACTCTTTAATAGCTCTTACCACATCTACTTCCATTCATACGAGGTTCTCCAGCAGCTCCTTCTATAAACTTTTAGCAGCACCATTACAAAATCCGTATCGTCTAACCTATTAAAAGATAGAGGTCTATGAAAATGAATGCAGAGATACCCGTAGATCAAGCTCCACTCATCAGCAGGTAAATCAATGTAGTAGATGATCCAGAGAGGTTCTAGCTAAAAAGATTCTCTTACTATCGTTATTTAGAGAATCCAGTGTAGAGTTTTAATGGATACAAAGACGTTTTCATTCTTGTTATGGAGATGTGTCTCCGCTCTCAAGGCGTTAACTACCGCAGACCATAATGTATTCGTTAAACGTATAGCTGATGATGTGAACACAGATGTAGAATTGCTTCACGATTTTTAATACATAAACATAGCTAGATCTTGCTCTTAATCTGGTTGTAGAGACCTAGAGCAAAAATTACGATGCACAGAGCTATAGCATAGATTTTCTCTAAACCTAGTGTTGCAATACCCTCGTATATCATGATGGCACCTGTTGCTGCAAAGAGAAGGGATAGTAGATAGTTGCTCAAGATGTAGATTATTGTTGCAAAGAGTAGAATTAGGAGTAGGAGTAGAATACCTCTTTCTGGAGCAATAATGCTAGCGGTAATGTATCCAAAGAGTATAGATATAGCAACCCTATAGATTGTGAAACCCAGTACAAACCCTATTGCAGCAGCTATAAACATAAGTATTATCGAAATAGCTACACTACCCCACATTCTAAAGCTGTAGAGCCATGTAACATAGCCTAGGAAGGATGCGAAAGCAATTGATGAAATGAATCTGGAGAGCTGCCTACCCCAAAAGCATATAACTAGACCGAGTATCGTAAGGATGACGTATGCAGGTACATCAACGTATCTCATAATAGGCATAGCAATACAGCCCTAAACCTCTCCTAGGCTACAGAAATATATCTCTTACGTTTCACACAATACGGCGTCTGCAAAACCTACCATTCAGTAGCTCTACCATATAGCTACATCTAAGATAGTTTATGGGCTACCCAATCTATACTATAAAGGTAATCCCAATACAGTATCTACCAGCTCTACAGAATTTGGAGTAGCCTTAAGATCGGTAGATCTATTCTCCATGGATGTGTATGGCAAGCTTCCTTTTATGGTTGTATACAGCTCTTGTTTCAAGGAGAAATATTTCGTATCCTTCGTCTAGTAGAATGTTGCCGTTTTCAATGGGTAGAGCTATTGATGTTGATATGAATGTTGATATTAGGTGTGCATAGGCGTTTCCATGCCTCCATATGGTAAACGGTACTAGGGTTTCGAGAAGTTGAATCAATCTCTTTTCAAATCCTTTCTCAAGTATTACAATAGCAGGAGTTGCTCCCTCTACTGATATCAACATGCTACCGAACCTTATCCCACTCTCAGCTACTATTCCCTCAATGGTTTTCCTCAGCGGAAATAGCTCCATGGGACCAAAGGTCTGTACATCAATCATCTTTGAAAATACCTTCAAGTGTCAACACCACACTCTTCTCCCCTACAGTTCTAGAGGTGTCTATAAATACAATCCTTTTAAACTGTCCAGTGAAGAGCGAACCGTTGACTACTGGTAGTACCGTGCCCTTTCCAATAACGGCATCGCATAGCCCTACATCAATACATCCAACTCTCTTTAGAAACTCCTCTAGATCAGCTAGTAGCTCAGGTTCGTATTCAATTAGTGTTATGCTACATTTCTTCTCTGGGGTAAATATGTGTGCAAGTCCGTGGGAGAGGCCATGGGATTTCACAACGCTATTAACATAGCTTGTTATATCCATAGCAGTGTAGCCGCTGCTGTCTATCACCATCTTTATAATCTTCACTTCAACCCCTCTACTCATCTTAAACCACAGTATAGCCCTACTATGCCGATCCCTATAAGCATTTCCTAGCTCCACAATTCTAGTACCATAGCTATTTCTACCGTGTGTACAGATATATAGCCCTAGCCCTACTATATTTATACTATCTATAGCCACATAGGTTGTATACGTTGATTGATAGAATCAGAAAGATACTGGTTGCAAATAGAGGAGAGATAGCTGTTAGAATTATAAGAACCTGTAGAAGATTGGGAATAAAGACAGTAGCTATATATACATCCATAGATAGCGATGCTATGCATACTAGACTTGCTGATGAAGCCTACTCCCTTGGCTCTAACCCCTACGCCTATCTAGATATAGGTAGAATTGCTGAAATTGTTAAGAGAAGTGGTGCTGATGCCGTCCATCCAGGCTACGGCTTTCTTTCAGAAAATTCTAGATTTGCTAAAGCTGTTGAAGAGGTGGGCTGTATATGGATAGGTCCACCTTGGTACGTTATGAGTAAGCTGGAGTCCAAAACCGAGGTAAAGAAACTGGCCACCAGTATTGGTATACCTGTGATTCCCGGTATTCTAGAGGTATCCTCGATAGAGGATCTTAAGAAATCTGTTGAGAGGATAGGATTTCCAGTACTTCTAAAAGCTGATAGAGGTGGTGGAGGAAGGGGTATGAGGATAGTTAGAAGTGCTGAGGAACTTGAAAAGATTTTCGATATCGCTAGAGAAGAGGTTAAAACAGCCTTTGACTCCGATAAGCTGTATGTCGAGAAGTACATTCCTAGGGCAAGGCATATAGAGGTTCAGGTAATTGCAGATAGATATGGTGGTATCGTAGCTCTAGGTGAAAGAGAGTGTAGTATTCAGAGAAGATATCAGAAGGTTATAGAGGAAGCACCATCGCCGGTTGTCAGTATAGAGGATAGGAAGCACATCTACGATCTAGCGATAAGGTTTATGAAAACCGTTGGCTATGTAAATGCTGGTACAGTAGAGTTTGTAAGGGATGAGCACGGAAGGTTCTACCTTATAGAGGTTAATAAGAGGATTCAGGTGGAGCATCCAGTTACAGAAATGGTAACAGGTATCGATCTCATTGAACACCAGATAAAGATTGCAGAGGGTAGGGAGCTTGAGATAAGGGATAGTATATACAGATTCGCTGGGCATGCAATCGAGGCTAGGATATATGCTGAGGATCCGGAGCGTCTAATCCCATCACCGGGAACCATTACATGGATCGAGTTTCCAAATCTAGACGGTGTTAGGATAGACCATGCATTGATGCCGGGTGCTGTAATACCTCCATACTACGATCCAATGATTGCAAAGGTTATAGCACTCGGTTCAACACGTGAGGAAGCTAGGGTAAAGCTTATCGATGCACTAAACAACTTTAGGATAGAGGGTATAAAAACCTCCATACCATTGCTAATAAAGATACTCACCTCCAGGGAATTTATCGAGGGCAATATACATACGGAATTCGTATCGAAGTTAACTAGCAGATAGCATGGTTGATACGGAACTTCTCTAGATATAATGTAGGTATATCTAGAGTCTAGTGAAATCGGTTTTTATTGATTGGTGTTTTATTCCTCTGCTAGTGTTGACGTTTATAGATACTTCAAGTAACATCTACTTCTAGGGTACTCAAGATATGGTATACAGAGGTTGCGAGCATCCCCAACGAGGATGAAAACACAGGAGAGGGATGGGAAACAAGATGAGGCGGTGAAACCAACCGATATAAACCCATATAAGAGCCCGAACCCTCTAAAAGATCTTCAGATAATATCTAGATGTCTAGATAGTGGTATAGCTCTATGGGGGTTGGATATATCTGTACCCTTCTAGCCTCTTCCCTCTTAACCTCTATATAGCTCTCTATGAGCTCTTGAGGTACTATAGGCTTTAGCCACTCATTATCGCACTCAAGCTCATCTAAAGCTTCATCAAGTGATCTCGGGAGCTCCTTTATCTTCATCTCCCTCCTTCTATAGCTAGGTAAGCTATACACATTTTCATCGAGAGGACTTCCTGGATCTATCTTTCTCCTAACTCCATCTAGACCGGCAAGAACTATTGCAGTGAAGGCTAGATATGGATTCGCACTAGGATCGGGAGGTCTATATTCAATCCTTATCGAACCACCGTTTCTTCTATATCCAGGTATTCGTATAGCAGCACTTCTATTCCCCCTGCTCCAGACTAGGTATACAGGGGCCTCATATCCTGGTACCAGTCTCTTGTAACTATTTACAGTAGGGCTGACTATTGCTGAGAGTGCTCTTGCGTGCTCTATCAAACCTCCTATAAAGTATCTTGCATATTGGCTGAGAGCGGCATAGCTATCGTTTGGATCGTAGAATAGATTGGTGTTATCCTTCCACAGACTTACATGGACATGCATACCGCTACCGTTATCACCGTATATAGGCTTTGGTATGAATGTTGCAATAAGTCCTCTTCTAAAGGCGAGAGACTTTACCGTAAACTTTACCGTCTGTACAGCATCTCCAGTTGATGCCGCAGTCCCTCCCCTGAAATTGATTTCGTGTTGTGATGCCGCTGCTACTTCATGGTGCAGAACCTCTACATCTATATTGAAGTATCTCGAGAGCGTGTCTGCTATTTCAACCTTAAGCTCCTGAAATCTATCCTTTGGATATACGCTGTAGTATCCATCTCTATACCTATTTGCAAAGGCTGTACCATTCCACGGAGCTTCGCTACTGTAAATCTCAAAGTGCTGCTTCCACGTATCTACGGAGACGCTAACCTTATCGAATATAAAGAACTCTAGCTCAGCTGAAATAAGCAGCTCCATACCCTGTTCCATTAAATAGGAATCGAGCCTCTCGGCTACATATCTAGGATCCTTTAGAAATCTCGAACCCTCAACATATATTCCGCAGATCACTCTACCCAATCCATTCTCCCACGGAATTATACTAAATGTATTCAGGATCGGCTTTAGAACCAGATCGCTTCTCTCAATACCTGTAAACCCCTTGATACTACTACCATCTAGCTTACCAACACCATTCTCTATACTCTCCATAGTCAACAGTCTGCTAGATGCAGTCATATGCCTCAAATATCCTATCAAATCCGTAAACTGGAGATCTACCCATCTAATATCCCGATCCCTAATACTCTTTACAACCTCTGCTAGCTCCACCATTGACGCCCATAAACTGTAGTTGAGGTATAGTTGCAATAGACAGCTATATAAGCACTACTATAATTAGATGTGGACAGATGTACAAGTAAACTATACAGATTCATGGACATTAATCAAAGCAGATTTAGGTGAATGCATAATTGATCTATGAAGAATGTCCACGGTTCGCAGCACCCCCTTCACATTAGGTGAAGACTCTGGATGCCTTTATAGGAATATCGATTTGCTCACCATGGTTGCAGCTCGGGGTAATATGCATTCAATTGCTAGAGCTGTATAATTGAATATATACATTTGTGGATTGCTACAGCCAATATGTACTACCTGGTCTCTTCAATCATTCTACGGTTCTCAGGGCCTATATGTCCAGCAATAGTCTGTACAATTACAGTTTCCAGCCCCTGATCCTCTAAAATTTTCTTTACCATAAGCATCTCCCTTACCGATGGTCTTTTCAAATCCCTTCTTCTAAATGTTGGAAAGTAGTCGAGTACTGTAACCTGTATCCTCCTATCTATTGATGCTATCCTTCTACCAGCCTCTGCAATTTCATCAAGGCTAACCAGACTCCTATTGTATACCAGTCCAACTCCTAGGAATACCCTGTTGCTATACATTTCATAGATGTACTCTATAGATCTCCAAGCTGTGTTTAGATATCTCTCAGCTAGTTCTCTATTTCCTATACCTGTAATCCTCATATAAGTCTCGACCCTTGTACATTTAGGCTCAACACCGATATTGTTACAGCCAGCCTCAATAAGTTCGTCTACATAGTCCTTTGTTAAAACGGTTCCATTGCTATCGAGATGCCTTCTAACACTTGAATCCACCCTTCTAGTAACCTCTTTAAAGAACTCTACAAGCCATCTTCTATTAATTGTAGGCTCGCCACCGCTAACAGCAATACCTCTAGTACCATACTTTTTATGACAACCTACAACAGCTATAGCAGCTTCCTTGGGGGTTAGCGCTGGCGATGCATTGTCGTATGTAACGCTGTAGTTTTGACACTGTGGACATCTGAGATTGCAACCCGCTACCCATATAGCAGCCTCAACATAGTTGACATAGTTGACCTCCCACCATGGGGTCGCCTTACCGCCAACTGTATGGGGCTGTGGCCCATGTACTATTCTAAGAGGCTCTCTACCGCTAGTGTCACTCTCAATCTTCATACCATCCTCTACAGGGGTTATACAGGTTCTCTGAAGCTCTCCATCTACTGTAAGAGCACAGCTCCAACAGCCACCAGTACCACAGGCTACTGAGGCTCTTTTAGAGCTAGGATCAGAGAAGACAAATCCACATCTCCTTAAAGCTTCTGCAATAGTTATACCGCTAGGCACTGTATATTCAGCACCATCTATATAGATCTTTATTTCTCTAACCTCCTCCACGGCATCAACAATTCTTCTAGCTCCATATGGACACGCATAGTAGCAGGATAGACACCCTATACACCTATCTGGAGAATGGCAAATATTTACAGTGCTACAGAATCTACAGCTCCTACACCTACTAAAATCTACCTCTACAGCCCTCTTCTGCAAAGACACAGACATACACCTATTCGAATTTCACAAAGGCTAGAGGGTTAATAGCCATCAAATACGAAACCTAGACACATCCTCTGTATACCTCCATCCTATACATCATAGACATCCCTAAATGCTTCCCACATGCTCAGTACAGTTGGTTTTTTGAGGACTATGTTCTAGATATAGTGGTTCTGCCTCTTTTTCAGCTCTCTAATCCATGCTGAGGCTTCGCTATACCATTCCTCTAGGGAGTATACCATAATATCTAGCTTCAGTTTTAGCAGGTCTTTAACTAGGTTGAGTCTGTCTAGAGTATTTAGAGCTTCTACCGTTTCCCGTCCCAAGGTTTCTGTAGGTTTTCCTGGGGTGGGTCATCACGGTTTCCCTGAGCCCCCTCCCCACGGTCTGCCGTGGGTCTCGGAAACCCAGGGTCACCAAGATGATTATTGAGCTTCAGATGTTTATAAGCCTTGCCCACACCTAATCGCATTAAAAGCTTTGAAAACCCTAGAGAAACCTAGAGAAAAGAAACAGCTACCAAACCCTGGTTCGATGCATGTTAGCCGGCATTAAATCTCACTTCCTGCTATTCTTTATCCACTCCTAATACCATGTTCTGTAATTAATTCTAATCAGCTATTCTTAAGAAGAA
>JAWAHS010000009.1:0-58341 GCA_038889075.1 Ignisphaera sp.
CAAACAGTTACAACAACATCAGTAGTAACATCAACAGCAGTAACAACTAGAGTAGAAACAGTTACAACAACAAAGACTGAAACAGTAACAGACTGGACAATAACAACAGCACTAGCAATAGTACTACTAATAGTAGGAATAGCAATAGGATGGTTTATAAAAAGAAAATAGAATAGAAACATTTAACAAAAACATTTTTCAACAAAACCTAAAAACAAATTTTTTCAAAACCTTACCGGTTATAATTATTGGACTATTCTTAGGAATGTTAAATATTTTTGTAAGGACTTCACATTTTGCTCTAAATAGGTGCAAGGATTCTACCATTCCCATCTCTATGTTGGATTCTAGATTCGCTATTCCCTTAATTATTGCAAAACAGTCTTTTAGGTGGGCTACTGGTGATATGTTACTTGGTGTAGTAATAATTTCTACGTTTAGATCTGCAACTCTATCTGCTATATCATGGTATGCTATATCTATTTCGTAGGGTTCCTTTCTAACTGCTATTGCTATATTATAGCCATTCCTTACAAGGGTTTCTGCTAGAATAAAATCTATTTCGGCTTCGCCAGCATTATCTAAGACTATAACTATTTTCTTATCTTTTGGTATCTCGGTGTATTCGTCTATTGCTGGCCTATCCCATATGGCTTTATCTAGTTCTATAGGTTCATAGCCTATGACGGAGGTATCTATAATATTTGCGGCTGCGGATATTTTTATTGCCTCGTGTAGATCCCAATTTCTTTCAGCTAGATATCTTCTTACTTTTTCAGCAACCTTCTTACCTATCTCGGTTAGCTGTTTCTTCATATAGATGTATGGATCAGGGAAATCCGCTAGCATTTTTACATAGTTGTATGATTCTGCGAAGATCTCTGTTCTACTACCCTTTCTGTCAAGTAGATCTGCAATATATCTAAGAAGCTTTGGCAACTCGCTACCTCTATTAAATGCTATTAGATCTTTTGACCTTGAATATACTAAGCAAAGTCGACAGAGATTCTCATCTATTAACAACTCTATTCACAACCTCTACCACTTTATTCAAATCATCTACAGTAATATCCCCCATAACGCCTATCCTTATCGACCTATCCCTAATTTCACCCATACCACCAGCTATTACATAACCGTAGCGCTTTAATTCAGAAATTATCTCCTTTGACCTATCTGTATAGAATGCAGTAACCGTGTAGCTTCTAACAATGTATTTTCTTGGAATAGGTTCGAGCTCTATACCCTTGTAAAGAATTTCAGCCCGCTCTCTATGAATCTCGTGATATCTCTCTATACCGATGCTCAGTATGTAGTTGAGTGAAACAGTAAGACCATATATAACATTTATTGGTGGTGTGTATGGAGTCTCATTCCTAGAAAGCATTTTAAGATACTTCCTTAGAGCCATTGATGGAGGCACGTGGTTGTTGGACCTGGGTTCTCTAGAGATAAATAGTATAGCAGCACCGGGTGGCGCTAGGAATGCTTTTTGCGATGCTGTTGCAACAACATCTACCCTGCACCTTATCGGTTCAGCAGGTAGTGCTGATACGCTATCGATGAGCAGTACGGCTCCTATAGAATCAGCTACATTCTGTATTTTATCAATGTATCGATTTGTTACTCCAGTACTAGTCTCGTTGTGAACCATAGCTATAGCTGTTATATTGGGTATTCTTTTGCAGAGGTCCTCTACTATGTCAGGCGGTGGGACGTCTCCGATATCCCATTTAATTCTATGTACCTTGGCACCCCTACTCTCTAGAGATTCAGCCAACCTTTCACTAAACTCTCCATATACTAGGACAGCAACATTTTCACCAGGGTTAACATAGTTATACACCATCATATCAACTGCGAAGGTTCCAGTACCAGGAGCTATAATTGGTGTACCGTATGTTATCTTTGTCAGCTTATCGAGTACCTCTCTGAATATCTCTCTAAATTCGTCCGTTCTATGGAAGTGCGGTTGTCTAGCGATGGCCTTTATAACAGCTTCAGGGAGCTGTACAGGTCCTGGGGTCAAGTACTTCATAACCACTTCACTGCATCGAGTATATTGTGTAGAAGTTCATCTGCTATTCTATCCATGGATTCCACAGTTTCTGCACCTATATGGGGAGTGACTATAACCTTGGGGTGGGCTATGAGTCGTCGGTATATCTCATCCCTCGGTGGTTCCTGCTCCATTACATCAAGGGCAACACCGCCCAGCCTGTCTAGATGTCTTATAAGGGCTCGTGCATTAACTACCTCTCCACGACTGGTATTGATTATTACAGCACCATCCTTCATAAGAGATAGCTCGTAGTCGTCTATCATGTGGTATGTAAGTGGTGTTAGAGGTACATGTAGTGTTACTATATCGCTTTCTTTTAAAAGCTCCTCAAAGTTCACCTGCACACCCCCTAGCTCCCTAACATCCTTAGATACATCCCTTACATCGTGTACAAGAATGTTCATACCAAATATCTTTGCATATCTTGCAACTCTACTACCAATTCTTCCAAAACCTACAATACCTAGATTTTTTCCATAGAGTTCTCTTCCAATGAAGATTCCTTTAGGCCACTCGCCTAGCTTAACTAGATTAATGTAGTTATAGATATTTCTAAAAACCACTATCATAAGACCTATTGTCAACTCAACAACACTTATACAGGATGCGTTTGGAGCGTTTACAACTGAAATACCCTTCTTAATCGCGTATTCAACATCAACATTGTCTAAACCAATTCCATATCTAGCTAGTACTCTTAGTCTTTCACCAGCGTCTATCACATCTTTATCGATTCTAAGCCTGCCTCTAAACACGAGGATACTATACTTGTTGATTATCTCTAGGAGATCACTCCTTTCCAGACCGGGTCTGTAGTCGACACCAAAGCCTCTTCTACTAAGTTCGTTTAGAAGTTTTTCTGAAACTCTATCAATTATAAGTACATTTTGCATTCCGACAAAGATCTACCACCAACATGTAGTAATTGGTACAGTGTTTGGTATATAAATCTAGCTGGTAAATACGATCTAAATAAGTTTAATGAGTATATATAGATTGGGTAGATTCCATATAGGTGCAGATTCCACATACCCTACATTATAAATGCCACGCATTCACCATGATGACCATCCTAGAATTCGCACCATTAAACGATTAGATACTTATTTAAAGGCTGTACAACATATAGGAAAACAACCATGTGGTGAAAGTGGTGTAGTGTTGTGGAGTTAGATGGGGGACAGTACTACAGGGATATATATCCATTTACAGATGTTCCACGATTTATAGTCGGTTCTAGGGAATTGAGTGAAAACGTAGGCAAGGTATATCTTACAGATACTACGCTTAGAGACGGTCAACAGGGCTGGAGAGTATTCACAGTTGAGGAGTGTGAGAAAATATATGAGCTTCTTGCTGATATAGGTGGCAAAGGTGCTATCGATAGTACCGAGGTATTTCTCTATACTGAAAAGGATAGAGAATCTGCCAAGAAGCTCCTAAGCTATGGGTATAAATACCCCAAAGTTATAGCATGGATACGAGCCACACTCTCAGATCTCCAGCTAGTTATCGATTCTAAAATAGATGAAGCCGTTATACTCATGTCCATTTCGGACTATCATATAAGATACAAGTTCAATGCATCACGCGAAGAAGTCATTAGCAAGTATCTTGAAGTTGCTGAAAGGGCTCTGGGCCACGGGATAACGATTAGATGCTCTCTGGAAGATATAACTAGGGCAGATATAAATGGTTTGGTAATACCGTTTGTAAAGAAGCTTCTCACACTTGGTGAAAGGTACAGAGTGCCAATAAAGATAAAATTGCCAGACACACTCGGCCTCGGTCTACCATTTCCAGAGGTTCCGCTACCGAGAGGTATACCAGCAATAGTGCAGAGTATAAGGAGGGCTACAAATATACCACAGGAATACATAGAATTCCATGGACATAACGACTTTGGGCTAGTTGTAGCAAATCATCTAGCTGCATGGATATATGGAGCTGCAGCAGCAAACTGTACGTTACTAGGTATTGGTGAAAGAGCTGGCAACTGTCCCCTCGAGGTCATGGCAATACACTATGCAGGATTAAGAGGGCAGAATAACATCAATTTAAAGGCTCTGCCAAGGATTGCAGAACTATTTGAACACATGGGCCATAGATTGATAGAGCACTATCCGATTGTCGGTAGGAATGCATTCAGAACAAAAGCAGGTATTCATGCAGATGGTCTTCTCAAGAATCCCGAGGTCTACCTTCCATTTGATCCAATTAAGGTAGTAGGTATACCCTATTCGGTAGCTATAACACCGTACTCTGGCAGATCAGCAGTGCTGTTATGGCTTCGAAACTACCTTGGGCTAAACCATCTAAGTAAGGATGATCCACGGATAAATTACATCTATAACGAAATTGTCGAGCTCTATAATAGGAGTGGTAGAACAGAGCCTCTAACGGATGGTGAAATGTTCTTAATTGTGGGCAAGTACTTTCCTGAGGTGAACAAGGCTAGGAAGGAGAGTAGCTAGCCAACAATCTATTTTGTCGATTTATGTGGAGTAACCCCATTTTAGGGATAGGAAATGGGTCTTATAGACCGGATTGTATCGCAGGTATTGCAAAGGGATGTTACGCCGGGGGAGGTAGCTGTAGTTAGAATCGACTTGGTGTATGCTCAAGACGGCACGGCACCTCTTGTTATAGATGTTGTTGAAAATGAATTGAAGATGGAAAGCCTTGCTGCAGCGGATAGAGGCTACTTTTTCATAGATCACCTAGCACCAGCACCACACATACCGGCAGCCTCCGTACATAAAAAAATGAGAAACTTTGCTAGAAGATATGGTTTAAAGCTCTTCGATGCTGGGTATGGCATAAGCCATCAAATTGTTGTTGAAGAGGGTATAGCTAGACCAGGTATGGTTGCTGTAGGAGCCGATAGCCATACTCCAACAATCGGAGCCGTAGGAGTCTACGCAACCGGTGTTGGTAGCACCGATGCAGCTATTGCAATGGTGTACGGCGAACTCTGGCTAAGAATTCCAGAAACAGTAAAAATAGTTTTGACAGGAACCATCCCTAGGGGAATCTATAGCAAGGACATAATACTGAATATAATAGGCGAATTTAAGACAGATGGTATGATTGGTAAAGCTGTAGAATTTCATGGAAATGTACTTACGGATTTATCAATAGATTCGCGCATGACCATAACAAATATGTGTACTGAAATGGGTGCAGAATCAGCTATAATCCCAATTGATGGAGTTGCATTAAAATGGCTTAACGAACGGGGATATACGGTAGCGAGAAGGATTGATACAGAAAATCTTGGGGAGTACATCGATACAGTGTCAATTGATGTATCAAAGTTAGAGCCTACGGTTGCAGTACCACCTGATGTAGATAATGTTGTAAGCGTAGATGAAGTTGAAGGTGTAGAAGTGGATCAGGTTTTCATAGGTTCTTGTACAAATGGTAGGTTAGAGGATATAGAAGTGGTAGCTAGAATTTTAAAAAATAGGAGGGTTAGCGAGAGAACTAGATGCATCGTTGCTCCAGCCTCTAGAAGGGTATATATGGATGCTCTCAGAATGGGGTATATAGATATACTTATTCGATCAGGTTGTATAGTAGCTCCCCCAACCTGTGGACCCTGTGTTGGCGCTCACATGGGTATACTGGCAGAGGGTGAGGTAGCCATTGCTACAACCAATAGGAATTTCACCGGCAGAATGGGGCATAGAGAGAGCAAGGTGTATCTAGCATCGCCAGCTACAGCAGCTGCTTCTGCGATAGAGGGTAGAATAGCAGATCCAAGAAAATACCTCTCTTAGGTGATGGAATATGATTAAACAGGGTAGATGCTGGAAACTGGGAGATAATATAAGTACAGACCATATAATATCGGGTAAGTACAAGTTCGAGGCTATAAATGATATCAATAGAATGCTCGTGCATCTACTTGAGGAGGTTATACCAGAGTTCTATAAATTAGTTAGACCAGGGGATATAATAGTTGCAGGGAGAAACTTTGGAAAGGGGTCTAGCAGGGAGCAGGCACCAAGACTTCTAAAGATGGCTGGAGTAGGAGCAGTTATTGCAAAGAGTTTTGCTCACATTTTCTATAGAAATTCAATAAATATTGGACTACCAGTTATAATAGCTAAAACAATCCCAGATGTAACACAGAATGGCGATATCATAGAGATTAATTTGGTAGAGGGGTACGTGAAAAATATTACAAGGAATGTAGTGGAACCGATACACCCATATCCAAAATTCATCGAACAGCTCCTAAATGCAGGAGGTATAATTGAATACATAAAAAGATATGGGAGACCTCCATGGCGAGAAAGTACAGGGTAGGCGTAGTAAAAGGTGATGGAATAGGTCCAGAAATAGTTGAGGCTACAATAGATATTCTCAATTCATTAGATCTGAATATCTCCTTCATAGAGCTAGAAGCAGGCTACGGCTACTACCAAAAAACCGGCAGATCTATAGAAGAGAACTTCTTCGATAAGGTTAAGGAGCTCGACGCAATACTAAAAGGACCCCTCTATACACCACCCAATGTTAGGGAATTCAAAAGTGTAAATATTTTAATTAGAAGAGAGCTTGATCTATATGCTAATGTAAGACCCTTTAGAAGTTTTGAAGGAATTTCTCCCAGGAATTTCGATATTGTACTTATTAGGGAAAATACTGAGGACGTCTATGTGGGGATTGAGGGAAGGTATAGGGATAAGGCTGTATCTCTAAGGATAATAACTGGTGAGGGTTCTAGAAGAATAGCAAAATTTGCCTTTAGATACGCTATTCAAAGGGGCTTCAATAGAGTTACAGTCATACACAAGGCAAACATTCTAAAGGAGACTGATGGACTATTTCGAGAAACCTTTTATATGGTTGCTAAAGAATATCCAAATGTTTTAGCAGATGAAATGATAGTCGATACTGCTGCATATACTATTGTTAGGAACCCTGAAAGATTACAGATACTCCTTGCACCCAATCTCTATGGCGATATATTAGCGGATCTCCTAGCAGGTATGGTTGGAAGCCTAGGTCTATGTGGTTCAGCTCAGATAGGGGAAAATATTGCTGTATTTGAACCAGTACATGGTGTAGCTCTAGATATAGCTGGAAAGGGTATTGCAAATCCTATCGGTGAAATACTATCAGCTAAAATGATGCTTGAATACATAGGACAGCGGTATAATGACGGTAAACTCATTAAAGTTTCTGAAAAGATTGAAGAAGCGGTACATATAGTAACTAGTAGGAGGATATGGACGCCTGATTTGGGGGGAAGTAATAGAACGAATGATGTTGTAGAAGCAATAAAACGCACTCTTACAGAGTTGCTGTAATAGCTCTATGGCGCTGGGGGATTCATGGAAATATTTTTAAACCGCAGACCTTAAGTAGTAGAGTTGTGGTGAACCTCTTGGAAACATAGGTAATTTAAATGAAGCAGTAACTAGAAGAATATTCAGAGAAGGGGTTCTCCTAAGATGCATACAGTGCGGATACACATACGATCCGGATCCATTCACAATAATATGTCCCAGATGTAGAGGATTACTAGAGGTGGTAATGCCTAGCATAACAGATTTTGATATGAAAACTGCTAGAATGAGAAGATTTGGTGTATGGAGGTATAGAGAGCTTCTGCCACTAAACGATAAAGTAACTCCGGTAACACTTAATGAAGGAGGGACGCCATTGATACCGCTGACGAGGGCTATCACTGGATCCTTTAGAGTTTATGTAAAGTTTGAAGGTGGCAATCCTACAGGGAGTTTTAAGGACAGAGGGATGACAGTAGGAGTAACGATAGCTAAGAGTATTGGTGTTGAAGGGGTTATTGTTGCAAGTACAGGTAATACAGCAGCATCTGCAGCAGCTTATGCAGCTAGAGCGGGTTTAAAGTGCATTGTTGTATTACCTAGGGGAGCTGTAGCCAAGGGTAAGGTAGCTCAGGCACTACTACATGGAGCAGAAATTAGAGAAGTTGATGGTGTATTCGATGATGCATTGGAAGACGTATTTACAGAGGTGGTCATGAATGGTGGACGGAAACTGTATCCACTAAATTCATATAATCCATGGCGCTTAGAAGGTCAGAAAACAATAGCATTTGAAATCGTTGATGAGCTCGGCTCCGCACCAGACACCGTAATCGTACCAGTTGGCAACGCAGGTAATATATCCGCTATTTGGAAGGGATTCAAGGAGCTCTACAGCTATGGCTTAATAAACCGACTTCCTAGAATGATTGGCGTCCAAGCGACCGGTTCGGCTCCACTTGCAATAACATGGGAATCTAAAGTAGATAAACTCCATGTTATAGAGAATCCACAGACTATAGCTTCAGCTATAAGAATTGGTAAACCTGTAAACTGGTTAAAGGCACTAAAGGCTGTTAAGGAGTCCAATGGTGCCTTCATAAAGGTGACAGACGATGAGATTCTGGCTGCAATGAGGATGCTAGCTGTATTGGAAGGTATAGGTGTTGAACCGGCTAGTGCTGCATCGTTTGCAGGTTTTATAAAACTAGCTAATAGAGGTCTCATAGATAAAGATGAAGTTGTTGTTCTGATAGCAACAGGACATGCTCTGAAGGATCCAGATATAATACTCAGTAAAATTATTATAGGGGTGCCGTAGGCTAATATAGAAGAAAAGAGATGGTGTACAATAGACTCGGAATGGTTAGAGCGATAATGATACCTAAGCTTATGTGTACACAACATCCAGATTCAACAGTAAAGGTAACAGTTCAAGAGGAGGTTAATGAAGCAATACAGAGCTATACTATGTATGGTTGTGAGGAGATAATGTCGGATTACGAAGGGAAGCTGACACCATATGCACAGCCTAAAGATATAATTATGAAAGCAATAGAGTTGGGTATACCAATTGGTGATAGGCTGTACATCACACCAAGGGTACCCAATCCCAAACTCGAGGACTTCGATAGAGTTGCACTAACCTTAGAAGCGTCTCTCATAGCAAACTACTACTCGTATATACACCTAGGGACTCAAGCAGTAAAGTGGATCATTTTACCAATGGTCGAGACAACAGATGTTGTTAGATTGATCCAGAGACTCATTATAAGAAAGTCGAAGATTCTATGTGAGGAAATGAATGTTCCGTGTCCATTAATGCAACTGATACCCTTAATCGAAGATTCCTCAAGGCTTATACATGTACATGAATATATCACAGGTCTATATAGTATCCTAAAAGAATTCAATGCTGATTTAGACAATCTAAGGGTATTCCTAGGTAAGAGTGATAGTGCTACTAAAAGTGGGCACATAGCTTCTGCACTATCTCTAATATATGCACTTCATAGAATTAGTGAAATAGATAAAGAACTTGATGTAAACATAAAGCCGATAATAGGAATGGGTTCTCCGCCATTTAGAGGAGGAATTAACAATCCGAGACTTGTAGATATGGAGGTGGAGCAGTATAAAGGTTTCTCAACAGTAACAATACAATCAGCAGTGAGATACGATGTTACATACACGGATTACCAAAAGGTGCAGTCAGTTCTATTAAATAACATAGATGGAGTACCAAGAAGAGTTGATCCAGAAATAATCCAACTTATTGAAAATGCTACGCTGAGATATAGAACTCTGGTAGCTAAATACATCGATATAGTGAATAAATACGCTATGACCATTCCAACAACTAGGGATAGAGTATCGTGGAGGGAGTATGGAAGGAGCATCATCTTAGAGGATAAGATGCTCAGCACACCTAGGGCCATCATATATACAGCAACATGGTATGTACTCGGGGTACCGCCACTCTTACTAGATGCGGACTTCATTATAGAGGCATACAAGAAGGACGTCATTGATGATATAGTTAAGTATATACCATATATAAGGAGGGAGTGGGAATATGAGGTACAGTTCTATGTACCTCATGTAGCAGAGAAGAGGCTTGGTAAAGAAATTGTGTCAAAAATTAATGAGGCAATAGATGTAATGGGGATAAAGCATGAACCGATTGAACTATACAGTAAACTTATAGAATTAAATCCAATAGAACCATACATACTCTCGCTAGGAAAGATAAGGGGATTCCTAGGCTGAAAAGTGCTAGTAATCCCCTAATTAAGTAAACGAATACAGCTATACTCGTATCGTAGGTGAAAACTATTTTAATCTTAGAATAGTTTTTATCGATAGGCATTTGTAGCCTTAATCAATGGCTTACATGATGAATAATCCGGTTACTGAGAAATGATGTACCCCTAAAGCTGAACAGAATGTATGATCATAGCTTAAAAAGACTGTAGATACATAGTTTTACGATCTAAAATGAAGTGGTACTACATAATCCTAATTTTAGTAGCCATAGCCTTGGCAATTCTAGGAGCTCTATATACTACACCTAAAAAAGAGGTAGTAGAAACAGTTGCGACGCCAACAGTACCTGTGAAGACGGAAACCACGCCACTTAAACCAAGTGGAGGTGTTGTTGTATATGCATATAGGGATGCTATAACCGGCATAGATCCTAGTATAGAGTTTGATACGGGTATTGTGGTACTAGGTATAGTATACGAACCGCTACTATATTACGATCCAACAAGAGATGAATTCAAACCTGCCCTTGCCACCAGCTGGAATAGAGTCAATGAAACGACCTGGATATTTAACCTAAGGAAAGATGCCGTATTCCACGATGGAACACGGGTAACAGGCGATGCTGTTAGGTTTAGTATAATGAGGAGTAAGCTGGTCTACGAGGAAAAAGGTATAGGACCTGGATGGATATGGGATTGTCTAGAGGATATACATGTAATAAATGAGACGGCTGTGCTATTTAAATTGAAGTATCCAGCGCCACTTCCACTAATAGCCTCTTCAGCCTATGGAGCCTTCATCTATAGTCCTAACGTACTAAGCTATGCAAATGCCACGGATATTTTGGATGAGAGAATTAGGCTTTGGTTTGAATTTGGTAACGATGTTGGTAGCGGACCCTATAGAATAGCATCATATAAACCGGAATCAGAGGTTGTGCTAAAGAAGTTTAATGAATGGTGGGGATGGAATATAGTAAACAATTCAAAGGCTCCTGAGACAGTAATTATAAAAATAGTTGAGGAACCTGCGGCTCAAGAACTAGGACTATTAGATGGAAGCATTCACATAGCGACAAACGTGGCCAAAGTAAATATACGGAAAATACTTGCTCAAGGCTATGGAATCGTAAATCAGACTACATTTCACAACTACATACTTATGTTTAATGTAAAGAAATGGCCTACAAATATAACAGAATTTCGAAAGGCAATTCTGCATGCAATTCCGTGGGATAAGGTGGTGGATTTCGCATTTCACGGATTTGGAAGGGATGCAAGTGGAATAATACCATTTGGATACCCAGGCTATGTTGAAAATCTTAGGTACGAATACAACTTGACGAAGGCAAGGAAGATTCTAGAGAGACTGAATATATCAAATATAAAATTAGAGTTTGTCATAGTATCGGGATACGAAGAGGAGGAGAGATTCGCCTCACTTTTAAAATCCTCACTAAACCAGCTAGATATAGATGTGGATATAGTTGCCCTTCCATGGGAACAGGTAAAGGAACGGGGAACAGCTGTGTGGAGAAATGCTGATGAAGCACCACATCTAATAATAAATGATTGGTGGCCTACGTATCCAACCCCATACGACTATCTCTACATTCTGCATAGCAGTAATATTGAATGGAATTGGAGCGGATATGAGAATTTAGAATACGATGATCTAATTGATAGAGCTTTCCAATTGGAGGGAATAGATTATGCCCAATCTATGGAGATGTATAGGAGGGCGCAGGAGATTATATTCGAAGATGCTATAGCAATTAGCATATGCGACTCTATACAACCATATATCTACGACACGGACAAAATTAGATTTAGAGATGAGGCATTCAATCCACTGTACATGTTTGTGGTATTCTTCCAATATGTAGAGGTGGTATCCTGAGGTATAGAGAGGAAAATGTTTTCACTAAATTATATCATTAAAAGAGCAGCAACAGCTATTGCCATAGTATTGGGAATACTGGTGCTTACATACATCCTCATATACCTCTCTCCTGGAAACCCTGCATATACATGGGCCGGAAGACCTAGGGGGCCAAAAGCAGAGGAAGCTATAAAGATAGCAGAAGAGGAACTCGGTTTAAATAAGCCCCTCTATCTCCAGCTCTATACACATATAAATAGGTTTTTTAGAGGTGATTGGGGAACATCATTACGATTTAAACAACCTGTAATGCAGGTAGTCATCAGAAACCTCATAGCTTCACTAGAGCTTCTAACAATAGCTTTCACCATAGCAATACCACTTGGTATATTTCTTGGAGTAACGTCAGCCCTATATAGGGGTTACCTAGTGGATAAGGTGCTGTATATAGCATCATCACTCTTTATTTCATTTCCAAGATTCTGGATAGCGATCATGCTATCTGTATTTCTACAGACACTAGGAATAAATCTATTCGGACGTATAGCACCTAGCTACACGTTAATGATAGAAGGTGTTACGGGTTCCCATATAATAGATAGCGTAATTAGTGGTAGGATAGACATACTTATAGATGTTCTAATAAGAATTTTACCCCCTGCAATAGTGGTTGCACTATACCCAATGGCACTTACAATAAGAGTTCTCAGATATTCAATCTCAGAGAAGCTACATGAGGAGTATGTAAAGCAAGCGATATCTTTTGGTCTTTCAAGAAACAAAGTTGTATATAGGTATGCCCTAAAAGGGGTTATACCCACCATTTCACAACTGCATGGAATAACATTCGCATACAGTATCATAGATGCAGCAACTGTTGAAAATATATTTGGCAGAGATGGTATAGGTAGTGCTATTGTTAAAGCAATTCCCTATAGTGATTATCCACTTATAATAGGGTTGCTAGCGGTAGTGGGGATACTATTTATACTCATTAATACAATAGCAGATGTAATTCAAGCAGCTTCTGATCCAAGGGTGAGAATATGAGTGGCTCTAAAGTAAAGATTGTACTGAGGGGTTTTCTTAGCTTGCTTAAAACAAGTAGAAAATTTTCTATAGGCTTTACAATTGTGGCAATAATGGTTATCTTAAGTATCATAGGATTGGTCAAGACACCCTACCATCTAGAGGGATGGGGTATTGTTACCGAAGAAGCAATAAAGAGACAAGGACTAGCTCCGTGTCTTCCGTTTAACTGTCCCAGCATTAATCATATATTTGGAACTGATGATATGGGTAGAGATTTGTTAAGTAGAATACTCGTGGGTGCGCATCTCGCATTGATTCAGACAGTTACTGTCGTCATTATCAGTATTACTCTAGGTATTTTGATGGGAGTCGCAGCAGGCTATTCAAATACATTTATAGAGAAGATATCTACGTATATAGTAGAACTCTTTATCATAATTCCGTCGATGGTTTTGGCAGCCGCTTTTATAACCATTATTGGAAGAGGTATGCAATCGGTGTTAATGGCACTAATACTTACCTGGAGTCCGTGGTATGGTAGACTGACATATATCTTAGTGAGACAGATTAGGGAATTGGACTTTATAAAGATTTGCGAAGCCATGGGCTTTTCGAAAACATACATAGTATTTAAACATATCCTACCAAATGTAGCTCCTATAATATTTGTTGAAGGTATAACAGATTCGAGTTCAGTATTGATAGAGATAGCATCTATAAATTTTCTAATAGGAGTAGCATCGCTTACTTCTATAGATTTACCTGATTGGGGAATGATCGTTGGCTATGGTATTAGATATGTTAGAACTTTTTGGTGGATAAGCTTCTTTCCAGGACTATTTATAGCGCTAACAGCATTTGGTCTAATGCTACTAGGGGATGGTTTAAGTGAAACGTCAAGTCCATGGTTGAAGAGGAGGTGGAGACTATGGTTTTAGATAGTATGGCAGTTAGGGCAAGAAATCTATGGGTAGGTTATGAGGAAGCGAATAGGATTCTATGGGCCTTAAATGGGATAAACATTGATGTGCCAAAGGGTGTAGCATTTTGTATTGTTGGAGAAAGTGGTTCAGGTAAATCAACCTTTGGGAATGCTATAGCTGGTTTACTACCACCATATGCGATAACAAAGGGGTGTCTCGAGGTGTACAACATTAATGTTATTAATGGTGATAGAGTAAATTACAGTAATATAAGAGGTAATATTGTTGTCAGGATACCGCAGAATCCTATAGCTGCTCTTAATCCGTATCTAAAAATAGAATCCATATTTTTTGATGTATTAAAACAGCGATTTAAAATTGCATCAAAGGATAAAGCTCTTGAAATTGCTTTAAAATCGATTAGAGCCGTTGGTCTACCAGATGATGTTCTAAATAGATATCCTCATCAACTATCAGGTGGAATGAGTCAAAGGGTAGCTATAGCACTTACTATTGCCATCAATCCTGAGATCGTTATAGCGGATGAACCTACAAGTAATCTAGATGCTTATCTAAAGGGTGCTACACTAAATCTTCTAAAGAATATTGTTAGTGTAGGAAAGACTCTAATTGTAATAACACACGATATAGTTTTCGCTTCAGCACTATGTAGTTTTATAGCAGTAATGTTTATGGGTAATATAGTAGAGGTAGGAAGAACGGAAGAGGTACTATCAAATCCCCTTCACCTATATACTAAAGAGCTTATCGATGCTGCAAACCTAAACTTTAGGGATTTCAAATATATCAATAACAAACCTGAGGTTACGCTGGAGAAATGCGCCTATGCCTATAGATGTCCACACTATTCTGAGAAATGTAATAGGAAGCCAGACCTACGTTACATTAATAAAACACATGGTGTTGCATGCTGGAATCTTTAAAAGAATTCATAAATGTAAAAGATTTGTGGATAAGCTATAGAGTTCCAAGAATATGGTGGTTTGGTTACTCAGACATAGATGTTGTTAAGGGAGTCTCTTTTTCTGTTAGCTATGGTGAATGTTACGGATTAGTTGGTGAAAGTGGTAGCGGTAAAACAACGATACTGAAGGCATTTATGAGATTGGTAAAGCCGTATAGAGGTTCGATATATATAGATAATGTAGATATTTACAAGGATGATAGATGGGGGAAAGAGATTGCAAAGAGAATAGGTTATGTATCGCAAGATCCCCTAACATCTGTAGATCCAAGGATGAAGATAAAGGATATAGTTGCAGAGCCATTAATAGCCTTAGGTGTAGACCGAGAGAAAGCAGTAGAAAGGGTAGCGACACTACTAGAGCTTGTAGGGCTTAATATAGAGATTATGGATAAATATCCATTTGAATTGAGTGGTGGAATGCTTCAGAGGGTTATAATTACAAGATCGATTATCTCCAATCCAAAGCTTGTTTTACTCGATGAACCAACCTCTGCTCTAGATGTCATTACGCAGGCGCAGATTTTAAAGCTTCTTAAAGATCTTAAAGATATGATGAATTTTACATACATACTGGTTACTCACGATCTCAATGTTGCTAGGTATATATCAAATAGAATTGGAGTATTGTTGAAGGGATACCTGATTGAAGAGGGGGGCGTTAAGAGGATTATCAGCGAGCCGCTCCATCCATATACGAAGATTATAGTAGATGCGTTTAAACTGAAAGATGTAGGAGAACTTAGATACTCTTCTACCGGATGTCCATTATATACTGTATGTAAGTATAGGGAAGATATATGTGGCAGGGAGATGCCACCACCCATACATATTAATGGTGATGTAGTACGCTGTTGGTATTTTAAAAATTTTAAAAATAGATAGAGTTTTTCACCATATAGTGTTATGCACAGCTAGGACTTCTGGGTTTCATAGCTTCAAAGCAAAACTCTATGTACTTAATTATGGTTTAGGTATGTATCTAAAAATAGGCATTGTTAGTCAGTTATAAGTAGGTAGTTAACAGTCTATATTATCTAGATTGGGTGAAATCTCTGATACGTAGGGGTAGTAGAGGCCGTATTGGGTGAATGAATATGAGTGCCGGGAAGAAGCATGTGCATGCATTTGGTGCATCTAGACGGTGGCTTAGTAGTGAAAGGGTAGCAGTTAGTGTTCTCGAAGAGCTCGGCTATAACGTTCTTGAGATGAGGAAAAAAGTTGTTGTAAATGAGACTGTGGTTGGAGAGGTCGATGCCGTTGTTGACGATGGTACTGGACAGCTATTTGCGGTTGAAATAAAGGCTGGGAAGATAGATATCTCAGGAATAAGGCAGGCCTATGTCAATTCAGTTATTCTTGGAATGAAGCCTCTTGTTATATGTAAGGGCTTTGCTGATGATGCGGCTAAAGAGCTCGCTGAAAAGCTCGGTGTAAAGATCATTCAACTATCTGATATATTTCTAGTTGAGAGCGAGGAGCTTGAAATCATACTTCGTGAGGTTGTTGAGGACGCTATAGCTAATTACTTTGAGATTTTCTATGGAATGCCCCATAATATCAACCCTAGCTATATGGAGATTTTAAAGACTGTAGCAGAAACTGCAACAATTGATGAAGCTGCTGAAAGACTTGGTACGGATACACGCACTCTTATGAAGAGAATAGATGAGATGAGAAATGCTGGTATCATACCGAGATGGGCTAAGAGATACGTAGCTTTGAAGCGTATTGCTCAACTATTTATCCAAAGGCAAAACATTTTCAAGTTAATGAATGATATAGCAAATTATCATGAATTATTAAAATCTGTTGAACAGCAGTTAAATCAATTGATGCAATTGTTATCAACTATGCAAAAACAGATGGACAAGATACAGCAGCTACCAAGACAAGTATCTACTTGAGCTAGAGCAATCTGTTCAATAGGGGTTCAGCTCTGATATAGGTTTATATTGGTTGATGTCATTGCCTCATCTCTTGTTCCCCTGCATTCCAGTCGGGTTCTCATTGGGCTTGGGGGTGTTTAGGGTGATCCCGGGCACCCCACATCTTGAGTACCTGTAGAATAGGTTTATGCATGCAACCACATCTCTATCTCCTGTGGATCCACATCTACTGCATCCCAGTACTCTACCACTGCTATCCTCTAACCTGCTTCCACATCTCGGACATGTTGATGAAGTCTTTTCTGGGTTAACATATCTAACTGCTAGTCCTCTCTCCAGTACTTCATATACTATGGTGAACTGCATCTTTCTGTAGAACCATAGCGATAGCTTTTTGTTGAAATTGCTACCTCTATTCACGTTACTCCTGAGATTGCTTAGGTTTTCAAGAACTATGGTTGAGCTGTGCTCAACAGCTAGCTCAGCAATATTATCTCCAACTTTGTGAGCATAGTCCCAGGCTATGCTCCTTATTCTCTCACCATGTCTTCTAATCGCTCTCCTAACACCTCTGATGAACCTCCACGATCTAGAGTACCTTCTCTGAATCCTCTCAATCCATATCCTATGCGTCAACATCCTCCTGAGAGGTGTCTTGAACCGCTTCAGCTTCAGCAACTTTCCACTAGATGTGAACACAGCTAGTGTAACATTGTCGAAGTTAACATCGATAGCCATTACGGTTCTAGTTCTCCTTGATTTAACTGTTCTCCTGAAGTATACCGCTACATAGACCTCGTCTTCAACTACCTTCACAGCTATCTCATAGTTACTCCACTCTTTGTATTTCTCTATCCTATCAATAGATGTTAGTAGTTTTAATATAACCTCTTCATTATTGTGTATCTTTAGGGTAAGCGTTCTATTCTCTAGATCAAGCTTGTAGTTGTATCTATCTACTCTAGCTGTTAGTTTTCTGAGAACTGGTTTCTTTCCACTATTCCTCTTACCAGCTTTAACAACTGTTTTAGCGTAGATATATATCTGCTTAACGTGGTGTGCTCTAAAACCAGATTCCCTAAGCTCTGAGTAGAGCATTCTGTGTAGAGCTTTAATTGAAGGTATTTCGCTTAAACTCCACAACCTGTTTACAGCTAGCTGAACAGCATCACGATAGAGCTTCAGAAACTCGAGTAGAGTAAGATAGTCATCACCACCCTTGGGGAGAGCCCTCATCCTAAGAGCCTCAACAAGCTCTCCACCCCTCACCGAGTAGCTCACCACATCTAGAACTATAGAGTAGAGCTTATAATCTTTTCTCTCCAGTATCTATATAGGTGGATATATATGGCTAGAATCGAGCTGGTTAGATGTAGCATTATAAAGTATAGGAGGGGGGACTACATCCTCTACCCACTAGGAAGGGACAAGGAGAAGATAAAACACCTACACGGAAAAGAAGTCTATACACTAATCATAGCAGAAGAGTAGCATCAAACAATACAAACCTATATGAAAACCGAAACAGTTGCGATAGGCTGTCATCTAGACCAAACCCTTTTTAACAATAACTTCAGCTATAAGTACACCAGTCCCTGCAGCACCCCTTAATGTATTATGTCCGAGGACTACGTATTTGACCCCATTTAATGCATAATCCCTTCTCACCCTTCCGACAACAACACTCATGCCCCCTCCTTCCATTCTATCAAATCTTGGCTGAGGTCTATCAATCTCTCTTCTAACCACAATGGGTCTTTCCGGAGCTGTGGGAAGGCCTAGACCCCTTATCTTATTGGTCTTAAACTCTTCCATAGATTTCACTAAATTCTCAATATCTACATCTCTTTCAGTTTCAACAAAAACGGCCTCCGTATGCCCCTCTAACACCATTACTCTATGACAACTTGCCGATACAGTGAAACCAGCATTTAGTTCTATTCCACTAGATTTCAGATCTCCTAATATCTTTCTAGATTCATTCTCTACTTTTTCCTCTTCACCTTCTATAAATGGTATCAAGTTATCCAGTATGAACATGGATGGCACTCCAGTTAGACCTGCCCCAGAAATGGCTTGCATCGTCGATACAATGACTCTTTTAATACCAAATTCATCCAGTATAGGTTTTAGTGAAAGAGTTAATATAGCAGTCGTACAATTGGGGACTTTGATGATAGCTCCATTCCAGTTCCTGATTCTACGTTGATATTCTATAACTTCTATATGGTCAGCATTAACCTCAGGATTGATTAACGGTATATCTGGTTCAAGCCGCATCGGGCTGGAATTGGATACGATAACCACCCCTTTTTTCGCCAATTCGATTTCTATTTCTCTAGCTATTTCAGCTGGAAGTGCTGTAAATGCAATATCAATGTTCTCTTTTACTATATCGCTTGATATGGGGGATAGTTCAATGTCAGAGACACTCTTTGGTATAGGTTTTTCAACAACCCATTTAACGGCTTCGCAATATTTCTTACCTATATTTCTCTCTGATGCTGCTACAATAGCTAGTTCGAACCACGGATGTTCTCCTAATAGAGATACAAATCTCTGACCTACAATTCCTGTAGCACCTAGTACGGCTACACGTTTCACCTCTCATCACCTTCAAACAATTCCCTATGAAGTAGGGAGAGGAGCTTAAATTCGTATGTAGGACTAACGTATATTAGTAGCGATGGTCTATATATATATGACTGCACACCTAGCACATCCATGCCATTCTCATCAATTACTTCGAGAACTCTTCTTATAAACCGTGTTGTTGAAGTTCCTTCGCCAACGATAGCTATATATGGCATGTTCTGCGTCGACCTATTCATAACCACTTTAGGTCCCCAGAGCTCTCTTGGAATTTCTTTAACTATTTCAGTTCCAAACCTAGACCATGAACCTATAACTAATTTAGAGCTATAGAATTTCTCCAAAGGTTCGAACGCTTTAGGATTAATTCTCTTTGCACCGTGAAGGGCAGCTTCAAGGGACTCTCTATAGCTCATAACTTTAACAAGTTTAGCGGTTTTAATAGTATCCGGATCGGTAGTCATTATACCATCGACATCTGTTACCAGGTATACTCTATCAATATTCAGCAGTGAGGCTATCGCTGTTGCTGTATAGTCAGAGCCTCCCCTGCCAAGGGTTGTTATTCTACCATCCATAGTAGCTCCTATAAAACCCTCTACTACAGGGATTGCAGGATTGTCAATAATAGACGAGTATAGTTTCTCGAGATTAGCAGATGTTGAAATGTAGTCGATTGAAGCATCACTAAAGTTTTCATTAGTTACAATTAGATCATTTGCATGAAGTTCAAGTGCATTGACACCGATAGATTCAAGGGCACCGACCATTAATATCTTACTTATTCTCTCGCCAAATGATAATAACAAATCGTATATAGATAGATCAACACCACCTCCACCTATAGCGTTAGCAACCGTTTTCAATCGTTTAAGTTCTTCTTCTACCCTCCTAATAATTTTTACGCTGTTCAATTCTCTAGCTATTTCTAGATACTTTTCGTTTACATAATTTAGTGCATTTTGAGAACCTTTAGCGACCTCTATGAGTTTATCAGTTATACCCTTTGCAGCAGAGACAACTATTATTGTTTTATACCCATTTTCAATGAATATCTCTTTAATCTTTTGGGCTGAATATAAATATGATTTAGAGTCCTTTAATAATGAGCCTCCTATTTTAGTTACACACAATTGCTTACCATTCATATAGTTCACCTATTTCAAAGATATTCCATAGCAATTGAAAGGATATCATCTAAAACAGAGTGTGCGGTCTCCATACTACCACCACCTTTACCTATAAATACAACCTCCGTTGCATCACTCCGTATTCTAACACCATTCATTATACCATTTATCTGCGCAAATAGGTCGCTCTTCGGAATCCTGACAACTCTTATTGACGCTTTTCTTCCACGGATATCAAAGGAGGCTATTGACTTTAAAACGCATCCCTGTCTAACAGCATCAATAACATCCTTTAGTGTAATACCAGATATACTCTCTTTGTAAATCTCTTCTATTGTTATCGGCTTTTCCAATACATTTGATATGATCACCAACTTTGCAGCAGCATCTATACCATCTATATCTAGTGCCGGATTAGCTTCCGCAACTCCAAGTGCCTGGGCTCTTTTAAGAGCATCATTGAAGTCTATGAGTCTTTCATGCATTTCAGTTAATATGAAATTAGAGGTAGCATTTACTATACCTTCAACTTTCTCGATATCATGGCTTCTCATATTCATTAGTGTTTCTATAAATGGTGTTCCGCCTAGAACTGTAGCTCTAAACTTTATTTTTACACCCTTTGATAAGGCTCTGGATACAATTTCTCTATATCTTAGTACAAGTGGTGCTTTATTTGCGGTAACGACATGGGCACCTCTATCGATAGCGTAGACTATGTTTGAAACACCAGGTTCTCCTGAAATATACTCAGATGGTGTTAGCTCTATATGAATCTCTGGTTGGGTATTATCATAGAGGACATCTAAATCAACCCCTTGATATGCATAGGGTTTAAACAGATTTACCCCAGACCTCGGCAATTCGCAAAGTTTTAGTAGCTCATATTCATCAAACCCTTCGGCTTTTAATGCCATTCCTTTAGAATCTGCAACACCGACTACATCTATTAGAATACCATACTTACTGCTAATTATCTTTCTTTTTAAAGCTATTACTCTTGCTAGAGCTCTTCCAACAGATCCAAAACCTATTAATGCTATTTTTACTTTTCTATCCATATGTTTTCACCTCGATAACTTCAACACCCGATTCGGATAAATGTGAAACAATATACTCGCAATCCACACCCTTGTTGATGAGAAATTCCATTAGTTTTTTACCAACATATCGAGCCTCTTCCGATGTTCTATGTATTGAGAATACAGAAGGACCTGCACCACTTATATTAAAACCTAGTGCGCCATACTCAAATGCAAGCTTCTTAAGCTCATAGTAATAGGGTATCATTTTAGCCCTATAAGGTTCGACAACAAAGTCCGTCGATACAGCCTCGCCAAATAGCTCTACATCACTACTAAATAGAGCATAGATCAGTTTTGCAAGTGAAGAAGACTGTCTGGTGTGCATATCTAGATCTATTTGTTTTGGTAATAAAGATCTTGCGTATCCAGTCTTTTTTCCACTTGTAAGCTCGTGAAGCTTTGGAACAACTATAGCTATATTAAACTTCATATGAGGTCTAAAGCTGTATACCCTATTTTTATTAATATCAACAATAATAAAGCCGCCAAAGAGGCTTGCAGCAACATTATCATAGTGGGGAGAACCAGTAGCATATGCCTCACCCAATCCTGATAGATATAAAAGCTCGCCATCAGATAGATTTAACCCAAAGAGCTTAGATAACGCAAAGGCAGTAGCAGCAGAAGTCGCACCTGAGCTTCCTAAACCAGAAGCGGGGGGAATACCTTTAATAACCCTAATGTATAAATCAACATCCCTTATACGGTATTTCTCCATAAATCCCTTTGCAACAGCATAAGCAACATTTTGAGCACCTGATGGAACATTGAACCCTTCGGAAGCAACGTGTATACTACCATTTCCAGTAGTAGAGGAAATCTCTACCACATCATAGAGTCCAGAAATAGCTATAGCTAGAATATCGAACCCTGGACCTAGGTTAGCTATGGAACCTGGGGCTTTAACGATGACATGTTTAGCTGCATCATCCCTCACCTCAGCTATAGTGTTTGGCGCATTACATCCACCTCTAAAGGTTTAGATGTTGTAAACAATAAACAGAGTACAGTGTTTAAAAATTTTTCCCCTCTGGTCTAATTTAGACCCAGGTTCTCAGTACAATCATGGTATATGTACTCACCACTCCTGGGATCGACCTTATCTCATCTATAAATTTATTGATCATATCAACGCCACTTGCCCTAGCTACTACAATTATGTCGTACTCCCCCGTAACTTCATACACAAAATCGACACCCGCAATCTTCATGATATTTCTAGATATTTCAGGTACAGGTACAGGCGGCTGGGATTTAACGAGGATTACAGCCTTTACCTCGTTTCCAAGGTCATACTCTATGGTCATCTTCTTTATAATACCCATCTTTACTAACTTAGATATACGTTTTCTAACGGCAGACTCGCTTATTCCGAGTTCTTTTGCCAATCGTGAATAGGGTGTTCTAGCATTCTCTTTAAGAAGCTTCAACAACTTTATGTCAATATCGTCAAGTGTGGGCATTCTCTCATCCTCTAATAATACTAGTACCTCTACCTTTTAGTGCATTTGTTACGGGAGCATCGATATTGCCTTGAGCTATGATAATCTTTCCTACACCCCCTTCTAAAGCTTTTTCAGCCATGATAACCTTTCTATTCATTCCAGGGCCAATTTTCTCTACAATTTTATCAATTTCACTGGTTCTGATTTCTTTAACAATATTGTTGTCTATTATAACGCCATCAACATCTGTCAATACAACTAATTCCTCAGCTTTTAAAGCCGATGCAATTGTATATGCAGCTTGATCGCCATCCACATTTAGTAGTACTCCTTCATTATCTATAGCTATAGGTGCTACAACAACTATATAGTTTCTATCAAGTAGTATATTGATTAATTCAGTCTCAACGCTAATTACTCTACCTGTGTACCCACCATCTATTACTCTCCTTCTACCCCGCTCATCTACTATTACAATACGTTTCTTTCTCTCGGCTAATAAAGTAGGGCCGTCAGCTCCGGTTATACCTACAGCTCTACATCCAAGAGCTCTAAATTTGGATACTATCAACTTATTTATCTTACCGGCCATAACCATTACATAGACCTCGAGTTCCCTCTCATCAGTATATCTACTTCTAATACCCTCAGGAGACATGACGAATCTCGGTTCTATTCCAAGCCTTTTACTAACTTCACTAACAATATCTCCACCACCATGTATTAGCACTATCCTTTTTTCTCTTGAGAGCTCAGCAAGGTCTTTTACAACACTGTCAATGCTATTGCTTAATACCCGTCCACCAACCTTAACGACTATAACCATGGCTTCTGGCCTCTATATGGGTTTTGGAGGTACCAATGTAAGTCCGGCTGTCTCTTCGAATCCTTTTGCAATGTTAAAAGCCTGTATAGCTTGTCCAGCAGCTCCCTTCATTAGATTATCTATTGCTGCGAAAGATGTAATTCTATTCAATCTTCTTTCGATAGCAAAGCCTATATCGGCAAAGTTGCTTCCAGTTACATACTTAGGGTCAGGATAACCAGGTGGTACCCTATATACTATTCGTATAAATGGTTCACCCTTGTATGTGTTTACGTAGTATTTTAGCAACTCTGCATCATCTAAGCTATTTATGAGCCAGGCATGTGATGAGGCTAGGGCACCCCTTATACTTCCTACAGCATGTGGAATCAGCGATACCTTGATTTCATGACCAGCTACAGTACTGAGTTCTTGTTCAACCTCAGCAGCATGTCTATGTCCTTCAGCATCATATGGTCTTATACACCCTTCTCTCTCAGGATGGTGATCGGAGATGGAAGGCTTTGAACCAGCTTCACTACTACCTACCTTTACATCCACTATTATTCTGTCTGTGTAGATTATTCTATTCTTAACTAGGGGTATCAGTGATAGTATAGCGGCTGTAGCATTGCATCCTGGTACAGCTATAAGCTTGGCGCCTGTTAATTCGCTTCTATGGAGTTCAGGTAAACCATAGACAGCCTTTTTAATCAAGTCTTGATATGGATGTTCATAGCCATACCAAGTCTTGTACGCTTCGGGGCTCTTCAACCTGAAGTCAGCACTCAGATCTACTATAGTCAATCCGGCTTCATATAGCTTCGGAACGTAGTTTAATGATACACCATGTGGAAGTGATAGAAAAACAGCGTCGCATTTCTTTAAGATGGCATCTAGATTGAAGTCGGAGAATTTAAGATTTCTATATACACCCCGTAGATTGAAATGAACATAGTGTAAAGGTTTGCCCACGTATTCCCTAGATGTTGCTATAGCCACTTCTACATAGGGATGTATAGCTAATAGCCTGAGTAGCTCACCTCCAGTATACCCAGATGCACCCGCTATACATACGCTTATTTTACCCATTCAATATTCACCTACTTACCTAGGTAACAGTAGGTGCAAACTTAACTAATACTCCGCATATCCTTTGGTGCGGTTTCAAATAATCAGTGTATGTAGATGGTACTGAATTCGGCTAGAACTATACATCAGAGAGTACATAGCATTTACGGTATTATATATATCCCCAGTATAGTACCAGACTTTTTATCAAAACTCGAATCCCTATAAATAATGGTGAGCTATAAATGGTAGTAGTCAAATGCCCTGTCTGTGGTGGTGAAGTACTGTTACCAGATGATGTTATAGCAGGGGAGATAGTGGAACATGAATGTGGGGTAACACTTGAGGTTGTGGTTGATAACGATACAGTAAAGGTAAAGCCTTTTGAAGGAATTAGTGAAGATTGGGGAGAATAGAGGAGGTGAGGTTTATTGCCAAAGTTGGTATAGCATATGAGGTTCTCAGGTGGGAAGAAAAAGCACTAGCCGATGTAGCAAAAGAGCTTAACCTCGATATAGATCTCCTTCATATACACTCTCTCCAGCTTTTAGTTGGATACAATGGACTATCCACATCATCTAGCATGGATGTTGATATAGTTTTACAGAGAGCTATAAGTCACACAACAGCATTGAATGTTACTCTAGCTCTTGAGTCGATGGGTCTAAGAGTTATTAATACGTCGAATGCTACAGCAATGGCTATGAATAAACTCTGGACAGCATCAATATTGGCAAGGGCTGGTATAAAAATTCCTAGGACGGCTATAGCATTTAGTGAGGAATCGTGCTATAAATCAGCACAACTCCTAGGGTATCCTATTGTTGTAAAGCCTATCGATGGTAGTTGGGGGAGATTGATAGCTATGGCTAGAGATGATGAAGAACTCAGGGCAATACTTGAACACAGGATATATATACCAAATCCTACAATGAAGGTTCACATGGTGCAGGAGTATGTAAAGAAGCCAGGAAGGGATATACGAATCTTTGTAGTTGGTGATGAAACCCCTGCAGCAATCTATAGGATCAGTAATCACTGGATAACAAATACAGCAAGAGGAGGAAAAGCAGTAGCAGCAAAAATAGATGCTGAGCTTAGTGAACTGGCATTAAAAACCGCTAGGTTAATTGGAATAGAGGTAGCGGGTATAGATGTATTTGAGGACCCTGAAAGGGGATATGTAGTAAATGAAATAAATGCCGTACCGGAATTTAAGAATACGGTAGCTGCAACGGGTATTCAGCTCCATAGAAATATAATGGAGTATATAAAGAATCAGGTGAGAAGGTAAATTGCTAAAATACCTTATGTTTTATGAAGATAGAGGTATTGAGATAAGCTATGCGGAGGGGCAATACGTATGGGATTCAAATGGCAAAAAATACCTAGATATGCACACAGGTCACGGTGTAGCATTTTTAGGTCATAGACATCCACATATAGTAAAATCGATTGTGGAACAGTTAAACAGAGTTTCAATACTATCAACAGCATTCAGACATAGAGTAAGAGATGAAATGCTTGACGTACTCTCTAAAATTGTGCCAAATAAATTCGAATATGTGTACCTATTGAATAGTGGAAGCGAGGCTGTCGACTTTTCACTTAAGGTTGCTAGAAAAGTTACGGGTAAAAAGAAGATTATCTATTTCACAAATTCATTCCATGGAAGAACATTTGGAGCTTTATCCGTAACCGCTAACTCCAAATATAGAAAAGGGTTTGAACCGCTACTTCCAGAAACATATCAATTAAGATACAACGATCTATCTGAGGTAGATAAAAATATAGATGATAACACAGCTGCGGTGATAGTTGAGCTTATACAGGGTGAAGGTGGAGTAAACATAGCTACGAAAGAGTTCGTATCAATACTTAGAGAAAAAAGTGTTGAAAAGGGAGCTATTCTAGTAGTAGATGAGATACAGACCGGATTTGGAAGAACTGGTACAATATGGCTGTTCGAACAGTATGGTATTGTACCAGATATTCTACTAGCTGGAAAATCTATGGGTGGAGGCTTTCCAGTCAGTGCAGCATTTATGTCAAGCGATATTGCCTCTAAATTAGAAGCTGGTTGCCATGGTTCAACATACGGTGGAAATCCAATTGCATGTGCTGCTATTAAAGCATCAACAGAGGTTTTGATAGGTGAAAACGTACCTCAGCAGGCGTGGATAAAAGGATCTAAATTGATTAGTAGGTTGAGAGAGGATCTGGAGAAGTATAGAATTGTAAAGGAGGTTAGAGGTGCAGGGCTCATGATAGGTATTGATCTTAGGGTAGAGCCTACAAAAATTATAAAATGTCTTCAGGATGAAGGCCTTTTAGCATTAAAGGCAGGTCTAACTGTACTACGGCTTCTACCTCCCTATAATATTAGTGATGAAGATATCGAATTTACAGTGAATAGAATTGGAGGATGCATCTCTAAACAATTTAGCAATTGATATGCTTATCGATCTACTTAAAGCATATAGCCCCACAGGAGAAGAGAATAGAGCAGTAACCGTACTAAAGGAATATGCTACAGATCTCGGATATGAAGATATATACATAGATGGAGTCGGGAATCTCATAGCCAGTTATGGAGATGGAGATATATCCATAGCCTTTATAGGTCATATAGATACCATCCCAGGCGAACTACCAGTAGTATTCGATGGCGAGAGGATTATTGGAAGAGGAGCAGTAGATGCAAAGGGTCCTTTAACTGCATTATTTATAGGTGTATCTCAGGCACGGGCACATATAGGTAAAAATATAAAGGTGTATTCTATAGCTGTCGTTGGTGAAGAAGGGGATAGTAAAGGTGCTAGAAACTTAATCAGTAAAGGATTTCGGGTTGGAGGTTCCATTATTGCAGAACCTAGCAATAACACAGGCATTGTAGTCGGATACAGAGGTAGCATTAAGCTAAGAATACAGTGTCGTGGTAGTGGTGGACATACATCATCACCAACTCTAGAGAGTTCGGCATGCATTTCACTATTAAAAATTTGGAACGCTATAAATGAAGAGATGCATGGATTTAAATACGATGAAAACTCCTCAGCACTTCTCTATATTCACTGTGGAGAGCATGCCAGATACAATGTCTACCCCAAATATGGTGAGATGCTTATAGATATTAGAATCTCGGTAAATGGATCTACAGAATCCATACTAAAATTTATCAATACTATAGTAAATGGGTCCAAATCTTGTACACATAGTATTATAGATAGTACTCCACCTATTAAGGTCTCTCCAAACAACCCCATTGTAAGGGCTTTAACAAGGGCAATATTAAAACGAAACGAAAAACCCAAAATACTCTACAAACTTGGCACAAGTGATATGAATATACTATACCCCTATATAACACATAATATGGCAGCCTATGGACCTGGGAGATCAGAGTTGGCACATAGTGATAGAGAGGAGATAACTGTCAGCGAACTTATTCATGGAATTGATATATATAGAGAAACGGTTACAGAATTTGTCAATATCGTGGAAAAGAAATTATACTAGACCGCACCAAGATACAGTCTTATTAGATCTTCGTGCTTTAAAAGTTCCTTGGGCTCACCACCAAATTTTATTTCACCACTTACAAGCAAATATACTCTATCAGCAATCTCTAGAGCCCTATGAGCATACTGCTCCACTAGTAGTATTGTTAAACCAAGTTTATCCTTCAATTCAATCACTTTTTCAAGAACTCTTTTAACCATTATTGGAGCAAGGTCTGTGGTAATTTCATCGAGTAGTATAGCGCTAGGGCTTTTCATCATCGCTATCGCTATTGCCAGCATTCTTCTTTCACCACCACTTAATGTACCTGCACGTCTGCCTAGGAATTCCCTAAGTCTTGGAAATAGTTCTAAAACCTCATTTTTTCTCCTAGTATAATCAACTCTATTTAATTCATGAGCGGCCAATCTCAAATTCTCTTCAACAGTTAAATCGGCAAATATATTGTTTGTCTGAGTGACATAGCCTATGCCTCTCCTTGCTATTTCGTGAGGCTTTAAACCAGTAATGTCATTACCATCTAGCAGTACCCTACCGCTAAATATATCAGCTATGCCAAATATGCTATTCAATAACGTTGTCTTACCTGCTCCATTAGGACCTATGATAGCCGTTATCCTACCTTTCTCAGCTATGATGTTTATATTGAATAGAACTTTTATTTTTCCGTAACCTGAGCAGAGATTCTCTGTTTGGATGTGCGACAGATTAAACTCACCCTAAATATACTTCAGCGACCTTTGGATTCTTTACAACATCATTAGAGCTACCCTCAGCGATAATTCTACCCCGATCCATGACATATACATAGTCAGCGTATTTTAGTGCTATGTCAATTCTATGTTCTATTACAAGGAATGATACCCCTAGCTCCTCCTTTATCATTCTCAAATTTTCGAATATTTTATTTGCATATGAGGGATCGGTGCCACCTATAGGTTCGTCTAACGCTAATAGCTTTGCACCAGCAGCTAAGGCTCTAGCAACCTCTAACATCTTAAGCTGTCCTGCACCAAGTTTATAGGTTTCCCAATCCCAATACCTATCCAGACCAACAACCTTAAGTATTTTAAAAGCCTTTTCAATATTCTCATGCTCCTCCCTGAACCAGAACCTCTTGAATAGAGATCTAATTGGCGACTCATTGCTGCTCTTCATAGCAACAAGTACGTTTTCGAGAACTGTAAGCATTTTAAATGGCTGTGGTATCTGAAACGACCTAACAAAACCGTAGCTATAAATTTTATATGGTGGAAGTCCTGTAATATCAATACCATCAAATTCTATTCTTCCATTATCGGGTTTTAGCACACCTGTACATACATTAACAAATGTTGTTTTACCTGCACCATTAGGACCTATGAGCAAAGTCAGACTGTTCTTCGTAACTGTAAGAGAAACACTGTCTAAAGCGATGAGCCCACCGAATCTCTTTGTAACATCTTTCGTAGCAAGTACTGGTATAGGCATCAAGGTGCATTCGCCTGCAATCCACTATACATACGCATATGTTTAATTACGGAAATTTAAAAAGTTTTATGCAGTAAAAAGTGAAAATAAAATATTAAAAATTATATATTGTATTATATGTATTGATTATCTACTCTGGATGTCAATAATGGTTTAGGCTTAGTATATTAATAATTTACCTCCTATATAGCCTCCTATATCCTTCCATAGATACTTTCCATCCTCCTTAACTATGGTTGCTATCACATAGTCTGTTGATGCTCTGTCACCATTTTCATCTAGAACAATATAGCCGGAAACACCAATAAAGTTCTTCAGAATTGTCGGTAAGACTTCTCTAATTGCATTACCATCATATGAACCAATATTGTTTATCGCCATTGCTATTGCCCATACAGCATCATATGTAAAGTACGCATAGGGTATTGGTTCAACACCTCCTATTCTATCCATTAAGCGCTTTCTAAATGATTCTTTTAGTGGCGACTCTCCTGTTGCTGTCATTGTATTCCAGAATTCTATCTTTATTGTAAATTCTGCTAGTTGTGGATCTTCGGCGAGCTTACCCGTTCCATAGGTTCCATCAGATCCTTGCCATCTAACTTGCGATAGCTCTGGATAGTTTATAGCTTCCGTAAATATGCTTGCGATCTCTTCAAAGCTTATGGCTAGCACACCAACTTTATTGCTTCCGTAGTTGGATATGTAATTTCTAACTATGCTTGCTAATCTTGAAACTTCTACAGAGAATTCCTTTGCTTCAGGAGCATATCTAACGCCATCGTCAAAGCCGCAGCCTTCTCCGCTAACTTTACAGATATTCATGAATTCGATCTTAGTGTAGTTTAGTAGACCGTCACCCCATGTATCACCCCTCCATATTGGAACAACATACCTTATTCCCCTCTCCCACATGATGTGAGCTATTGCAACACCCTGATACTTATCAGGCGCTGTAAATCTGAATACAAAGTCGTCTTTAAGGGCAAGTTCCATGGATGTAGAGCTCTGGGATACGATGATTACCTTACGTTCATTAGCATAGTCTTTAATTGCCTTTACCTCACTACTCGCCATAGGTCCTATAATAGCTTTTACACCACGTCCGGTGAGAGCCATGAATTTATCTACAGCCTGTTTAACATCAACAGCAGTATCTTCCACAAAGGGTTTCAACCTCCATGGTTTACCCATAGTAGCAAGCCATGAGTTGACATCCTCGACAGCCATCATAAATGCCTCCTGACACATTTTGCCATATGTTGCTAGAACACCTGTTAGAGGCAGTAGAGCACCAATAGGTACATCACCTGAAAGACCAGCAGCCGCAGGGGTTAGTGTTTGTGTAACTGTGTGCGTCTGGATTACTGTAACAGTGGTAGGGGTTGCTGTAACGGGGGCTGGTATCATATAGCCTATTAGTACTCCTACTATAAGGGCTACGATTATAAGACCTACTGCTATAGAGTTTTTCATAGACTACACCATACCCACTTTATACATCGTATACTATATAAAACTTATTGTTTGGTATAAATATTTATTTGATGCTTTGTATAGTATTAACATATATTCTGGAGTAATGCTCTTAACAAAATATTTAAACCGGCTTCTAAGACTATACATTAATGATATCCAGGCATGATATAATGGTATGCTATAGCGATTGGAGGGTGTTAAAATATGCTAGCAATACTATTTAGCTCCATAACTTATGCTGCAATATTGGGCATAGGATGTGCATCTATAACGCTACTCTATGCCTCTACAAGAACATTTAATTTTGCTCATGCATCGATGGTCAGCTGGGGATTTTACATGGTATTCATACTATATAAGTTCTTTGGATATATGCCGTATACCTATATACCAATTGCAGCTCTAACTACGGCTGCATTTGGCGTAGTTGTGTATATCCTTGTAATAAGGAGATTGATAAATATAGGAGCATCTGAAATAACCCTTATGATGGTTACTCTAGGTGTAGATCTGATATTGTTTGCAAGTCTCAATATGGTTGTGGATGTTCTCAAAAGGGGTTTCGGTATAGATGCCACTAAAATAAACATTGTACTAGCAGATCCTATTGTAACGAGGATCTGGGGAACACCTATAAAGTACATCCATATAGTGTCGGTAGTTGCAGCTTTAACTATAGTTATAGCATTGCATCTATTTCTCACTAGAACTAATCTTGGTATAGCTATGAGGGCCTCCATAGAGAATCCTACCCTAGCTTCAATTCTCGGGATAGATATTAATATAGTGTACACGCTTGCATGGTTTATAGGGGGGTTGCTCGCAGGATTATCAGGAGGGCTGCTCGTATTGTTTATGGAGGGCACCACCACCATAGGTTTTGATATCGTTGTATTCTACTTCGCGGGATCTATAGTTGGTGGTCTCTACAGTATATATGGTGGGTTACTTGGAGGTGCTTTAGTCGGTATTAGTGAGAGGTTCTTGACGTTTCTACTATCCTATTGGATACCTGATATTATTGCATACAGATTTGCAATTCCTATGGTGATGTTAGTTACAACTCTTCTTATATATCCAAGAGGATTAGCTGGTTTGGTGAGAAGGGCATGAGCTTAGAATACCTTGCTATAAATTTTGGAATAGGTGCGATTCTGGCATTAAGTCTGAATATTGAAGTTGGATTTACTGGTATACCGCAATTTGGTAGAGTAATGGCTGTTCTAGTCGGTGCTCTTGCAGCAGGTGGATTAATGAGTAGAATTGCGGCAGCACTATTCGGATTTCCTTGGGGGATGGAATATGCTGAGAATAGCGCTAGATATGCTACAGCTATAAGCAGTGCTCTATCAAATAATCCACCGATAGCCATAGTGCTATTGATGGTTACGCTAATTTTGGCTACCATACTAGGTGCTATTATAGGGTACGCAGCCGCTCTCCCAGCTCTAAGGCTTCGAGAAGCGTATCTAGGCATAACGCTACTTTCATTCGGTGAAATACTAAGAAGCGTCCTCTATAACTATACACCCTTAATCGGTGGTACAAAGGGTCTTAGTATACCAGATGTATTTAGATTTGTACAAGGCTTTAGATCGCAAACTGCCATAATCTTCATACTATTTATAACCGCGATCATGCTGATTATTGCTGAGAGAATCAATAGGTCTCCTCTTGGAAGGGCCATGAAAGCTGTGAGAGATTCCGAAATTGCTGCCGAGGTATATGGGAAGGATATAGGTACTATAAGAGCATATGCGCTGATGATAGGCTCAGCAATGGCTTCCGTAGCTGGGGCCCTATATACACTCTTTACACAGACGATCTATGCATATCAATTTTCACGTTACGAGTTTACATTCCTGCCATGGGCATATATAATGCTCGGTGGTGTAGGTAATAACCTCGGGGTTGTACTGGGAACGCTACTCTTCTCATCTGCTAGAATGCTGATAGTAATGTATAAGTATGAAATATCCATGGTAATACCCATAGATCCCGTTTGGTTAGAGTATCTATTAACAGGATTAGTAGTAGTTATGGTTACAATGTTTAGACCAAGGGGTCTCTTACCTGAGAAGCCAGCATTTACACTGCCTAGAAGAGTTATTGAGGATATAAATAGGAGGGTCAGAGGTAGTGCGTAGATCTATTTCCAATCTTTAGAGATTTCTTTGCAGCATCTATATATTTCATCAAAATATTAAATGCCTTCTGAATATCGTTTTTGGATACAATGATTATTGTATCTGTATAGCACGACTCTATATGAATTATATTTACCGAATTTTGTGCAAGGATGTTCGAAACATATGCTATTACACCAGGTGTATACATTATATCCTCAGGGCTTACAACAACTATGGCTGCCTGGTCTTTTTGAACATATACAATGTCACTATTGTCTATATTTTTAATAAACTCATCAGCGGTATCGTTATCTAGTACTATGGTAGCTGTTGTAATGCTTTGCATAATAGCTATGAATCTTGATCTTATCGCGAGTTTAGTGAGTAGTGGCATAGCTGTATGGAATACCTTACTTCTTATCGTTATAATTGCTATCCCTGTTCTAACTTCAACTGATGAATTTGCTAGAATAGCTAGCACCTCCCTACTAAAGGTATATCGCTCTTCAGCAAGCCTGTAAGCATATCTTATTAATGACATTTTTATAGATTCTACAGCTACATCACGACCAACGATCTGTGATATGATTGGCTTCAGCTTTCTTGCAAGTTTGGTAAAATTGACTATCTCTCTAGATATACACTGCTGGAGGATTGGATCACCTGAAACAACCTCATATACCGTTTGTGATATTGAGGACATAGTTACACCTGTAACAATGATCATAGTAGCCGGTAATATATGTATCGGTAGCTGGAAAAGGGTGTTACGGAAGTATACTACTTCTATAAGTCTTGTAGGTGTACATAATGAGGGTTGTGCTAGCATATTCGGGAGGCCTAGATACATCAACTATACTAGTACTTCTTAAAAGGAAGTATAATGCAGAGGTAATAACAGTAACTGTAGATGTTGGTCAAGAAGATGAACTTAAGGATGTCGAGGAAAGAGCTTATCATCTCGGAGCATCGAAGCACTATACAATAGATGCCAAAGACATTTTTGTTAAGGAATACATCTACAGTTCTATAAAGGCGAACGCTCTGTATGAGGGTAAGTATCCTCTTGGAACGGCGTTAGCAAGACCTTTAATAGCCAAGAAAGTAGCTGAAATCGCTATTAGTGAGGGAGTAGATGCTGTTGCCCATGGCTGTACAGGTAAGGGTAACGATCAGATAAGATTTGACGTTACATTAAAAGCGTATCTAAAGCCTGATGTTAAAATTCTTGCCCCTGTTAGGGAGTTGAAGCTAACAAGAAACGAAAGTATAAAAATACTATCAGAATACGGTTTTAAGGTACCTGAAAGCCATAAACGGTACAGTATCGATGAAAATCTTTGGAGTAGGAGTATAGAGGGCGGTGAATTGGATGATCCATTTAAGGAGCCACCTGAAGAGGTATTTTCATGGACGGTATCGCCAGAGAAGGCTCCTGACAACCCACTGTATCTAGATATAGAATTCGAAAAGGGTATACCAGTAAAGGTTAATGGGGAGAGACTCGATGGAGTTAAGCTTATAAAGTTCCTCAATACAGTTATAGGATCTCATGGATTTGGAAGAATTGATTTGATAGAAAGTAGAGTTGTTGGACTAAAGAGTAGAGAAGTCTATGAAGCACCTGCGGCACTAGCATTGATAGAAGCCCATCAGGATTTGGAGAGAATGGTTTTAACACCTAAGGAGCTCCGATTCAAGAGATTTATTGATGAAATGTGGTGTGATCTTGTATACCAAGGTCTGTGGATAGATCCGATGATGGAGCATCTCAATGCAGTTATAGATTCTATGAATAGATTTGTAAGTGGTAGTGTAAGAATTAAGGTATACAAAGGTAGTTTGCGTGTTGTTGGTAGAACCAGTCCATATTCGCTCTATTCACAAGAACTTATAGATTACAATAAGGGTTGGTATCCCTCAGATGCTGAGGCCAAAGGTTTCATAACAATTCACAGCTTCTATGCATTGTCTGCCCATAGGATAAGGGATAGAGATTGACAATCAGGTACAGGGCATTCCTAGGAGATTCGAAGAGTTTTATTGAAGATTACATCTCGAGCCTTGATTTTGATAAAAGACTGACTAAGTATGTAGCCATGGTTATGCTTGCACATGTAAAGGTACTGGAAAATAGTGGTCATATCCCTAAGGAATACGTGCAGAATATTGTGAAAGAATTAATAGATATTGTTAAAACTGATGGTGAAAAGATCTATAAGTGGATTGAGGAAAAGAAGGTAAAGTTTGAGGATATCTTTGAGGCTATTGAATCATATCTATACGATGTGGTGGACGGTGGTGCGGGATATATAGCTCTGGGGAGAAGTAGAAATGATCACGTTGCAGCAGTTTTGAGACTATATGCAAGGGATGTTCTATACAATATTTTGTATAATTTAATAGAATTGAGAAAAGCCTTGCTTGAAAAAGCCTCTGAGTACAGGAGTACTATCTTTCCATTTTTTACACATCAGCAGCTAGCACAATGTGGTAGTGCTGCACTGTACTTTCTATCATATGAATACACCTTATCGACTGTGTGGAGACACCTACTACAGCTACTTGATATACTTTCTGAGAATCCCCTAGGTTCAGGTGCAGCTGCAGGTACGGTAGTTCCTCTAGACATAGGACTGCTTTCAAAGTATCTATGTTTTAAACAAGGTGTTCTCCCTCCATATTATGCTACAGGCTCTAGGCTGTTTTTACTATCCCTGGTCTCCGGTATTGTTCTGTTCATGGGCGAATTGAGTAGGATGGCCGAGGATCTAATATCAATGAATTGTATCATTCCATATGCAATCGAGTTTCCAGTAGAACATATATCAACAAGCAGCATAATGCCGCATAAAAGAAATCTTGTAACACTAGAAATAGCTAGATCTAAGATTTCTAAGATTGTAGGACTCTACACCTCAATGCTATCAATATACAAATCTATACCATACGGCTATAATCTAGATCTACAGGAATTGAATAGAATATTTATGGATATTGTATCGGATACCATTAGCACTCTCAATGTATTTATAGATATTATTAAGGGAATCAAAATAAATGAAGATAAAATTATAAAATATGTTGAAGATAAACCATGCTGGAGTAGTGATGTTGTAGAATACATAGCCATAACAAAGGGTAAGCCCGTTAGGGAGATATACTTCCAGATTGCTAGACAGCTGAAGAGCTATAGACAGAATGGCGATACTCTATCCAAAATACTCCTAAATATAGGTATACAGCCCAACAACGTATGGAATATTATAAAGAGTAGACCAATTGAAATGTATATAAAGAAAATGATAGAAGGAGCGTGGAGGATACTTGAAGAGGATAGAAAACTGGTTAAAGATGGTTTAGAGAGTATAGAGAGTTGTAGGGCAGAGCTTATAAGCGAGCCTCGCCAAGTATAGGTGAGGGTCATTGACATACATAGTATTGCCGAAGCTATCCTGTAAGACTGGATTGCGAGCAAGGCTACTACTTAAAGATGGTACAGCTATAGAAGGTTGCGGATTCGGGGTATCTGATATTAGGATAGGGGAGGTGGTATTCTCAACAGGAATGACCGGCTATACAGAGGCATTAACAGATCCAAGCTTTGCGGGTCAGATACTTATATGGACACACCCAATGGTTGGATGCTATGGTGTTCCAAAGAAAGAACATGAGTACTGTGGAATACCGCTAAATTATGAATCTGATAGAATTCAAGTGGAGGGTTTTATAGTATCTGAGTTACCGCCACCCAACCACTATCTCTCGATCGGAGATTTGGATACTTGGTTAAAGAGGCAAGGAGTTCCAGGAATGTTTAGAGTAGATACCAGGTATCTAGTTAAGAAGATAAGGGAATACGGGGTTATGATGGGTGTGCTGGCAGTATTTAATGAGAATGAGGAAATTCCATGGCATGAGCTTGAAAGGAAGCTTGAAAGGAGTGAAAGCTACGATAATCTCAACTTTTCATATTTAGTTTCACCAAAGAGTGTAATCATACACGAACCTATGGGTAGCGTGGTAGCAACGGTATCTGTATTAGATTGCGGTATTAAGTATGGTATAGTGAGGTGGTTGTTGAGGCAGGGGTTTAGAGTTATTAGGCATCCATGTTGGGCTGATTCAAAGACGCTAATAGATAGTGGTGATGGAATTCTACTGAGTAACGGGCCTGGTAATCCGGCAGTACTTGTGGAGCAGATAAAGACTGTGAGAGAAGTTGTAGAGTCAGGCAAGCCGGTCTTGGGAATCTGCCTAGGTATGCAGCTAATCTCTTTAGCATTAGGTTCTAATGTATATAAGCTAAGGTATGGCCATAGAGGACCGAATAAGGGGGTTGTGGATGTGCTTACAAAGAGGAGCTATATAACTACACAGAATCACGGATATGCCGTAAATGAAGAAAGTTTAGAGGATACGGGTTTAATTGCATGGTTTAAGAACATTGATGATGGAAGTCTAGAGGGTGTAATACACAGGGAGCTCCCAGTAATGGCAGTACAGTTTCATCCGGAAGGCGGTCCAGGACCTCACGATACCACATGGATATTCGATAGATTTAAAATGGTGGTGAAAAACGGTGGAAACCGTTAGAAAAGTTCTAATTATAGGTTCTGGTGCTATAAAAATTGCTGAAGCTGCGGAATTTGACTATAGCGGTAGCCAAGCTCTAAAAGCACTTAAGGAAGAAGGTATAGAAACGGTACTCATCAATCCTAATATTGCAACCATACAGACTGGACATAGATTTGCCGATAAGGTCTACCTACTACCAGTAAAACCCGAATTTATAGCCAGGGTAATAGATATCGAGAGACCCGATGGTATAATGATTGGTTTTGGCGGACAGACAGCACTAAGCGTGGGTGTTAAATTATACGATAGCGGTATACTATCAAAATATGATGTAAAGGTTCTAGGAACGTCTATAGAGGGGGTTAGAAGGGCTCTATCGAGAGAGCTATTTAGGAAGACCATGATGGAGTACGAGATACCCATACCACCAAGTATAGCTACTAGGGGTATTGATGAAGCTATCGATGCGGCTAATAGACTGGGATTTCCAGTTATGGTTAGAGTGAGCTTTAATTTAGGTGGTGCTGGGAGTTTCGTCGCATGGAATGAGAAGCATCTATTAAGGAGACTTAGGGCAGCATTTGCACAATCTGAAATCGGTGAAGTGCTCATCGAGAAGTATCTACATCATTGGAAGGAGATAGAATTCGAGGTTGTAAGGGATGCATATGATAATGTAGCAGCTATAGCATGTCTGGAGAATTTAGATCCTATGGGTGTACACACAGGCGAATCAATAGTTATTGCACCCTGTCAGACACTGACAGACTATGAGTATCAATTAAGTAGAAACTTATCGATAGCTGTTGAAAGAGCTATAATGCTCATTGGAGAGGGCAATGTCCAAGTAGCTCTAAATCCATTAAATAGCGATGAGATATACGCAATCGAGACCAACCCTAGGATGTCTAGAAGTAGTGCATTAGCTAGCAAGGCTACGGGATATCCACTTGCATACATAGCAGCTAAGCTAGCTCTAGGATACAAGCTATATGAGGTTGTTAACAAAGTTACTGGAAAAACATCTGCATGCTTTGAACCAAGCCTAGACTATGTTGTTGTAAAGATACCTAGATGGGATCTAGATAAATTTGAGTACGTTGAAAGGAGAATTGGTACTGAGATGAAGAGTGTTGGAGAGGTCATGGCCATTGGTAGAAGCTTTCTAGAAGCACTCCAAAAGGCTATAAGAATGCTGGATATAGGTGAGATAGGCCTCGTTGGAGGCTCCATATACGAGGACGATTCGATATCGCTTACCTATGTAATGGAGAAGATTAGGAGAAGAGAACCCTATTGGCCTGTATGGGTTGCGAAGGCATTCAAATATGGTGTAGATGTCGATAGAATATATGAGTTAACGGGTATCGATAAACACTTCCTTAAGCAGATAAAGGAGGCTGTCAATTTCTATGAAAAACTGAGAAAGAGCTCCACGGAAAGTGCTGAGCTACCAATGGTGATTGCTGAAGGCAAGAGGCTAGGATTCAGCGATGAACAGCTTAGCAGAGTGCTTGGAAAAAGCCAGGATGAGATAAGAAGCATTAGAGAACAGTATGGTATAAAACCTGTAACAAAGCAGATAGATACTCTTGCTGCCGAATGGCCTGCGAAAACAAATTATCTCTATCTAACATACAATGGATGGGAGCACGATGTATCCTATACGAGCTCAAAACCAAAGATAATAATCCTTGGTGCTGGAGGGTTTAGAATAGGTGTTAGCGTTGAATTTGACTGGAGCATAGTGATGTTTGCAGATGAGGCTAGGAAACTAGGCTACGAAGTTATAGTAGTCAATTATAATCCGGAGACAGTATCAACGGATTGGGATGTGAATGAGAAGCTCTACTTTGATGAGATTACGGTTGAGAGAGTTCTTGATATATACGAACATGAGAAACCTATGGGTATAGTGGCTTTCTTAGGAGGTCAAATCTCAAACAATATTGCATGGGAGCTTGAAAAACAAGGTATCGCTCTACTCGGTACCTCTGGTGCAAGTGTTCATAAGGCTGAAAATAGGGCACTCTTTAGCGAACTACTCGATCATTTGAATATAAAACAGCCACCTTGGATAGCAGCAAAAAGCATAAGTGAAGTTGTAAGGTTTGCAGAAGATGTGGGATATCCAGTTCTCATAAGACCGAGCTACGTTCTAAGTGGTTCGGCTATGAAAATAGCTTGGAATAGACGCGAGCTCATAGACTTCATTGCAAGGGCGGCCAAGGTATCGCCAAAGTATCCTGCGGTTGTTTCAAAATTTATCGATGGTGCTATAGAATTTGAAATTGACGCTGTTGGCGATGGGACTACTGCAATAGGTGCCGTTATAGAGCATATTGAGCCAGCCGGGGTGCATAGCGGAGATGCTACAATGACCTTACCACCAAAATACCTACCGTGGAATGCTGTTTTAAAGGCATCTAAAATTGCTATGGAGCTGAATAATGCTTTAAATATAAAAGGCCCTTACAATCTACAGCTTCTATACAAGGATGGTGAAGTATATGTTATTGAACTTAATCTCAGGGCAAGCAGATCTATGCCATTTACAAGTAAGGTTACTGGATATAGCCTTATGAAAGCATCTGCCGAGGCTTCTCTAAAGGGTAGTTTAATGAATATAGTTGAAAAGGGTAGATTCAACCTACTTCTACCGAAATGGTTCGGTGTAAAATCACCACAATTTTCATGGGCTAGGCTAAGAGGAGCATATCCATTCCTAGGTCCTGAGATGAGAAGCGTTGGTGAGGTTGCATGTCTAGGAAAAGTGTATGAAGAAGCGCTTATCCTGAGCTGGCTGAGCGTTGCTGGCAATAGGCTACCAGAAAAGAGGGAGAAAGTATTGGTATATACTCCAGAACCAAAGGATGAATACATAGATGCACTATCAGATGTGGTTAATATTCTGTATGGTGCTGGGTACGGTGTTGTAACAGTTGAAGATATGTGGGTTAAAGGGGCTGAGGAAATGGTGATGAAAAGTATTGAGGATGAGATTATAAAGGGTGGTATTGGGCTTGTAATGACAGCAGGCTACAATCCGGAGAAGGACTATAGAATTAGAAGGCTAGCAGTAGATCTAGGGATACCAATAGTGCTTAATCATAGACTAGGACTCGAGCTTGCAAAGGCTATGGTACTTATTGAAGAGAAGGATTATAAATTGGGTATAAGGGAGCTTAGTGAGTTCTGGGATAGTCCAGAGAAAATTATTAGAATTGTTTAGATACCTTTTTGCAGCAGGTCAAAAGGAAACAGCTCCGGTAAAATTAATCAATCTAATAGTATCCGATTCTTTAGGGCTATAACCGGATCTTTTATTTTAAACTGCCTAGTTTTCACAGTAAGTTGGGGGTGACCCCATGGATAATACAGGCATCTACGTTATTGATGTATCTAGGAGTAGCTATGCCATTGTAGAACCTCTTCCAATTGATAGGGTTATAGTTGATGACAGTTTTTGGAGACCAAGACTGGAGAAATTAGTAAAGATTACACTACCTCTACAGTTTTTGAAGATTCAGGAAACGGGTAGGTTAGAAAATTTTAGAATGGCTTCGGGAAGGGTAAAAGGGGAATTTAAAGGTCTATGGTTTAATGATTCAGATGTATATAAGTGGATTGAAGCATCAGCGTATGCACTAGCATATCGCTGGAGTGAGGAACTATATAAAATGGTGAATACGGCTATAGATGAAATTATTTCAGCACAACAGCCAGATGGCTATATAAATACATACATTACAGTAAATGGTCTTAAACGATGGGTTGATCTGGCTTGGAGCCATGAGCTCTACTGTGCAGGGCATCTAATCCAAGCTGCAATTGCTGTAAGAAGAAGCCTTAAGAAAAATGATCTGTATGTGGCATCTCTAAAGTTTGCGGACTTGATAAGCGATACATTTGGCTGGGAGGAGGGAAAACTAAAGACCTCAGATGGTCATCCAGAAATAGAGATGGCGTTGGTAGAACTCTATAGAGAATGTAACAGAGGGAAGTATCTAGATCTTGCAGAGTTTTTCATAGATATACGGGGTAGGGGATATGTAACCAAGACTCTAACATTAAGGCAGTTCTTTTTACCTTCACCTGAATACCTAGTTGATCACAAGCCTATAAGAGAATTGGATGATATTGCTGGGGGACATGCAGTAAGGGCATTGTACTATATGGCAGGAGTCGCAGATGTTTATATAGAGAAGGGAGATAGCAAGTTGTGGTCTGCTTTAGAAAGTTTATGGAGGAAGGTCACTAGTAGGAAAATGTACATTACATATGGATTTGGTTCGAGATATGAAGGAGAAGCATTTGGCGAAGATTATGAATTACCAAATGAAAGAGCTTATAGTGAGACGTGCGCATCGGTGGCAGGGGCCATGTGGGCGTGGAGAATGTTTTTAGCATCGGGTGATCCGAAATATGTAGAGGTACTGGAGTCTATTCTATACAATTCAGCATTAGCGGGCATATCCTTAGATGGAACCAGGTACTTCTATGTAAATCCGCTTGCAGATTACTATGGAAAACACCAAAGGATGCCATGGTTTGAATGTGCATGTTGTCCACCGAACATTGCGAGGCTCTTAGCATATCTTCCGAGCATGATATACTCTTTTTCTAAGATCGACAAAGGTATAATGGTGAATTTATTTATTGGGAGTAGAGCTGTATTTGAGGTGAATGGAAATAGAATTGTAATCACCATGGATACTATGTACCCATGGTACGGTAAGGTATTCATTAGAATGGAGCCGGAGAGGGTTGATGAAATACCTGTCATGATTAGAATACCCTCATGGGTAGAGGAACATGAAATTCTAGTTAATGGAAAGGAGTTCAGAGGAGAGCCTGGTAGGTATATAAAACTTGTTAAATCATGGGATAGAGGCGATAAGATAGTTATTGAATTCAAAATGAGACCCAGGTTCATACAATCACATCCATATGTGGAAGCTAACTATGGTAGGGTAGCTATAAAGAGAGGACCCATAGTCTACTGTATAGAGGGTATAGATAATAGGGAATTCGATGTAAGAGATTTAATCATAGATCCCTCTACTGCTAACCTCAATGAGGTTTTTAGAGAAGATGTGCTTAATGGTGTTGTATTGGTAGAGGGTGAGGGATACGTTAATGAAGATATGTATCATGGTGATAAACTATACTATGAACTGGATGTAGAGAGTGTTCCAAAGGCTAAAAAGGTTAAGTTTATAGCGATACCATACTATGCCTGGAACAATAGAGGGGCAACCCAGATGGCTGTATGGATAAGATCTCGCATCAATGTGCTAGGCAGGATAGGGGATTGAATTGAGAGAGTATCCAGGACATGCTATAGCAGCTGTAGGAGCCGTAGTTGTAGTGGATGGCAACATCATTTTAGTTAAGAGAGGTTATCCACCTGCAAAGGATAGATGGTCGATACCAGGAGGCGTTATTGAAGCGGGTGAGAAGGTGTTTGATGCTGCTAGACGGGAACTCTATGAAGAAACAGGTATTACTGCTAACCCACTGGGTATAATTCTCATAGTAAATGATGTTGTTAGAGACGTCCAAAGCAATGTAAGGTACCACTATCTAATACTAGATGTTTTATTTGATTCAAGAAATATCAAAGGTATACCCAGAGCAGGTGGCGATGCTGTCGATGTAGCATGGATTCCATTAGAGGAAGCGCTCAAGAGAAACGATGTATCAAGAACCACCAAACAGTTAATTAATGAATTGATTAAGGGTAGATACCACCTTCTTCAAGTCGAGGAGATGGAATTCATATCTACATAATTTGAGAGTATAGGGTGGGAGTATTGGGAATAAAGGTTTTTATGGGTAAGATATATACCCAATTTAAGCCTATAAAGATTGTCGAATGTCTAATTGTATCATCTGGACGAGTTGTATATGCAGGTTCTGACAAACTATGTGAATACGTATGCAAGAATACGGTATGTGAATATATTGATATAAATGGTGTTGCACTTCCTGGTTTCGTAGATGCACATATACATATGGATGCTCTCGGAATAAATTTGAATTCTATTGATCTGAGAAATACGAGAAGTATAGATGAGGTTAAAAGACTTCTTAGAACGTATAGAAACACCATCGGCCACTGGATTATTGGACGTGGATGGGATCAGGAAAAATTTATAGAGAAGCGAGTCATAACTAGATGGGATATTGATAATGCTATAAATGAATTGCCAGTTCTACTTATAAGAATATGTGGCCATCTAGGTGTCATCAATAGTAGAGCTATTGAGCTTTTAAAACTCAGTAAAATATTTGAATGTAGTTCAAAGATAGATATTGCGAATGGTATTATTAAGGAGGAAGTGCTAGAGTATATATGGAGGGAAATAGACATCGATGTAGATAGCTATAGAAAGATTCTAGATGATGCACAGAATCACATTGTTAGACATGGAGTTACTTCAATAGGTTACCTCTCTGTACCTATTAGCGTAGTACCGGTGCTCATCTCAATGGATTTGGAAAATAGACTATATATTAGAATCCATCTGTATTTCGACGCCATCCATAGCGATATTTTCAAGATATTGGGCTTGAGAAGGGGTTATGGAGATGATTATCTAAGATTTATGGGAATAAAGATCTTCATTGACGGTTCTCTGGGAGCTAGAACTGCTCTCTTATCTCTACCATATAGTGACGATCTAAACAATTTTGGTATCGAGAGAATCTCCAGCGATACCTTGGTTCACATCCTCAGCAGGGCTAAAGATAACGGTATAGATGTTGCTCTACATGCTATAGGGGATAGAGCTCTAGATGTCGCTATTTATTCAATTCGAAGCGCTTTATCACATAATTATACAAGGATTGAGCATGCATCTATAGTTAGAGACGATCAATTATCGAAGTTAAAGGGGTTTCGTATAGCTATTCAACCACACTTTATAATATCGGACTTCTGGATGGTAGATAGAGTAGGTATTGAAAGGGCACGATACGTATATAGGATTAAGAGTTTATTGGATAGCGATATTGTATTGGGGTTCTCAACAGACGCTCCAGTTGAAGATGTAAATCCTTGGAAAACAATATATGCAGCTGTAACCAGGGGTATTTTCGAAGATATTGAGTTAGCGAAATATACATATAGTGAAGCAATAGATGTTGTAGAGGCGCTACACCTCTATACTAAAGGCTCCGGTCAACTATTATTACGGAATGATATTGGGTGTCTAGAGCCTGGCTGTCTAGCTGATATTAATATAGTTGATAGAGATCCTATTGGTCTGGATCTCCATGAATTAAAAAACATTAGGAGTTTGAAGGTATTCGTCGGAGGCAAGGCTGTTTTCTTATAGCAAATCTTTTATCGTATAGTAAACTACAATATTAATTAATAGGATACAGGATTAGTGTGTTGAAAATGAGTAGAGAAATATATGACCTAATCATTATAGGTGGTGGAATAGCAGGTTTATCAGCAGCTCTATATACAGCAAGACAAGGATTGAAAACGGTAGTTATAGCAATGGATATAGGGGGACAATTGAGGTATGCTAGTACGATTGAAAATTATCCTGGAATCGAATCGATAACAGGACTCGATCTAGCACTAAGGATACAGAAACAAGCAGTAGCATTTGGTAGCGAAATAATTATAGATGAGGTAACACTGCTTAATAAGAAGGATGGACTATTCACAGTAGGGACGCGAAGAGGAAATGTATTGGAGTCACTAAGTGTAATTGCTGCATGTGGTAAAGCTCCGAAAAAACTTAGGGTAGAGGGTGAGGAGAACTTCATTGGTAGAGGTCTTAGCTACTGTGTGGTTTGTGATGGACCTCTATACAAGGGTAAGAAGGTAGTTCTGAATAGCTTTGGTGAAAATGGTATTGAAGCTCTACACCTGTTAGCACCGATAGTTAAAGAACTAATCTATGTAGTGCCAACAGAAACTGATGTAAGTATAGATGAGGCGATGAAATATGGTAATGTATCTATATACTCAGGTTATCGAATTGCCGAATTGCATGGTGATGGAAGACTTAGAGAAATTGTAGTTGTAAATAAACATGGAGATAGAGAAGCTATTGATAGCGATGCACTATTTGTTGAATTAGGATTCGAGACGCAGATAGATTTTTTGAAACCATATGTAGACCTAAATGAGAAGGGTGAAGTGGTTATAGATAGGTATGGTGCTACAAGAACTGAGGGTCTTTTTGCAGCCGGAGATCTAGTCAATATACCATATAAACAAGCAGCAGTCTCGGCTGCGAGTGGTGTAATAGCAGCACTATCTGCTATAAACTATATTAATAGGAGAAAAGGTTTAGCAAAGAGTGTAGTAAGCGATTGGAGTAAGATTAGAGTGCATCAACAGAGAAAGGCATTCAGGATCTAGTTCAATTTCACTAGAAACTTCTGCGAATCTGATATTGAGATGAATTTGTGTAGATTGTGTGTAGATTGAATTGTTGTAGAATTCTCTACAGCTTATAGAATACCACGGTAGGGTATCTCTAGCGATCCCAGTATTATTCATTAAAGTAGTTGAATATAGAGTCTATCAATCTTTTTAACTGCTTATAATGGATCTGTCCCTTGGCTGTGGGAACATCTATATAACCATAAACTAATCTGGAACCCAGTAATGCGTATGCTATTCTCTCGAGCGGGTCTACAGACATTGGAAAGGCTGCTATGTTATTCCCTAGATCAAGGATCTTGACTAGAAATTCCCTGTATCCAGGGAAGGGTTCAACTACTATCTTTATAATGAAAGCTCTATCCCTATATCTAAGCACCCTCTCTACCACATAATCTAGATCAGGTTTTGAACCAATAAAGTGCATGGATACGATAGCATTGTTGTATTCGACACCGAACTTCTCTATGAAGGATATTTCAACATCGTATAGAATTCCTAAGTTTTTTAAGATATTTAGTAATCTTATTTTTGTCTCTGGATCGTGTGGCTTTGCACCTCCTTCACTAAACTCTCTAAGTGTTACGATAATCTTTCTATTCATCAATACACTATAATCTATTTCGAGAGGGTTGTCCATATAATCAACTCTAAGTTCAACAAAATCTGCATCATCTATAGACACCACATTCAATACATCATATACATTTAGAATAGGTTTTGATGCAACTATAAACGGTCTGGATTGCCTACCCATCATAATCGCCGAAATCGTTACTGGTTTAAATAAATTCTTCCCCCAATAATCTTTAAGTCTTTCCAAAAGTTAGGGTTGCTCTTGGATACGCACTCAGCTTGATCTATAATCCCACCGCTCTTAAGAGCTATCGACGCTGCCATCATAGCTATTCTATGGTCGTCTGGGCAGACAATTTCGCCCTCCCTAGTATTACCCCCAGTAATCTCAATAAACTCACCTCTATCATAGGCTTCAATACCAAAGCCTCTTAGTGTTGAAACTATGGTATTCCTTCGATCGCTTTCTTTGATCGATAACCTTTCGATACCTCTAATAACTGTAGTCCCTCTAGCTACCCCAGCCAAAGGTGCTATGGATGGGGCGAGATCTGGGGAATCATCAACATCCACTTCTATTGCTCTATAGCTATCACCAGCCTCAACATACCAAATGCCATCTCTATATATGCTTACGGCATTCATAGATCTATATATATCGATTATGCTATGGTCACCAAAAAAGCTATAGGGCTTTGGTAATCCATGTATAGATAGATAGCCACCTGTAAGTAGAGCAGCTACAGCGTAGAATGAAGCTAAAAGATAGTCGCCAGGTATGGAGCCCTTATATGGGGCAATCTCCTTGGATGCTTCGACATCAATTCTATTACCATGTATATGAACGGTTCCGCCTAGACTGTTTATAATCTCAGCAGTCAAATTTATATAGCTTCTAGAGGAGATCTTCCCTCTAATGTTTATACTACCACCTCCAGCCATTATCAATGCTATCATAAGACCAGTTATGTACTGGCTACTCTCACCGCCATATATATCGATACAGGTATCTCTAACCCTTCCCTCCATGGTAATGGGAAGGGTGGTACCAGAAAAGCGAATGCCTTTCTCACTAAGGGCATCAACTATGGCATTCAATGGTCTTCTTCTAAGACCTTTACCACCATCGATGGTGATTCTACCACCTACTACAGCCGCTATTGGTATGAAGATTCTTAAAACAGTTGCAGATCCTCTAAAATATACATAGTCTCTATACAGTTTGAGAAATGACGGTTTATAGAACCTTCTTCCGTCAGTAATAACATTGAATACGCCTATGGCATCTAGAGCATCTAGAACATCCTCCGATAAGGTTAGATTATCTATTGTTATATTGGTTAGTAGAGATAGGAACAACAATCTTATTGCCCAGCTTTTAGATTGAGGCGCAGATATAGAACCTTTGATGGTGGATCTCTCTAGGACAACCCTCACTTCTCATCACCAATAGTTAGATTTTGTTTCATGGAGACTATAGGGATTCGCCGATCTAGGAATAAGAAGAGCTGCCGATCCAGAGGCTGATGGTAGATAGAGTGAGGTGAATAGATCGCTTGGGAGTAGATATGTGATCTGATGGTGTACCAGATCTTTGAGAAACGATGCATAGAGCTACAGAACTTGATCGAAGAGCGGGAGCTTAAGAGTGAGGAAACCAGAGGTATGAAACACATTATATATCCACACCGGATGAAATTCTAGCAGGTCTGACTATCTTTACAGAACCATAGTTAGCGAAATATTCTGCTAAAGGACCACCGTCACCTTCTCTACATACTGCAAATATCGTTGGCCCATTGCCTGATACACCAGCAGCTAAAGCACCTAATTCGATAGCCCTTCTAACTATATCTTCATCATACCCCATTATTCTGGCAATAAACAAGCCATTCAATGTCATTGCTCTAAATATATCGCCCGAGTAAGCTAATTCAAATATATATTTAAATAAACTGTGATGTCTTCTCATTTTTTCAACATCTATATTCTTTCTAGTACCCTTGAATAGCAGAACCACATCAAGATCGTCTCTAAAATCGGTAACCCTTAGTATGGACATGTTAAGATTGTCTGTAAATACTATGCCTCCATAGAAAGCAGCTGATGCATCATCTAGTGCACCAGTAATAGATACCCCAGCTATTTTTGAGAGTTCAGCGGCTAATCTAGGAATAGAGGGTTCATATATACCGAATCTATCGATTATAGATCTGATTGTCGCTACGGCAACGGCGCTACTGCTTTTAAGACCACTTGATTGCGGAATCTCTGAGTATATATCTACCCTAGATGGAGGTAGAGTATATTTCTCTACAAAATAGTCTATTATTGTCTCTATAAGAGGTGAAGGATAGGTACATACATTCTCATTTTCACATACGCTAACCTCGACATAGGTTTTAAGATCAATAGCCATTACAGAGCCGAGCCACGCTGGTATAGCATTGACTATCGAAATCCCTCCGTATGCGTACATAGCTCTCTATACCACCTCCACCTGTTAGAGATGGCATTTGCTATATCATCAGATATCTTAACCATAGGTAGCAGACCAGATCTCATTACATGATCTGCTATTACAAGGGCTGTCATTGCTTCAACAACAGCGACTCCCCTTATACCTATACACGGATCGTGTCTTCCTTTGATAATTATTGTTTTCTCTTCTTGGGTTCTCAAATCAACTGTTTTTTGGGGTTTACCTATAGAGCTTGTTGGTCTAAATGCACATCTAAATACTATAGGCTCGCCAGTGGTGATGCCACCTAGTATGCCACCGCTATAGTTATAGAGCCATCCAATTCTGGAACCCCTAACTATAATCTCATCTAGAACGCTACTGCCTTTAGCTTTCGCATACTCAAATCCGAGACCTATTTCAAAGCCTACAACACCTGGAATAGACATTACGGCTTTAGCTAGGTCAGCCTTAACTTTATCAAATACTGGTTCACCTAGACCAGCAGGAGGATTCTTTACAACTACTTGGACGGTCGCACCATAGCTATCACCATCCCTAATAGCGCCCTCGATCATTTTAATAAATACCTCCTCATACCTCTTCATACATGGTTTAACTGGACTACATCTAGAGCTGAGCGCATCTTCAAATGTTACATCATCAACTATTTCAGCATCTCCTATGGATTTTACGCACCCAGCAATCCACACATCCAAGGCCATCAATAACTTCTTTGCTATAGCACCAGCAGCGACTCTTGCAACCGTCTCCCTACCACTGGCTCTTCCACCACCTCTATAATCCCAATTTTCAAATCCGTATCTGATAATGTATGGAAGATCTGCATGTCCAGGTCTTGGTGTAAATCTTATTTCTTCATAATAGGAGAAGTCTACATCAGTGTTCCTCACAATAATTGCTATAGGTGCTCCTGTGGTTCTACCATTAAATACACCAGATAGAATTTCTACCTTATCCTCCTCCCTTCTAGGGGAAACAAATCGATAGCCGGGTCTACGAAAAGAGAGCTCATATTCTATATCGCTACCATCTAGAGGTAAGCCAGCTGGTACACCATCTATAACTACACCGACTGCGGATCCATGGCTTTCCCCAAAGGTTGTAATTCTAAGGAATTTACCAAATGAATTTCCTGCCATAGAGATACCCTATGACCCTATCTTCGGGAAAGTAAATTCCATTCCATATTTTTTGAGATTCAATAGCTTGTCGTACAAGCACTTCAATTCCGTTGACGATTTTTACACCTCTATTCTTAGCTTTTCTAACTAATATAGTTTCAACAGGTGTGTAGACAAGTTCTACAACGAGCTTAGCTGTAAGACAGCTATCATGTACATAGGATGGATTTGGAGTCGCATTTACAACAATATCAACACTATCCGTGCATGTGTTCCCTACATAAGCCTCATAACCTAATCTACCAAGCCTCCTAACGAGTTCTACAGCTCTTTCAACACTTCTATTCACAATAAAGAGCTTACATCCGAGATCTCCGAGAGCTACTGCAGAAGCTTTTGCAGCCCCGCCAGCTCCATAGATATAGCAGATCATACCAGCGATGCTTCCCATTTTCTCATTAACAAGACTCTTAATAGCTATGTAGTCCGTATTGTATCCGCGTCCTCTATGTATGGTGTTTACAGCTCCGATCCTTTCACTATTATGATCAATATCATTTAGAAACTCGATCACCTTTTCTTTATATGGTATAGTGATGTTAATACCTTCACAGAGGTCAATTATAGTATAGATATCCCTTCCAAATTTTTCTTCAGGTATATCGAATGCTAGATATATAGCATTATATCCGGTTTCCTGAAATATATAGTTATGTATAGCGGGCGATAGTGTATACGATATATTATGCCCAACTAAACCAAATAGTTTTGTATTTGCATTTATCCAAGACATCTTTCCACAGCCGATCTCAATTCATCAATTGAAATCCTATAGAGGGTCCATGAACCTAACGATAATGGTATTGGAAGAAATATGTAGTCACCATGTCTCTTCTTGTCCTTTAGCATTGCACTAAATAGAATTTGTTTATCAACTTCAATATCCAGTTCGTCTACTGATGTGGGTAACCCATACTTCTTTAGAATATTTGTAAGCTCAATTAAAACCTCTCTATCCGTAATGCTAAGGTCTGTTCCAATAGTGGCTTCACATACCATACCAATGGCTATGGCCATTCCATGAGGTATTGTGAAATTGGTTACAGCCTCTATTGCATGCCCGATTGTGTGGCCATAGTTTAGCACCATCCTTGTATTTTGTAACTCATATGGATCCCGCTTAACTATAGATACCTTATTGAGTGTTGATCTATATATTATGTATTCGATAGCTTCGTAATCTCTAGCGAGAATTCTAGCACTATTTTCAGATAGATATCTAAATAGTTCACAGTCTAGGACAGTACCATATTTTATAACTTCAGCAAGACCATTTACAAACTCTCTTTCTGGTAGTGTATCCAGATAGAGTAGATCGGATATGACAATATATGGTTGATAGAATGAGCCCACAACATTTTTAATGCCATGAAAGTTGATAGCATTCTTGCCACCGAGGGCAGCGTCAACCATACCAAGCAGTGTTGTAGGTATGTTTATCAATCTAATACCTCTCATATATATAGATGCAGCAAACCCTGCAACATCTGTAAGTGCTCCTCCTCCGAGAGCAATTATGTAATCTTTTCTTTGAAATTCTTTTTCAGAAAGGAATTGCACTATTTGCATAACTATACTTAAGTCTTTAGCCTGTTCACCTCCAGGTAAAACAATTTCGAATAGTTTAGTTTTTACTGCATCCACTACGTACCTTGGATCGACTGCATCCTGTCTGATTAGCAGAACCTTTCCACTAATTTCATTCTCTAGAACCTTTCTGGTTATGGCTCTACCTATAAATACCTTTGTATTCGAACAACATATAGATTCTTCTACTACTTTCATATATATCTCCCTATGGCCTCAGCAACAGCTTTAGCTCTCCTCATGATATTCTCAAACTCTTCAATATTCAATTGCTGTTCAGCATCGCTTAGAGCTTTTTCAGGATTTGTATGAACCTCAATTATAAGCATGTCCGCTCCGGCTGCTATACCTGCTAATGCAAGCGGTTCAACTATATCTTTCCTACCTGCAGGATGGCTTGGATCCAAAGCTATAGGCAGATGCGTTAGTGTTTTTGCCACTGCAAATCCAGCTATATCTAAGGTAAATCTAGTGCTTTTTTCAAACGTTCTTATACCTCTCTCACAAAGCACAACACTACCATTACCTTCTAGAAGCACGTATTCTGCTGTAAGAATCCATTCTTCAACAGTCATGCCAAATCCACGTTTAAGAAGCACTGGCTTTTTAAGCTTACCAACCTCTTTAAGAAGGCTATAGTTTTGAGCATTTCTAGCACCAATCTGAATCATATCAGCATATTTAGCTACAAGGCTAACGTCTCTTACATCCATAACCTCTGTAACAACGGGTAGACCTACGACCTCCGATGCTCTTTTAAGTATCTTCAAACCCTCTTCACCAAGACCTTGAAAAGAGTAGGGGCTGGTTCTAGGCTTGAATGCTCCACCCCTTAGTATCTGAGCACCTACTCTCTTAACAGCCTTTGCAATCTCAATCATCTGTGTCTCACTTTCAACGGCACAGGGACCAGCTGCTATGATTATACCTCTACCACCTACTTCAACATCACCAACATTAACAGTAGTTTTATCCTTCCATTCGTTTGATGCCAATTGATACGGCCTTTTTGTCTTTACTTTAATCTTTATGGATTTATCATCTATTCTTTCAACAAGACTATCGGGCCATGCAATCACGAGTCTTACTCCGTATATATCTACAATCCTATATGATGCTGAAACATTCTCTATTTTTTCTATCAGTGATGAATACTGTAAATTTTCTTTTAAAATGAATATCATATTTGTCTACCTATACTTTCAATTACATCTTTTAAAACATCAACAGCTTCCTTCCTTACGAATACTGAAAAAGGATTGGTCTTCTGAATTTCGAAAATAACATTCTCTATATGCTTAAGTCTTTCGACAATAGTCCTAACTTCCCTATATGTAGGCGTTGAAAGTTTATCTGGATAAATATGTAGTTCCTGGGAAAGTTTTTTCAAAGCCTTTGAAAAAGCAGTGAGATAGAGGTGTGTAAGAACCTGCACAATGGCCATAGCCTTCTCATGCTCCTCAAGGTCTACTACAACTGGTTCTAATCCAGCAGAAAACCATAGATCAACAACATCTTGAAGAACAGTAGCACCCGTCTTGGACGGTATTATAGCAATCTTCTCACCAATAGGTGGTGTAAGAGGTCCGAACAATGGATGCACCGATACGTACATGAAGTTGTTCTGCAGGGATTCGCCTTCAAGATAATGGAATACCCATGATTTAGACGACAGGATGTCCATGGCTACTTTATTTCTAAGATGTACAAATAATTTGTTTACATAACCGTTCTTATAAGCCTCGAATGACAAAGCCAAGACTATGTATTCACCAAATTCTATAGCTGATTCCAAATCCATATATCTACATCCAAGAGTTTTGGCCAGCTCTTCAGCTTTATCTAAATTTCTACCAGTTATTACCACTTCGTGACCTACCTTAACAAGTTGCCTTGCAAGTACACTAGCCATATTACCATATCCAATGAATGTTACCCGTTTCTGCAACTTCTTCCTACCCCTTAAATTGATCTGCAGACTCTTTGAATATTTTATTAACAAATCCGCTAGGATTGAAACAATGTCAACTGGTATGCCATATTCTACAGCGAGCCTTCTCCAATTCATTTTAACCATCAACTCTCGTTCATCATCAGAAATACCTCTACCTTCAGCATTCTTCACTTCAGCAATTCTCTGAACCATCTCAAGTCTCTCACCTATTAATCGAACTATTTCTCTGTCAATTTCATCTATACGTTTCCTAAGCTCATCTATTGTCATACTTGATTACCTCCAGACAGGCTTTTACAATGGATCTACTATCTATATTGAAGTATTCTAGGAGCTCCCTTACGCTCTTTGCCGACCTACCAAAGGTTCTAGCACCTATAAATCTCATTGGAACTGGATACCTTTCAGCAACAACTTCTGCAACAGCGCTTCCTATACCTCCATAAACCACGTGTTCCTCAACGGTTACAATACGACCTGTAGCCCTTGCAGCTCTTTCAATACTTTCAACATCGATGGGTTTAACTGTTAGAAGGTTGATAACAGAGGTGCTAATACCCATTTTCTCCAGCATCTCAGCCGCAGTTAAAGCCTCATACAATATTGGACCAGCACCAACTATTGTAACATCATAACCGTCTCTCAGTGTATATGCTTTTCCAAGAGCAAATTCGTAATCATGTCCGACAGTCACAGGTGGTGCATAATCCCTCCCAATTCTATAGTACACAGGTCCCCTTACATCAGCTACTATACTCCTCAGACTCCTCTTTATATCAGCTATATCTGCAGGAACCACAATATTCATATTTGGTATGGCACGCATAACCGCTATATCTTCAAGTGCTTGATGGCTCGACCCATCTGCATGGTCGCTATAGCCAGCATGTGTAGCTATGATCTTTACATTTAGATTCATTCTAGCCACGGTATTTCTTATCTGTTCCCACGCCCTTAGAACAAACATCGCGAATGCGGCTACTATAGGCTGTGCGCCAGCTGATGCTAACCCAGCGGCGAAGCCTATCATATGCTGCTCAGCTATTCCAACATTATAGTATCTATCTGGAAACTTCTGACCAAATCTATATACTCTTGTTGGTCTTCCAACGTCAGCAGTTATTACCACGAGGTCTCTAACTTCCTCACCAAGGCTAGCCAGTATCTCTCCAACTACATCACGCATTCCAATGGATTGCTCTACTTTCATCCAGAGGCTCCTCTACAATCTGGTTAATGTTTTCATTGACTGTTTTTACTCCATGGTTAGCCACAGTTTTAGCAAAGATTACCGTAGGTCTATCCGATTCCAAAGCTTCATTGATAGTGCTCACAATACTTACTATATCATGACCATCACACCACAGGACTCTCCATCCAATAGCACTCCATACAAACGGTAAATAGTATTTTGATTTAACTACCTCAGTTTCACCATCGAGTTGAGAACCGTTCCAGTCAATTATAACTATAAGATTACTCAGCCTAAGCGTAGCTGCATGCGTTATTGCTTCCCATACCTGACCCTCATCCTGCTCGCCATCACCCATTACAACAAATACTCTTCCATTTCCATTTTTCAATTTAATCCAAGTAGCTATACCTATAGCAAAACTTATGCCTTGTCCGAGGCTACCCGTGGACATGTCTACACCCGGTACACCTATATCGGGATGGTTCTGCAGGATAGAATTGATGCTGTTTATTTTGATAAGCTCCTCCTTTGATATAAGACCGATTTCAGCCAAAGTAGCATATAGAGCTGGGGCAGCGTGACCTTTGCTCAATATAAGCCAGTCTTTATTTAGGGAATCAACATCCCTCTTAATATATTTTGTTAGAAGAGTGGCTATTATATCTATAGCGCTTAGAGAGGAAGCGATATGGATATGCTTGTCGTAACTGTACATTAGAACTAGATTCTTTCTGGCATTTGTAGTTACATTCTGAATCTGATTTAATTCTTCACCAATGTTTTTCAGTATTGGAGTTGCATCTACCTTCACCATTGAAATTCCATTTCGGCCACCACAGGACAGTATATTATACTGGTGTGCCTTTTATAAGTTTTACTTACTTATATATTTTATACAGATATGTACGATAATGGTACTGGTTACCGTCAAGCATTACTATGAATTCGAATACTATGGGTCAGATGTTCTGCTCTGAAGAATCTGAGCTGAAGAATTTATAATTGAATGAGCAAGCTATGTATCAGTAAAAGAAGTCCTTCTAAAGAACGCTATACACTTTGCCTTGCGTTACGGACGGGTGATCTGTTATTTAGAGTTTTCAATAGTTTAGATTTGAGTACTCTAAATGTGCTATTAAAGTTGATTAATCATTTGACAATTATAAGTCTGTAAGGTGTTGATGGTGGAAAAGGTGCTATAGATTTCTACAGCACAGATCAGATAGAGTACAGTGGTAGCATCTAGGTTTTCTAGCTGTACAGATTCTTCTCCCATGAACTATTAGCAGGAGATGGAGTGCAGCGAGACTGTCAATATCGTTATTCAAATAGTTAACTATCTTCATTCTCACATCTTCGTATCTGTCACTAGATGATGTGATTCCTAATCTTTTTACAACTCTATTTATATGTGTATCGATTGGGAACGTAGGTTTCTTTAAAACCATTAGTAGAAATACATCAGCTGTTTTAAGACCTACCCCAGGTAGTTCTAGTAGCCTCTTTCTCGCTTCTTTTACATCCATCCGCTCCAGATCTTTGAGATAGTGAGGGTTTTTCTGTAGAATCACTGCCAATTCCTTTAGAATCCTACTCTTTCTATTAGCTAAGCCTGCTACTCTTATAGCACTCTTCAGCACACTCTCATCGACTATGGCGATATTCTCATGTGTTATCTCTTTTAATACCGTCTTTAAATTATTGAAAGCCCTTATCGCATTCCTATCGCTTGTATTCTGACTTAATATAATTGCAGTTAGAATTTCAAAGTAGTTAGGTACGCCGTGCTCTTTATCTAGAGCATTTTTTAGAATAAATTCATCTAAATCCACATTATGTGTTTTAAATAGAATTTCAATGATTTTCCGAATTCTGCTCTCATTCCATATACATACATTGGAATTCGATTCAGACATATAGAACATCCTGAATACTGTATATCGGTAGAGGCTGTGGAGCATGCGTTAATATAAGAGTTTCGCTTATAACGGTATTGAACTTAGAGCCCAAGGTATACTGCTAGAATTTTTATTGAGTACACCTATGTTATACTGGATGTTATCTGCTACCTGATTTTCTTTTTCATTTTCAGAACATCTCTAACCTTAGGATTTACTGGGTGTTTTGGATCCTCTCCTCTCAATACCCTTACAACTTCCTCTGCTACTGTAATTGCCATAGCTCTTCTACACTCATTTGTGAGCCAAGCTATATGTGGTGTTAGAATAGTATTTTCAAGCTCTAGGATTGGATCATCAAATGGTATAGGTTCTTGTTGAAAAACATCTAGGGCAGCGCCAGCTATTCTACCTTCTTTTAATGCTCTATACAGTGCTCCCTGGTCTATAACACCTCCTCTAGCAATATTAATTATATATGCAGTGGATTTCATTAGTGAAATTTCCCTCTCTCCTATCATACCCTTTGTCTGCTCAGTAAGCGGTACAGCTATAACTATGAAATCCGATTCTATAAGCAGATCGTCCAGCTTCCTGTATTCTATACCCTGTTCCTCAGCCTCCATCTTCCTAACAATATCATAGTATACTATCCTCATTTTAAAGCCTTTGGCTCTTTCAGCAATCCTTTGACCTATTCTCCCAAGTCCGATGATACCAATGGTTTTACCCCGTAAACCTACCCCCGCAAAGGTAGTTGCTAATTTAGTAATGCTATCCATAGTCCACTGCCTCGATTTCACAAATTTATCAGCTCTACATACATTTCTACTAATACATAGAAGTAGAGCAAATGCGTGATCAGCAACGGCATCTAGCAACTCTTCAACAGGCGTTATAGTAACCCA
>JAWAHS010000010.1:0-22968 GCA_038889075.1 Ignisphaera sp.
GCTATTCTGCATAGCTATGTTAATCATGATGTTGGGGTATCTATATACAGCTGAAATCTTTATAACTTGTTCTACCCCAAGTAAACTTGGGGTAGAACAAGTATGTTGTTCAGTATAACTCCTAAGTCGCGAAGGGATGAGCTGTTCGATTTCGAGAACGAGCTGAATAGTTTGGTTAAGAGTATTGGGCTAAACCCTATGACTATTGTTATCGGTATGAGGAGGACGGGTAAAACCTCCTTACTTAAGGTTGCTTTAAATGAGTGTGGCTACCCCTATATATACATAGATCCCAGGTTCTCTGCTGCACCGGATTACCACGATTTTGCTTACTTGATAAAGAGGTCTCTAGAGGATTTTCTAGATAGGTGTAGGGATTTTCGTAGTAAAATCGTTGACTTGATGAAGAGGGTTAAGGGAGTGTATATCCGTGTGCCTGGATTCGATGTAGAGATCTCCTGGGGTAGGCAGAGTAGGCTTGATTTGCCAAGCCTATTTGAGGCCCTGGATAGGTTTGGAGAATCCTTGGGTAGACCTGTGGTTATAGCTGTTGACGAAGCTCAAGAGCTTAGAAAGATAACGTGGATTTCATTTGATAGGCTCTTTGCCTACGTATACGATAACTTGAGGAATACAAGGGTGGTTTTAACAGGGTCTGAGGTGGGGTTGCTGTATAGGTTTCTACGTGTAGAAGATCCTGCTGCACCTCTATACGGTAGGTATATCCATGTTGTGAAAACTAGGAGGCTAACCCAAAGCGAATCTCTTGAGTTTCTCAGGAAGGGGTTTGAGGAGGTTGGTGTAGAGATTCCAGAGAATGCATTATTAAGGGCTGTAGAGGTTATCGATGGCGTCATAGGTTGGCTAACATACTTCGGCTACACATGCTATACAGATATAGATCTGTGTAGGGGTAGAGTAGATGAGGTAATAAGCTTGACCATCTCTATGGCTAAGCAAGAGCTAGAGAATTTTCTAAGTAGTAGAAGAAGCCCTAGGTACAGAAACTTACTAAAGATACTGGCAACAGAAAAACGATGGAGCGAGATAAAGAAGTTGCTAGAGTACTACGAGGGTAAAACAATCAACGATAGAACCTTGAACGACCTTCTCCGAGAACTCTTAGACCTAGGTATAGCCGAGAAGATAGACGATAGATACATTTTAGCAGATCCCATAATTAGAAAAGCTGTAGAGAGACTATAAACATGAGCCTTTGTAGCCATAAGGGGTGGAAAACACACAAACCCTACTATCAATGTCAAATACGCTAGTAGCTCCCTACACATAACGAGATACTCGAAGAATCATAGAATCTCGGTAATACATAATCCTATACATAACACTATCCACAGTATTACTCTCTTCAATAACTATACCAGCAGTCCTTCTAACCTTGGTATACAGAGGATGTCTATTTAGTGCTAGAATGGAATTCAGAACCTCTATAGCCCTTAAGGTCACAGGGCTTAACACCAAATAGAATAGTTTTAGATACTTCACTAACGGAATCACTAATTTCATAGCTATGTGAAACCATAAAGATAGTTGGTTCAGATAGATGGAGAAGATTATTTGGAGATACTGGAGATACAAAGTTGTGTCTAAACCTGGTACCCTGGGAAATTCTGAAGAAGCCAGGCCTCTGAACATCGCTAATATTCAAAGGAAGGTCGCCTATTACCAGAAATAGTGACCTCATGCAATAGATCCGCTAGCTATTTTATATCCAACAATACTGGCAACCCCTGTCAGCTCCTTGAATACTACAATTACATGCTCCAGATCCATATGTAGCTATCTACAAAGATATCGAGATCTCTCAAAACCTATCACATCAATGCAACTCTCCATAAACTCAATATATATACACTAGTATAAATTTTAAATATATGGATTATATGGATGCATCGGGCTGCAAATAGTGTCCAATCTAGATTACTGTCAATTATAATGTAGTTTAGGCTTTCTCAATACGAATGGTGCTGCCGCTTCTAAACTTTGAAAATATCTCTGGATTATCCAGAACCCTCCCAACTATGTTTACTGGGCTTGCTGGTCTTATTTCAGATGGTGTTCTGCTTGCAGGTGTAGGTCCCCAGAATATACAGATTGCATTTCCAGGTGGCCAGAAGGCTATCGTACCCTTCTCAACAGTATCTCTAGCATTCTCCTCCTCTACCGATATATCTGTAGCAAAGTATACCTCATTTCCCCATCTATATCCGATTCCCTCTATTGGAAGGCTATTCACAATCTTTCTAAATGTTTCGGGGCTAAGATCGTCGAAGAGCTCGCCATTTACGTAACCCGTTGCCTCTGTAAATATCTTTATTCTAATCCTAGCCACAGATCTACACCACTCTATCGAGTGTAGGTAGAGATATTTAAATCTAGATTTTGGAATAGGTTTTAGCACTCTAGGGATATAGATAAAATTGTGTGTAGCTCTATCTATGGTAGTAGGAAGGTTTATAAGGGGGTGCCACTACAGTGGGTTTAAGCAAAGGGTGTCCTATATTGTGGAGCTGGATCCTGCAATAAGCTTAGGCTATGTACTATCGATACTAGTGCTATTTCTAGGGATAGCAGTAAGCGTCTACATGAATTCTAGGAGAAGAGGTGGATGATTATTGTGGTGCAACAACCCGTACCGGGCGGCGCCACTAGTATCGACACCATCATAATATTCGCTGTACTGGGTGCAACTGTTGCAATAGGGTTTGTAGGCCATAGAGCAAGCAGTACCATAGCTGGATACATGTTTGCAAATAGAAGCCTAGGTCCATGGCTTCTATCGTTCTCCATAATGGCAACCTACTTTAGTGCAGCATCGTTCCTAGGTGGAGGTGGTGCTACCTATCTCTACAACCTGGGTTTCGGTGCATGGTTAACGGCTTGGCATGTCATAGGGGTTGTGGCTCTCTGGCTCATTGTTGCTGGTAGGCTATTCGACTACATATCGAAGGCTAGGGTTATGAGTATACCGGAGCTCATAGAGTATAGATATGGAAGCTTTGCAGCAAGGCTGATCGCTTCCTCAATAATAGTAGCTCTATTTACACTCTACCTCTCGAGCGTCTACAAAGGAGGTGCCGTAGTAATAGCATCTCAGCTTAGAGTAGATCTACAGATAGCATTGTTACTACTTGCTGTACCGGTGGTGCTGTATCTAGTTGTTGGAGGGATGAGGGCTGCTACGGTAAACAACCTCTTCCTAGGGTCTATGATGCTTACAGCAGCTGTACTAGCCTTCTACTACATTATGAGCTACGTCGGAGGGCCTTTAAATGGGTTGAAGATGCTTGCAAACACAACAGTTCTAGGTAGATACCCTGGTACACTCTGGCTAAGGATGGATGGTATGGGTCCTCCTCCAGCAATGGAGAAGAACGCTGTACCGCTGCTTATAATGAGCATAGCATTCTCTATAGGTATGGCCCAGGTAGCGTTGCCAAACCTATTGATACAGTTCTATGCAGCTAGAGACTATAGAGCTATTGAGAGAGGGAGGTTAATCGGACCTATACTCGTTGCTCTCTATGCTATTCTGATGTTCTCCCTCGGAGCATTCTGCCACCTAATAATAGACGATAAGCTCCAGCTCCAGGAATTGGCACAGCTTATGAAGGATACCGACTGGGTTATACCGAAGACCATTTCCCTCATTGTGCAGCCAGCTGTAAAAGGATTTATATTGGCAACACCTGTGGCAGCATCAATATCCACCATAGCACTAACAGTTCTAACACTTACAAATACTGTCACTAGAGACTTTATACAGCCGTTCATAGAGATTAGGAGAGAGAGTACTCTGGTGGTAATAGTTAAGCTGGTGTCGGCTATATTTGCATTGATACCGGTAATGCTAACGCTAATAGAGAATAGGCTTATAGTAGAAATCGTTGGAGCAGCCTTTGGAACAGTATTTGCCTGCTTCGTAGGTCCGATAACCATCGGTCTATACTGGAGGAGAGCATCTAGGGAAGGCGCTATAGCCTCTATGATTGTAGGTGTAGTAGTAGGTATAGCATGGTACCTATATCTATACAGAACAACGTGGATATATCCAACGATACCAGCAACAATACTATCTCTACTAGCATTCACAGTACTTAGCATTGCTAAGAAGCGCAGATAGAACGGTAGATGGATATATAATACAGATAAACTTTTTTTATCAGTACACCATCTTCTTCTTAGAAGAATTCGATGCTGTTTATTGTAGCGGTATTTTGATGGGATGAACCGAGTAGGCTATACGATCGTTCTACCAACTCTGCATGTACTATATTTAAGCTTGGTAGTATTAGGGTATCTGAGTACTGTAGGCTTAATATGGATTGGCAGGTTTCGGGGTTTGGGAGGATTGGTTGGAGAGGGATTTCTACTTAAGTGTCTACACTGTGGCTACGAGGTTCAGAGCAACACCCTTCTCCAATCCCATTGTCCCCGCTGTAGCGGTGTACTAGAAGTAGAGTATAGCAGACCTGTCTTCAGAGTTGCTACTGGTGAGAAAGGTTTATGGCGCTACCTACCCCTGCTTCCACCCATACGTAGCAGAATATCCCTCGGTGAAGGCCTTACCCCTCTAAGTAGAGTAGGTAGAGTATTCATTAAGAATGAACGGTATAATCCAACTGGTTCCTATGCCGATAGAGCTTCAGCTATTATAGCATCCTATGCTAGGGATCTAGGGGTAGAAAGAGTTGTAGCACCTTACGTAAGAGATTTTACACGCTCCCTCACATACTATCTACTCAGCATAGGGATTGATGTAGGTGTTGCAGTAGATAGCATCTTCAGTATTGAACTCGACGATATTGTATTCTTTTCATCGAAAGATGTAGACGTAGTTGGAAAGGCCAATGTTAGAGGGCTATTCATAGACTACGTTAATCCCCTTACTATAGAGGGTCTTAAGACTATAGTTTTCGAAGTATACGAGAAGAAAATAGATGTAGAGCATATAGTTGTCCCTGCTGAAACTGGTCTACTCTCCATATCTATACAGAAGGGCTTAAGAGATCTCCAGCTTGGTGGAAGCGAATTTAATTGCGAGGTAGTTGCAGCTAAGGTTAAGGGCTTCGACTCCCCTCTACTCCGCGGTATCCACGGTATACGCATCGTTGAAGTTCTAGAGGATGAGGTCTACGAAGCGTATAAGAAGTTTGTTAGCAGAGGCTTTAAGACCAAGCCTCTAGCTGCCCTTAGCTACTATGTAGCCGAATCTCTAGGTAGTGCCGTAGCTGTTGTAACTATGGGCTTTGCCTCTCCATCTGGGGGTAGAAGTATGGTTAAGAGATTTGTAATGGATGTTCTATCGAGGAAAAGTCGTTTAACAGCCTATGAGATCTGGAGGGAAAAACCTATCTACACCTTGAGGGCTGTATACAAAGCTGTTAAAGATATGGAGGCTAGGGGAGAGTTGTGCTTTGATATAGCGGCTAGGGGGAAGCGCAAGATTAAGCTATACAGACTCTGTTGATAGAGCTACTGAACGTTCAACAAAGCATAATTCTCTGTACCTTGAATCCCAAACTCCACAGGGTTTGGAATATGAAGGTATATGGGATATTGAGAGCAATCGTATTTACCGTAGTAACATTCATAGCAACAGTACTCCTAGTTATAGAAACGCCTGCAACTGGCGGCTACTTTAACCTAGGTGAAGCATCGATATACGTTATAGCATCCATGGCCCCTCCACTAACTACAGCTATAGCAGCGGGTCTTGGCCCAGCGTTAGCCGATCTAGTTCTCGGATACTGGTACTTTGCCCCAGCAACATTTGTTATAAAGTTCTGTGAAGGTTATATAGTCTCATCGCTGATGAAGAGGCTTGGGAAGCGTAGGGTGGAGAGTGTTATGAGGATACTAACTGTTATAGTAGGTGTACTGCTGTCTACTGTTATCCTAGCCACCATGGTTGGCGGTGGAGGAGGTGAAGTAACAGGGGCTACCTTTAGCTGGACAGAGACCTCAATTCTAGGTTTAAGGATTGCTGTACCGAGTTTTGCTATACTCCTTCCATCCTATGCATGGCTAGCTATATCAGCACTAGTGGTAGTTCTATCGGTAGCTATAGCTTTTGTAAGAAAACCGTATGTACTAGCCATGGCTGTAGGGGGCATGGTTATGGTGCTGGGGTACTTCCTCTACGAATTCTTCATATCTAATCCGCTGATACTAGGTAGAGATCCTGTGGGAGCAGTATTCGAGGTACCTGTTAACATAGGGCAGTTCACAGCTGGGATACTGCTATCCATACCTGTGGTGCAATTCATTGAAAGAGCTGCTAAAGGTTGAGGGCTTAAGGATATACGCTGGGGGTAGACCAGTAACACTGGTGGAGTCCCTGGATGTAGGAGAAGGAGAGGTCGTACTCGTTACAGGTCCTTCTGGAAGCGGTAAAACAAGTTTTTTAAGATGTATTGCGGAGGTCAACGATATATTCGGCATTACCTGCTCCGGATACATGGCCCTAGGCATCGATAGGGATGAGCTCAGCTACATACCCCAGGAGCCTTGGTTCGGCATGGCATCTCCATATCCAATCCTAGAGGTGAGGAGTTTCAGTAACGCTGATGACTACTCTGTGCGTAGATATGCTAAGCTTTTCAATGTGGAGCACATTCTCGAGTCCAACTCTATGGATTTAAGTGCTGGTGAAATCCAGAGGATACTCTTTATAGAATCGGTGCTAAGCAGATCAAAGCTGGTGCTGGTAGATGAGGTTACAGCATACCTAGATGAAGAATCTAGGAAACAGCTGGTTAACGTAATTGAAGAAATGCGAAGCGAATTCGGGGTTGCATTCATTGTTGTAGACCACGATGTAGAGCTTTGGAGTAGGCACATCGATAAGGTTCTGTACCTGGAACCTACAAGTAGCTCGAGAATCTACTACAATGTAGATGAAACTCCGCTTATGGCGAGTATGGATAGGCTTAGAGCAGAGGTTGAGGAGCTATCTAGAGAACTCGCGGAGAAGGTTGGTGAGGAGCCGATTCTAAAGCTATACAATGTCTGGTTTAGATACCCGGATTCAACAGATTTTGTAATCAAGGGTGTCAACATCGATGTGAAACGTAGTGAGATGATGGTAATCCGAGGCCCCTCTGGAAAAGGTAAGTCAACACTTCTAAAGATCATGGCCGATATCTACAGGCCTAAGAAAGGGGTTGTGCTAAGGTATGCTAAGGATATACAGTACATTCCAGAGAATCCACTACTATACCTTTCAGAGCCTACACCTAGAGATGAGCTTATGAAGAACACAGATCTAGCTGTAAAGTCCAATCTCATCCGCGTTCTCGATACACCGATAATGAGGTTGAGCTCTGGGGAGAAAAGACGTTTAGCAGTAGCATCTGCTTTAGCCCGCGGCTCCGATCTGATCCTGCTGGATGAACCGTCTGTTGGATTGGATGCGGAGAACTTTATCAGCATTCTCAAGCTGTTAATCGAAGCAGTTTCAAGGGGGGTGAGCATAGTTACTGCAACCCACAGTAGATTGCTATCCTCAGTTACCCGATCTGTGGTTCAACTCTAGAAGTTGGGTGCAGTACCTTGGGGAGGTATGCAAGAGCACTATCAGCAGTGGTGACCGTTATTCTACGTTCACTATTTCTATACGGTTTTTCAAAGCTTAGGAGAGGCTCGATATCTCTGAGTATTGTACATGTTGTTCTAGCGATAATCAGTGGGTTGGGCAGTGTTGAGCTACTGGTTCTCTACACTATACCGATAGCTACTCTGTACACAGCTCTAAGAATGTATATCCTCCTAATCTACACACTAGCTGTATCCTCTATACCTGGGCTATGGATGGCCCTAACGCAGCTACTCCTAGATGTAGCCAAAGGCGTTGTGGATCCGTATAGGTATCTAGCAATATACGCTAGAGCAACCCTCATATCCCTAAACATAATGTTTACACTACATACTCTAAATCCTACGGAGATTTCAAAGCTATTCGATAGGGCGAAGAGATTTAGTGGAGTATACGCACAGCTGTTCATGAGGATAGCATCCTTCTTAGTAAAGGAGGGTATAGAGATTGTGCACACACATTCACTTAAGAGAGAGAGCTTATGGAAAACACTAGCAATACTTATACTAAGAGGAGATGAAATTGCCAAAGGCTTTAGCGAAGGACTTATACCAAAGTACCGTAGGTATAGATCTACGGCCATCTACGACATAAAGACCGTATTACTACAGCTAACGATTATAATATATGATGCTATTCTAATCCTAATCACAACTACATTTATACAGTAACAGCAATCCGCATACACCGATGGGTAATGCTCTACAAAGTCCAATCGATATGCAGTTGCTGTACATAGTTCGGAACATCTCGAACTTTGTTTTTAACATCTCTAGATATACCCTCTGCATCCCGGAATTCTCCACAGAGATTGTATCGAGGCAATTCTGGAATAGTAAGAAAATAAAAACAGAGGCAGGCTTCAGGGGTGTCTCATGCATGGTTTAGGCGGATTCTATGAGCCATATCACCTCTATATAGGGGTGAGGGAGGTTAGGGTATCTCTCAGTAACTTCTCTATATAGTTGTATAGGAGGGTTTTCTTTAATCTGGTTGGCAGTGGTAGACCTAGGGATATTTTGAGTATACTGTTTATCTTTAGTGGAGCTCCCGCTGCTCTTACATGTCCTCCCCCTCCAAGTCTTCTGGCTATCTCCCTAACATTGTAGTCTCTCGATCTGAAGCTTATGCTGCTAAGGTCGTGTCTAACTATAGCGGCTATGCTGCAGTTGCATATATTCAGCAATGCATTGCCTACTATGCTCTGGTTTGGAATGTCGAAATCTCTATAGTATAGACAAATCCTTCTACCTTCAATATCGAACTCCCTAGCATCTCTACATATACTTGTTACGATCCTAAGCTCTTCATCTATATACCTCTCGACAAAGGGTTCTATCCATTCGATAAACTGGCTGACCTCTATGCTCCTTTCAATAGCATCCAGTATATCCCTAAATGCCCTATCCAAACCATAGAACCTCTTAACATAGTCTGTATATCGATAGAGATACGGAGCCTCCCACCTATAGAAATCCCACGAATCAACAGCACACGTCACATCCACATACTCCATAGCTACAGCAGTTTCTATCCCAAGAGATTTTGCAACAACATTAGCTGCACACCTTGAACTGGAATCGATATCCATATCGATGTATCTGGATAGTTCTCCAACCCACTCACGCTCCCATATATGATGATCATACCAGTGCACCTCAGCCACACCAGATCCACTATCTAGACATCTTAGCAAATCTCTAAAGCTATCACTACCCAACCCTATATCCATAACCGCAACAGAGCTACATACACCCCCATCAATAAGGTTGCACAGCTTTTCACCAACTTCTGTAGGTTCGATAAACACCACATTGTATCCACCCCTTCTAATACCAGCACCAATGATGTACACAGCTGCACTAACAACTCCATCGAGATCCGTATGGGTTACTATACAGTGCATTCCAATATACCCGGCATTCCAGGTTCTAGACTCTAGAAGAGATCACAATATAAAAAGCTGATAAAGTGTAACTCTAGAGCTCTACCACACCTAAGCTCTTACAGCTCCATACCTAGAGGGTACTACGTCTTCGATGGCTATAGCTAATACACCTCTAGCTGTACTCCAGCAATAGTGTCAACAGCGATATTTATTATCTCTTCCCGTACATCTCTGCAGGAGGCCTATGTCATGTCTGTATATAGAGGTTATTGTAGGGTTTGCATCGACAACGGCTACAATAGTTATTAGCATAGCCGTCTTTGAGCTTTTGGCTCAGTAAAATTTCAGAATATCGATGACAGATTTACTGAATTTGAGGAATATGTTGATGGGAGATGGTGGTATGGAGAAGCGTTTTGATGGGAGGCTTAACAGACTTACACATCCTCTGCAATCATTTAATAGGTTTCTGATATCCTACCTCACTAGCGGGTGGATTATCCCTGTAAGGTCTAGGGATCTCCTGATATCAAAGGCTAGAAATATTCTAAAGCATACTGTGGCGAATCCATTCTCTTCTCTAAGGAGGAGCTTGAGAAGCTTAGAAACTATGTAGAGAATGTTCTGGATACATTTACAGTGAGGAAGCATATGAGTTTCTAGAACTTGCAAGAAAGTTTGTCCTAGAGTATGGAAATAGGGTCGAGCCTTGGAAACCGCACCTCTACGTAGCCCTTGTGTACTGCTATACACTGAGAAGGGTATATGGAGAAAAGAGAGCAGGGGAGAAGCAGGAGAAGTAGAACCATTTCCACAACAATGCTCAGCTCCTAGATTCTCAACTACACTATTGCTACCCATATACCGCTCTTCCACTCTAAAAATTTAGACTACCCATATACCGCTCTTCCACTCTAAAAATTTAGAAATCTGCGATCGGATGTATTAAAAATGGATTGGGTAGATATAGAAAAAGGTTGTTAGGTAAATAACAACAATCTCTATTTCTATCTAATTATTAGTGGTAGTGTGTATATTAGGAATGATGTTAGGGCTGAGCCTGCAATGCTTCCAGAGCCACCTATGAAGAATACATCCCTTACTCTCTCTCTGTATATTCTACTTAGGATCACCCTTGCAGCTATGGTTGCAAGGGATACTACACCAGCCATTGGATTGAGTATCATGAGACCTGTGGCTAGTAGGATGCCGATCTGCTTTTCCGGACCTCCAATAAGCTGTACTATAAACCCTATTGGTGCCCACATAAGTAGGTAGTTCATTAGCTGGGGATCTGCGGCTGCAAAGGAGGCTGTTGCAAGGGTTCTTGCTGCAGGTGGGAAGAGGTCGTGTGTAAAGTAGCCTGTGTAGACGAGGAGCACTATAGCTAGAGCAATTAGGAGCGCCACTACCTCTGCAAGGAATTGCCAGAATCTACCAGCACGTTCAAATTTTGGATCCTTACCCTCTCCTCTCAACATCCACCCGGTCTTTAAATCATATGATAGATCGGCCATTCCAGGACCTGTGGCAGCTACATATGCAGCTCCGATGGCGAGGGCAACTGGTGGGAAGCCTAGGAGTAGCCCTATCATTAGGGTAGCTAGTGCTGTAGCAAATGCTGGGAACCACCCTGCATGCATTCCAGAGAGTGCGCATACAAGGGTTGTCCACAGAGCACCGACACCAAAGTACAGTATCCACGCAATTGTATGGCTAAGGCTCATCATGTTGTTGAGGCCTAGGCCAAAGGCAAGGGCTGCAGCTCCAATAAGCCATAGCACTAGTGCTAGTGAAATGCTTCTAAGAGCCTCACCTGCACTAACAAGGGTTGATATCGCTGGGCTGCTGGAACCTGCTGAGGATCTAGGGGAGGACATCCTTCTTCTGGTTCTGATATACAGTATAACAAATTGGAGAATGGCTGCAATGCCAGCCCCTATCATGATTCCATGTGGGGCGTACATCTTATATAGATCGATTCCAAACCACTGGGGTGAATATGCCCTTAGGATAAGCCCTATTCCAAACATTGCTATAGCCCATACATTGCCTATCAATGCTATACCCATAACGTCACCCGGGTACCTAAAGTATGTAAGTAGTGCTCCAACAATACCACCGTATAGGAGGAGCAGTGCTTTCTTTCCCCTCTCGAGGCCGGCTCTTATAGATAGTGCTGTAGACACCCCTATTGGCCACGGATTTGATGCTGGATAGAATGGCGAGTCGAATATCTTATAGGCTAGAATAAGATCTATCAAACCAGAGAACAGTAGACCCACTAGAGCCCCGTAGATCATATATGGAAGTAGCACACCAGCTTTTGCACCCGCCAGCCATACAACGGCCAGACCTAGTAGCAGAACATTTCCAGCTGTAAATGTGGCTCCAGAGATCACGGTCTGTATAATATTTACCCTGTGTACGTTCAGGAAGTACTTTCTCGTAAATCTCGTTGGGAGGTAGCCCACACCTATGGCTATAAGAGCTCCTATTATAGAGGTATTAGGGTTGATCCCTACACGAACTATAAGCTCAACCCCTATTATAGCACCCAGTACACCTATTAAAGCCCCTGCTACAAGTAGTACAGGTTCGTATAGCTTCGGGTGGTACTCACCCGAACTCATCTGTACTCACCTGCAGAGCTCTACATAGGAACAGATATATAACCTTTTTGTATGCTATCTTCATATATAGATTTATATAGTTTCTATAAACATACTAATACCGGTGGTAATCGCTTGTCCACCTTGAAACACGTAATGGAGATAGCAGACTTGCTGGAGGATCCAAAGGTAAATGGTGAGGTTATCAGAGGCTTCTTCACTGCAAAGGGCTATAGTGATATTGGGATAGAGATCGAGACTATTAGAGGAGATAAGGGCTCTACGGATTTTATAACAGTAAGGATCCCCGGGGCTAGCGGTAGGCTATCCGGTGGTTCATCACCTACACTTGGGATCGTTGGTAGGCTTGGGGGTATAGGTGCAAGGCCTGCTCTGATAGGGATGGTATCCGATGCTGATGGCGCTATAGTTGCACTAGCATCCGCATATAAGATTGCTGAGCTGAGGAAGCGGGGTGATGTACTACCTGGAGATGTTGTTGTTACAACCCATGTATGTCCAGCAGCTCCTACAAGACCTCACAAGCCTGTACCGATGATGGACTCCCCAGTGGATATATTTACACTACTTAAAAGGGAGGTTAAGGATGAAATGGATGCTATTCTATCAGTTGATGCAACCAAGGCGAATTGGGTTATAAAGCATACAGGATTTGCAATAACACCAACGGTTAAGGAGGGATGGATCCTTAGGGTGAGCCCTGATTTAATAGATATATACATTAGGGTTACAGGAGAGCCCCCTGTCATAGTTCCGATAACAATGCAGGATCTAACACCATATACAACACCAGTGTACCATATAAACAGTATGATGCAGCCATGGCTCTACACCACAGCACCTGTTGTAGGTGTCGCCATAACAGCTAGAATGGCATTGCCTGGTTCTGGAACAGGTGTAACAAATCTCATTGCATTAGAGCAAGCAACGAGATTTGTTGTAGAGGTTGCTAAGGACTTTACATCAGGTAGGGCGAAATTCTATGATGAAGGTGAGTGGGAGACCTTGATGAAGATACACGGATCTGTGAAGAATATTTTGGGTAGAGGTGCACCGGCTTAGCTAGGCGATTCTATGGTCTATAGAGTAGGGCTTATTAGAGTCGTTACACTAGATGATGAGAATATTTTAAATCTGCATGGAAGGGTTATCGAGAAGATATTTCCAGAGCTAAGGGTTGTGAGTAGGTGTATCTGGGATCAGCCAAGGGGTATATATGATCGTGAGAGTGAGGAGGTTGCAAAACCCAAGATACTGCAACTTGCTAGAGAGTTTGAGAGAGATGGTGTTGATGCTATCATAGTGAGTTGCGCTGCTGATCCAGCGGTAGAAGAGGCTAGAAGGATACTGAGGATACCTGTTATAGGTGCGGGCTCATCTGCAGCTGGATTGGCTCTATCATATGGTAGGAGGGTAGCTGTTTTGAATCTAACAGAGGATACTCCAGAGGTTATTAGGAGAATTCTCGGTGAGCATCTGGTTGCTGAAGATAGACCTATAGGTGTTAGGAACACAATTGATCTGATGAGTGGATGGGGTAGGGAAGCTGCAAGGGAAGCTCTGAAGCGAATTTCCGAAAAGAGTATAGATGTTATTGTACTTGGATGCACTGGGTATACCACCATAGGTTTTGCATCAACTGCTAGAGAGATTGTTAGAGTACCTGTTATAGATCCTGTTGTAGCAGCTGGAGCAGCTACATTACACATTCTAAAAAGTAGTCTAGGGTGAAGCTACACTGAGGCTAAAGATCGACGAATCCATAGCCGAGGCAGCTATCTATGGAGGCGCATTTTTTGGCGGTGGTGGAGGAGGTGATGTAGCTACAGGATTGAAAATAGCTAGAATAGCTATAGAGTTTGGAGATGTTGTAGTTGTAGACATAGAATCGGTATCCGAGGATAGATACATAGTAACCTCATCAATAGTCGGTGCACCTGCAGCTAAGGAGAAGTATCTACTACCTACACATATGGTTAGATCAGCGGAGCTCTTCATAGACACATTTGGAGAGAGTGTAGGGGGATTCATATCGTCTGAAAATGGAGGAGCTTCTACGGCTAACGGATGGATTCCATCAGCTGTTCTCGGCATTCCAATAGTTGATGCACCTGCTGATGGTAGAGCTCACCCAACAGGTGTTATGGGTTCCATGGGGCTGCATAGGTTGAAGGACTACGTATCTCTACAGGTTGCAGTTGGAGGTAGTAAGCTGGCTGGAAGATATGTTGAGGTTATTGCAAGGGGTTCCCTGGATAAAGTTGACAGAATTATCAGGGAGGCTGCTGTTCAGGCTGGGGGTATGGTGGCTGTAACTAGAAACCCCCTTAAACCAGGCTACGTGAAGGAGAATGCAGCTGTTGGAGCTCTTAGTAAAGCTATAGAGGTTGGTAGAATTATTAGGAGGCACTGGGGTGATGCTGAGGCTATATGCAGTGCAGTTATAGGATACCTTGGTGGGGGCAGTATAGTTGATAGGGGTGTGGTTGAAAAGGTATCGCTGGAGACTAGAGGTGGTTACGATATAGGAAGCGTTGTTGTAAGAGGTGGAGGAGGTATATATGAAATAACGTTTTGGAATGAGTATATGACGTTGGAGGACTCTATGGGTAGAAGACTTGCAGCATTTCCAGATCTGATAGCGACTATAGATGCTGAATCAGGTGTGCCGATAACCTCTGCAGAGATTAGAACGGGCAATAGTGTATTTATAGTTGCGATTCCCAAGGAATATATACCTCTCGGTTCGGGTGTCAAGGACCCTGAGATACTAGCACAAGTGGAAAGTGTTGTAGGTAGAAAGCTTGGGTGAAGGACTTTGAGAAGAGTAGGTTTTGTAACAATCGGACAGTCTCCGAGGGTCGATGTAGTATCGGAGATGCTGCCCATTTTAGGTAACATTGAAATTGTTGAGTGTGGTGCTCTAGACGACCTTAGCAGAGACGAGATAGAGCTCCTAGCTCCTAGAGAGAGTGGATACATACTAGTCTCTAGACTTAGAGACGGCTCTGAGGTTAAAATGGATAGGGAGAAGATACTTCCACTTGTCCAGAGGTGTATAGATAGGGTTGAAAGAGAAGCAGATGTGGTTGGACTTCTCTGTACAGGTGAATTTCCAGAACTTAAATCGAGTAAGCTTCTAATCGAGCCATCGGAAATCCTGCTAAAGGTTGTAGAGGCGTTAAAGGTCAGAAGACTAGGTGTTGTTGTACCTAACCCAGGGCAGATCGAGCTAACCAAGATAAAATGGTCGAAGGTTACGGAAGCCGTTACCGTTGTTAGCGCATCGCCGTATACCGAAGGTATTGAGGAGATTAGAAGGGTCAGCACCCATCTACGGAATTGTGATCTAATTGTTCTGGATTGCATCGGATATACTACGGATGCTAGAAGAGCTGCTGTAGAAGCTACCGGAAAGCCTGTACTACTTCCAAGAACCCTCATGGCCCATATAATAAGAGATCTTATTGAGGGATAGAGATGGATCTACCAAGAGATTATGTGCTTAAATTCAATGGAGAGATCTTCAGAGCCAGTAGCATAGTATTGACACAGTGTCTGGGGGTTAGAAATGGTGAGACTGTTTTAATTGTTACAGATGAGATTCTTAGAGGAATAGGTCTCCATATATGGCTGTGTGCAAGAGGGCTCGGTGTTGAGGCTGTATATATTGAGATGTTCCCTAGGAAGATGCATGGTGAGGAGCCGCCGCGACCTGTTGCTGAAGCTATGAAGTCTGCAGATGTTGTTATTGCACCAACATCTAAATCCCTAACACATACGGTTGCCAGGGAGGAGGCTACCAAGAGGGGTTGTAGGGTTGCAACAATGCCTGGTATAACTGAGGAGGTATTCATAAGAACTATGAATGTAGACTACAGCTACATCCATAGAATCACCGAGGCTATTGGAGGGATCCTGGACAGAGGGAGTAGCGTTAGGATAGAGAGTAGCAGTGGGACGAACCTAACGTTCTCTATCGAGGGTAGAAGAGCTAGAAGAAGCTCCGGAATACTTAGAAATCCCGGTGACTGGGGCAATCTCCCAGGTGGTGAAGCATATATTGCACCAATTGAGGAGAGCGCTAATGGTGTTGCTGTAATAGATGGTTCTATGGCAGGTATCGGAAAGCTGGCAAATCCCATAAAGATAGTGTTTAGGGAGGGTTCAATACTATCTATAGAAGGTGGAGATGAGGCTAGAAAGCTAGAGCAGATTCTGTCACAGTATGGTGAGGATGCTAGGAGGCTTGGAGAGTTTGGTATAGGTACAAATCCTGGTGCAAGGGTAAGCGGTATCGTTCTTGAGGACGAGAAGGTGCTGGGCACAGTACACATAGCTATTGGAAGCAACTTTGGATTTGGTGGAAAGATTAAAGTACCCCTACACCTAGATGGCGTTATACTCAAACCTACAGTATATATAGATGGAGATGTGATTATGAAAGAGGGGAAGCTTGCTATAGAGGTGTAGAGGAAAATGTCATCAGACGATATCCTCGAAATCATAAAGGGTAGGAGGTGTGTAAGAAGATTCAGAGATGGAAGGGAAGATATACCAGATGAATATATACGTAAAATTCTAGAAGCCGGTATATGGGCACCAAGTGCGGGCAATATACAGCCATGGGAATTCGTAGTTGTTAGGGATAGAGATAAAATTGATAAAATAAAGCTCGTTTCACCTGGACTCTTTGGAGATCCCTCAGCAATAATAGTTGTGTGCATAAATCTAGAAAGGGCTAGAAAGGGTGGAAAAGGCGGTGAGGTAATGGCGATTATGGATGTATCGATGGCTACGCAGAACATGATGCTAATGGCATATAGCTTAGGAATAGGTTCGTGTCCCATTGCATCATTCAGTAAAACAGCGGTTAAGGAACTGCTTGACATACCTGATCACATTGAGCCGGTACTACTTATAACACTTGGATATGTCGATGCCTGGCCGAATCCTCCAAAGAGAAGGTCTCTAGAGGAGGTGGTGCACTATGAAGGGTACTGAAGGTATTACTAGGGATCCGCATTTCAAACTTCTATCATTTCTAATAACAAGTGCCAGGGGATGTGTCGATGAACCCTCACTCTACGGCACCCTAAGACTCATAGATGCAGCAGCGAGATTGATAGATATAATGAAGGAGGAGGGGAAAGCGACGGAGGAGCTACTCAATCTCAAGAAAACAATAGAGGAGAATATCGCTCTCGTAATGTACGATGAAAAGGCATATATAGAGTTTCTAGATAGATTAGTAAGAGATCTAGCCAAGATTATTAAGAAAGCATCTTGACAGTAGAAGCACACACTCTACTACCCCTACTTATACTTATACAATCTACCTCCAAAGACCCCTCAAATCACAAACAGTTAGACAGTTAATTAATATAATCTATATAAATCATAGTAGTACTAGCTATTAACAGTACAACCGCTGTTATAGAACGATCGATGCTGATCCACCGGTGTTTTCATGGGCAGGATCTACATAGGTATCGACCTTGCAGCAAAGGAGAATAGGTGTAGCGGCTTTGCATACATCGCTTGTAAGGATGCGTGTAGGGTTGCAGAGGTTCGCTGTTTGTATGGTGATAGCGATATTCTAGATGCTGTAGCTAGGCTTCTTAGAGATGATCGCAGCCTATATGTTTCAATAGATGCACCTTTTAGTTTAGGTAGTGGAATGAGAAAGGTTGATAGGAAGATGATTTCACTAGGATTTAGGGTATTTCCTCCAGGTTTCTCATATATGGGGATGCTAACGGTAAGGGCTATGAAGATTGTTAGCAGCCTTAAGAGTCTAGGGGTTACCAATATATATGAAACGCATCCGAGGAGCTCTATGTTAAGTAGTGGGTGTGGCGATGTTGCAGAGGTTCTGGATAGGCTAAATGTTGTATCCACCGATAGAGTGGATAGACTTGGTAGAGATCAGATCGATGCTATAGTGTGTGCAGCAGTGGCCTACTGTATAGATAGAGGTTGCTATATGAAGATTGAGGAGGTGGATGGAATTATATGGTTGCTGGATAGGGTGTGTGTATAGTTAGCTATAGTGGATTTCCATACGGGCACTGAAAAGCAGTTGAGGAAATCCACATCCATTCTACTTCAGCTAGCTAACTATTTTAAGGCTGTTTTGATACTTCTCAATATGGTAGCAGTGGATGTAGAATCTATGCCGAAAATCATAGGCTTTTCAAGAAATAGGTACTACATCTACATCGATGATCTTCCTCTTCTAGGTCACATTGCATTTGGTGTTATCGATAGAGGAACAAATGTTATTCAGATAAGACCAACAACAGTATGTCCATACAACTGTATATTCTGTAGCGTTGATGCAGGTCCTTTCTCAAGAAATAGGCAATCGGAGTTTATTATTGATGGAAAGCTGCTTGTTAGATGGGTTAGGCAGGTTTATGATGCAAAGGGTGGAGAGGTTCTGGAGGGTCTAATCGATGGTGTCGGCGAACCCCCTACACATCCACAGATTGTGGATATTGTTAGGGAATTGAAGAGCTTTCTACCTCGGGTAGCCATGGAGACTAGGATAGGTACACTTACGAAGGAACTTATAGATAGGCTTGAGGAGGCAGGTCTCGATAGATTAAATGTAAGCATCGATACCCTAGATGAGGGGAAGGGTAGGTATCTCCAAGGTGTTGAATGGTACAGTGTTAGAAGGGCTATGAAGCTTATAGAGTACACTGTTAAGGAAACTAGTATAGATGTTCACTTAACACCGGTTTGGATTCCACGTGTAAATGATGTGGATATTGAGAACATTATTGCATGGGGTATTGAAATAGGTGTTGGAAAGAGGTTTCCACCATTTGGTATACAGAAGTATGAGGTTCACAAATACGGAAGGAAGGTTGAGGGTGTAGAGAGGGTTGGATGGAGGAGATTTAGAGAGTTTCTCGAGAGACTGGAGGAAAAATACGGTGTACCACTTTACTATAGGAGGATAGATTTTGGGATGAAAAGGGCTAGGAGGCTTCCACTGAAGTATTCTAAGAGGGAGGTTATACAGGCTATCATAATATCTCCTGGCTGGTTAAAGCATGAGGTTATAGCTGTGGACAGAGAGCGTGAAGTATTGATTACAGTAGTGGGTATGGTATGGAGTCCGAATATGCAGGGAAGGGTTGTAAAGGTTACTGTAATCGATAATGTTGACGGTATATACATTGCAAAACCTCATGTAATGTGATCGACTGGAGGGATCCGTAAAGCTGCTTGACGTAGCGTATCTACGTACCTGTACATCTATCTTCTATACCATGTTTTGAGAGGACATCTCTTAGAGTAACTATGAATTTTAGTGCAGATATGAATGTATCCACCTCATCTAACGTATTGTATATGTAGTAGCTTGCTCTTACGGATCCCTTAAGCCCTAACCGATAGTGTAGAGGATGAGCACAGTGTCCACCGCTCCTCACAGCTATTCCAAATGAATCTAGAGCCTTTGCAACCACATGGTGATGGAGACCATTTACATTGAATGAAACTATGCCAGTCCTCTTCCTAGCATCTAAGGGACCTAGCACAGATATCTCATTCTCTAGCTCTCTGAATCCCTTTAAGGTGTGTTCTGTCAACTCTATATCGTGTTGCCTAACATTCTCCATACCTATCCTCATCAAGTATCTAACGGCTTCAGCAAGCCCTATCATACCAGCTATATGGGGAGTACCTGCTATGAATCTCCATGGAAGGTCGTGCCACTCTATAGAATCAAGGGTAACATCCTTTATGGTATCACCACCTACTCTAAATGGCTTCATCTCCTCCAGAACATCCCTTCTACCCCAGAGAATCCCTATACCAGTAGGGCCCAGCATTTTATGGCCGCTGAATGCAATGAAATCTATTCCTAGATCCCTTACATCTGTAGGTACATGGGGAACGTACTGAGCAGCATCACCAACAACTATAGCTCCTACGGAGTGTGCTACTTTGCAAATTCTCTTTACATCTACTATTGTACCGAGTACGTTGCTGGCCATTGTGATGGCGATAACTCTGGTCCTTTTATTCACCATCTCCTCAAACTGATCGTAGTTGATATCGCCATCCTCAGTAATGTCTACATATCTAATTACTGCACCAGTTCTCTCTGCAACGATTCTCCATGGAAGCATGTTGCTGTGGTGATCCATAACTGTAAGTATGATCTCGTCATCCGGTTTCAGATTGAATAGACCCCATCCCCACGCAGCTATGTTGAGTCCATCTGTAGCATTCTTAACCTCTATAACCTCCTCCCACGAATATGCATTGATGAACTTTGCTACAACATCGAGAGAATCTTCATACAGTGTGCTGGCTTCTTGGGAGAGTGTATGCATCCCTCTGTGTACATTTGCATTGAATTCTCTATAGAATCTAGCTATAGCATCTATAACTTGATTCGGCTTATGTGTTGTAGCAGCATTATCAAAGTATATGAGTGGTCTTCCATTAATCTCCTTCTTAAGTATAGGAAAATCCTCTCTAATTGCCATGACATTGAACATTAGCCACACCTATACAAGGTACCGCTCATAATATAGGAGTAGTGATATAGAGGATTTTTAACCTTAGTGTAGCCTGCGTACCTCTATCTATTCAATGCTCGGTGTTTCACGGTATATAACACCTATAGATTTTTATATCTGAGGACATGGAGTCCCTACTCTGTGAGGTGAGGGCTGTAGTGAACTTATGGGATGTTGAGAGGAGGATATTCGACATAATGGCGTCGTCTATAATAAGGATTGTTCCGATTCTGGATTGGTCTTCTGCTGATGGAAGAAACATTAAGCTGCCCATAGCCGCTGAAACAACCCCCGATAAGTTATTTACATTTAGAACAAGGATTTCAGTGCCTACTAAAACCCGATACTCATCGACGTGGTTTCTAAAGATAGTCCTTCAGGGCAATGCGCTACTTAAAGTCGATGGAGAATCGTATGGAGGTATAGATGAGGCACATACATATGTACCTATGGAGCCGGGTGAGCACGAGCTTGAGCTTAGAATATCGCCTAGAACAATGTTCGGTTTCCACAGATGGTATATGGGTTTTGAAAATGCCTATCTCGTTGAAGTTGAATGGAGCATTATTAGATTGGGTCTTAGACTCCTAGCGCTATTGAGCTATGTAGAGCAGCTACCAAAGGAGGACCCCGTGAGGAAGGATATAGAGACGCTACTCTATGAAATCATCTCTGGTGTAAGGGTGGTACCAGCAGTTTGGCAAATTACGCTACTCATATCGCTACTGTATGAAAGACCCCTTGCCCAGTACTTTAATAGAAGGGATCTGAGAAATCCGTATGGAGACTATCTATATCTCTCCGGTGTCTATGGTATAGGGATTCTGAAGGGGTATCTAGAGGAGCCTGGTGCAAACTATACACCCATAGGCGATGCCATTTCAATCTCTAGAACGATTGAGGGTAGGCTATTTGAGGGGCTTAAGAAGATTAGTGAAAGATATGGTAAGAGTGGTCTCATACTCATAGCGGGGCATAGCCACATAGATGCTGCTTGGCTCTGGCCAAGAAGTGAAACCATTGAAAAGACTCTGAGAACATTTTCAACAATTGTTAGATTAGCTAAGGAGTACCCCAACTTTACGTTCGTACAGAGCTCTGCCCAGTACTATGAATGGGTTGAGAAGCTGGATCCAAAACTATTTGAAGAGATTAGAAGGCTCATCACGGACGGTAGATGGATTATCGTTAGCGGTATGTGGGTTGAAAGCGACGTTCAACTAGTAGATGGAGAGTCTCTAGCTAGGCAGTTCCTCTATGGACAGAGGTACTTCCTATCAAGATTTGGAAGAATATCGAAAATCGGCTGGATACCGGATAGCTTCGGATTTGCAGGATCGCTGCCACAAATTATGAGAAAGAGTGGTATAGAGGTATTTGTAACACACAAAGTTATGTGGAATGATACAAATCCATTCCCACTGCACTCATTCATATGGAGGGGTGTAGATGGAACCGAGATACCTGTACAGATACTTGTAACCTCGTACAATGAGACCTTAACCCCTGTATCGATTGATAAATACTGGACCGTGTATAGGAATAAGGATGAGGTACCATTCCTCATCTACAGCTACGGCTATGGAGATGGTGGTGGTGGACCAACAAGGGAGATGCTAGAGTATGTAGATTTGATAAATGCCATGCCGAGAATTCCGATGGTTTCCCACTTCAATGAGAATGAATACATAGAGGCTCTAAAGAAGCATCTAGCAAAGCTACCTACATGGAGCGACGATCTCTATGTCGAGGTGCATAGAGGTACCTATACAACTAATTTACCCGTTAAGGAGTATATGGCTAGGGCGGAAATTGCCGTAAGAGAGTACGAATCTATAGCATCTCTTGCTGAGATTCTCAAGGTTTCACACTACAATAAGGAGGAGATTGATGAACTATGGAAGCTCGTACTGTTCAACCAGTTCCATGATGTGATACCGGGTTCGTCAATTAAAGAGGTATACGATGATACATTAAACGATCTCTCGAAAGTTGTAGAGAATTCAAATAGAGCCTATGCAGAGTATGCAAAATGTATTTTAGCTAGATCTAAATCTACAGACCGAGGTATTGCCGTATTTAATGTACTTCCATGGAGGAGAAGGGATATCGTTAAAGTAGGTAAGGGTTTAGGGGTACCTGAGGGAGCTGAGTGTCAGGAGGATGCAGATAGCTACTACCTCTATGTAGAGGCGCCACCCATGGGATACAGGTTCTACAAATACCTACAGGGAGTGTGTAGAGCTTCAGAGGGTGTAAGGGTCTACGAGCATCAGGACGGTATTGTAA
>JAWAHS010000010.1:23067-52251 GCA_038889075.1 Ignisphaera sp.
AGATGCAGATAGCTACTACCTCTATGTAGAGGCGCCACCCATGGGATACAGGTTCTACAAATACCTACAGGGAGTGTGTAGAGCTTCAGAGGGTGTAAGGGTCTACGAGCATCAGGACGGTATTGTAATGGAAAATGAACACCTGTCTCTAAAGATAGACAGCAACGGTAACATATCATCACTGAAGCTAAAGAGGGAGAACCTAGAGATTCTATCAGCACCCTCAAATAAGCTCGTAGCCCATCCTGACCGACCGGGTAGATGGGATGCATGGGATGTAACAGACGAATTCCTCGTACATGGAGATGAGCTAAAGGTTCTCGGAAAGCCTGTGGTTGTTGCAAGAGGACCTCTGGTAGCGTGTGTAGATGTAACCAAAGGTGTCGGTACATCAACCATTAAGCAGAGCATATGTCTAGCTAAGGATTCACCAGTTATAGAGGTTAGGAATAGAATTGTATGGAAAGAGAAGAGTTTGCTGGTAAAGGTATGGTTCGAAACCTCTCTAAAGTCTAGGAAAGCTATATACGATATTCCATATGGAGTTATAGAGAGATCTTCACTTAGGGAAACATCGTGGGAGAAGGCGAGATTCGAAGTTCCAGCTGTTAGATGGGCTGAGCTATACGATGAAAGAGCAGGGCTTGCGATAATAGCTCCCTCGAGGCACGGCTATACTGCTGTAGAAAATAGAATAGCACTAAGCTTAATCAGATCCCCTGTATTTCCAAATCCATGGAGTGATGTAGGCGAGTTTGAGGTTGTCTACTATATATATCCACATACAGGAGACTATAGCAGAGCCAACCTAGCAAAGGTAGTTCAGGAAAAGCTATTTAGGTTGAAGGCAGTTGAAGATGTAGGGTCAGCCGAACGAGAGCTCAATCTATTAAGTATCGAGCCTGATGCTATTGTATTTGGAGCATTCAAGAAATCTGAGGATGGACAGGGATACGTAGTACGGCTGTTCAATCCATATAAAGAGGCGAAGCAGGTAAAACTGAAATTTGCAATACAACTATCTAGAGCAGTTGAAACAAATATCATAGAGACTGAAACCTATAGCGAACTAGCCATCGAAGACGGAAACACCCTAAGGGTAGAAATGAAGCCCCTTGAAATAAAGACGATAAAGATATACATTTAGATACAGCCGCTGTATTTTTTATAAACAGTTTTAAGCATATGCATTCTAGCATGCAACATCCGCGTGTACTGCAGGATTGTTGGTGAGTATAGTATTGAGTGGTATAGTGAAGTACGTTGTGGATAGATTCATCGTGAGTGTCAAGGGATGTAAAACGGTTGACTGTGTACTAGTTAAACTCTCTACAGCAGTATACGACATACGTAGCTACACCTCCTCCGGCGGCTATACAACGTCTACACTCATTCACGAATTCCTCCACAATTCCGAAGTTATGAAGATTCTCTCCGGATTGTCATACGAGAAGGAGTATGTAGAGAAGAAGATTTCTACGGATCCTAGATTCTCATCACTTAAACCATATCTACAGCTAATAATTTCAGCAATAGAGTCGGCTGAGGAAAGAGGTGTAGAACCCTCTACAATCTTTAGAGCTGATACACGAGGACCTACATGGCAGATAGAGTACCAGGAAGAGTACGGTAGGACGCACCACAAGAGAATATATGTGAAGAGTAGGAAAAAAAGAGGTATTAGAGGAGCGATTGAGAAGGTTCGAGAGCTACTTATTACCTATAAGAAGACAGTAATCCTACTAGTACTAGCAGCTACAGTAGTGGCTATAGCTGTAGCTATAGCAATCCTACTATCAAGGGCAAAAGCAGTATAGATGGTACCACCCTATAAACTGCAGCACATGATTCCCCTGATGGTAAATTACAATATATCAAATAACATAGGCTAATATGAAAACAGAAAAACAGAATCGGTTCCACGAGGATTTCAGCTATAAAAGTAGAGTGGTTGAGACACCCGTTTATCTTTCTGTATCCCTTCTCTGGTAGAAGGGTATGTGGGGCCGTGGTAGATATTCTACACCTGGTCTCTGCTGCATTGCCTGTGGATATAGCTCCATTAATGCATAGATTTCTGGCGGTACAGCTGTGTTTATGTTAAGTCCAAGCCTCTTAGCCTCTTCAACGGTTATCGGATAGTCATGTGTGTATCTACCCTCAGTCAACTCGCTAGCTATCTCAGCAGCCTTTTCCTTTCCAAGCTTATCTTCAAGTAGATTAATTATAAGGCTCTGAACCTCTTTTACAGCCTTTTCAGCTATCTCTGCCAGTATCAGTGTTTCATCACGTGCACTATTTCCCTTAATCTTAGCTATCTTGATAACACTCGGTGCTGGATACACAGCATTGCCTACCTGTAGCTGTGGGTCTAGCGGCCCTAGAACAGCATCGGGATCCATGATTATCTCATCAGCTGCTAAGGCAATTAGAGTTCCGCCACTCATAGCATAATGTGGTACTATAACAATCTTCTTACCCTTGTGTCTCTTAAGAGCCATTGCTATCTGAGAGGCTGCCAGCACCATGCCACCTGGCGTGTGAAGAACTAAAGCTATGGTTTGATCATGTGGTGTTGTTCGTATGGCTCTCAGTATAGCTTCGGAGTCATCGATATCTATAAACCTATATATTGGAAAGCCTAGAAAACCCATCCGCTCCTGTCTATGGATCATTGTGATAACTCTCCAGCCATATTTTCTCTCAATCTCTCTAATCAGCTTCAGCCTAGCATTAGTTAGTGCCCTAAACTGAAGCTGTGGGTGGAGTACCAGGTATAGAAATATTATAAAGAATAGTATGCTTATCCAATCCATATACAGCCCTCTTAAAACCATTACATTTCGTAAAGCCTTTAATGTATAGGGGAAATAAAAAACTTTTATGATTTTAACCAGAAATATTTTCCACTTTATGGACTCGGCTCTTCTTCTATAGATGCTAGAATCGCCGTAGGAGATGTATAAATAGTGCTGATACTGCTGCTGACAACGATATGTATATCAGTATAGCCTCTCTAATCCAGATGCTATGCTACTATATGTTGTTTCTAATCCATTCGACCATGTTTTTGATGCGTTCTCTCCATCCAATTTCGTGAAGCGGTGAATGTCCACATTCTGGATACACTATCAGCTCTTTCTTTAGAGTTTTTAATCTACTGTAGGTTCTTCTACTTGCTTCAATAGGTATTATATTGTCTTTTTCACCATGTATGAGTAATGTTGGAATTTGTATCCTTTCAACGTATCTCCAAAATTCTCTAGATGCCTTCCAAATTTCAACCAGTAGCCTTATTGTTGTATCTCTTAATACAAGTTCATCCTTTCCCATAGCCTCTAGAAGCTCTCTATCCATCCTCTTCATACCCTCCTCAATCTGTTGCTCTGTGAATGGTAGCTCTATCCTTTTCCTTGGAAAGAGAATCGATGCGATGGTTGCGAAAATTAGTGTTGAAAATCTTCTAGTTTCAGGGATCAGCACCGCGGGAGCGACAGCAACCACAGCATCTCCTACCCTTCCGTATTTTCCTGCATAGAGTAGAACTATCAACCCACCCATACTGTGCCCTATTAAAACCGTCCTCTCCCCACCAAAAATTCTCTGAACATGCATTGTGAATGTCTCTAAATCCACTAGAAAATCATTAAAGGAATCAACATAGCCTCTTTCTAAATTCTGTGCTGTTCTCCCATGGCCTCTTTGATCATGTATACAGACACCATATCCATAGCTGGCCAGCTCCTTACCGATATGTATATAGAAACCACTATGGGAAGTAAAACCGTGTGAAACAATAGCAAGCTCTTTAAAGGACTCGGGAAGGATACATCGATAAAAAACCTTCACACCTGTATCCAAACTTGCAAAATCTTCAATGATTTTCAAACTATCTTCACCAAAAATATACTCACCCCAACTGATTTTAAACTAATAATATCCAACCTAATGTGTTCCAGCTTTTAGCAACTTCACAGCACTATCATTCAGTCAAAGCCGTCTATCATTAATCAGGTTAATACCTAGGAATTGATACTAGGTAGTGCTAACTATGATAATTCAGAGCTCTCTGCTCCATATACATATATCAATGCTCTAAAGATTATATAGAGCCTACTGGGAAGGAACTATTAGTACCGGAAAGACCAAAAAATACTGTTTTACAGTAGCAAATGGATTAGGTCTTGGAATATTGTTTTTCTATGATTTTTCTTATCCTTTCAACTTCTTCGAGTATTTTCTGCTCTATGCTACTTCTCTCGATAGTGAAGAGTGGTTTACCTTTAACCATAGTTATTATAAGATCTCTCATCTCTAGAAAGTCATCTATTCCTATAATTTCTGCTTCTGCTATCTTACTCCTTCCTCCAGAAGGACCTGTATAGCCCGCAGTATAGATGAATACGGAGCCTATTCTAGATCTTCTCGAGATGGGACCTTGTATAATATCAGCTGACATTACTCGCGAATATGGAACAAGGTGTTTCATCTTCCACCATACACCTCTTTCTACAGCAATACCATCTTCAGCAATGGTATACCAGATAGAGTCATACTACTTTCTTATCCGGTAGGATATAAAGATGGATATCAATACAACTATTAGTGGTGGAATAAGGGTGTATGGCCAAGCCCAAATCCATGTATTGTGCATGGTATAGTAGATTACTAGAAGCGGTATAAGTGAAGAAAGAAAGAGTAAAGTAGCAACAATAAGCAGGTAGATATATGGTAGACCTTTATAAAGTTTGGATGGGGTTTAAACCTCTTACCAATCTCCAACTAAACCACCAAGCTAGTGCAATTCTACATGCCTTATAACCACATATGTTTCCAAAGCCTAGAACAGGTTCAAAAGTTACAGACCAGCCTGAGATACATCTAGTGAAAACTAGTAGCAACACCCTACTACATTGATATGGCTATAGAGGGAGTTGGTATGCTAAAAAGCTCTGCATCTAAAATTTTATGGAAGATACCAGAATATCTGTTATCAAAACTGTTTTCTCTGGTAGTACATCTATATCTTGAATTTATAGCTATTGCAATATCTTCTCACTAAATAAAATTTGTGCTGTTAGAGAAATCTGAATGTTAATGAGAAGGCTATACTTCCGAGGTACATTTCTACTCTACCTTTTCTCTCCTCAGTTAGAAAAATGGATAGGGAGTTGATGATGTTAGAATACTGAGATATACAGCAATCTTTTGATCTATACGTTCTCTGGGAAGAGTGGTCTAGCACCTTTTTCTCTAAATACTTCAACCACTCTGTTTTGCTCTTCAATGGATAGTTTTCTGAATCTTTTTCCAGCGTTTAGAATCATGGGCCACAGCCTAAGGTCTCCGGCCATAGAGTATGTCGCAACAGGTTCCTGTGACAATGTGTACCAGACGGCCATATCTATATCGTCTTGACCGTCAAAGGGTTCATACCATGTTGTATACCTTCTTTCACCTACGTATCTCCTCTTGGCAACGGATTTGATAGCGATGACACCGATATCCCGATCCAATGCAGCTTTAAGCACTGGTCTGAAATCATTTTCAGGTCTCGGTATAGTCATGGCAGCAGCGTAAACCGGTATCAATACTGTATCGAAATCGAATATCTCCAATGCTTTTAAAACTATTCTCATGTCGGAGTGTGCAGTTATGCCAATGAATTTTATCAATCCCTGATCACGTGCTTCTATAAAGGCTTTTGCTGCACCCTTTTCACTAAAAATTTTATCCAATTCATCTAGAGAGCTGACTGCGTGAAACTGGTAGACATCGATGGATTCGATACCAAATCGTGAAAGAGTTGTTCTAAGCTCCCTCCAAGCACCTTCATATGTTCTCTCAAGGGTTTTCTCAGCAACAACAAGCCTATCTCTATACTTCTTTATTAGAGAGCCCAGCCTAGTTTCAGCCTCTGCATAGCTGGGGGCGATATCAATAATATTGATACCCTCACCAATAACCTCTTCAACTACCTTAATAGCTAGTTGGGGATCGGGATGCACACCAGGTCCATAGCCTCCAATAGCAAGAACGGAAACTTTAAAATTCGTTCTTCCCAATCTTCTGTACTCCAATATAAACACCTCTCCGCAGCCTTTTCTATAGATTTAGATATTTAAAAACCTATTGGATGTGAAAAGCTATAGCATTATATTGAGAGAAATAGCTGTACTCTGCGGAGTATACATACACAGCTTACAGCCCTTTATAATCCAGTCTTCTCCCCACCCTATGTAGATACTATTGCTGTGAAGAAGTACGTGAATATAGAAAAATTTTTAAACTAGTCTAATTATGTTTAGAGGATTTGGTGTTGATTATTGTATATAGTGTGATCGATAAACAACATATACATGTATATACAGAGAAGGATGTGAAACACATAGAGATTGAGATAAGCTACTACACATACAGCTACACCACCCACTACCTCTGTAATGCATATGTATTCTAAGGTTGATATCTATGCAGATACTGTACTGGAACTCTACTCTAGAGACTATACCACGTAGTGAATTAGAGAAGATGCAGCTAGCTAAACTAAAGGAACAGGTAAAAAGAGTTTACGAAAGGTGCTACTACTATCGTAGGAAGATGAGAGAGGCTGGTATCGCTCCCGAAGATATTAGAAGCCTCAACGATACTAGAAAACTACCATTTACAACAAAAGACGATTTAAGAGATGCGTATCCCTATGGTACCCTAGCTGTCGACCTCTCGGAAGTTGTTGAAGTTCACGGTAGTAGTGGTACGACAGGTAAACCAACGTTATCATTCTATACACAGATTGATATAGAGAACTGGAGTGAGGTGATGGCTAGAAGCTTAACAGCTATAGGTATAACAAAAAGCGATATAGTGTTTATAGCATATAACTATCACATGTTTACAGGAGGTCTCGGTTTCCACTATGGAGCTCTGAAAATTGGTGCAACAGCTATACCAGCAGGTGTTGGCTATACACAGAGACAGATAATGATGATAAAAGATCTAGCTGTTACAATGCTTACCTCAGTTCCAAACTATGCTCTTAGGCTTGCTGAAGTAGCTTTTGAAATGGGTATAGATCCAGCTAAAGATACAAGAGTAAGAAAAGGTATGTTTGGTGCAGCACCTTGGAGTGAAGAAATGAGAAGTAGAATAGAGAAGATATGGGAGATGGCAGCATACGATATGTACGGTATGAGCGAACTTTACGGTCCTGGTGTTGCTTCTGAGTGTATACATAGGGAAGGTCTTCATGTTTGGGAGGATCACTATCTTGTTGAGGTTGTTGATCCTAGGACAGGCGATGTTTTGGAGCCTGAGGAGAGGGGTGAGCTAGTGGTGACAACTCTATCAAAGGATGCAATGCCTCTAATAAGATATAGAACAAGGGATATAACAAGAATACTGGATGTCAAACAGTGTCTATGTGGAAGAACACATAGAAAAATAGATAGAATACAGGGAAGAACAGACGATATGTTCATAGTAAACGGAGTAAACATATGGCCATCAGCAATAGAGGAGGTGCTTTTGAGAGAACCTCTTGTAGCTCCATACTACCAGATTGTTCTTGAGAGGGACGATGCACTTGATAGAATGATTGTTGTTGTTGAAGCTGTTAAACAGCTCAGTGATAGAGATAGAGAGATTTTGGAAAAGAGGATTCAGAGAGATTTAAAGGAGGCTATAATTGTTACACCTGTTGTTGAGGTTGTCGATCCGGGTACCCTGCCAAGATTTGATGGTAAGCCTAAAGTTGTTGTGGATAAGAGGTCTATATAGAGTATGTCCAGGAGTAGACTGCTTGGTAAAGCTGGTGAAACAGCTTTTCTTCTTGGTAATGAAGCTATTGCCAGAGGAGCCATCGAATACGGTATAGGTGTTGCAGCTGCTTACCCTGGAACACCATCAAGTGAGATTATCGGTACCCTTGCCCAAATTGCTAAGAATCTCGGCATACACGTTGAGTGGAGCGTCAATGAAAAAACAGCTTTTGAAGTAGCTTATGCAGCTGCTATGAGTGGTGTTCCAAGCCTAACGGCTATGAAACACGTTGGACTTAATGTAGCTTCTGATCCTCTTATGTCCAGTGCATACACAGGTGTGAAAGCCGGCTTTGTTATTGTTACAGCTGACGATCCGTATATGCATAGTAGCCAGAATGAGCAGGATAACAGATGGTATGGTTTACACGCATACATACCTGTTCTAGAGCCTGCAGGTGTTCAGGAGGCTAAGGATCTTACATATATGGGGTTGGAGCTCTCAGAGAGATTGGAGCATCCATTTATCCTTAGATCGCTCACTAGGGTAAGCCATGCTAGAGCACCTGTAAAGCTTGGTGAAATAGGATCTCCCAGATCATCAGGGGTATTTCTGCGAGAACCTGAGAGATGGGCTGTGATTCCAGCACATGCAAGGGTGATGAAGCGTAGAGTTCTTGAGAAGTGGATGAGGATTGGAGAGATGCTAGCAGATCTACCCTATAATAGGATTGAGGGTGATGGTTCCACGCTCATCGTTGCCTCAGGTATAGGGTATGCATACACTAGGGATGCGGTAAACATATTGGGTTGTAGAGCTAGGATTCTGAAAATATCTACACCCGTTCCCCTACCTAGGAAACTCGTTGAAAAGTCTTTAGATGGTGTTGAGAAGATACTCGTTATAGAGGAGACGGATCCTGTTGTAGAGATGCAACTCAAATCCATACTAGTAGATATCGGTATGAATATCGAGGTACACGGTGGAGATCTCATTGGAAGATTTGGTGAACTTACAATAGACAGGGTTGCCCAAGCTATAGCAAAGGTATGTGGTATACCATGGCTGCCTCCACAGCCACTTAAACCAGAAATAGAGCCTCCACCGAGAAGTCCTATTCTATGCCCTGGCTGTCCCCACAGAGCTACATTCTATGCACTTAAGCTAGCAGCCAAAAAGGTTGGTGTAGACCCTATATACACAGGGGATATAGGATGCTACAGTCTTGGTATATCACCTCCATTTAGAGTTCAAGATACTATAGTAGAGATGGGTGGAAGCATAGGGCTTGCAAATGGCTTTGCACATACAGTTAGAGATAGACCCGTTGTAGCTATTCTAGGAGATTCAACATTTTTCCACGCAGGCATACCACCTCTTGTAAATGCTGTATACAATAGAGCTCCTATGCTAATTCTAGTACTGGATAACGAGACGACCGGCATGACTGGTTTCCAACCACATCCAGGCACCGGGCTAACTGCAAAAGGTGAGCAAACGAGGAGAGTATTCATTGAGGATATCGCTAAAGCTGTAGGTGTATCCCATGTAGAGGTCTTCGATCCTTATAGTGTCAGGGAAGCTGTTGAAACTATAGAGAGAGGGCTTAGGGTGGCCCTAGGTGGAGATGTTGCACTTCTTGTAGCTAGAAGAACGTGCTCTCTACTCGCAGTAAGGCTAGGTCTGCTTAGGGATGTATACTCTATAGATAGCAGCAGATGTATAGGATGTCTGCTATGTGTGAAAAATTTGATGTGCCCAGCTATAACCGTTGAGGATGGTAGACCACATATAGTTAAAGCTCTCTGCCGCGGATGTGGTGTGTGTACACAGATATGCCCTGTTAAAGCCATAGATAGAGGAGGTGCTGGATGAAGATAGAGATAGCTGTATGCGGTGTCGGTGGCCAAGGAGTTGTGACTATGAGTGCTGTAATAGGGGAGATTTGTGTTAGACGTGGATTAAATGTAGTAGCTGCTGAAACCCATGGTATGGCACAGAGGATGGGATCCGTAGAGGTTTTTGTTAGAATAGGGGATGTAGAAGCACCGTTAATCTCTCCTGCATCAGCAGATTATGTCGTAGCTCTAGAGATGGTAGAGGCGCTAAGGGGTGTTAGATATCTTAAGAGATGCGGATGGATTCTCGTTAGCAATATATACATACCTCCACCGGGTAGCGATAGAGTACCATCAAGGAGACAGGTAATTGAACTGCTATCAAAGCTGCCTATCAAAATGATTGTTATAGACGTTGAGGAAATCATAAATAGGTTGGAAGATCCTAGAGTTGTTAATATGGCTATGCTTGGTGCTCTTCTATCTTTTAAAGACATATCGAAAATACTACCAATAGATGTAGCTGAAGATGTTGTACAGGGGATGCTTGGTAGTGTAAATAGGGAAGCTCTTGCCATGGGATACAGGCAAGCTTTGGAAAAAATGAATAACGGAAACGGTATATACGTATCGAACGTCTGTACCTACTCTACTGCTCCCTCTTCCAATCAAGGCTAGCCATTAGATACTATGTACACTCTCTTAGCCTTACCTTCACTTCTCGGAAGCATACCTGGATCGACAACCTCAATCTCCGGTTCCACAACTATGGCTTCTCTTAACTCATACTGCAACCTTCTAGCTAGGAAATTCCTTTCCTCATCACTAAGTTTTCGAGATGATTCAACCTTGATTGAGAGTCTATCACCACCATCACTCTTCACAACCACAATCTGATACTCATTACCAACAAGAGGATTGCTGTGGAGAACAACCTCTATTGCTGATGGCCATATGTTTACTCCGTTTACTATGAACATATCGTCTGTTCTTCCCTGTATTCTATCTATTTTTCTATGTGTTCTTCCACATAGACACTGTTTGACATCCAGTATTCTTGTTATATCCCTTGTTCTATATCTTATTAGAGGCATTGCATCCTTTGATAGAGTTGTCACCACTAGCTCACCCCTCTCCTCAGGCTCCAAAACATCGCCTGTCCTAGGATCAACAACCTCAACAAGATAGTGATCCTCCCAAACATGAAGACCTTCATGGTATTGGCAATCTATAGCGGTTCCAGGTCCATAGAGCTCGGCCATACCATAGATATCGAATGTCTCCATCTCCCATATCTTCTCTATTTTTCTCCTAAGAGAATCGCTCCACATTTCAGCACCGAAAACACCTTTTCTTACTCTTGTATCTTTAGCTGGATCTATACCCATTTCAAAAGCTACTTCAGCAAGCCTAAGAGCATAGTTTGCTATTCCCGCAATCATCGTTGTCCCCAGCTTGACCATAACGTAGATCTGTCTTCGTGAAAATCCCGGTCCTGTTGGAACTATGCATGCACCTATCTTTCTAGCTCCATAGAAGAATCCAAAGCCTCCTGTAAATAGGCTGAAACTCGGTGTTATCTGTAGTATGTCCTTTTCTGTGAGACCTGCTGATGCCAGAGATCTGGCCATTACCTCACTCCAGTTCTCTATATCAATCTGTGTATAGTACATGAATACAGGTTCTCCTGTTGTTCCAGATGTTCCGTGAACTTCTACAACCTCTGTGAAATCAGTTGATAGGTATCCAAATGGCTGTGTCTCCCTCAAATCGTCTTTTGTTGTAAATGGTAGTTTTCTAGTATCGTTGAGGCTTCTAATATCTTCGGGAGCAATACCAGCCTCTCTCATCTTCCTACGATAGTGCTCTACGCCATTATATAGCCTATAGATCTGCTCCCTCAGTCTCTGAAGCTGGATCTTCTCTATATCCTCCCTCCTTGCACACTCTATGCTGGGATTCCAGATCCAGCTATCAGGCATAGAAATCACCTATAGAGCAACGGAGTTCCATGGATTGGTTATCTCTATAAACTATGGCATAGAGAATGGCATTTTCAGCTCTACATACATTTAGATAAACTAGCTCCATTGGCTCATCTAAAACCACCTCAGACGAGTCTCTCTATAATATGGAACGGAATTTAAAGTTTTCGGACAAATACAGCAAAGCTATCTATATTACTGGTAGCCGACTTCCACTATCGTCATAGGTTAGTAGAACGGTTGACTTGACGTAGTTATTGGCTCCTACACAGCTAGTCTAGTTGTGGAAAGACTATATTACTAGGGTTTCTACTATTTATTTGAAAGCTTTCAAAATCTATTGCTTTGGACTGCTAGATAGAATACAGCTGATTACTGTAGTAGGTCTAGCAATAGTAGATGGAGTAGAGCTCTTCTACTCTGTATAGACAGCCATGCATTCTCCATGGATGATACACTTCTTCAAAAGCTTCCACAGCCTAAGAGATTCTTAGTTTTTACAGGGTAGTAGATATAATCTCTAGAAATCTTTATCAACCCCAACTATCTTACCACATCTTTGAATACATGTATAATGGATATTGCGTTTTATAGAAGACTGTATTCCTCTACATAGAGATGTATTTTCAGTTGCATGGATTTAGAAAATCCGTAGATCTCCTTAAATTTTTAAGGTATTCTATCTCTATCTTGTGTGGTGGTTTTATGGAGATTTTTGTTGGTACTTCTGGATGGGTCTATGACTGGAATGTTGGAGGTTCTCTGGATTGGTATCTAGAGAATTCCGGACTTAATGCTGTAGAGCTTAATGCTTCTTTCTATAGATTCCCTTTTCCTAACCAGGTTAAGGGCTGGGCTAGAAAAACCTCTAGCCATGGTATTAGATGGGCTGTTAAGGTCTATAGAGGAATTACACATTTTAAGAGGTTGGGTGGAAATTCTTTAGATCTCTGGATGAAGTTCTACCATCTATTTAAACCTCTTGATAGATACATAGATTTCTACCTTTTTCAAATGCCTCCAACTTTTATTAGAACTGAGGATAGTATTAATAGGATCGAGATGTTTGCCAGAGCTGTAAATCTTGGTAGCAGACTTGCTATAGAGTTTCGACATAGTAGCTGGTTCCTAGAAGAGGTTGTTGAAATATGTAGAAATCTGGGAATAACGGCAGTCTCCATCGATGCTCCTATAGGTAGGTGGATAGTATCGAGCAATAGTATAGTGTATCTGAGGCTCCACGGTACTGATGTCTGGTATGGATACAACTACAGCTTTAAGCAACTTAAAGAGATCGCAGAAAGCATTATATCTCTTGATCCGAGAAAGATCTACATATTCTTTAACAACAATCACTGGATGCTTGAAAATGCACAGACAATGTTAAATATACTAAAATCTTCAAAGATATGACAGGGTTGGCCGACATAGTATGCAAGGTGTAGGGAATTCCCTCAATCCATTAGAAATTCAATTGATTCTGTATAGGAAAGACCATAACCATGCATACATAGTTTACAAATGAATTGAAGGTGGGTGGATATACGGTGAAACTATGGGTTTGACGTAACTAGCAATGATTGTTGAATGGGATTGTATTGGAGTTGACTATAGAGTATTTTTAAATGAATTGAATATAGTTTAAAAAGGGGCTTACATCAGCCTTTAATGAACCATTCGAAATTCTTTCTAAATATTTTTTCAAGTTCTTCATCACTTCTTGCAAGAATTCCCTTTAGTATCGATAAATCTCTGTTAATAGCGCTGCTGATACACTGTGCATCAATATGGCAATCTGAGGCGAACATAAGCATTTCAGCACCTAAATAGGTTACAGCTTTGAATAGTGCATCTATTTTCCATTGGAGTGGAGCACCCGATGATATATCGAATATTATCTGGGGTCTTCCATAGGGAGACGAAATCCATCCATATTTTGTTGGATAGAGGAATCTTCCACCGACTGCAAGTGCTTCATCAATCCAAGGCCAGCAGATGTGTGCTAGAGCAAATCTTAGCTTCTTGAATCTCATAAGCGGTTCATAGAGTACTGGTTTGCAGAATCTAGAAGAGTCTGGGAAGCCCCATGAAATTCCGCAGTGGAAGAGTATGGGGGTGTTGATCTCTTCGAGCTTCTCATATAGTGGATAGAGCTTTTCTTCATAGGGATACCAGCCAGCGGGAATCATTTTAACACCACTCAACTCTTTGTCTACCAGAGCCCATTCGACAAGCTTTACCAACTCATTACTATCGCTAACCATACGCGGATCTACAAAAGCAAATCCGTAAACTCTCCCACTCAACATTTTCTGAATACTAGAGAGATGCTCTATCGAAGATCTGAATTCTTCAACACTAATGGGGTGCCACACATCCTTTAAAAGGTATGGATGGTATGAAATTACAATACCCTTTTCGATATTTGCATTATCGAATGCCTTTTCTATTTCCTTAGCAGTCTCCCTACCAGAGGAATGTATATGAGGATCGCAAATTCTCATATTCAAAACTGCCACACCAATGTATGCCGCAGTCCTAGCATGAGATATAAAAAGCTATCTGAAGCCAGAACGATCATTTCAATACTTTTAGGTGGCTAAGCCATAGATGCAAAACACTATATAAAAACTGTAGCCTAAGTATATAACTACTAAGATAGGACTCTTCTTTTTATTGCTATGATAACGAGTACAAGTAGTAGTAGAGATATCAATAGGGCAAGTACATTAATTACATATGATGGTGAGTTAACATCTTGAAAAGGAAGTGTAATTAGGGATAGGATCAGTAAAAGTATTGCAATCGATAGCCATGTTCTAAGTACACCGTGTCCATTCATGTTGTAGTCAACTTTTTACTATCTTCTTGTATAGAGGTGGCATGCTACGTAGTGGTTCTGTGAAATTTCCACCGGCCTTGGCTTAACCACATTGCATGTTCCATCGATGTAGTAGGGGCACCGGGTATGAAATCTGCAACCAGGTGGTGGGTTTGAGATACTTGGTATGTCTAAGCTTCTCGATTTGGGAAGCCTCTTGGTTCTCGTAATCTTTGGATCTGGTTCAAGTTTTTCGTATTTTTGTGTTACATATAATCCTTCTATGTTTTAGATTATTGGTTCGGTGGCTCTTCTAGAGCTGCCTCGTTTAATATTTCCTTGAATTCTACTAGCATAAATTGTATAATTCGTGCGTTATGTGTTGGAGTAGCTTAGTTTACTATAGTATTTGGCATGCAAGCTTATAGTTATTCATATGGTGACGATATGTAGATTAGGTGACTGGTGGGTATGATAAGGGCTGTGTCTTTCGATCTCTGGTTTACCTTGATTTGGGAAAAGCATCCAGATGATGAGGAGCTGTACAGCAGAATGAGGGCGGAGTCCATTTTCAAGATACTTAGATCGAGAGGTTATGATGTAAGTCTAGGCAGGATTCGTGAAATCTATATGGGTTTAGGAGCGGCGAGAATGGTTATGAATGGTAGGGAGATTGCTTCGATGATTTTAATAGGCCTAGGTTTAAAGAATCGCGGCGAGCTCATTGACGAAATTGCAGAAGTGTATGAAATGTCAACATCGGAGTTTAGACCCAGGGAGAATCCTGAGGCACGGCATGTCCTCTCTACACTTAAGAGAATGGGTATGAGAATCGCTATTGTTAGTAATACCAGCTTTAGTGGTAGAGGGGTTAAAGCTCTTCTGAGAAATGTTGGAATCGATAACTATGTAGATGTAATAATTTCATCATCTGATGTCGGATTCGCTAAGCCGCAGAGAATGATATTTCAGAGACTGGTTACATCCATAGGAATAGAGCCTACCGAGGTAGTTCACGTAGGAGATGCCTGTGTTGAGGATGTAATGGGAGCGCTAGCTAGTAATATACATGCCGTATACTATACTGGTCTACTCCATCTAAGGGGAGCAAAGCCCAATGTGCTATGCTTAGACCTTGTACCAACAATCAAAAGCCTAGGCGAATTTCTTGATCTATTAAAAATCATTGAGTAGAAGCCTCCATTTCAATATTTGCAAAGAAGATATGTGTAGATCTTACTATTTAGCTACCCTATGTAGTTTCATATGCTATTCAAAACATATGAAGATACCTTTCAGCGATTCTCTAAAAAACACATTTATAGAATGCTAGATCTGGGTGTTTGGTAGCGATGCAAGACCCGTCTATACAACTGTGCATCTCTAGAGATCTTAAAAATAGAATGAATAGAGAAGTGAACGCCGGTCTAAGAATACATGGTGATGATGGTTATGAACACAGTTAGAAATATTATCTATGAAGGGGCATCTAGGGTCTCCCCCGGACTTCTAGAGGCATTGAATTTAGTGTGCACTACAAATACGGGTAGAGACTGTATCGATCTTCTATTTAATGAACCTGAAACTCTACGGAGAATCCTGCTAGGTTTTATAGGGAATGCGATTGCTGTGAGGATTGTTATAAAAACTATATTTCTAAAACCTATAGAAAGGCATTTCAATACGGACTCCGAAGCTCTAGCTACTCTATTTTTTGAAGATATAGAGATGTTTAAAGAGTTTATCAATTCCATTATACAGCCTCTACCATTGCAAGCTTATTGAATACGCTTCTTCCAAAGCTATTCAACAGCAAGCTGAGAACGCTATTCACATTCCTTACTTCTCCACATCGCTCTTCCCTAGATGGGGGAACTTCCATTGAACTGCAAAAAATGTATTATATTTACAAAATTATATCAAACAGAATAGCCGTTATGTATCTAGGTAAAATAGTTGAACTGGGTTCCACAAAAATGTGCTGGAGAAACCTTACACTTCTATATACAAGCTCTTCTAATCGCAATACCTGCAATAGATGGGTATAAACCTTATAAAAGCATAGAGCTTAAAGGAGAGATATCGGAAAACATACCAGAGAAAGGATGTAGACTATTTAATAGATGCCAATTTGCAACAAATTTGTGCAGCAGAGAGGAACCTGCATTAATGGAGATAAAATCCAATCACAAAGTAGCATGCCGGCTTCTCATTAAAAGATAGTTTAACTTGGTACCTGATCCTGCATATCCTAGGGTCACAAACCACTCTATCAAAATTATAGCAAGATCGTCAGAATTCTTCAAAAATCTGCTCTAATCTTTGGGTATCGATATACTATTTTGCTTCCACCCGGTATGTCGGAACGGTTTCTCCTCTCAATGCCTTGTAGATCATGTATACTGCAAATACTATGAACAGTACTATAGGTATAGCAAAGAATATTGCAGTGGAATCGGTTGAGAAAGGCGATGAGAAAATCATCAACAGCATTATAATAGCTACCACAAGGAGAAGTACACCTCTAATGAATAACATTCGAGGATGAGGTCCTATTACAATGTGTCCTCGAGTTCTTCTATCCTGTAGTTTTAAACTAAATCCGCAATAGGGACAGTAGGTGAACTCCTTCTCAATTCTCCTACCACAGTTTGGACAGTAGGTGTATTCCATACCATTCAATCCATAGGCACCTCCGCTGCTACAAAATAGCTATTACCTAGATCAAGTTATATATCTTACCAACATACTACAGTATGGCTATATATAGGCTATTTAGCTGAATGGATCAAAGCCATCTTAGCTATCGTCATAAAACGAACAATCCAGGTAGATGCTATAGTGTGCTTGAAGTAGAACAGATTTCCTTTTCTTTGTAGGGTATCCGGTAACTGTATATGAGTTTAGCTTTCTACAACATCTATACACGGATCCTCATCGCCACCGATACCTACTACGGTTACCGGTCTTACCTCTACTATTGCTTGTATAAGCTTCTTCCTTCCAGAATCCAAAAGTCTCCATAGAGTACCTCTTGAAATATTCATAGCTTTCGAAGCCTCCTCCTGTGTTCTATTCTCAAGATATACAAGTCGGAGAGCTTCCACTTCATCAGGGTATAGCGTTATCGGTTCTCTCCAAATTCTATTACCCGTGGAGTCAAGTGGTATGAAGTGTACATTCTTTATACTACCATCGATGGTTCTCGGAGTTGGTTTTCTACCCAGCCAACCCCTTCTAAAACACCATCTGTGCTTCATAAACGTTCATAGAAAGAGGTGTTGTTTCATTATAAAAAGTTTGTGGTTTTACCTGTGTACTACCCTTTTTTAAGCCTTTCCTCAAGTTCTCTAATTCTCTCCTCAACACTCTTGAGCTCGTCTTGAAGTTCTCTAAGATCCCTCTCCAAAGCTTCTCTATAGGTTTTTAGGTACTCCAGCTCCTCTCTGGCATCTCTAGGTGGGTACGGATGGGGCCAGATGGGGATTCTGTATCCGCTTCTCATTATCTCCAATAACCAGTACCATCCTGGTGTACCTGGTGGTGGAGGTGGTATTGGTGATGCTCCGTATAGATATGCTAGCCACCACCATATGTGGCGTCTCCGAGGTCCTCCATGCCACCACATCCAGTACATGCACCTTTCACCTATCATAAACTGTGCTTTTGCACAGTTTATAAACTTGACTATAGTGACGTATAGGATATCGTCTGCTCGTATATCTAGTTCAAAAGTCTATTGCTTACATATTATTCTGTTTACCACAGCTAGCTCTAGCTGTATACTAGAGGTATTGCTATGGGTATCTGTAGGCTTTGTGGTGCTAGGGGTGCTACTATTAGTAGCGTTATAGGTGTCTGTAGCAATTGTTTGAGGAATAGAAAGGAAGGGCTTGGTGTAGCTATGGAGGTGCATAGAAGATATAGAGCAGCTCTAGGGCTTCCTCCACAGCCTCCAGAGAGTGCTAATGGTATTAGGTGTACCCTATGTGTTAATGAGTGTAGCATAGGTGTTGGAGAAACCGGCTACTGTGGACTCTGGAGCAACTGTGGAGGTAGGCTCTGTTTTGTAGAGGGGCATAGTATTGGTATACTCTATGCATATATAGATCCTCTACCAACAAACTGTGTAGCTACACCAGTATGTCCAGCTGCTACTGGATGTGGATATCCAAAATACAGTGTTTCCAGAGGCCCTGAATACGGATACTATAATCTTGCCGTATTTTTTGCCGGTTGCAATCTCAATTGCGTCTTCTGCCAGAATTGGGATCACAAAAACATTGTTGTTTCCCCAAGCCTTAGAGGAAGGTATACGGTTTTCGATGTAGAGCTTATCGATAGAGCTGTGAAAAATGGTAGAGTTACCTGCATATGCTATTTTGGTGGCGACCCAGGTCCGCATATGGTCTATGCCCTCAAGGTATCGAGAAAAATAGTTGAGGAATCTAAGAGGAGCAGTACTGTAAAGAGGGTTTGCTGGGAAACGAACGGTCTCGAGAACCCTGGTATAGTGAGGGAAATGGCTAGGGTAAGCCTTGAATCAGGAGGTATCGTAAAAATAGATTGGAAAGCCTATACCCCAGAAGTCTACCAAGCTCTAACAGGGGTTAATGGATATAGAGCTGTTAATAGGGTAAAGGAGAACATCGCCATAGTTGCCAGCATGTCTAGGGAGAGAATGGAGATTCCACTACTAACAGTCAGCATCCTCCTTGTACCCGGATACGTCGATGAGATAGAGCTCAGCGGTATGGCTGAGTACATAGCATCCGTAGATAGAGATATACCTGTAGTCCTTCTAGCATTCCATCCAGACCATCTTCTGAGAGATCTACCACCAACGAGTATAGACCATGCCAAGAAAGCTGTTGGGATATTCAAGGAATACGGTGTAAGGAAGGTGTTCCTTGGAAATGAGTGGCTTTTAGGTCCATACTACTAGCTGGGTAGAGATATACAGTTGGTGGCTATTTACATGGTTCTAGCAGTAGGAGGCGTCTACGTATTTATATTTAGAGTTGACAGAGATATTCGTACAACCATAGGCTCCCTGGGCAGTGCACACCTTGTACACGGAGTATATGGTTATGTAGGTTCTGCTAGAGGAGCTGGTGGAGTAAGGGCCAGGGTTCTACACCACATTAGGAAGGAAAAGAGGAGGGTGTGGTGGCATATAGACTACCTAACGACTCTCCCAGAAACCGTACCTATGTATGTAGTATATGCTAAGACTAGCTGCGATGTTGAATCCCTTCTAGCACATCGAATCGGATTATCACCGTGTTGGAGTGGATGCACTAGGGGATTCGGCTCATCAGATAAGGATAGCTATACACATCTATACCTCTGTAGCTGTAGCGAGGAGCTGTGTATCGATAGCATAGCTGAAGCATTTAGTGCTATTGGGCTGGAACCTATAGTTGAGAAAGTAGATGATATTATTTGAGTAGATGGATAGTGCCATCTAGTGAAAAGTAGATAACCTATTTCCAGCTAGAATAGAACTGGTGGTCTGGTTTGGAGAAGAGGCTCATTTCAAGGATAGCGGTATTTACACTGGTATCGTATACATCTGCATTTATCCTAGACTATACAGCACTTCTAGGACTGTTTACTACAGGATGGGGTGCCACGGCATGGGGATTTTTGAGAATGTGGAGCGTTGCACTATCTGCAGTATTGTGTCTGGCGATATATAGGGAGGGTGTAGCTATACATATTAAACACTTCTTAAAACCGTCTAAGAAAGCCCTTGTAGGTTACCTTACGGCACCGCTCATAGTCTATGGAGCTCTAGCAATCTATATACTGATTGCCCTACCTCTAAAGCTCTTCGACTTCGGTGTATATGTGAAGATTATTGCCGAAGCTCTTCGCACAACACTACCATCGCTCTCCGAGGATCAGCTTACAAATCTAGCTACTACAGCTGCATATAGCCAGATTCTAGCAGGATATGTAGCGGCTGTAACAATAAATGCATTTTTTGCCCTCGGTGAAGAGATTGGCTGGAGGGGATATCTATACCGTATTCTAGGTGCAAGGCCAACTCTATACAATATCATTGTAGTGGGTATTCTCTGGGGATTGTGGCACTCACCTGCAATACTGCTCCTAGGATACAACTATTCAGTTAACAGATCCATGGGTGTACTTCTATTCACATTATACACCATCTTTCTATCCTATCCACATCTATTGGTAACCACGGCTACCGATAGTATACTTCCCGCTACCACCCTCCACGGTGCTGTAAATGCACTATGGGGTTTAACAATAGTTGCTTCGAATCTACCAATAGAGTTGAAGGAGACTCTACTTGGATTGGGAGTTCTAGGAATAGCTGCATGGTCTATCACGTGCATACTGCTATACATAGCGTACAGGTACAGACGTAAATGAAGATGCCATTCATCGTCAACACCACAGATATTTAGAGACAGCGGTATCTACCCTCTACATAGTAAAACGGTTAGACCTCCAGCTGTAGAGATTTTATTATCCAAATAGCTACATGGTACAGCGATGGTGTTTAGAGTGGACTCTAGAACTTTGAGACGGGCTAGGCTATGGCTTCCAGAGGGAGACCGCGTTAGGTGTGATGTATGTGAGAGGAGGTGTGTGATTCAATCAGGCAGTAGAGGGATATGTGGAAACTACGTGAATATAGACAATGTGCTCTACCACTTTGGCTATGGAAGAATAAGTGCCGTTGAGAGTAGACCTATTGAGATAAAGCCCCTCTTCCACTACTGGCCGAACAGTACAGCATTAACCTTCTCGACATGGGGTTGCAACTTCTACTGTCCATGGTGTCAAAATCACCACCTGAGCTTTAGAATGCCTAGGGAGGAGGATCCTACCACACCACCTGATGAGCTGCTAAGGAAAGCTATTCTAAATGGTGATGAGGGGTTTAGTGCAAGCTTCAATGAACCAACTGTAAACTTCGACTATCTAGTCGATCTAGCTGAGCTTGCTGTAAAGGAAGGTCTATACTTTATGATTGTAACCAATGGCTACCTCACTAAAAATGCTCTAGACCTACTCCTACAGCTCAATGTCGATGGATGGAGTATAGATATAAAGGGGTGTCCAAAGATGAGGAGAGCACTTGTCAATATAGATCACAGTATTGTATATAGAAATGCAAGATACATAGCCGATAGAAATGGTCATGTTGAAATGGTTTACCTTGTTGTACCAAATACAAACGATTTCGATGAATGTATAGAATGGATAATAGATAGCCACATATCCTACCTAGGCCACAGCACCCCACTACACATAAACAGATACTACCCTGCACATAAATGGCATGAACCACCAACACCCATAGAGAGGTTGAGGTGGGTAGCTGAAAGAGCTAGGGGTGAGGGTATTGAGTATATCTATATAGGTAATGTGGGTGATCCACAGCTTGAATCAACAAAATGCCCAAGATGTGGTAAAATTCTGATCTATAGATACAGCTATAGAGTTTGGGAATTCAATCTAGATAGAGATGGCAATAGATACAGATGCCCAAGATGCAGCTACAGCATACCAATAAAAGGAAGATACATACCGTGGAAAAGCAATACATTGATCTAAAACTCTACCACCATTATTCTCTCTGTTCTTTGTGGCCAGATCTATAGCGGGCAGTAGCTGAGGCTATGGTAGTATGGACAGTGTCCACAGTTCGGCTCACCGCCTAGACAATCAGCAGTATTTTCTCTAGTTTTTCCACAGTATTCAACAAGGCTACAGGCTAAACAAGATGGAATCCTTTTAAAGTATAGCCTATAGAATATCCTCGCATACCTATTCCTCCATATATCGATAAGCCTGTCTTTCCCAATATAGCCTAGCACAACTTTTTTTATGTACCTATTGATTCCCAGTATATTTGGGGTCCAGCTATATGCATAGTGAATACATGGGGTTACCGCACCATCGCATCTAATAAATAGGGCTCTTTTTGATGCAAAGGGACATGATGCTGTATACTGTGTTTGAGGAGCTGTAATTCTTAGGCTAAACTCCTTGAATTCTTCTAAAGCTTTTTTAAGCTGTGTAGATAGGTCTTCTATACATTTAGTTGAGCTCAGGCATCCAACATCTTGATCGCTATAAGGTATCGCACTGGTAAATACAACCTCGTTTACACCTAGCTCTACAGCTAGTTTGAGGAAGTACTCTACGTCAACAATATTTAGAGATGTTACCGTAAACAATGTTTTTATAACAGGTTTTATCTGTCCCCGCACTTGCTTAATACTTACCAATTTAGAGATGCTCTGTATAATGCTACTGAACATTGTTGGCTGGCGAACTATGTTATAGACTCTAGGTGTTGCAGCATCTAGAGATATGTAAATCTCATCAACATACTTGACCAGAGCATCGATAAGCTCATCAATTCTAGAACCATTTGTATTTATGGCAACCTCTAATCCTAGATCTCTACACATCTTAATCATATACTGTATCTCTGGATGGATAAGTGGTTCACCCCAGCCTGAGAAGACAATCCTACCCACATTGTTTTCAATAGCTTCACTCAGTATGTTCTTAAAGAACTTCAAATCCATACTACATGGCTTAAGGTCTAGAGCAGCCTTTCTAAAACAGTGTATACAATTCATATTGCATAGTGTAGTAATCTCGACTACAAGTTCTCTGGGATGCGATTTCGGGCTCATCATTACGATCCAGTCAGGTGTTGAGAACTCACGCATTGCATTATAGCCTCGACACTCTCCTGCTGCTCGGATCTAGATGTGTAAAGAGGAGGGGGTAGCTGCGAAAAATATATAGATTTAGTGTGGTTTGTCTCCTATATTATAGGTAGGCTATTGTGGTAGTAGTCCTTCTTTCTCTAGTTTGTCACTCAACCACCTAAGATCCAGCTCCTCTAGTTTTGATCTTGTTGGTCTTCCTTTAACCCAACCTCTGATAGTGTAGTACTCGGGTAGCATTTCGCCAATCCTAGCTACATAGCCCTTCGCAGGCCCCTCAGGCATAGGTTCCTCCAGCAACCTCTTTGGCAACGTATCGTATGTCTCTCCATCGCCGAAGGCTAGGACGTTGAATACCCGTTCAGCGTTGTATATTCTTTCGCCTACCTTCTTAAGCTCATCTACAGGCATATCCCACCCTGTTACAGTAGAGAGCTGTTCTGACAGCACATCGGCCCAGTATGCAAAGGTCACAAACTTACACACTATTAGGCTATCTACTACCGCAAACACATCTTGGAACTCCTTAACCCATGCAGCCTTACCCCTAGTCTCAAATCTATTTAGCAACTGGGGTACACCTACAACCTCTGGAGCAATCATGTAAGCCCTCAGGTGACAGCCACCCCTGTTACTTGTAGCATAGGCTAGTCCGTGTCCCTGAACTCCACGTGGATCATAGGCTGGGAGCTCCTGATCTCTAACAACCATAGCGATCTCCGGCAGACCGTACTTTCGAGCAAGTCTAGCAGCACCTTCAGCAAGGTCGTCACCTATACCAGAGCGGTAGGCAGTTCTCCACACAAGTTCTACCAGCGTTTCACCATTGCCCCACTCAACTCTTAGCCCTCTCAATCTTTCTGGTGGCACCCTGCCCTTCTCAACAAGCTCCATTAGAGTTGCTATGGTGGCCCCCATTGATATAGGGTCTATGCCGAGTTCATTACATAGAAAGTTTGCCTTGGCAACAGCAGCTAGATCGCCTGTACCTGTATCCGCTCCAAGAGCCCAGACAGTCTCGTATTCCGGCCCCCCACCTTCACCTGTAAATGGTGGCTTTGTAATTCTCGTATATCTTGCACACTTCATCTCACAGCCCCAGCAAGCTTCTTCTTCAGCCATCTTCCAATCCATAATCTCATCCGCTATTCTCTCACCGCTGATCTTAACAGCCTCTGGAAATACCCCTGTTCTAAAGTTTCTTGTAGGAAAGATACCGTGTGCATTTATCACATTAACCAAGACGGCCGTGCCGTACTTTGGAAGAGACTGTGATGTAACAGGAGACTTCTTTATAATATCGAGAGACTTTGCTGCTACCTCTTCAAGTCTCTCCTCGTCAGCTACCTCCGGTCTCATATGCCCTCTAACAGCTATAGCCTTAAGCTTCTTAGATCCCCATACAGCTCCATGGCCACCTCTACCTGCAGCTCTATTCTTATCATTTAGTATAGCTGCGATTTTAACAAGGTTTTCACCGGCAGGGCCTATACACGCTACCTTGACCTCCCTAGCCTCATCAGGTCCAAGTACTGGTGAAAGCTCCTCTTTTATAGCATCTGTAGTACTATGGACATCTTTACCCCAGAGGTGTTTTGCATCCCTAAGCTCAGCCTTTCCATCATATATCCAGAGGTATACAGGCTTCTCAGAGGCACCCTCAATAACAATTATATCAAAGCCTGCGAACTTTAGCTCTGGTCCAAACTTACCACCGCTATGGGAATCGTGGATCGTCCCAGTTAGTGGAGACTTTGTTACCGAACACCATCTACCAGATGAGGGAACCCCTGTAACACCTGTGAGAGGTCCTGTTGCCACAATAGCTTTATTGCTAGGGCTTAGAGGGTTGATTCTAGGATCCACCTCCTTAAGCATATAGTATACTCCTAGACCTCTACCACCAATCCATCTCCTTAAAACGTCCTCTGGTGGTAGATCCTCTACAAGTATCTTGCCATGGGTTAGATCAACTCTTAGAACACGACCCATATACCCTCCTATAGGCATAGGGAGCACCCACTTGTAACAGAACGTGCCTCATGGAATATATAAAGCTTTTCCTCTGCTACCTAACGGTAGCTAGTAGATATAGAGGGTACTACTACGATTTGTCATCCTCCGCCTGCAGGTGGGAAAATATCTATTGTAGTATCTCCAGAAATCTCTGTATCAAAATTATTTAACAGCATAATGTTTATACCGTTAACAAGAATCATATAGCTGCGAGGGCTATTCATAACGGCATTTCTCAGATCCTCAAAGAACTCTATAACATCTCTAACCCTAACCCTCTCTTTATCTACCACAAGCTCTCTTCTAGACCAGCCAAGCTTTCTAGCCAAATCCATATAAAGATTGATGTATATATGCACAGGCACACCTACATATCTCCTATAGATCACAGAATTTTAAACTATGGTGACATACTGTATCCTCTCTAACAAGGTAGCACCACTGCTGGTCATATTAGAAGATAATAGCTACACCTAATTATTCGCTAAACATATCCACTGCTCCAACATCTACAACGATGCACTTATTTGGATCCTTATCTTATAGAGCTCTAAGCCTTGTTTCACAATGTATGGGGAGAAGCGATACTAGATGGGTTGATCGCATTGCTTAGAAGTCTTTTCTTCTAACTAATAATCTAGTACGGTACTACATGATGTATGATTCGATGGTTAAAACATAGAAAACATCAGGTGAAAAATAGTACTGCTATGCATAATGTTTTTGCTAGTTCCATAGATTTATCTAAATGCGGATATAGATGTGGCCGGTAGAGGATTATATTTACCAGAGAGGGTGTGTATGTAATGAACGTAGACCATACGGTTTGATATATGTGTACTCCAAAGATTTCCAACGTATATACGTGTATTAGGGATGTGTTGAAGAGATGAGCTATTTGTTGTCTAGGGTTCCCAGGAGAAATCCTTATCCAAGGGATAGATTGGCCTTCTCACCCTTTCGTATCTAAGTTTCTCTACAACTAGATTTGTACATCCAGGTGATAGAGCTATTAGAGCTAGCTTGGCTATTCTCCTAAAATCTGGTGTTAGGTATCCAAGCTTTACCACAACAATTTTCCTTTCAGTTGGATCTACTCCAAACTCTCTAAAGATGTCTAGGGAGGTCCAGCCACGCCTTCGGCTCGCCAGCAATATGTCTATCCCATCCACTCTGAGTACCGCACCTCCATCTATTAGATTCACAACCCTTCCTATAACCTCAACAGGATATCCGTTAACTCTATCGATCTTACCACCTATGGAGGTCTTTACAGAGCCTCCTAAACCAGCTTCTCTACATAGCTGGACAGCCTCTGGATCGTATATTCCAGCTACAACTGCATCTCCAACCTTTAAGTCGAGTAACCGTTCTATAGCTATGGGAACGTCGCCTGGGGCTCCTGCTGTAACATTATCTCCGGAATCCGAAATGAATACGGGTCTCTTTGTCGAATTTTTAGCGATTCTCACTACTTCATCGATTTCACCAGCCTCAACCTCGAGTCTAAACTCTCTCCTCTTATCCCAGTAAGATTTTGCAAGTTTACAAGCTGCTTCATAAGCTTCACCCTCGTTTTTTCCATCTGAGACCACTATGGCGCTGGCACCCGCGTGGGGTGTATCAGCCCAAGCCATACCAACCAGCATAGAGGAATCTACCACACCCGGTTTTCGATCAATTTCTTCAAGGCTTTGGTATATGCTGGCAGCTGGTTCAATTGATGTAACAACGTATTCCCCTGGTAATAGAACTGGAGGTTTGACTATAGTAGAGATTGGTTTGATACCGGTTTTTATAGAGTTTAGGAGAAGCTTAGCAGCCTTCAATCTAGTTTCAACAACATCTACATGTGGAGCAGTTCTGTAAGCTGTTAATATATCTGCATATTCAACGAGCTGCGGATTTAGATTGCCATGAAGATCTAGAGCAACAGATACTACAGTCCTCCAGCCCACGATCTCCCTAATCTGTTTAAGTAGATGTGTCTCGCCATCACCAATCCCCTCAACCTCCATAGCACCGTGGAGGAATAGACATACACCATCAACTCTACCAGCACTCTCAAGAGCTTTGAGCAGTTCGCCCTCCAGCTGTAGAAAAGCATTTCTAGAAACGATACCAGATGGAAGAGCCCAGGCATAGATTGTTGGAGTAACCTCAACACCTTCATCTATAAGGAATCTAGCAACTTCATCCTCAAGAAGCCCATCACTTCTAACAACATCGAAATCCTCTATAGTTGTATGTAGGGGGCTAAACGTATTAGACTCGTGGCCTATACCACCTAAAGCGATACGCATCGAATACCGCCTCAATTTAAATATATCAATGGACAGTATTTTTACCTTTTGCACGTTATCGGTAGCCCTGCTTAGGTCTATCTATATCTTCTTCACCAATCCTCATAGAAGCTGCCCAGAACAGTCTTTCCATTTCTAACAAGAAACAGGGTGGGTAGCTATGAAGCAGATGATCTGGAGAAGAGGTTAACTGGGCAGTCCCTGCTAAGGATAGCTCCTCAATCCTCTGTATATCAATATGGCTGAATTGTTTATCGTTGGTAAAGACCTACTAGAATCCCATAGCCTACTACATGGTTTCTACAGATCTCTAGGACTTGGGTTGGTGTTGCCCCAGGTTCTATGTCCAGCTCTATATCTAGTGCTAGTACTAGGAATATGTAGCGATGTCTACTACCCGGGGGTGGACATGGTCCTCCATAGCCTATGTAGCCGAAATCGTTTAAACCTTGAATACCTATGCTGATCTCCCTTCTATTTTTAGCTCCTACTCCTTCATCTACGGTTGTGATTGACGGTGGTATGCTGTATACTATCCAGTGATAGAATATACCTCTAGGGGCATCAGGATCGTAAACAATTATAGCAAGACTCTTCACATCCTTTGGTATATCTGAAATCGATAGAGGTGGTGAAACATCTAGATCGTCACATGTATACCTCTTGGGAATGGAACTAAGGTTATTGAAAGCGCTACTGGAAACCGTTAGAATCCTCTTAGACTCTTTAGCTACATCCGGTAGCGGAACCTCTTCCCCAGCACCGGGTCTGTACAAGAGATGTACAACTACACCTAGGATTACTAACAAGACTATAGCGAGGACGGCTGAAACAACAAGGGTTCTCCTAGGCATAGAAATCGCCTACAGATACCAATAGCTGTACCGAGGATAATAACAATTAATAGTTCTCCCAAATCTGGAGAAAGAGTTCCAGATCCATCGGCGGCTCAATGCGAGGGACAGCACATACCTGGCTGGAGTTTCTAACAGATTTGAGTAGACCTGTGGATAAGGTGATGCTAAGCTTATAATAGGGTTATCTAAATAGCTTCTACCTCCCTAGCCCTTCTGATACGACTCTGCCATCAAGATTCACCTTCTGTATCGATTCGGTAGCCACATCACCTGCTACTTCTATGGATTTGCAATTCCCTACATACGCAATCTATTTAGAATAGTGTACACCTACACTACTGACGGATTAGATGTGTAGATGAGCGATGATAGTTTGTTACTCTCTGTCTCCCACTAAATATAGGCTTATTTATTTTACCTACATCTATACTCTTTCAGGTGTATCTATGGAGATCTCTGAGAAAATCCTGAATAGAATTTCGGCTACTGTGGATGGCTATAGGGATGAGATGGCCAGAACTCTCATGGAGCTTATTAGCATACCCGCTATAAGCCCTGACTACGGCTATGAGGGTGAGTATGATAAGGCTGAAAGGCTTGTGGATGTTGTAAGGGATTGGGGCTTCGATAGAATTGATATATATAACGCTAGCGATTCTAGGGCTAAAAATGGTGTAAGACCCAATATTGTTGCCTACTACTATGGTGAGAACCGAGATGCGCCAAAGATATGGATTCTATCCCATCTAGATGTTGTCCCACCTGGTGACCTAAGCCAGTGGACTGTAACAAAGCCCTTCGACCCAGTGTTTAGAGATGGTAAGATCTTTGGAAGGGGCGCTGAAGACAATGGTCAGGCCATCGTATCCTCAATCTATGC
>JAWAHS010000011.1:0-25287 GCA_038889075.1 Ignisphaera sp.
TGTCTAGTAAGGGTCTCGAAAATCGGCTCGTAGAGTACGTTAAGTCCTTAATGACTAAGATCATAACTCCGAGCTTCGATTCGGTGGGTGGCACGGTTAAGACCTACATCCGCAAGGCTGTTCGAACGGGTGCTTGGAGGAGCCTCAAACCCGAGTCGCGCGCACTCCTACTTGCACTACGTAGCTGGAAGAGGAGCGTGAAGTCACTAGTTCTTCGGTCTATACTCTCGAGGATATTCGTTGAGATAGAGCTACACACTACTAGAGGGAAGGCGATATTCTACGGAATACTAGAAGCCATGAGGGAGGCGAGAGAAGTACTTTCAGACCTCTCGGGGAACCTCTCTAAGATAATCGTTATGGGAATACAGTACATGAACCTACCACTACTCTACAGAATACACGGATAGCTAGCCAGCTGCGCGTCAGGGACGTGTAAGATTGCAGGACTATGCTTAATGCGCTAGAGGTACTCGGACTCGCACTAGCACTAGTACACTTCACGGTCCCACTGGCGTACTATGCGTACGCTAAGCTAAGGTGGCTTAAAAGACCGTGGGACCTCAGTATAGACGAGAACTACAAGCCCAAGGTCACTGTCATCATACCTACGTACAATGAGTCTAAACTCATAGAGAAGAAGCTAGACAACATCTACGAGCAGGACTACCCGAAAGAGCTTATGGAGATAGTAGTGGTGGACTCGGCTAGCACGGACGGAACTCCGAGGCTAGTCGAGGAGTGGGCTTCTAGACACAAGGATGTTGAGCTCAAGCTAGTTGTCGAGAGCGAGAGGAGGGGTAAGGCGTTTGCGTTAAACAACGCCCTGAGGTACGCAAGCGGTGAGGTAGTAGTGATAGCCGATGCCGACGCGCTGTGGCCTAGAGATGCTCTAACCAAGGCAGTTAAGTGGCTATCGAACCCTTTAGTTGGAGCTGTCTCATGCCTGAAGAAGCCGCTGAGTTCAAGCACAACCAGTATCGAGGTAGGCTATAGACAGTACTACAACGTCTTGAGAGTTGCTGAGAGCAAAGCCTACTCCACACCGATATTCCACGGGGAGCTAGCAGCCTTCAGGAAAGACCTGCTGGAGAAAGTAGGAGGGTTTCCCACAGATATAGGAGCGGACGATAGCCACACGGCCACCAAGATAGCTCTAATGGGCTTTAGAGCGATAGTACCCGACGATCTGTGGGTAGATGAGATGGTTCCAAAGGAAAAGTACTTCTCGTGGAGAGTTAGAAGAGCCCAGCATCTAATACAGCACTTCGCGAGAACCCTCAAGAACGTTAAACAAACGCCCGAAGAATTCAAAAAGATACTACTCGCAGAGTCCTTTCTACACATACTAAACCCGCTTCTATTACTCGCATCGGTAGCGATGCTAATCGTAGGTGCTTTAGCAGTCTCACTCTTAACTCTTGCAGTTCTAGCCGTTGGGATAGGATTGTTTGTAGTGAAACCTTACAAGACATGGGTTTTCTTACAGCTCTCCCTAGTGATGGCTACTTTAAGGAACCTGAAATCCAAGGAGATGGTCTGGAGCAAGCAAATCAAGTAGGGATATGAGGCTACTCTACATAGCTCCCCGCTACCATCCCTACATCGGAGGTGTAGAGCACGCCGTTAAGTCTGTAGCTGAGAGGCTCGCTAGGAGGGGACAGGAGGTCGCAGTACTCTGCGGTGAACCCGGCATCGATAGCTCTAGAGAAGAATGGATCAACAACGTCTGCGTGGCTAGATGGCCCCTACGGGCTCCTGGAGATACTAACCACTTCCTGAGGATGAGAGGGGCCCTCGAGCGCTGGCTTCTGGATGTAGCTAAGAAGAGCGATGCAGTGTACTTCCACAGCATTCACAAAGTATTCTCTAAGTATCTTGAGGAACAGTAGTGTACGTGAGGTCTGGATGCCTTATTATTATGGTATAAATCACATGTTATCTGAGAGAGCTATTATCGAGTATTTTGAGGAGTATTTGATAAGAGCATTTTCAATGACATTAGCGTTGAGCAAGAGGTTTTCAACGTTGGAAGCGGTGTGTTGAAGATATCTAAACTCACAATAACTGTGAAGACTCAATTGCTTAAGAGACTTTCTAATCTCAGTGGAAGTTTAGAGAGTTATAAAATAATGAATACTTTTCGTAAAAACATCCATGTCACAGAAATATCTTTATACTCTTAATCACATACGCACTTGCATGAAAATGATTTTAAACCAGACCATATTGAAGGTATTTTCTCAGATATTACCAATACCGATAAGTAATTTTATGAGCATTAACGTTTCCCGAATATGACAGAATCGCGTTTCTGAATAAGAATATCGCAACAAATCGAATATCGATAATGAAGTCAAAAGAAATTCTTATAACCAAGGCTATAGATAAAAATGAGAGGCTGAGGAAGCACCTATGCCTAAAGTTACTGTAATCTCTATAGCAAAGCATGAGGCTGAATTCGAGAGATTGAAGAAAGCCTTAGAGATGCAGACTTTTAAGGATTTCGAATTTATCACGTCGACTAAGGGCTCAATACCCGAGGCTTGGAACGATGCTCTCTCAAGGGCTAAAGGCGAAATTATAGTTTTTATAGAGTCCGACGCTTTTCCGCTCAATGAGCATTGGCTTGAAGAAATCGTTGCTAACTTCCGAAAGGGCGCGGTACTGAAGGGCTTAGAGATCAACCCGACCAGCTTAAATCTTTGCAACCTAGTATGTGATGCAGAAATCTTCAAAAAGGTGAGATTTGATGAAAGTTTCAAATGTGCTGAAGACACGGAGCTATTCGCAAGGCTTAGAAAGATGGGGGTTGAAGTCGGCTTTGTAAACGCGTTTCCAGTGGTACACGTCCCATCACGCACGTGGAGGAAAACGCTTTCCAGAAGCTTCAGGAATGGTATGTACTTCATGAAGATTATATATATGCATGGCAAAGAAAACATAGATAACATAAACACACAAAACTTCAAAAGCAACTACATACACCCTATAAGTAACAGGCTAAGAATAATAGTGGAAAATATTCTTGTACTACTGGGTCTGTTGATCGGAGCGGTCATCTATCTTCCGATTCTGATTAAGCGTAGATCAAAGAAAGATACTTGATATGGTCTACTCTGATTCTTACTATAATTCACCTATAATTGACAAATTGCTTTATAGTTACTTCACACGTATTCCGAGAGAGTTTGCGATAAGAGTCGCAAAGCACAATAAGGTACTCTATCAGCTTGGAAAGCTTTTCCCAGAAATACAAAAAAGTGATGAGTGGATCGAAATCTCCAAAAGACGTCATGCCCAAGTCGAAGAGCTCATAAAGTTTAATGAGATTGCTAACGAGGTAGGGTTAAAATATGCCGTTGTTAAGACATTTAGGTTTCCGGGGTATGTTCCTGACGATATAGATATCTTAGTACATCCTGACTCACGACACTTGATCTGTGATTTCATCTCTTTACTCATTGAAAGATACGGATACTTCTTTAGAAGTAGAGGTACTACTGAAATGACCATTCGGAAAAAATTATGTGGAACGTATGTAGATTTTGATATCCACACTAATTTAGCAGCTGGACCCTACATTTACTTAGATGCACGATTTGTTTTCGAAAATCTTATCACAATAAAATTGAGACAAGAAAACATACCTACGGTACAGCAAAAACTTGAATTTGTCATTTGTGCGGCACATTCTATTATGAAGGAGTTTGAATTAACATTAGCAGATGTGCTGACTTTTCTTTATCTTTACTCGCCCACGAATGAAACTGAAATTCTAGGGACAGCAAAACAAGTAGGCTTAACGAATGCTGTGAGCAGTTTCTGTAGGCTCTCTCAAATTATAGCCAAGAACTTGTCGCGGGGCAGAACAACAAATCTACCTTATAGGATTCCAATATACTTCATTCTGCATGCATACGTCGAAAACGTATCGTATAGAGCGAAGTTCTATGGCTTTAAACCCATTAAGGATCTGCTATTTTTCCCCAGTGCTAGAGGTATAAAGAAGTTAATCAAAATATAAAAGGTTCCGGACCCCATGCGCCAGCATAAGTTAAGAGTCAAATGCGGGTCCATTATATGCATAATATGTATAGACTGATATACTTTTTCGGTCCGGACGGAACTGGAAAAACTACTCATGCAGATCTCATAGCCGCTCGTCTGAGATCGATGGGATTTAAAGTTTGGCGAACAGGTGTTAAACATCATCACACCATTGCATACTTAATATTGAAGTTAATGGAGAGAGCCGGTTATGATATACGAATGATCAATTATTATGGGTTTTATAAAGAACTGGCTAACAAAATAAACCTTATCTGGAAGTTTATCGAGATTATTAGTTTTTTCATAGCATGGATTTATCGCATATATTTACCTTATCTTTTAGGTTATATAGTGGTATGTGATCGTTATGTTTTGGATACTCTTGTTACACTTTCATATTTTTTAAAGGAGCCGAAGTTTATTACGAGCGAATTTGCAAGGTTGTTAATCAAACTTATACCGAAGAACAGTCTTTTATTTTACTTAGAGGCAGATACTCAGAGCATCATGCTCAGAAAATTAGACGAGCCTCTCACATTGGAACTAATTGAGTATTACAAACGAATGTACGCTCTCCTAATAAAGATTTATGGAATAAAAGCTAACAATATCAACACCGAAAGTGAAACTATTCAAAGTGTTCATGAGAAAATCGCGGGTCTTTTAGGTATTTCTGGTTGAATAATTTCAATATGAATGAAATTCATCATGTTGAGCTAAATTCTTTAAAACCTGTGGTCTATGCAATATGGATGAGGAATATGATAGATTGTTCTTTTGAAAATGTTACTAAGTTAGATCCATGAATGCGATGATTGCATTAAGAGTACTTATTGAATCATAGTGGTATCTTAATGGATAACTGTCTTTCGGTTGACGCCGCGGGCTTTCCGCCTCTTTTAGCCTTTACAATAAATTCATGTCTATGAAAATCATTATATTCTCTGAACTCCTTTATCCACATGGCGGAGGTGCAGAGCTGGCTACATGGCTTTACGCAAAACTTCTAGCTGAGAAAGGTTTCGATCTCTCTATAGTAACCAGCAAATTTCCAAATGAAAAATCCTTCGAGATAATAAATGAACGAATAAGGGTTTATAGATTTCCCCATAAAGTTCTGCTTGGAACGAGATATTATGGAATAGCTAACATTGGAATTTTAATGGGGAACCTCATAACCAAATTGATTAAGAGAAGCGATGTTGTATACATTCCAGGCGGATGGTACTCAGCAATATTACTTGCGAAAACTTTCCGAAAACCTGTAGTACTGCATTTGCACAACTATTTTCTAGTGTGTCCTTTATCCTTAATGTACGATCTTGCAAAACAGAAAGTTGATTCTAGTTCGCTTAGATCATTTATGATTCATGAGTGCTTTGAAAAGAAACGAAATGTAACATCCGTTATAGTATCAAGCTTTGTACACGAATTTTTCGGAAGATACTATAGTAGGCTCGGAAGAATGGCTGATGCTTTGATCTTCGTGAGTAAGGTCCAAAGAGATATAGTTTTGTCTAAAATCCCTAAATTGAGAGACAGGAGTTACGTCATATATAACCCGCTTCCCGATGTTCCTCTTATCGAGGCTGAACGTAAAGGTATAGGGTATTTTGGCGGAAAACGCTTCGTGAAAGGCTTTCATGTTCTGATGTGCTCGTTAAAAATGCTTAAAACAAATTGCGAAGTTTACTTAGCGAATACGTCTGAGAAGCCTAAAAAGCTGAATATGCCTAATGGAGTTTTAGTAAATCTATTGCCTAAACTTGATAAGAAAAGCATCGAAAACCATTTGAAAAAGATCTCCATTGTGGCAGTTCCATCATTATGTCCCGAGCCTCTACCTTATACGTTGGTTGAGTCTATGCTATCCGGTAAGCTAGTGGTTGCGTCAAATATTGGTGGAATACTTGAGGTTGTAGACAGGAACACGAATGGAGTAAAGTTAGTAAAACCGGGAGACTGCACCGAAATCGCAGAAGCATTAGACTATTATTTGTCTCTGAATCTTGAAGAGGCCAATGAAATAGGTGTTAAAAACAGAGAATTTATTCTGAAAAGAATAAATAACGAAGCGATTATAAAAGAGTTTACGAGAGTTCTAGATTTTGTTGTCAACTTGATTTAATTCAAATTAATTCAAAATAAACCTTTCGCTATGATTATGTTAAAATGACTCATTATCGTTGCGGTCATGCTGTTAAGGAAGTGATCAGCTCTACATACGACGAGGCTCTGTATGAGAGAAGGGATCAGCAATGTTCAAAAGGGAATGTAAAACTAAATAAAAACACGATATGTAGTAACTTAATAATATGGAATGAGAGGTATGGATGACGCGTGATGAAGCATTATAAAATTATTTCTATGGGTCGAAGGGTCGTATACAGGACCTTTTTGGTATTTTCGTTTCTCATTTTATTTATACCTAGTATAATATTATCGCTTGACGAATATATTGATCCCTTTGCGTTTCATACCGTCGGACTGGCTCAGATTTACTATAGAGAAGGAAGATATTTCCCAAATCCAATAATTGTGGGATCTGGATGGCAATCAACCGCAAACGATATTTCGATTAGGTTTGTCCCAACTTTACTTCTTTTGGTTTTAAGTAAAATTACTGGGATATCTTTATGGCATTTACTTTTTTTACCTACGATCGGCATCATTTTTCCGTTGTTCGCATACTTAATATGCAAAAATCTTCGGTTACCAGTAACAATAGCGATTCTTTATGCGATTGTTACAAGTTATAACCTCTTTATGGTTAATGCGTATTATATTTCAGTAGGCATGTTCTTTTTTTTGGTTTTTATATACACTTCATTAAAATCTATAGAACATCGACGATCAATAAAAGGCATTGATGTAAGCTTACTAATATTAATTTTCATCGCTGCATATTTTTCTTATTATACGTCAGAGTTTCTCATGCTAGGTTATACCCTTAGCATTACGTTATTAGTGTGGGTTTGCGAAAAGTTTGGTGTAAAGAACCTCAAAGTAAAATACTTCTCATTGTTTTTGATTTTTCTAATTGTTTTTACAGGATTTGACAACATATTTTACTGGTATCTCGAGAGTATGAACGTTGAGAGGGCGTCGCATCTATTTAATTCTTACATCAACTACGTTTTACGTCTTTTGAAGAGTGGAGAGGAGGCCATTTTTGAATATAGGCCGCAAATAGGAAATCCCTTGCTTGTTTATATCGAATTCATTCAGCAAATACTCGTTTGGGCAGCGATCGGAGTATATTTAATATTTACTATTATCACTAAAATCAAAGATGTTAGAAAAATACCGACGGCACTATCCATTGAAGGACTAATCTTAATAGCACTCTTTTTGACAGGTATCATGGAAACATTAATATACCTTTCGGTCGGTTATGGTGTATATACTCGAACACTATCAATATTTTCATCATTGGGAGCTCTATACTCCCTAGATAAACTAAGTGCAATTTTTCGTACGCAAAGAAAGAAGATTCTCAAAATAGTTTTTGTGGCGGTTGCGATATCAATTGCTTTAGCTAGTATTGCGAAATTTGCTATGCGGGTAGGTGATCCTGTAAACCCAAATGGGGCAAAATTGCATAGTAAAATGAACGTAACTATCTCGTGGGCACTTTCTTATGCTACACATAAAACGGTTATTGCAGACTTAAGAACCATTGGACAAACATTTTTCGAATTAACAAAGGGAGAGAAAATAAACTCCATAGTCTTACATAGATTGGGTCCAGAAGTGCGCTATTTGTACTCTTTTAGTAATGAAGGAATTAATATGTTATTTGGAAGGAAAGACGCTCTATTAGTATTATCTTATGAGTTTAGAGAGAGAGCATTTATCGCTGGAGAAGCCTGGAGATTCTCGCCACCACTTAGGGAAGCCTTCTTATTTTTAAATAATCATGAACAAGTAAACAGAGTTTTTGATGATGGACGAGGCTTGATATATGAGTATAATAGGTAACAGACCAGGTTTAGTGATACTTGTAGGAACTGTTGGTTCTGGTAAGTCAACTCACTTAAGACTTCTAAATTCGGAATTGAAAAAGAATAGATTGAGGGTTAGAATGATTTGTCTAAAGACAGGCCACATGTTTGCCTTCATTTTAGAAGTTTTTCTAGCTAAAATACTTATGAGTAACCGAAAGGGTGTTTATCCAATCAGGATACTGATCGATGAAAAGCCATTAGTATTTAAGAGAATCTTTAAATTGTGGATCCTCTTAGATTTAATAAGTATTACTGTAAAGTTTCTTGTAAGTATCTACTTACCCATGAAGTTAGGCTATACTCTATTGGTTGAAGAGTATATTCCAGCAACGATTTCCGATTACATATACATAAGCAGAATCTTGCGATTCCCTTTAAAAATGAATTCCTTAATTATCAGATACTTGTTGAAATTAATGAATCTATGTACTCCCGTGCAAACGGTCTTTTTGGATGCTGAAAACAATGAATTGTACCTTCGTTATAAACTCAGAGGAAGTCCCAATGAAACAGAGGACTACCTTAGAATGCAGCGCACAGTACTTTACCATATCGCAAAAACTCTTTCGAGTAACTTCCTATACATAAATACGAGTTCAAGAACTCCTAGTGAGGTTCATAGGCTAATAATGAATCATATTTTTAATATAAAATAGTTTTGATAAACCCTATGAAATAATGCCAACCTTAACTATAATGCCGTCTTCTTCGAGTACAAACTGATTACTAGAAAATTTTTATTCTGACTTCGCATTTAGTGGCTCAAGAGTATTTCTGATGCAACACCATAATACATTAACCTTTACAGGGTTGATTATCTCGTGGGTATGGATACATAAGCTGAGGAAGTCTTAAAAGTTAAAAGATTAATCTTGCATGACGAACTTTATGTAACAGAAATTTGAAGCTTCATCTTTAGTATAAGTTTTGACACAGTAGTGGCCATAAAAATACCTACGGTCTTCATTTCAGTGCGCTATTGAGAACATTGTTGAAGACATTGTCGAAGAACAAGGTTCAGTGATCATATCTTTGTCATTGCTTTCACGGGGTATTAGCGTCGAAGACCTTCATAAGCTAGGATATTATGTTTACAGATGTTTACTCTGAGCTTTCTGTCTTAATTAATTTGGAATACTACAATGTCTTAGTAGCTATGGCTATAAGTCTTCTTTAGACTAGCAGTAGCTTGAAGTTCGTTGCCAACCTCCTTACCAAAACCTTCCTCAACGTGTCTATCCTTAATAGTTGCCGTCCTTTAGTCTTGTTCTGAGCTTTTCTTCAGCGTATCTTTTTATTTCCTGATCCTTCTTTGGTTTAAATGTTGCTTTTATGTTTGAGAGGATCTCTCGTTGTGTAGTTTATTGACTCCTTTCTGCTGAGGCTATTCGCAACCTTATTGATTAGTTCTTCGAATTGGACTACGTATAACTCCGTGTCGTCTTCCTTGCTCCTCTTCATTGTCACAGCCCCACCGTAACTAATACTGTTGTCCCCCATATATGTCTTGATAGTCTGTATCCAGCTGGCTATAGATAGGCTGAACTAGTGCTTGGTCTCGGCAGATTTGGGCTGTTTGACATACTTCTATGCGAAGTTTAACTTCGTCTAGTATTCGCACTGGTTTTCTCTCGAGAGGCGAGAATGTTGATGCTGTTAGTATTCTCTCGACCTCTGGGTAACCTGGAACTGGGGTTCTGGGGTACTGTATGTTTTTAGCTGGCTTATGGTCTTCTTAAGTCCTTCTTCGAGTGGTGTTGGCTTGAGTTGGGTAAGCCTCACTATCTTGCTGATGTCGGCTACACTATGCGTTATGTCTCCAGGTCTTTGTGGCATACGTACTATCGGTAGCTCCCTGCCCAATAGCTTCATGATGGTTCTAGCGAGCTCCTCGATCGTGATAGGCTTTCCCGAGCCGATGTTGTAGACTTCGTTGTCGAAGACATCTCCCCTAACTATGTGTTCGATCACTTTAGCTACGTCTTCAACGTACACGAAGTCTCTAGTCTGAGTTCCTTCGCCGTAGATTACTAGTGGCTCACCCCTCGAGGTTTTCTCCAAGAAGACCGTTACGACACCGGCGTACGAAGAGCTCTGACCGGGTCCATACACGTTGAATAGCCTTAGGGTTGCGTACTTTAAGCCGTACGTAGATGCGAAGACCTTCAGCACTTCCTCTCCCTGAAGCTTGCTCAACCCGTAGGGCGATAGAGGTCTCGCTGGGTGGTCTTCACCGATGGGTAGCTTCAGCGGCTCTCCGTAGACTGCTGCCGAGCTTAGGTACACTAGCTTTATACCCCTCTTCCCGCACTCATAGCCAACCCTAGCGGTACCCAAGACGTTGTTCTCAAAGTACTTAATGGGTTCTCTAACTGATTCCTCTACACTTACGTAAGCAGCAGCGTGCACCACTACATCGACACCACCGTAACTACTGTATTCCCTAACATCAGCTCTTACAATAGGTATCCCGAGCTCTTCAAGCCTCCTCAAAGCAAAAGCACTCGACCTCTCCATAGTGTCAACAACTACAACATCGTAGCCCCTCTTAGCTAGGTAGCACGCTACGTTATGACCAATAAAACCCGCACCCCCAGTGATCAAGACCCTCACGAACACCACCCTAGTGAGTAGATCTAGCCCTCAACAATCTACGAAGTCCTAGAGTTAGCATAGGGTTACCCCTTCATCAAGTTTCTCAATACATTTTTATAAGATGTATACATTTCAGTACAACCATTATGCTTTATACCTAGAAGGTTAATAAAAAGGTAGAAACTATTAACGTAGTATGGTGCTCCTCGAGAAGTCATAGTATTTGGTTAATGTTCTACCTTGAAACAATACGAAATATTCATAATGTTTAATCAACGTAATCTGCAACTCATATTAAACCAAGAGTTTAATCAATGATCTCGAAAGCTTATATATATCTTCATCATAGTCTTATTGGGAGAATTATGAATTCTCGTAGAAAATGTGAGAATAGTACTTGTAAGGGTTCTTGTATCAAGGACAAGAGCTTCGATGAAATCAAGAAGAAAGCAGAGTTCCTGAAGCAGATCTGGAATAGACTTAAAGAGGAGTTAAGGCCTCCGGAAGCTGAATTTACCTTTCTCTATCAAAATGAGTATGCACCACTAATTGGAACAATATGTGATGAAAGAGTGAAAACAGAATATGCATGGAGATTTCCAGAATGGCTTAACAGTAAGTTGGGTGGAATAACCTTAGAGAAAATCATTGAATTAGGTGAGAAAGGGGTTAGAGAATACTTAGAGGAATACTTCAAGAACAAATGGCCTAGCGGAATGAAGAAAGAAGATAGAGAAGATTACTTGAAGAAAATATCACGTTACATAGTAGAGGCCATGAATTTTCTTAAGAAAAGAGGAGTTACACCGATAACTATGTTCGAAAATAGAGAATATAAGGCAGCTGAGGTTTACTTCATGCTTCGACAATTTAACGGTATTGGTCCTAAGAAAGCTAAGATGATCACAAAGTACTTCCTTTTCACTAGCATGGATATTCTTAAAAACTATCCTTGGTTTGATCAAATAAAAGCAAAGAATCCGGAATTCAAAGTATTGGGGGTAATAATGCCGCCTATAGATGTTCATGTAGTTAAAGTGTTCTGCCGAATCTTCGGGGAAGATCTAAGGAAAAGGAATTGGAATAAAGCAAAAAATGATCCAGACTTGATACAGGATATAGAAGCATTTTCTCAACTTGCTTTTCCAGATATACCTATGATTATTGACGAGATCTTTTGGAATATAGGTAGAAAGTATTGTGATGAAGAAAAACCAAAATGTCAAGAGTGTCCATTGAACAAGATATGTGATGTGTACAAGAAAATATAGTGCTTCTATATATATGCATCTATAGCCAAAAGAAGAGTAGTATGTACGAGAGTTGAAGATTTTTATTTCTCGAAATCAGTAACTTTTAACTCTTATAATATCTTATGTGAGGAGATTTATTGATGTATATAGCTCTAGGGGTTTATCCTGTGCTATCTTAGTTAGATAAGGCTATTGTTCTAGGTTCTACTGTAGAACTATGTGATGATGTCTTGTGTTTGGGAAGAGATGTAAAAGCTGTTTTAGTGTATAAAGTGTTTGTTGAAGGAGATAAACCATTAGCTGAGGAGAGCAATATATGCTTTAGAGATCTCTGGCTAGGATATTTTCTCAGTTAATGATACACCATGTTGAGAGAATTCTAATGTGTTTCTAATACATTATAGAGTGAAGTTTTACATAAAGATTCTTCAATTAGTGTTAGAGAGATACAGCATTATTTAATACAAAGAAGATGCTCTATCATATGTATAAAAGAACCTGATAAGAACAATTACCGAGCTGAAAAGCTTCGTGGACAGCTCTTGTGATAGATAATTCAATTCATAGAGTCTATACACAATCTCCTATTTCGATAAACAAATTTTTAGAGAATAAATCCATGATTCTACCAATCTAGGTTCCTAGCTTTCTCTTCGATCTTAGTAAAGCAGTAGTTGTGGCAATGAGGCTTAGATTAGGAGGAGAGAAAAGATCTACAAAAATTGAAAAGATGCTTATCAACAGTATATTTCTCTCAGTATTGTCCTCATTTCATTGCTCTACTCTCCATGTCTCTAAGCTTTAGATTCTCGTATTCATGGAAGAAGATCTCTAGAAGGCAGAAGATGACCTAGCCAATGTATAAGCTAATGTTTAGTATCAATTCATTTGCATAAATTGATAGAAAAGCATAAGAGGTCATCAAGCTTCTCTGTAGCAATGTTGAAGTATAGATGTCCTAGACCTAACTGATTGTACATCTATCCAAGAATAAAATCCCTGGTTTATGTTTTCAACACTCTGCTAAAGCTTTGTTGTAGAACCTAGATCTTCATCGCTGAACTAATGTAGGAAACCCTTGAATTCAAAACCTCTTTAAATAATGAGTTTGGTGTAAGAGCGAGATCTATGATTATTTGCTCAACATCTGGGTTACCTATTCAGCTTTAACCACGGTGATCAGGTGTACTACTGTAGACTTGAGGAGGTTTTCGCTGGGGTTGACTGCAACATATTCACTGTCCACTCCTTCGTTTTATGCCAAATGATCCAGCATGGGATCCAATATCCCTAGTTTTAGAGCTCTACACAGACTCTGAGATATTTATTACCTATTCTTAGCTATTAAAGTAGTGTGAAATGGTGTATTAGTAATGTTCTCGGGTAGTCTTCGTGGAAAAGAATTCACATTTACTCTCATTTTATCAGCTATATTCACAGTAGCTCTATTCTACTCTACTCTTGAAGCACCAATACTTCTAGATAAAGTGCTTCACCAGTACTTTCCCGAAGTATTCTACGATGTAGAGGCTATAGAAAGAGTCCTCAGCATACTGAGGCCTGTTGGCTACACAACACTAGCTATAACCATTGTTCTAATACTACTGGGTTTCATGATTAAGAAAGGTATCTTAGCTTCTCTAGGCTCTCTAGTTTTGTACATCCCTACGTTTGGTTATTTTGCATACGCTATGTTCTTTCAAACAGGTTTAGGGGTTTTAAGAACTCTCTGGCTACCACTACTTGAACTCTCCCCTTCAACTTTAAAACTAGGGTGTGTAGTGTATCTACCCTTCTCGGTTGTTCCACATGCACCTCTCATAGGACTGGTTATTACGCTTATCGGTCTCTTCATATTCCTACTAGGTGTAACTACATGGCTCTATGGAAGATTCAAAGGATACGAAATCATAGACTTCTGGATTTATAGATATAGTAGACATCCCCAGTACCTTGGATTCATACTCTGGAGCTACGGTCTACTAATATTCGTAAGCAACAAAGCCTACGTGAGAGGAGCATTCACAACACCACCAGCACTCATATGGCTCATATCAACAATACTCGTGATAGAGATAGCACTCACCGAGGAACTCGAAATGAAGAAGAAGTATGGAGAGAAATACGAAGAGTACTGTAGGAAAACCCCATTCATGATCCCTCTACCAGGAATACTAACTAGAGCCATAAAAACACCCTTAAAACTCATAGGTGGATACCTAAGAAGTGTAAGAGAAATAGCTTTTGCAATAACCCTGTACACAACTATATTCATTGCAGTCTCCTACATTCTCATGCTAATGTCGCTTTGTTAATTCTAGATACTTGAGAGAATAATACCCAGAAACATCGCAAGTACACTAGGTACGTTTTACCTTATAGCGTATACATCTTCTTATTCCAACGTTAATCGTTAATAGCTAAGTTTGACTAGTTTCCATGAGAAACTTAGCTATATTTCACAGAGCTACCTTAACAACTCTAATGATATTCCAATTTATTAAAAGCTGAAGACTTGGAAAGCGCTATCCGAAGGGCGGATACATCATCTTACAGGAACGAACGTATAATTTTCGTTGATAATGTTATATGTGTTCATGAAAAGGTATAAACAGGTATCGTAGATTAGGGTTTGCATAGAAGATTATATCACAGATTTCGTAGGATGATTCTTCGTTTAACTTATCCCTAAACCCTAGTTGAAAACGGCTTCACAACAAGTCTTTATATTATCTTGATAATTGAGCCACACAATCGACTAAACAGGTCTACGCTTCTTCTTGTTTAACTCTTTAAAAGCTTTAGCAATCTCAATGTTGAAACTCCTCAGGGCACGTATGAGAATACTTGGTGACTGTAAGCCTTAATCGTTTCTGTTAATCACCATTAATGGAATACTGCTAGTCGAATGCCCTCGTGTTTTCAATTAAGACTTAGTGCTACCGTTTAAAACGCTAGAGATGTTTTGGAATATGAGTTGTATACACACATCTGTAAATTTAAATCTCTACTTAGTGACTCGAATAAGCTTGGCGAAAAAGTTTTAAGTAACCATGTTACTAGGTATACTAGGTACACTATATGGGTGTCTCAGTGTCTATTAAGGTTCGTAGAGAGCTTGTTGAACTAGCTGATAAAATGGTTAAATACGGTATTGCTAGAAGTAGATCACATGCTTTCAACATAATGATAGAGAAGGGTTTAGCTGAGGTTACCAGAGAGGTTGAGTACTGGGATAGCATCTATAGAAAAGTAGAGGAGCTAGAGAAGCAAGGATACAAACTAAGACACGGTGGCTTAAACCAGGTTTTACAAGAGGAGAGAACAAGGTAGATCCGGTATTACGCTGGGTTGATTAAATGATCTACGTAGATACTAATCTAATTGTATCCTATATTGATGAAGCCGACCCTAATCACGAGAAAGCCGCTGAGCTAATTAAGGCAATAAAATAGAGAAGTATATCCAGATTAACACTTGTAGAGCTAGCATCTGTTTTCTCGAGAGCTGGACTAGAAGAACCTGTAGCTCTAGCACTCTACTCTATAAGAAGCGTTAAAGCAGATAAAGTTCAGGTAGACTTCAATGAGCTTTTGAACCAAGCAGTAAAATATGCACCTATTCTAAGGCTTAGAACACTAGACCTACTACACCTAGTAGCAAGCTTACTAACTGAATGCAGAAAATTCGCTACACTAGATACAGATATAATCAAGAAATCCGATATCATCTCAAAAACATTGGGTATAGAGGTATTAATACCAAAGAAGACTTAACTCTACAAACATCAACCACGTTTAAAATACGGTGATATCTAGTGATCGACTTCAAGCATTTATGTGTATGTTTATCTCCATAACTCCAGGTACTTCACCGATATTCCAGAGGCTTAAGGATATCTTGATCAAGCTATTGTAGGCCTGCATGTATAGCTGTTGTATGTATTCGCTACCAGATTCTTCGATATACATCTTTACAACTTACTAATGTCTAAGTAAACTATCTTCTCTCTCATTCCGCATCTCTCTAACAAGTTCACTAACGGGAGTCTTCGCCTTAATAGGTTTGAAATCCGGTTCCGTATCTAACCCATTAACAAGCTCCCTAACCACAGCCTCTAGATCCACCATAAGCTCCTCCATAAGAAGATCCTTAGCTTACAGTCTTTTTTAGTTGCATCTCGTGGCTGTGTTCTACTTGAAGAGGTTTTAAGCTTTCCACAGAAGTGTTTTTCAACCTCTCCGAGGGAAAGTCCATGGAACCTCGGTAGCTAGTAGAAGTGTTCTCGGAGGTGAGCTTATGTGGGGAACTGTTGAGAAATAAGTGGTTAAGAGGCTTAATGTGAGAGAACACTAACCCATGAAAACGGTAATCATGTATAGGGAGCGTGGAGGGGTGGCGCCGGGGGCGGGATTTGAACCCGCGCGGGGTGTTCCCCCACCGGCTTAGCAGGCCGGCGCCCTACCAGGCTAGGCGACCCCGGCATTGTTTGGTGAATTCTGTGTGTATGTTTTTCTGTATGGAATTAGTTTTATAAAGCTTAATGATCTGTGTGGTTTATTTGTCTCACTGTTCTTATGTTCTATCGGTATTCTAGGTTTTTCTAGGGTTTTTAGTGCCTAGGATAGATGTTGGTAGAGCTCCTATAGAGTATGTTGATGGTGATCCTAAGGCTGTTGTTGAGAAGTTTTTAGCTGTTTTAGAGGCTTCGGGTGCTGATGGGAAGACCGTTAAGAGCTATAGGGCTGCTCTAAACGATTTTTTCAATTTTGTTGGTTGGAAGCCCTTTAAATCCATTACCTATGACGATATATATACGTGGAGGCTTGAGAGGCTTAGGAGAGGGTTTCCAGGTGCTAAGTATGGTGATAGGAGGTCTAGGGAGAATACGCTATACTACTATACACTGTTTCTCAGGAGATTCTTCGAATGGCTTAATCTAGATATAAGGTTTCCGAGCATCAGAAGACCTAGGAGGAGGGAGATACAGACCCTTAAACCTGAGGAGATACACAGACTTTTTGCCGCTGCTAGAGACCATCTAGATCTACTAGTACTGTCACTCCTTCTCGAAACAGGTCTCAGAGCTGAAGAAGCTCTAAGCCTCAGGTATAGCGATATAGATTTGAAAAGTAGGGAGATTAGGGTTAGAAATGCGAAATTCGATGAGGAGAGAGTGGTATTCATAGGCGATATCACAGCACAGATACTCACACAGATAATCAGTTTAAAGATGCCTACACCTGAAGCCAGGGTACTGCCCATAAGCTACAGCGGTCTGTATAAAAGGCTGAAGAGTCTAGCCAAAAGAGCAGGGATAGATGCAAATAAAGTAAGACCGCATATAATGAGACACACCTTTGCTACAGAAGCTCTTAAGAAGGGACTGAATATAGTATCCCTACAGCAGATCCTAGGACACAGAGACCTAAAAACAACGGAAATCTATCTACATCTACTACACGATGATGTAAAAGATCACTACCTGAAGACATTTAGAAGTATAATAGCCTCTACAACACCGCCACAGACAACAGCCGCTCCACCTCAAGGCCTATATAGCATACCGGTACAGCAACAGCCATACACTACACAGAATCTGTGTCCATACTGCCACTCATCGGTACCTCCAAACGCTAGATTCTGTCCATACTGTGGAGCTAGACTCTACTAGCTCAACCTATACACCACTAGGTGGAATAGCCATCCATATGCTGTGTATAGGCTGGAGAGCCGCTGTCCTATAGGTTGATTAGATACTAGCCCTCCTCTGGAATCAGCTCTCCATCGTATTCATCTGAACCCAGCAGTTTGTACCGCCCATCTTCACTAGCGATAACAATGCCCTCATCTTCTAATCTTATAATACATCTTCTAATCTTATCCTCACTAGCTATTCCAGCAAGTCTGCTGTGCATCTCCTTCAAGGTTTTCGGACCCTCTCTCAACATATCAAGTACAATATCTTTCAACTCATCCTCGTTGGGAGCAGTTATAACAACTATCTCAGGATCCTCGTATATGATTCTTAGACCTAGATCTGTCCCTTGAATGCGCTCTCTATCATATTGAATAACCTTTTCACTCGACCCCCTTCTACTCATAGTGTGTATACACCTAGCTTAAGCTATTGGATCTCCAGTTCATCGGTATGTGTATTCAATATACTGTAGCTTTTCCTAAAAGTATTTAAAGGCTTTACATAAATAAAGTGTTCTACCTTTTATTAACAGTAAAACCCAGGAATTTTCCTATACAGGTGCATAGATCTATGCCCTGTCCATGGTATCAGCATGGCATGTGTACATCGCCGAAGCTAGCTGAACCAACGGATGCTATAGTATCTGTAGAGAGGTGCTCCTCTGAAAACCTCTATAGAAACTGCTCGTACTATGTAGAACAGTCGACCTTTAATCAGAGGCGGCAGCATTCAAGGAGGGAGCGCATGGTAAAGGTATACCCCCCTATACATGCATTGCCACAGAATGAAAAGATCGAGTGTGTTGATGCGGAGCTCATTAATCTGGAAAATGGTGTGAGAATTGCATACTGTCGTATTCTCGATAGACCTCTCACAAGATATGAGGTTCCTATATGTAATAGAAGCTGGCAGCAGTGTGCCTACAGACTCGCTACACCAATAGAATAGAGATGCTATGTTGTAATGGGGTATCTTGTTATTGCGGCAACACATCCAAAGGTATCCTTAAACCAGCTGTACTCATCCATGGAACTGGGTAGCAGTATTAGTTTCGCACCTCCTTCGGATGCCATCTTCTCAAATTTCTCCACCTCTACACTCTCTTCACATATAAGTATCTTATCAACTGCACCATTCTCTAAAGCTGTCTCAACATCCTTCAAACCGTAGACTACATAGCCATCGCCCTTAGCTATATGGTATTTAAACTCATCTATAGCACTAATAACTTCAACAAATCTCTGTTTAGTTAAGATATCCTTAGCTTTTACAATAACCTCCCTAAGCCCTACAATACCCTGGTAAGCAACATCTATCGGTTCTCCAACAATAATCTTCCTTATCCTATAGTCTAGATTGTCAGCTTCCTTAAGAAAATCGTGCTTAGCGTACCCAGGGCCTGCTACTATAACACCCTTCATCTTACCCTCCTCTACCAGTGGAATAAAGTAGCTATTGGCCTTTTCAGCAACGTGTTTATAGAACTCCTCAACCATCTGCTCAATAATTCTATCAAATCTTCTCTGACTCTGACCACCTTTGTGGTGCTTTCCTGGTATAAACCACTCTATCTCATCTAGAACCTGTATACCTGAGGGTTTGAGCAGACCTATTGTCGCTTCATCTCTCTCTATAATTATAATACCGTATATATCGGATTCCTCAACCATTGGTTCTAGAAACTCTGTATGGAATTCCTTATCAGTTCTGTAAAAGTATATCGGAACGGGATCGGGTGGGGAAAACAGTAGCACCATACTATCATCTGCATCCTCATTTATACCACTGAATACCACGAGACCATTCCTCGGCGTTTCCCTTAGCTTGGATAGCCTCTCTATAGCTGTAGTTAAAGCCCATTGAACCGCATCCCTCGTCTTCTTCAACTTTATATTCTCTGTTATGGCAAGCTCTTGGCGAAGCATGTTAACAACTTCACTAATAGGTCTGCCGGGAGGTATATAGAGACTGAGTAGCGTTGTTGCATGGGCATGCCATTTTTTAAGTTCCTTCAATATATTCTTCAGCGTTCTCCTATCTATATTAAACCTCTCATCCAATTCACTAAATAGGCATCCCTCACACCAGCTCTTGCTCCAAATACAATCAGCTTATAGCCTTAAAAGTCTATCGCATCCTAGCTTCCTAGGTTAAATATATGCACTCCGCTACAGAAATATTAAATCCCGTACTGGGTATCTAGAGCTAACCGGGTAGCTCACCATGTCAAGAATTTCTACGGATGTACAGAACCTAGAATTCGATGCAATTCTAGCCAAGTTTAACCATATCCATGGCTCTGGTGAGAGCTCTGATGGTAGAAAACCTCTGGAAAAAGGCCCTAGATCTAGAATCGTTGATGCGATACTTCTCTTGCTATACCTTAGACCTATGAGGAGTAGCGAAGTTGCGAGCATAGTTGGTAGAAGTTCAAAGCTTGTTAGCAGTTATCTCAGCTACTGGAGGAGTAGAGGCTATGTAGAGTATAGATCGGGGTACTGGCTCCTATCAAAGATCGGTGAAGAGTATGTTAAGACATTTATAGAGTCTCTAGGCGTACCTATTCTGGCACCCGCCGATGTGGTTCGGTTAGCCCAAAAACTGATAAATGAACCGGATTTCAATACAGTAAACAACTGGATTCAGCAAAATTCCCCCCAGGAAAAGACAGAAATACAGCAATTTACTGAAAAGAAAACAGGTTCTAAAGTGGGTAAACAGTATACGGAGGCTCAGAAGAACAACCTAGTGAAGACACTAGAGTGTGTTACAAAGATTCTCTCCTCTAAAGATCTAGTTGAAGAAGAGATGCAGATACTCAATTTTATGATAAAACACTATATAGAGTGGAACAGCACGTACATGTATCTAGACCAAATGGCTGAAGAGCTACACTATCCAAATAACGAGCTAATCTCAATACTAAGAAAGCTGCAAAGCAAAAAACTAGTCTATCTCTACACAGATACCAGGTTTGGAATACGTGTAGGACTTGGAAAAAGCTTTAAGCAACTTTTAGATATGTGCATCAAAAAATAGAATCCGACAATTCTACTTCTACCTCCTATACCTGATCCAAACCGATTCCTATATGCAGATCACGATCAGATGCTGCAGTGTGATAGCCTTTATACAAACCATCGTATCTCTGAGTTCGACCATCTGCGTGTAGTAGTTATAGTAGTATCTACAGAGCTAACAAATAAATCACAATATAGCAAGATGTTAATGGGTAGCATGCTGTGTATATTCATTACATGTAGTCGTATTCATTGTACCAGCCGTATTGGCCTACGAGAGGTACAAATATACATGAAATTGAATCTCGAATTCTTATAGATCCCTTTCTATCCTTTATAACTATCTGGAGGATCTGCTCCCATCTATTACCAACAGGTATAACCATTACACCACCGGGTCTTAGCTGCTGTAGCAATGGTTCGGGTATCCGTGGAGCAGCAGCTGTTACGATTATCTTGTCATAGGGTTGGAATAGCTCTACACCCTTTGAACCATCTCCAACAATTACTGTTATGAAATCGAGTAGATCCGGTCTAGCATTAGCTATATTCACTACTGCTCTACTAGCTAGCTGTGGAATACGCTCAATTGTATAGACATGTCCACCGGGCTGCTTAGAAACTATATGGGCTAGTATGGCAGCTTGGTAACCTGATCCAGTACCAATTTCAAGAACCTTATCACCAGGTTCTACATGGAGCTCCTCCGTCATTATGGCCACCATATGCGGTGCACTTATCGTCTGTCCATATCCTATTGGCAGAGGTGTATCGCTATACGCATATACTTTAAGATGGTCAGGTACAAAGTATTCCCTAGGTACACTGAGGAAAGCTTCTTCAACAAGTTCACTTTTAATTATCCCCTCAATCTTTAGTTTCTCTACAAGCATCACCCTATCTCTATACATATTCATAGACAAGCCGCATAACCCATATTAGTCGGTATACCTACTTTCAATACTAGCTAAAAGGGGTATTATCTGAATATGGTACACAAGCTAGCCACTGTACCGATATTTATTGAGAATCTAGAGGCCAGGGGACATAGAGCAATCAAAGCACAGCATCCAACAACATTTGAATTGACTAGAGACCTTGATGTAAGTGAAAGAGGAGATTGTATAATAGGTGTAAAACTGGATAGAGGACTAAAAGATTTTGACAATTGCTTTAAAGAGGCGCTTAGGAAAGACTCATCAATAGTTGTTATAGTTCTGCAGGTAGATAATCTTAGGGAAGTAGTTCTAGCTAGGGGCAGCAGTAGGCTTATCCTTGAAGATAATAGAAGGATTGTTGTAAGGAGAAGTAGATACATAGGTCCTGAAACACTAGCTATAGAGTCGAATAAAGCTTCAAAGGATTTGAATAGAGATCTTATTAAAAGGCTTCAAGATCCTGAGGCAGTACTGCACATCACCATATACGTTTTCGATACCGATAGAGCTCTTCCTGTATAGAGATAGAATGCCCGACCATCAATCTGAGGCACACAGCCTCCATTCCACAGTGCTACATCGATCTGCGGTATTCAGAGCTATCTAAAGCATATTTAAAGTTCTAGAAGCATTTCTTTAGTAATGATGTAGTAGTGAAACGTATGGCGTGACGAGCATTGGATATAAGACGTGTAGGTATCGTTGTTAAAAAGGGGAGTAGCCAAGGGTATGAGATAGCCCATAGGCTACTTTCATATGGTAGTAGCGTACTGGGTCTGGATATGCATATAGATGAGGAGGCTCTACCCGATATTAAATGGGATAGGATGTTTAAAGTCGGCATCGATCCGGTTGATCTAGTGGTTGTTATTGGTGGCGACGGCACTTTTTTAAGAACCTTCCATAGGCTTGGGCTACTGGATATTCCTATAATGGGTGTTAGGCTTGGGCGTAGAGGGTTCCTCCTAGATATCAAACCTGATGAGGCTTTGGATAGGCTTAGGGATGCTGTTGAGGGTAGGTTTAGATTGGTTGAATATATGAGGTTGGAGGTCTCTCTAGATACATCGAGTACATCAATACCGTTAGCATTAAATGATGTTGTTATAGCTGGATGGAGATATACTAGAGCTAAGGTGGTGAGCCTCTCTATATATGTGGATGGTGAGTACATATATGGTATCGATGGAGATGGTGTAATAGTTGCTACACCACTAGGTTCATCAGCCTATGCACTGTCTGCTGGAGGCCCTATTATAGATGTAGATCTAGAGAGTATAATCATCGTTCCTCTAGCTCCCATACAGTTTAATGCAAAGCCTATCGTTCTACCACCTAGTAAGGTGGTAGAGGTTAGGACCTCAGGTGATAGCGACCCTATAGCGTGTATAGTTGATGGACAGAGTATAGAGGTTGTAGAACCAGGTAGGAGTATAGTTGTTAGAAGATCGGCAAGAAGTGCTAAGGTACTGAGATTCCATAGGGTAAATACGTATGCAAGACTCCACGAAATATATGGATAGCTCAAAGGTTCTAGTCCTAGATACAGCTGCTTTCCTAGCTGCAATTCCACTGCAGCTCTACAACACCATACTGTATACTGTTCCAGCTGTTATCGATGAGGTTAAAGACTATGAGAGTAGGGCCCGGTTAGAACTTGCATCTATAGTAGGTAGATTTCATATTGAAGTACCTGAGGAAAGGTATCTTAGAAAGGCTATGGAGATAGCTAAAGAGCTCAAAGTTTTAGAGAAGCTATCTATAGCTGATCTACAGGTGCTGGCCCTATCCCTAAAACTTGTAGATGGTGGTGTAAAACCCATTGTACTAACAGATGACTACGTTCTCCAGAGAATTCTAAAATCTATAGGAATTGAATTTAGAGCGGTTAAAACTATAGGTATAGGAATGCCATAGCTTTGCTACACCATAGTTAACAGACTTTTGTAAGCTTAGCAATGAAGTAACCTGTAGTGTCGTGTATATGTGGATGAAATCTCGTATAGGCGTAGCTATGGGGGGTCGATACCCCTCTAGACCCCCTTTTAATCTCTGTATCTACCACCTTTAAACACCTATCATCTTCAACAACTTTTTCAACAACATTCTCATTCTCCTCTATGGTTATGGTACAGGTAGAGTAGACCATTACACCTCCCACCTTAAGTATCTTTGAAGCAGATCTTAGAAACTGTATCTGATATCTAGATGCCGATAAGATATCGCTATATCTCTTTACATCGTATAGCTTTGGTCTAACCCCAAGGGATGTACAAGGAGGGTCTACAACAACTCTATCCGCTCTAATCCAGCTAAAGTCTATATGTAGGTATCTAGAATCTGCTCTCCACAGCTCTACAAAGGGGCTGTGCTTAAGCCTCTCGAGCTCCCCCTTCATTACCTCTAAACGCTTCTTTGAGTGGTCAAAGGCTATTACAAGTGCTCTACCCATACTGTATTCAACTATATGCCCTGTTTTACCACCAGGTGCAGCACAGGTATCTACAACGAGATCTCCAGGTCTGGGACTAAGAGCTCTTACAGCATACATTGCAGCAAGACTCTGGGGATATATGAATCCAGCCCTATACTCTGGAAGCTCTACGATTTTCGGAGCTCTGTATACGGACTTCACCACCTCCACAGCTATACCCTTCCTTAAAGATCTGGAATCTCTACAGTTTATCATAGCTACACCTTTTGCTATAGGTAGTCCATGTTCTGTAGCTATTACAACCTCATCTCCACGTCTAATGGTGTTTGGACACCTAACTATACCAGGTATATACAGATCCGAGCCGAGGTAGACAGACTCCGCAGCATACTTGTCAGCCACAATTACCTTATCATAGCCATGCATCTCTATATTGAAGGGTCCCTCCACAGGAAAGTACACCGCCTCCTCAAGCTCCTCATCCTGATAAACAGCTATACCTCTTGCCCTAAGAGAATCTATAACCTCACCTACACCAGTTCTAAGAACATTCACCCTAGCATATATCCTACTGCCCGGTCTAGATATGCTACCTAGAAAAGCCTTATATAGCTCACCATAGACCCTCTTAATAGCCTCTAGCACACCAACATCATAGTCCAACAACATAGCTGCAACCACTATAGTACAGCAAGACTAATAAAACTTCTAAAAACATATTATAGAACTTGATGAACCTTAAAAATATGTAGAGCGCCGGGGTGGCCGAGTGGTTAAGGCGGTGGGCTCGAGACCCACTGGGGTACATCCCCACGCGGGTTCGAATCCCGCCCCCGGCGCCAAGCAAACACCGTAAAGGTCCGATGCAAATCGATGGGCGGTCTGAAAAGTGATGAACCATTGTAGAGTTAAAGGGCCGCGGAAACACAATAAAACTTTTAATCACAGGCTACAGCAGGTTACATAGGGGCCCGTAGCTCAGTCTGGCAGAGCGCCCGGCTGATAACCGGGAGGTCGGGGGTTCAAATCCCCCCGGGCCCACTCTACTAGAATACCGGAATCGACCTGCACATCAATTCTGATATGGAATACATTTCCTTTAAAACCTTATAACCTCTATAAAAATAGTTTGGAGATGGGTTCGAGCTTTTAGAAAAATGCGGGGGTGCCCGAGCTAGGCCAAAGGGGGCAGGCTCAAGACCTGCTGGCATAGGCCTGCGTGGGTTCAAATCCCACCCCCCGCACTATCTTTCCGGCTCTTCATAGATCTAGATAGAGTTCATAGT
>JAWAHS010000011.1:25384-52101 GCA_038889075.1 Ignisphaera sp.
GCCGTCTCTGCAGCTCGGCAGAGAAAAGATTATGGATATCCTCTATGTTTAATTATGTATACATGGCCGCTGGTATAATGCTGCAGAGAAAAGGTTAATGACTAGAATAGGCCATTATCAATACAGCTTATTAGGTACATTGTGAAGATAGTATAATTGGTGTGCAGGTAGGACTAGGGGGCTCGCCCTCCCCTGTACCCGAAATGGGCGTATGCGGGGGTCAGTAACCCTGTTAACGGATCTGTAGAGTCCGTAGATGGAGATCGGTACCACTATGACCCTCGCCCTGTGGGGCTGGCGATGGTGGAGCTGCCTCTGGAGGGAGGCGGCTACCACCTTTGCAGGGGGAAAGTGGCCAGGCCCGGAAGGGAGCAACCTAACCCCTGGCGCCAGCGTTCACAGGTCAACGAGGTGAGGCTCGGTGCCGATCCTCTGTCTACGGACTCTATAGATTCGTTAACAGGGGGCTGCACACCGTCTCTGAAGTAGATTCATGGTGTCGTTGAATTTATCTGTTTTATGGTTGCTGTATTGTGGGTGTGGTGTAGGGATGCGTATAGAGGTTATCGATGGTAAGCATGGTATAGTTAAGGTTAGGGTTGATTCTGAGGATGATTTATGGCTGTTGAGTTTGCTGGTGTCTAGGGGGGATCTCGTCAAATCTGTTACATCTAGAGATGTTAGTATGGGTGAGGAGAAGAGGAGGATTCCGATGATTCTAACTATCAGTGTTGAGAAGCTCGAATTTCAAGCATTTACTAATAGGCTTAGGATACACGGTATTGTTGTTGATGGTCCTGAGAGATTTGGTGTTAAGGGTTCTCATCACACAATTTCAGTTGGTATTGGCGATGAGATTACGCTGTATAAGGGTGTCTGGAGCCCTAAGCTATTGGATGAATTTCTAAAACTTGTTAGACCTATAAAGCTTATTCTAGTAGCTGTAGATTTTGATGAGTATAGCATAGCATTGGTTCAGAGTCAGGGTATGAAGATCGTTGATGAGAAGACCATCTCGCTTCCTATTAGTGGCGAGGGGTTTGAGGAGGCTAAGGAAAGGGAGTTGAAGGAACTGGCTAGGAGAATTGTTGAAGCTGTTAAGAGATTCGGCATCAATACGGTGGTCATAGCATCTCCTGGTAGTATAAAGAATGAGCTTAAGAACTATGTAGAAGGGCTGTACCAAAATATACATGTATACATCGATACGGTTGCGAATGGTGGATATGCTGGTCTACAGGAGCTTCTAAATAGAGATATTGTAAGAAGAATACTTAGAGATGTAGCTATCTCAGAAGCTGGGGAGATGCTCTCAGAATTCGATTATCTACTAGCTAAGGATATAAATAGAGTTGCCTATGGTTTGGAAAGTATAGAGCTTGCAGTAGCGATGGGTGCTATAGAAAAGCTTGCTATAGTTGATGATATGCTCAGCAGCTTTGACGATACGAAAGATAGAGTTGAGAAGATTTTAAGAATAGCAGCTGAGAAGAATGCTAAAATAGTAATAGTACCCTCGGATACACCACCGGGGCAAAGGATAAGGATGTTAGGAGGAGCTATAGCAATACTTAGATACAGTGTAGAATTAGATAAGATAGAGTAGATTGAAATAGCGAATAGCGGTAGCTACACTTATCTAGCAGCACCTACTTAGCATATATATGTTCCGATAACCATTAACCATAGTAGATAGCTCTGTATATAGATAGCTAGAACTGTTCCACGATCAGCATATTATAGAGGCCCGCATCCTATATAGAGATAGGGTTGTGAAGCATCCCAATACAGTCTAGATACCTCTAAACCGTAAACAATACATGGATCAGCAATTCTGCCCAGTCAACTATACAATAAATAGACCGAACCATAGCTACCTTATACGATTTCTAGACCATCCATCCAGTAGCATTTTAAGAAGCTACAGCGAACTCTACATAATGAATATACATAACTAAATGATAAAGAGGCGGACCTCTCTATACTATCTACAGTATGATGGTAGGGAAGTATACGCTATAGGGAGAAGGTACACTAGCAGATAGAGCAGTTGATGTATCGATAAGTTGAATTTGAGAAAATAACTACTTTAGACTCTATTAGGATGTGCTAGATCACATATGCTGGAATTTATGAGGAGATGCAATGCAGATTTATAATGGTATAGAATACAGTATTGTGTATGTAGAGATCTTAGGTAGCTAGAGGAGATTTTAGGTTTATGTAGCAGAGCTACTCTGATGCAGCTCACGAACTCCATTAGGTTTGCTTAAATCTACTTATGTATGGTTAAGCACCACTTAACTTCACCAATAAACTATGGCTACTCCAGAGAAGCATTAGATGACACCGTGCGCTACCCATCAGGTGTAATATTCTGAAGAGGTCCCATTTAAGTGATGTGGAGCCCATCGGTTTCCAATATTCTATTTGCAGTACAGAGTCTATTTACCATGCACCAAATTATCTATATAGAGAATGTCTATATTCTCTACATAGATGTGTTCCAGTAGATTGAAACTCTCGATCACTATACGATTCACCATTCCAAATCATAGTAGATACTCTAGTAGATCTAATTGTATACGTAGCACATCTTCAGAGTTTTACCCCTAGATCTAGCACCTCTGTATAGAATTCTCAATAAACTGCCACACTGCTACGCTTAATTATAGAAACGATCGTAGATGCAGTATCTATGTGGTGGTGTATGCACTGGTTGGTGGATCTATCCATATCTTTACCAGTTCATAGAGCGGTATCCTAATTTAGATTTTTAATTGTTTTGCTGATTACATACTCCTGTGGTGTTTTTATGGATGGAGGTGTGTTGCTCAAGGTCTCTGGCAAGATTATAAATCCTGATAAACCGGATGCTGTAAAGGGGTATGCAGAGGTTGTTAGGGAGGTTATATCCAGAGGATATAGAGTTGCTGTAGTAGTTGGTGGAGGACCATATGCACGAAGCTATATATCGTGTTCAAAAACTATTGGATTGACCCAGGCACAATCTGATATGCTTGGTATAGAGATATCTAGAGTAAATGCACTTCTACTTGCATATGCTATAGGTGAAGGTGTGTATCTACCAGTGCCTAGGGGTATAGAGGAGGTTGAAAAGGCGTGGAGTATGGGTAGAGTTGTTGTTTTGGGAGGTCTTCAACCGGGGCAGTCAACAGCAGCTGTAGCTGCTATAGTTGCAGAGATTCTGGGGATTAGGAGGATACTGTATGCGACGGATGTCGATGGTATATACGATAGGGATCCTAAGGTGTATAGAGATGCTAGAAAGCTCGATATCGTCTCACTGGATGAGCTACCGAAGGTTTTAAGCCAGAGATTTGAAGCAGGGGGCTATGAGCTTCTAGATCCGCTAGCAATATCCATCATTAGACGGAGCTGTATAGAGGTTACGGTATTCAATGGTCTACATCCATACAATGTTTATAGAGCGCTAGAGGGTTCTATTGGCACTAAGGTTAAGCCGTGTTAGAAAAGCTTGGACTAAAGATAAAATATGCTTATAGCTCTTCTGAGGAATACATAGGGATAGCGGTTCGTATGCAATCTGTGGATGATGTTAATCCCGACCGCTCCTGATTTGGTGAGGATGCGGTGGCTGTCTGACATGCTATGATCTAGGTGGATCTATGATATTTTTAGTGACGTGTGATACAGGATTCGAAAACATCTTAGCCAACGAACTTGTAGAGCTCACTAACGGTTCCGTAGGGCAGATCTCCAGTGGTAGGGTGTTCATAGAGGTATCCAGCAGTAGAGTTATCGATATCCTTAGATCTAGGACTGCTAATAATATGTACATGCTTATCGGTATCTATAATGGTATTACAAGGTTGGAGGAGATATACAATGTTATTAGAGGGCTGGAGTTTAGAGAGTTTATCAATCCTATGCAGAGTTTTGCAATAAGATCCGAGAGGATCGGCGAACACAGTTTTACAAGTATTGATATAAGTAGGGTTGCAGGGCAGGCTGTTATAGATAGCTACATGGCCTCTAGGAATGTGAGGCTGAAGGTAGATCTAGAGAATCCGGATATCGAGATCTACGTTGAGTTGAATAGGGATAGACTTATAGTAGGCTTTGCACTACTCAGAGCCTCAATGCATATTAGGAGGTATAGGTTGTTCACACATCCTGCAGCACTAAAACCAACTATAGCTACATCCATGCTCAGGCTAGCTAAATGGCAACCTGCAGAAGGGATTGTAGATCCTATGTGTGGAGGTGGTACAATAGTTATCGAGGCAGCCTTGATAAGTAAAGGAATAGAAATTCCGTGCATCAATATGCAGCACATTAATGTAGATATGCTAAGAAAAGTGGTAAGCACCGTAGATGAGGAGCTGGAGAAACTATGTAGAAAAACTATGGAAGGAGACTACCATCGGGCACATATAGGGGTAGATATAAACCCCAGATTCATTGAGGGATCCACAATAAATGCTAAAAATGCAGGTGTAGATGATGCAACACTTTTCCTCACAGGCGACTCAATGAAAATTATCCCAAAGATTAAACAGATCGAACACGAATTTGGAGCTGAACTCAGCATAGCGGTATTCAATCCCCCCTATGGCCATAGAATGAGATGGGGAAAGCTTAGCGAGCTATATAGAAATACCCTAGATACGTTGAAGAATGCTGGTTTTAGAAGAGCTGTCTTCATAACCTCAGCTATAAGAACTGCTGAGAATGTTTTAGCGAATCTTCCATACATAGCTGTGGATAGAATTAGAGTTATCCACGGAACGCTACCATCCTACGTCTATATAGTTGACTTCAGGTAGTGCATCAGCTCGTCGCAGGATCTTCATATACTCCGATTGCTGTCTGGGGCGACATCATCATCTGCCGAGTACCGAATTCCGCTAAACGAGAATTACAATCACCTAATTCAAATATAAACGCTGATAATAATACAGAGCTGAATTGTATATACATTTCACGCATGCTTGATATAGTTTTGATAGACGTTCCAGAGGTATAGCCTCTTTGGCTCTATATCGATGTTCAACTGATCAAGGTGTATATAGAGATCCAACAGCGCCTCCTCGTCACTCTTTGCCTGCCTTGGCGGATATTTAAAGTATGGAGCCGAGGCCCAGTATGGACATCCCTTAACACCTCTATTCTTTAGAACAGCTGCTAGTCTAACAACATCCATAAGAATGGCGGATGCCATCGCCTTATCATCAACTACGAGTTTGAGATCCATTGTAATTGGAATTCCTAGGAATCCCCTAGCCTTAATGTAGATATACGAGACTTTGGTATTTCCGAGAAACGGTATATAGCCACTGGGACCTGCAAATATATTCTGTGAAATTTCCTCAGGTTTGGGCTGTGTTGAGGCAACAGCCATAGTCTTGCTCATCTTTTTACTCGTAAGTCTTGTCTGGTCAAGCATATTCTTAAAGTCTGTATTGCCACCTACATTAAGCTGGTACGATTCGATAATCTCAGCTCCTCTCATGGCTATCAAACTCGCAAGGGTTCTATGTACTATCGTTGAACCTAGCTGTCCTTTAATATCATCACCTAGGATGGGAGCACCATTCCTTTCAAACAATTCACAGTAGCTTTCATCGCTTGCTATAAACTCTGGTATACAGTTAACAAATGCTACACCAGCTCTAGCTGCAGCTTCAGCATAGAATCTCGATGCCCTCGCACTTCCAACAGGTAGGAGATTTACCAGTACATCAACGCGTAAACTCCTCAACTCTTCAACAATGTCATCGATTTCTGGTTCTCGTAGGGATGCAGGCTGGAAATCCTCAATCATGTGGCTGGCAACACCGTCTAGAATTCTACCCATCCTAACTACAACTCCCATTCTTCCAACATCTATAAACCTCGGTACAATATTTGGCTTAGCAAATATTGCCTCAGATACGTCTCTACCAACCTTATCCCTAGATATATCGATAGCGTATACGATCCTAATATCACCGGCTCTGTAACCACCGATAGTATCGTGTATTAGACCGACGCTGCTACCTGACTGTTTATAGTATTCTATTGCTTGAATGAACATCGTAGCAATATTTCCCATGCCTACGATACCAACTCTAACCATATTTATACCCAGATATATTTCTAGTCATATATATAGTAAGGGAGATATATAAAGCTTGTCCTAGTTAGGTATAGAGAAGTAGGAATACCATAGGGTGTAGATCTATAGTAGAGTCAAGAGCCTTAAAAAGATTGAAAAGAAAGATAACAGTTGAAGTACTCTGGATCTATATAGCAAAGGCGCTGAAGAATGCACAGCCCCTTAGAGCATATGAAATTAGAAAGAAGCTGAGGGAGCTATACGGATTGAGGATCTCAACAATAACCGTATACAGTGTTGTCTATAGAATGTATAGAGAGGGGCTTCTTGAAAGGACTAATGTAGGAGGTGAAAACCTATATAGATTATCTAGAAAGGGTTTGGAGGAGCTCGAAAAAGCTCTAAAACTAATAGAATCTATAGTGGATATGCTTAGAGCGTAGCAGCCTGGATATAGCTACCTTTTATAACCCGCAAACTTTCTAATCCTTGAAAGAAGACCGGATGTTCTAAGCGGAACTACAATGCAGCCCTCTGATGCGAAGTGCTGTAGCGACAAGGCAATCAAACTATACTTTACACAAATACTGCTACCAACAACTCTAAATATGGCTCTATTCAGATCAGGTCTAAATGAAATTAGAGTCAAGCCACAGTCCATTTTCACCACTGGACCCAAAAAGCTGCTGATACGTTTCTCAAGATCTTCACCAAATCTCCTAATATCAATACCATCATGGCACACCATCTTCACTAATATGTATCTCTTTATCCTTCTATACCTCTTCCTAGCTATAAGAGCCAATCCAAACTCGTCAATAAGGCTATTTAGCACATAGCGCACATCTCTATATAGGAGAACGGCTATTGCTATAGATGTCAATGATAGTATAAGTGAAGCAAGTGCTATGTATATCAACAATGTAGTCACCTATAGCTGAGCCAAGTTAGGAGAAGTTCGGTAGGATAGACCTCTATAATAAGTCTTCTCTCTCTTTTTGTGAAACCCATATAGAACAAGATGATATCTAGGTGTGTGAGTGAAAGCAGCCTCTTTCTGTCATCAGATGCTGTAGATACTACGGTGCCTACATCCAGCTTTAGAGCTCTCTCAATTATATTGCCAAGCATGTACAGATTCTTCTCAATGGAGGCTCTGGAGTTTGGAGCGGTAAATATCTTAAGGAAAGGCTGCATGTGGATTTCAATATATTTACTCCTTGTACTAGACTGGTGCATAAAATTGATCTGACTCTCATCAATAACCCTAATGGAGCTAGGTGTTACGACAACTACCGAAAGTCTATGTGTTTTTGCAAGTCTCCTAGCACTAGCGGTATCTATTGGACTACAGCCAGCAAGGACGGATTTAGCTACCTCAAGGCATCTCTCGAACGATTGTTCAGTAATTTCAGTGATCTTTCTTGGGATGAGCAGTACATCCCTATCCAATCTATGTACGTCATCCGTAAAGCACTCCGCTACTACACTGCTATTAAGGCCTAGAATAGCTACATCGCTATCTATAGATGTGAGATAGAAAAGTACATCGCTGCACCTATCAAGTGCCAGAAACATGTTTGCCTTCATTTCTCCTAGCCTCTGTCAACATCCTTTCTAGGAACTCTCTTACAGCATCTTCAGATCTGATCATCGAGAATGATATGGAGATCTTTATCGAATCATCGCCCTCGTATAGAACTAGGTTGCCTAGGTACGCCTCCTGCTTATCTATTCTCAAAAACAGTTTATTGTCCTTAACATTGTATCTCATGTCCAGTGAGCTGAGGAGGTACTTTTTATCGACATCGCTAATTGATGATAGTATGTATTCCACTACCTTATATGCATCATCTCCCTTAAACCTTGCTTCAAGCTTTACTATAGGATTGCCATGGTAGCCGTGGAGAATCTCAGTGTGAAGCTGGGTTACAGATCTCAGATCTAGGGGGATAGCGTTCATTAGTGCCTTCTTAACCTTCTCTAAATCTTCTGTAGCATGGCAGTGTGTGGATAGGATTACCTCTGAAAGCTCTATTCTTCTAATCATTGTAGTACACCTATGTTGCGGCAACTATTTCTATCACATCGTTATCTTTAAGAGTATAGTCCTTCCCTACTCTCTGTTTAGTTTTAGCATCTATTGCGTATAGAAATCTCTTACCGAGATCTGTATGAACCATGTATGCAAGCTCTATCGCCTTAGTACCCCGTGGCACGAGGTAGGAATCAGGTAGTATATTACCTTTACTATCTGTATATGAATCGGAGTCCTCAACAGGGTATACAACAATTCTATTCAATGCATCAAATATAGCTCTATTCAATGTTTGCTGAACGCCTGTTCCTCCAAACTCCTTCAATATTCTATTAATGCTCTCCAATACCCTCAATTGTTGCTGTGTAACGCCAGTCGCATCCGTGATCTTAAATGACGGATCACCCGGTATGTACTCTATTATTTTCTTTTCGGCTGCTTTCCTAAGTATAAGTTCACCTAGAGCAGAGACAGGAACTATAATTCTATCAGGCAGAGCCCTTCTCATCTCTTTTAAAACATCTACAGCCTCGGGAATATCGATTTTATTAGCAGCAATTATAATAGGCTTCGCTACAATCCTTAGATTGTGTATAAACATCCTGAGCTCCTCATCCCTCCAACTAGATGGCTTTACGTTTTCAAGCTTTGAGAGTGCTAGAGCCTTAACAACGTGCTCCCTTGTTATAGAGAGTCCAGAGAGTCTCTGGGCAAGCGAATCCACAACCTGTCCAGGATTCAGGTGATCGAGACCTCTAGAGAATCTGGGCCAGTCACGCGAAATTATACCATACATCCACTCCTCGTATTCGTATTCAATGGTTAGAACATCGTCTATAGGGTTTCTGAAGCCAGGCTTTACAGGTCTGCCATCCTCATCAGTCGAACCCGAAGCATCCACAACGTGTATCAATGCATCTGCTTGTCTGATAGAGTCTAGGAATCTGTTTCCGAGACCTCTACCCTTATGTGCGTCTTTAACCAGACCTGGTAAATCTACCAATACTATTGGAATGAAACGCTCTCCATTTATACATATGGATGTAACAGGGGTACACCTAGGGAGACCGAGTTCCCTATGAATGCACGTCTTGCGTACATATGCTATACCTGTATTAGGCTCCATTGTTACAAAGGGTCTGTTCTCAATTTTTACAGTAATCAGTGTAGCTGCAGAGAAGAATGTTGATTTACCAACATTTGTCTTACCAAGTAAGCCTATGTAGATCTTTGGTGGAGCAATGGCTCTTTCACCTCATAGGTAGAAATTTCATCACAGCTTAAAACCTATTAACATTTATACGCTCTCTATGTAGTAGACCTGTAGAATAATGCAAAAGGTGCTCTACTTGGCAAAATCTCTATACAGCTACATATCTGAGCAGTGGAAGAGACCGTACGAAGGTGAACATGGAAAGCTGATGAAACAGAGACTTATGGAGTGGCGTAGGCAGCCATCAATAGTTAGAGTTGAAAGACCGACGAGGCTAGATAAAGCTAGGAGACTTGGCTATAAGGTTAAAATAGGCTTTATAGTCGTACGGGTTAGGGTTAGGAAAGGTGGTCTGAGGAAGCCAAGACCATCCTCGGGTAGGAGACCAAAAAGAATGGGTGTATATGGGCATTCGCCAAAAAAGAGTCTTAGGCTTATTGCTGAGGAAAGAGCAGCTAGAAAGTATAGAAATCTGGAGGTATTAAACAGCTACTACGTAGGGGAAGACGGTCTCTACAAATACTACGAGGTTATAATGGTCGACCCTTCACATCCTGCAATACTTAATGACCCCGACATAAACTGGATTGCCAATACAAGCCAGCGTGGCAGAGTCTTCAGAGGAAAGACAGGTGCGGCTAGGAAAGCTAGAGGTCTACTCAGCTCTAGAGGTTTGAAGGGTACGCATAAATATAAGTGGAAGAAGAAAGCAAAGGAGAGAATGTATAGGAAGAGGCACGAGGCAAGCCGTGGTTCAAGGCTAATAGCACCAAAGGAAATATACGAGGATCTTGGTAGGGAAGGTTAGCAGAGAGAAAAACTAGCTCTCTAAAGGATCCATATAGATAAACATAGGAGCCTCAAAGGGATACATCCTTACAACACATTCGCCTTGACCGCTTAGCTTAACTGCTCTATCAACTCCTTTTCTTGATAAATTCAAGTACCTCGATATTCTACTCCAATAGCTATGAGTCGGAGAAGCCATAGCTAGTAAAAGAGCTGAGCTACCGCTGATCGCATCAGCATACACCCCAACATCATCTATACTCTGCGTAGCCATGAAAAACGCAATGCCATATCCTCTCGAATAGCGTGTGAGAATCTGGATGAGTTCGTCTATTATGTGTGGTGCAACGTGCCATAATTCATCCAGCACCACAACCCTTTGTGGAGTATTTGAAAATGATAGGTTTGCATTCCTTAATATTCTATCAATTGTATAATATATTATGAAACTACTCAAGGCAGTGCTGCCTAGAAATACCTCTTTTAAATTAAAAACACTATAACCATTCAGCACACCTTCTACTGGATCCGATCCTCTAGAAGGATATACTTCAAAGACCTTTACAAGATCATTTAAAGCATCGATATTTTCGACAACATCATACAAACGTTCAACCGGTTCACATCGGTAACAGATATACTTAATATTCTCATACAGCGTTCTGTATAGTGATGATGAAATTCCGTATACCTTTTGGAAAACTTTAAGAAACGCATTGACATTCTGTTCACTATTCACCCTACTATCATCGCAAAAGCATAGAGGTAGTGGCGTTTTCAATGGATTGAATTCACGTACATCTAGACCGCTAAACTTAAGTAAATGATAATGCTCAGCCTTTACATCAAAAACTGTGAGCACGGACTTGAACTTTTCAGCAATTCTATATGATAGAGTTGATAGCGCAACGCTCTTCCCAGAACCACTTGGACCAACAATAAATACATGCGATGTTATTGTAGAGCGGGGATCCCAATACACCTTTGAACCGTAGTCTAAGTCCATCCCTACATACAGACCCTCTACACCTTGGGTTTGAATACAGAGAGAGAGTAGCGGATTTACATATACTAGTGAGTCTACTAACAGTCTACTACCCTTCGGCTTTATAGCCTCAAAAATTGATTATATGAAGTGCCTTAAGGGGGTCCACCACGGGTTTCAATACAATATTCATTGTATTCTTAGCGGTGTATTCGATCGTAGAGAGCCTCTCTATATAGGAGACATCATCGTCACATATAAATGCAATGATATTAGATACATCTACAGGGGTTATACCTCTCAAAATTCTACGCCTTACATCAATTAGTTTCTCTACATAGCTACGTAATTTAGTGTTAGATTTATCGAGATCAAGCTCCACAAGCTTCATCTGCAATTTATGATTAATCTGTGAAATGTAGCTGTCTATATTTACAGGATGTAGAGAAAAATATGTAACGGTTTTACATCCCGGTATTGCAAATAGATTTATGAAGCGCTTTACATGGTACACAATATCTGTATACTCCAATTCATTAACTGGAGCTGTACAGCTTGAAATTGTATAGAGTGCAATGATGCTACTTATACCATCAGCCTCGCATTTAAATATGCCAGGCTTTACAGCACGGCATTTACCTATGGCAGTATTCCTTACAATATTTGATAAGATATACCTAATCTGGTGAAGACCCATGACTATGTTTCTGAACACTGCTCCTAATCCCCAGAAGTGTAGCTATTTTTAAAGCGATACGATTCGTATAGAGAATAAGGTTCTTTAATGGAATATCAATGCGTATCAATTTCATGCTGCCAGGCTCTATGACTATAAAGTTTGTATAGCCTTTGATAATTTCATCCAGATTGAATGGCAATTCTAGCCTTAATGCTTTACCCGGCTCTATACGGTGGAGGGAGTCTTGTGAAATGATATGGATGGGTAAATCAGTGCATCTGTTGATAATATTGACATGTATTTTCAACCCGTTGTTGTAACGTAGATGAGTATTGTCATTGTACATGCATCTGTGGGGTATCCTTACTCTAAGATGGGGATCCTTGCTGAGCTGTAGATTAAGTCCTTCAGTAAACTCTGTATAGAATTTTCTATTATATTGAAGTAGTATAGTTGTGGTATCCTTTCTTTGCCTATCTAAAGCAACCTCTACTAGAATAGCTAGGATATCGTTACATGGACTGATATCCGTGCAGCTACTACTGGATCTAATCACTCTATTACTACATATAACCTCAATACTGCTAAGCTCCATGTCAGCTCTCTCTAAAGGAGCAGTATCTATACATATACTTACGTTACCGCCTTTGGCATTGCTGATAGTATTTACAATGCTATCCATATCAATAATGTTTATATATGAAGATTTGATCATCTGCCCAAGAATGGCGTTGCCGACCTCCTTAGCTACATATATGGAGTCGTTTGCTGATATTCTAGAATCTACATCAAATTTTACGATACCGTTTTTAAAGACACCTCTAACTATTCCACCCTCTTTAACTAGCAGAAATGTTTTTCCATTGATGGCCTCCCCTAACGATTTAGGTGGAATCACGATACTGCTAGAGGCTTCTCTATTAACTATATACATTTTATGCAGCTGGATCTCAGGAGGTCTTTTGCTATGAACTTCGATTTTCCTGTTACGGCTAATAGAAACTCTATATTCTCTCAGTAGACCTTGAATACCCAACGAAAATGTATCGGAATTACCGAATCTACTATCTATAGCAATGGTAGCAATACTCCTTAGAGAATCCACTCTATGGATGCTGTATGGAAGCTCTCTATATCCTTCAAACTTCAATGGTGTATGAAGAGCGGCATCTGGAAGGGCAACAGATACATTTGTAGAAACATCGCGTAATAAATGAGGATGTCGATCGATATACCGATCAATATATCTCAAATCTATAAAGGCTATCCTACCAATCCTATCGATACAAGTAATGATACCCTTTCCAATAGAGGAGCACCTAGCTATATATGAATGACTAGAGAGAATTCTTTCTAGATGGATACTGCTACCCATTTCAATAAAGTAAATCTCTATGCTATCTCCTCTTAGTAGTACCATATAGTCGCCTGAGATGTAGCCTAGAACTCTTCTACTGGAAGGAATCATTACAAAGGATAGATTATCCAAATCAAAAATATAGATACCTTTGCTAGTGGAGAGTAGTGCGAGATTTCTATGCGGATCCACTGATACATTATATACATCCTCTAGTCTAGTACTAATTAGAGAAAACTCTCTTTTTTCATCAATAGAGTAGAGGGTTAGAAAGTTCTTTGCGAAACCAAGTATGCTATTGTTAGATAGCAGAGCTAAGGGTTTGAGATGTCGGTTAAATTCTATGGTATTACACAAACCATTCTTGTAATAAGCTATTACACCATTATTGGATAGCTCTATGTAAGCGATATTTGAGTATAGGTAGAGGATAGCATTAGATGATATGGAGATATCTCTATCTAATGGAAATTCGATACCATATAATCCATCAGATATTAGAACAGAGGCTTCTGTATTACTATTGAAACATACCAGGGCTTTATAGTGATTGTGTCTAAGAGCAGACAGGGAATCGCAGTAGCAATGCTCTATAAACTCTATATCGGTGTCTTTAACCACCATTTTATATATCTTTTGATTACGATTGCCATCTAAAAACACTACACGGTTCTCGAATCCAATGGGATACACATCTACACCTGTGGCAATACCGTCTATCGGTTTTACCTCCAGACCTCTATCTATGGAACTCGAGATTATGCTCAAAGGAATGTTATCGAAGTTTGTTACAATTGCTGATGATATGTTAAGCGGATATACTCTACAGTCACTATAGTCAATTCTTAAGGGATCTAGTGCATATTGATCCATAACTGTGTTATAAGCATTTATGGAATCTCGATATCTGTATACAAATGGAGCTGAGGAAATGAATGGAAAACCATTGTAGCTATAGGCTATAAATGGGTGTGAGATGAGATACGTACCTCTTAACCTTAAGAGGGCAACTCTATCTGTTAGGTAGATATGCATAGATGTCTTATACGGATCAATAATATCCTTCCGCAATTCTAAAAGCTGTATAATATCCTTAGCCATTTCCATCCCTATTAATTTGACAGAATATAAAGCGTATCTATTATCTATGAGGCTAGCTACTTATATCGTGTCTAGATTATTAAATCTAATTCAGGTGCATTTAAGTTGTCCCCAAGGGAAAAGCTATTAACAATATTATCAGCTCTAAAGGATAGAATTGCATCACCAAGCGACATAATCGCCTCCACCGGACTGCCAAGGTATGAGGTACTAGCAGCATTTCATATACTAGAGGCCTTGAATATAATTAGCGTTGTCTATGTAAGGGGTAACTATAAGCTCTACAGACTCTCGGATTTGGGATTAAAATTGCTTAGCGCCCTAGGCGATAATAAGAGTTTCGATATAGTTATACAGTATGTAGAGGAAGGTAGTCATATAAATGCGAATCCGAATGAAGACCGTGTTCTAGCATCAACAACCTAAAAATTTGCAGCTCTCAAAGATATACACGATAAAAATTGCGAAACATGTTTAAAAATGATTATATAGCTTTAGTGTTTGCACACACACTACGATTTTTAGGTGTCGATAGTGTAGTAATTAGCCGTAAAGCTGTAAAAAAGTATCTGTATTCAAGCAAGGGTAATTCGATAGAAATGCTGCACGCTATTATCAACAGTCTATTGCTTAGAAGAGTGAAAATATGCATGGAGGAAGTATACGGTATTCCTATGGGTTTCTATAAGGGAGTGCTACTTTTATATGATGTAAAGAGATGTATAGAGGCGAAATTCCATTTAATGGACATGTATGAAGAATGTACTACGGATGTAACAAATAATGTCATTTCACTCTTTCTAAAAATCTATACAAGAATTCCGATGATACTATTGGACGCCATCATATGGGAGCTCCATCATGATGAGGAAAAGAAAAAGGCTGTAAAGCAGTTGGCAGTTTTGATCAGCACAATAAGGAAAAGACTAACGGATCTTAATGCTATATTCGTTTCACCTCCAACTGAGCTCATGAATTTTATGAAAGAAATGAACAGCGCTATAGAGATTGACGAAGGCTCTCTATACAAGATCCTAGACCCGTCTAAGACTATTATACTAGATCCGTATGCTTCTGAAGAGCTAAGCGTACAGGATGTATTAGAGAATCAGTATTTTATTATAGGATTTCTTGTGGATGATAAATTTCCTAGACCCTATGCCACGTACATGTTAAAGCTTTTACGGGGAATAGATTTTAAAAGAAGATCAATAAAACTAAATGGATCTATAATAGGTGTTCCTAAGGAGATAAATAAGATTATCGATATAATTCTCGATGTGAAACTAGGTGGTTTAATGCTAGAGGATGCGATAATAAGTAATATGAGTATTGATGATAAGATTCGGAGAATAATATATGATATTGAGAAATACATAGCGGAAGGAAAGGTAATTGATGAACAGTGTATTAGAAGATTATCCGAATTCTATAATTTGGATAAAGGTCAGTTTGAAAAGATATATAAGAGAATTAGAAAGCTATTTAGTATCGCTGGGCAGAACATAGTAGGTCAATTTACCTCTTAGATAATCCCGTATGATAGTTCTAGCAGCTTCATCAATATTTGGCTCTCTATCCCTCTTATTCATCCATCCTCTCTTAATAGCTATTTCCTCTAATATCTTTAGAGGCTCTGTTGATTGGACATGATATGTATTGCTAATTATATCGATATCGAATTCTTTTAATTTTTCAATAATTTTCTGTGCTATTTTAACAGGGTTTTGAATTGCCTCAATAGGAGTTTTTCTGATAATCATTTCTATATCATCACCCTCAGGTGGTATGATTCCCGGTGTATCAATTATATACACTCCTGGTAGTATCTTATAGAGTGTAGAACTTTTTGTATAGCCTGGCGATCCTGGATATGGACTAGTAGGAGCTGATTTAAAGCCCTTTAATGCATTAATCAAAGAAGATTTGCCAACCTTAGGATAGCCTACGAGAAGTACTGTAGCCGGTCTGTGTACTATGGCTTTATCTAGGAAATTCTTTAACCTCTTAATACCAGCCAATGTTAGAGATGATATGTAAAATGTCTTAATGTTTTGGGTTGTGAAGTACTGTTGCCATTCTCTGCATACCCACATAGGAACGAGATCACACTTATTAATTACAATTATAAGTGTCTTGTTTAGATGTTCTATAATCTTCTCAACTCTAATACTTCTAGTAGCAATAGGATTTCTAGCTTCCACAATTTCTAGGACTACATCGGCTCTATTAATAAGATTCCTTAAATTCCTCCATGATAACAACATCATTCTAATTCCCTGGGTGATATCGATACCTACTTTCCTGTGGGGAAATAGATGCAAAACACCTTTTATACTTGAAACAGCATCTAATTAACGGATGATGAGCTCGGTACTGTTGACGAATATATGTGATAGAGGTCTTGAGTGCTGATCACATATCGATATGACATCTTAAATGGTATATCATAAAACATTCCATGTTACTAAACGATGCCACATTTCTGTAACAAGTATACAAAGGGCAAATCGATGATTATCAGCAATTTGCCGATGTCGTAGAGTCTAAGAAGCATATAAAGTTTTATCCTAGATGAGAATACTAATTAGATTGGACGAACCTGCTATAGAAGTGGGGGCTGGGAAACACGAAGTTTTGTCCACGCTGTGGAATGGTTATGAATCCTAGGTATGAGAATGGTGTGCAGATCCTAGCCTGTCCTAGATGTGGCTACAGAACAACAGTAACGCATACAGAAACGATGTCATTTAAGAAGAGCATGACGTTACATAAAATAATTGAGAAGAAGGAGCTCGTAGCATTAGATATACCTTCAACAGCTATTTACGCCAATAATATATCTTGCCCAAAGTGTAGTTCAAGAAACATATACTATTGGAGAAGACACGCCTCAGCTGCGGAAAGCTCTGATATCATCGAAAAGATATTTAGATGTGCTAACTGTGGCTATACATGGAGTGAAGTAGAGTAAAGCGGTCGATACATTTTATTACACAAATGAATTTGGTGATGTACTCACCTCCTATGTGTATAAAATTCGAAACTTTGATAACTCAATACCACCTTTTAGAATTTAATGCGATATCTAGCTAGATAGGAATCAACATATATAGTACCCATTTTCTTAACGAATAAACTATACATCATTGGTTTTAGAAAGCAGATATTAGGAAGACAAACTCTGGGAGATATTCATGAAAGTTTATTTATTAGACCCTGGTATATCTACTTACCAATGGGGAGCATTTCCGTGAAATTCCTATCCAACCCGTGATATGGATGATAGTGTTGCAAATGCTAGGATATGACAACGGCACCATTTTCACCAGCAAGCAACGTAGAGCTTTGATGATACTGTCACTTGTAGTAATAATAGCTTCTCTAAATATAGGACTGAACTACTATGATATTATGTGGTGGATCTCGTGGTATAAAATAGTGCAAACCCACGGAATTACTTCAATACCATCAATATACGCCTTATGTGAAGCACCTACATGCAAGGCACCTTATCCACCTTTAGCAATACTAATATTTATAGCCAGCTATGCACTTGCCAGTGCAATACCCTACGTGATTAGATATGTAGTATTGAAGTTAGTACTGGTGATCGCGCCTGCTATGATCGTCTTCTATATTCTTAAAAAATATCGTGGAATAGATGTAGCTATAATCTGGCTGTTGAACCTTCCACTCCTTCAAATAATTCTCGTGCTCCAATTTGATGTTCTAATAGCGATGTTCGTAATGCTGTCAACTCTCTATTTTATGTTTAATAAGCCGCACTACTCAGCACTCTTCATCACCTTAGCAACATTAATAAAGCCTGTGGCGGCTATTATACTACCTCTTCATCTATTTCTCATGCTCATTAGAAGGGAATACAAGGCGTGCCTTAAATATCTATTAACATCTGCATTATTAACGGCCATACTCGTAGTACCATTTTTTATAGCGTCACCTAGTAAATTTATAGAGAATCTGGTTCTATTCCATAGTTCTCGCGCACCCCAAGATCTTTCACTATGGGCGATAGCCACAGTACTTGAAGAGAGTAGAATTGTTGATGAGCTAAAATTTATCAATAATTTATGGCTAGTACCGTTTCTCATATGCTACTCAATTTCATTTGCAATTCTTTACAGGGCATCTAAGAAACAGAATATAGATAAACCCATACTATATGGAATCTTTATGGCTGCCTTTCCACTACTTCTACTCATAATGTTTAATAAAATTGGCAATCTTAACTACCTCATATGGATTGTCCCAATATCTCTTCTCGTTCTTAATTCTAAGCATATCAAGAAATTCTATCTGCTAACATCATTAATTGTTTTACTGGGTTCCCTACCCTATGCAATTATATTACTTTTAATGCCAGCATCAGCTAACATCCCAGTATTCATTGTAGAAGATTTGAGCTACTGGGATGCGAGGGCACTTATAATGCAGTCTATAAACTACTACATCATATACATGCTAACATTACTACAAGCATATATTGCAACGCCCCTAGCAGACTTCTCAACACCAGCTGAAATGCTAAAATTATTCTCATATATTCTTCTAGAGTTGAATGGATTGAGAAGGATTTTACTAATTGTAGTAATTTTAGTATCGCAGTCCCTTCTTACTATTACAGCACTTTTTTATCTAACTACTATGTCTAGTCGCGATGTGAAGAGCATCAAAATCTTCACATAGTTGCGCACCACTCTCTACTTTTAATTGAAGTTCCTTATACGACAGAGCATTCTACACAGTTTTGCTATTCAATATGCATCAGAAGAACGGTCTCCAATAACTATTTTGAAGCAGTAGCAGAAAGGATATTCCCATACCCTGTTGGTGTTTTAGTTTTTAGTTTCAACACTTCAGTATATTGGTAGCAATTTCTGTGAAGCTTTTCCTCTGTTCATCGCTAAGCTTTTTTATTTTTTGATAGAGCTCCATATGTGCTTTATCCTTTTGCCTTACAAAATACGTTATGTGGTTAACTAAATGTCTAATATCATTAAATGTTCTATTGCATGCAGAACATCTCCAGCAGTTAGCTACAGATGTATGCGGTGGAGCTGTTTGTATCGACGGTTTTTCTATTTTTTCTACAGTTTTGTCTAGGTATAGTAGCGCTATGTTGTGCCACAGTTCATACGGATTTTCATTACATATGGCTGCAATGGACTTTACAACATCCATAGTAAATGGGGCGCCAACTTGCCGAGCTAATTCAATATATCTTTCTGAGCATTCTCTCATTACAGATCTCCAGCACGGTCTTTAAATAGATACTAGATAGAAATTTTAGCTGTACAGGATATTAAATTGCTTAGACTCTAGGAATTTTGTATATGATGTAAAAAGAATTCTGAAGAGTGATGTGGCTTAGAAGGGCTGATACTAATTATACGATCTCAACATATATTTTCTTCGCTATACCTTTACTGATACCAACCTGCGAATTTCTTATGTATACAACTACATGACCACCAGTGTTGTTAACGACAAATCCTTCAGTGCCAGGTACAAAACCCATTTGTAGTAATCTCTGCTTCAATCCGTGTCCAGCAATTATATCCTTTATCTTAAATTTTGTATTCCGAGCTAGGCTCTCCAGTGTAGCGATACTGCTATTGCTAGCCATGTAGCTCTACCAGCAGATAGCTTCCTATGCAATTCGGCATTATTATATTGAAAGACTTATAAGCCTAGCGTCACTAATTCAAGTAGGGTGGCCGCCGTAGCTCAGCCCGGTGGAGCGCCGGACTCATAAACAGGATGGTATTTGGGAGATCCGGTGGTCGCGGGTTCAAGTCCCGCCGGCGGCACTTCAATTACTCAATTAGATTCCTAACTAAAATAAATCTATCGAGTATAGTTAACCTATGGTGTACTTGTTGATGAATCCAATAGGAAGCCTAGACGAGTTGCTCGACAACATAACGGTATGCGTCCTCTTAATGAATGACCGAAGTGGTTACAAGGAATTCGTTGATTGTATACCTGAGGCATTACATGCAATATATAGAATATCGATGGCACTAGGTGTTAAAATGAGATATCCAACCATCAGCATGATTCTCAACTATACAAGAGGTTTTAATAAATTAGAGGAATTTGATATAGAAGAAATAATTGAATTGTTGAAGGAACTGGTAAACAATAGCAATAGAGAGAATCCAAATAGAATCCTACAAAGAATATCAAGAATAGCCATGGGTAGGGAAATAGCCGTTAATGTAAATCCGAAAGATGCACTAGAGCTACTACTAGCAACACTCTATGCAATGTTTCTCTCAACATTGGATGATTCAGAAGAGTACGTACAGGAAATACCTATAATTTCAATACCACAAACATCTGTAGGAACCATAACAGTTTAAAGGGCAGACTAGAAAACATATTTTATATCGAAAACATCCACAAAATGGGGCCGTAGTTTAGCTTGGTAGAATGCGGGGCTTGGGCCCCCGTGGTCCGGGGTTCAAATCCCCGCGGCCCCACCAAATAGACTTGTGTTCTTGACATACTTGATGTTGTGCATGATGAATATGTTAGCGAAGAGAATACTTTGATGACGTACCTGCTGTATAGAGTGGGGGAATAAAAACTGTAAGAGGGTGTATAAAGGTCTCCTAAGGTGTTACAACTATAGCAAAGTATTCAAATGTAGAGCTGGTAGGAGTACATAACATACTGCTTAAAGCTAAGCCCATTAGCTCAAGCCATACCTCATTTTGGGTAGGGATAACATGCTTGAGATAGGTGTGGAGCTCGATCCTGTCCTAGCACGGTGTATAGTCCTAAACCTCTCCATAGGAATACTAGACTTTAGTGTGGGATCTGTCTTTTGTAACAGTAATAATGATGATTTAGGTAGCGTAGAATCTTGCATAAAGTGCTTCCACATCTCTTGGTGCAATAGTTATAGCATTTGTAGGGCATCTGACTACACAGGCTCTACATCCAACACACTGATCTGAATGTTGAGGGATGGATTTCTTGTCAACTATTATAAACACCTTATTTGGACATACGGCATAACACTGTGCACATCCTATACACTTTGACTGATCTACAGATACCCTATAACTCATTTGCTAAACCCTTACAATCTCATAGTCCATTTTTCCAAGGCCTTTCCTATACAAGGCTTCAACCTGTATATAGGGATCTTTTCCATGAATTATGAAGAACTTGTTTTCACCTGGTTTCATACCTGCTTTTTCTGCAATGGAATTTGGCATTACAGGAGCCTGGTTTATCAAATCTATAGTAGCTTTTTCTAGTGCAACTACATCATCGGAGGCCATTATACCTACATCTGGAATTATTGGTATGTCAGACCAGGGGGCGCAATCACATGTAGGGACAACATCCATTATATAGTTGATATGGAATACCTTGCTTTGCTTATTGAGGATAACTGCATGGAATGCATCGGCTAGTCCTTCTTGGAAAGCTCTACCTGTAGGATCATCCCTTTCAAGATTATGTATTGCTGAACGTGTATTCGGACCTACACAGCCCATTGATATATTCTTTACAGCACCTCCGTATCCTGATGATGGATGGCCTTTGCTATGAGCAAAATTTATAAGAACATCAGCATAGAATACGCTTGTCCCAATCTCGACTTCATTTATTCTTAGCGGATTAGGTACACGTATCTTAACAAGATCTGTTTCCTTTATACCTGATACCGGAATTATAGGGGCGTTGACAATGCCATAGCCATAGCCATTTTCAATACCTACTATTACATGCCTTAATCCCCAAGTATCCGTTATGAAAGGTATACCACCGAGCTTTCTAATATAGTCAACTAGTATCTTAACAAATATTGGTCTTATTGTTCTGTATCCTCCGTGATGCATATCGCCAACATGAATCTTTATAGCTACTATGTTACCTTCTGCAACAATATTTTTCAAGGGACTCATATCCAATAGCTTGACAAATTTATATGGAAGACTGTACTCCTTTTCAAGCCTCTCCAACTTTGCATCTGCAAATAGTACCTTTGACATAGTGAACCACACGTTAATTTTATTATAGGGAAATAATTTTTGTTAAAAATAGTTTATAAATTTTTAGATCATGACGTCCAAGGATTCCATAATCGAATATAGGTATGGTGCCGTTAAAAATAGTGTAGACCATTCCTTAGTATCTTGATTAAGTATGCTATTTCGAGCTCGGAATAAGGATATTGTAATTAGAACTCCATGAACATATGGTGATGCTGGTAATACTTGCGTGGAAAGGCTAATTCTAATGTTATAGAACATCTAAATATAAGATATGGAAAGCGTCCATTAATGAGGAAATGCTAGGAATTTGGCTTCTTCCACTATCTTTTTGCCCCAGCCTTCACCTAAGAGTTTGACTACATCATCTTCTCTATCGATTACATCCTGTAAGGTTCTGATACCATGGCTTAGTAGAATACGTGCTCTAACTCTTCCAACATACTTTAGCTTTACTAATTCAAGTGCGTCTTCTTTAATTCCATGCTTTACTCTTATATTTAATAGTCTGAGATTATCGCTATGATTGGTCATATTGATGGTTTTGGCTATTATAGATGCTGCATATGTTAACCATTCACCATTTTCCTTTATAACTCTCAGATCCCCTGCTTCAATACCGTATCTCTGTAGAATCTCCCTTTCAGGAACTTCATTTATCCAATCTCGCAAAATTAAACCTACTATAAAGCCTCGAAGCCAATCAACTTTAGGGTCGTTTATCTTGAACTCGAGATTTTCAGACGGAATTTCACCGTGCAATTCATAGCTATCAATGAGGTTGAGATAATACTCATATACACCTTTACTTATACTCACCTCAGAGAAATCGGGAGTCATACCAACTAGTGTTAGATAGTAGATTTCCGATGCTCTCTTAGCATGCATAAGACCGTCAACTATAATATAGCTGGTTATAGGATCTACATAAAGTCTTGAAGTAACTATACCGAGCTTTGATGGTACAAAGATAGTGTCTTCTTCACTACTCTTTGAAGAGATCATACCAATTTCCTCAAGTAGTGTCACTATCCTCTCTATTCTAGACTCAATAGTACTTAAACCCATTTTTGATGATGCAAATGAGTTAGAAAAGAATGCTATTAACTTACGTAATGTAGTAGCTTCACCAGAGGCTATTACAGCTAATACATGTCTCCTCAAGGCCTCACTACTCCATAGAACCGACTGTAATGGTTCAGGATTACCCTTTATATAATAGAGGGGTTCACTTTGAGTTCTGGAATCCTTTGCAACAATTACTATTCCATATGGGTCGTATTGTGGTCTACCGGCACGTCCAGCAAGCTGTTTATATTCAAGAATAGGGATTCTCACCGTGCTTTTGCCATTAAAGAACTTTGTATTTATAATAACAACTCGTGCTGGAAGATTCACACCCATGGCAAGTGTTGGTGTTGCGGCAACATACTTTATTAACCTTTCACGAAAAGCCTCTTCGACAAATCTCCTCGCTTCCGGGGTTAAACCTGCGTGATGATATGAAGCACCGCATTTTATTAATGGAGACAGCTTCTCATATTCAAAATCAGTAACATTTTCTCTAAGTTCTGTCAAGAGAAGATTTAATCGTTCCCGATCATTATCAGATAGATTGTTGCATAGTATATTTGAATATCTGTTAGCTAGTTCCTCGACCGCCTTCCTAGAATACCTGAATTCAAGTACGTTAAATCCTTCTCTAACAGCCCTCAAAATCCAATACTCGGTAACATCATTAACGATTACTGGAGTATCATTATCCGTAAGTTCACCAGGTATATGCATAATCCATCCTTTACCACTTCCTAGAGAATATGTTACGAATTCATATAGTTTGACAGGTCTCCATTCAGATTTAATAAGGTTTGCTCCAAGCCATTTTGCTAGCTCCTCTGGATTTCCAATTGTTGCTGAAAGACCTACAATCTGGATACCCATCATCTTAGCTCTTATAGCAATCATTTCAACTATATGCCCCCGATTTTCATCACCAAGCATATGAAGCTCGTCAATAACTAGTGTACCAACCTTTCTTAACCATACTGGTTTTCTACGCATTATCGAATCCAATCTCTCGTAGGTTGAGACAATAATATCGTAATTTTCCAATCTAGCCAACTCTTCGTCTGTAACTTCGTAATCCCCTATAGAAATCGCTGTTCTAATACCATACCTCTCCCACATCTTGAATTCATTAAATTTCTCATATGCAAGAGCTTTTAATGGACTAGTATAGATGCCTTTTAAACCCTTTAAAACAGCATTTACAAGGGCTATCTCTCCTACTAGTGTTTTGCCACTAGCTGTCGGTGCTGAAACTACAATGCTATAACCATCTAAAAGACCATTCCGTAAAGCTTCCAACTGAGGCGGTGTAAAATCTACTATACCTTTATCCTTAAGTCCTTTAGCAATAACATCATGCAACTTTCTGTTAATAGGATTTGCCATAGTATACGCTCACTTACCCAAATTATAGAGTTTATGGCAATATTAAAGTTAGAGAGCTTTAAGAGTATTAGGGTATATCCATAGTAAATGTTTTATTTGATAATTAAGTGAATATTCTGGAAGACACCTTATCCGATTGCGTCTATATTCTACGGTTTAAAATATGGATCCGTGATGCCGACAAGTATGGTAAAATCATCACCATCCACGATCCATAATATTATAAAGAATGGTCGGATAATATTGAAATTTTCAATAGATTTAAAAGCTATCACGTCAAGTATAGGATACAATTTATATAATGGGATCACGTTCACCTTCATTTAAAGGAGTAAATACACTTCAATGATTAATACTGTTATGGATGTTACCAATGAAAACACTTATTAACTATCCTGCTAAGTCCTTTTGAAATCGAAGATGATAGAATTGTTATATAAAAGAGATGAACCATGTTAAAGAGAATGCTTGTGGTATTTTTAGCACTATTTATAATATCCTTTCTAATTATGAATTATCTAAGGATAGACAATGATACAATAGGTTCAAAAATTATAGAAATGTGGCTAAATGAAAGAACTAACGGTTCGGCTTCAGTAAGTACACCACCAGATGTGAATTCCATTCAGCTTGTTTTGGAGCAGGCATTATCACTAGCACTATTTCTCTCTGTTATAGTGGCTACAATTATAAAAATTGAGTGGAGGGTATCTGTAGCGATACTATCGATATCAATAATAATTTTCTTAGGAATTGTACCACCATATAATCTAATCCATAAATCTATAGAATGGAATTTAATAATATTCTTAATAGGTTCAATGACACTAGCAGGTCTCCTAAGAGAATTTGGCATATTTAGGTACTTAGCTGTAAATATTGTCAGAATCAGTAAAGATAACCCATATGTATTCATCGTTATGATATCAATTCTATCATTCATAACATCAGCAATACTGGGCGAGGTCACAAGCATCGTATATGTTACCGTGATGATATTAGAGCTCTATTCAATACTTAAGATAGACGTCATCCCACTACTTATTGTGGCAGTATTAGCTACAAATACAGGAAGTACAGCCCTCCCCGTAGGAAATCCCATTGGTGTATATCTTCTATTTTCAACTAATATGAATCTAAGCACATACATTCGATATTCACTTCCAGTAGCACTACTAAATATCATGGCGTTGCTGTTGATGGTCTTCTTAATATATAGAAATTATATAAATAAATTGAAAGGTGTATTAAAGGCGAGGAGAACACATTTACAAGCTTACGTAACACATTACTATACATCATTTAATGGTGTAAAAAGAAATTATTTAGATTACGGATTATTAATGTTCGTTCTATTTATTGTAGCTATAGCATTAAATGAACATATAGCACATATTATTTCAAAGATCACTCAACAGAATATAGATCCCCACTCATTACTTGCATTTACGCCATATATATTTATTGCTCTATGCCTTACAAAGATTTATCCTGAGGAGTTGCCAAAGTATATTGAAAGATCTGTAGAGTGGCCCTCTCTACTCTTCTTTATATGTCTTTTCATACTTGGCTACTCTTTACAATATACAGGTGTAATGGCTAAATTAGTATATGCATTAACAAAATTGACCACATCAACAGCCGCATTACTACCACTACTGCTACTATCTACAGCAACCTTAAGTGCAGTGCTAGATAATCTGTCTGTTATTGTAGCATTCACACCCATAGCTATTCTTTTAAATAGCTTAGGTCTAGCACCATTCACAGTCTATTTTGCCTTGTTATATGGAGGTGTTTTTGGCGGTAATTATACCCCTATAGGCTCTACAGCAAATATAGTCGCAATCTCTATAGCTGAGAAAAGAAAGATTAAGATTGGCTGGAAGGTGTGGCTAGAGGTAGCATTTCTATCAACGACTGTACAAATTTTGATTGCATTGATATGGCTATATTCTGCATCTCTATAGATGGTAATCAGCG
>JAWAHS010000012.1:0-45148 GCA_038889075.1 Ignisphaera sp.
AAATGTCCTTTCAGCTAGGATTTCGTTATCTCTTTGAAGATAAAACCTCACAACTCCGTACGGAGGTGAAAAATATGACATTGCTCCACTCGAGGAGCTGGTGAGGATATACCAGATCTACAAGCTAGAAAACCAGGTTAACTACAAGCTGAGTAAACGAGACCTCAAGCGAATAGTCAAGATGCTAGCCGAAGAAGTAGTTAACTTTCTAGTAAAGCAGGGATGCGGGGGGTGGGATTTGAACCCACGCAGGCCTATGCCATCGGGTCCTGAGCCCGACCCCTTTGACCTAGCTCGGGCACCCCCGCATTATCTATATAGTAGGTAGCTATCTAGCAAGGTTTTTATATCTAAGCTATCCGCTTCTCATATGCTAGAATCTGCTATCTCTCTAGCGGATTCCACGATGCTACTAAGGCTACTCTATCACTATCTAGATCTCTCCATATTATGTCGCCGAGATCTGGATCTATTGTAAGGATTTCGTGTATGTTTTGCTTAATGTCTACAATCTCTATTTTGGCTGACAGTCTACTGGATAGCTTCTCTAGCTTCTCTATAGCCTCCTCCCTACTGTAGATTCCCAGTACTGTTTTCATAGATTCGCGTACTACCGTTCCCAGTGGGCTTTTTCTATACTGGTACCACATAGGGGTTCAGCTCTGATATGGGTTTGTATTGGTTGGCTTCATCGCCTCATCTCTTTTCCTCTGCATCGGTCTTGGGTCTGCATCGCCCTTGGAGGTGTTTAGGGCGACCCCGGGCACCCCACATCTTGAGCATCTTGGGGAGAGCCTTCATCTAGAGCATCACAGCGGCTCTCGAACCCCTCATCGAGACCATTTCCACGTACCACTACGCATAGAGTATTTATAAGCGTTTCTATCAATATCAACCGATGCGAACAGATATGAAAACCGAAACAGTTGCACAAGGCTACACTCTCTTCATTGATGTGCTTCACACCTTAACTATATTCTAGATACGATACCAGATCTAGGTAGTTGATAATGCTGTTAGAGGCTATAATATTTATCGGACTTGATGAGGTTAGCAATAGTGCTCTGGAGAATCTTAGGGAGGCGTCTGAAATGCTTGTAAGAGAGTATGGAATTAAGCTCGTTATAGTACCCGTTAACATGTGGTCCGATCCGATTAGCTCATCGCTTAGATCTCTACCAACGATAGTTATAAATGGATTTAAAGCATTCTCAGGGTATGCACCTACAGCTAGTGAGATACGGGACTACGTGCTGAAGATCGCTAAGGCAAAGAATAGAGTAGGGGAATTCCGGCTACCGGCAGGTGTAGTGGATAGTGGTATGGTGAATGCCTCAGCAATTATAGCGTAGACCGTATACATACAATGGCTGCAATTCTGTAGGCTGAAAATACTCTATACCAAATACGTAGGGAAATGCTTATAATTGCCATAACCACATCCTCTATAGCTGGAAACCTGTAGCAGTGGTTGCGATAGCTGTGATATAGTACGTAGAGCTGTGGATGCAATGGATAGCAGGCTCTGTATACTTTGTAGAGGTGCTAGATATCTATGTGGAAGAGCCTACTGCCCCATAGTTGCTAGAATGTATGTAGATACCCAGGTTGCTAATATAGTTAGGTCAAACCATCTATTCGGCTCGTCACCGCCATCCGTATTCATTGGAAGGCTGGGGTATCCCTATGTGTATGCCGGCCCTCTAGCTCCTCCAGCAACCGGGGATACAAGGATATACGATTACCCGGAGCAGTGGCGGTTGATGAAGCTGGAGGATCTGCTTAGCCTAAGGCTGAGCCTCGTCCTCGGTAGGAGAACTGTGGATATACATGCTGTAGATGATAGGTTTGTTGAAGCTCTACAGCATGTAGTTCTAGGTCTAAAGCCCATAGATATAGAGATGCGCTTTTCAAAGGCTCCGAAGGGGTATACTATAAGCGACTACGAGCCTCCAATAGGGCCTAGAGCCCCCATAGACTATATGAGGGTTGTAGGATCCTCAGTAGTGCACAGAGCTGTAGAGAGACTCTATAGCGATTTCGATGCAAGAGCTTCGGAAGCTATTGTAGAGCTGTATAGAGCTGGTGTAGAGGTTTCACATATACAGAAGATTCTAAGTGTCGGTGCTTTGGGTAGGAGAAGATCTAGAAAGCTCGTTCCAACACGATGGGCTATAACAGCCGTTGACGATACCCTATCAAGGCATCTGATTGAGGATAGAATAAGGTGGTATGGTGAGCTTAGCGAGATACAGGTGTTTGTGAGAAACATCCACAGGAATCTATTCATAGCCATACTGATACCAGGTAGATGGAGTTTTGAGTGGATGGAGGCGTGGTTCCCCAGATCTACATGGAATCCGAATGGAGAGTCCGTAGCTATAGAGGGGGACTACGAGATTGCCAGACCAAGGGATGAGTATGCCTCTATAGGTGGCTGCTACTATGCATCTAGATTAGCAACATCGGAATACCTAGATAGAATAGGGAAGCAGGCTATAGCAGTAGTGCTTAGAGAGATCTACCCAGGATTCGATATACCTATAGGTGTATGGTTTGTAAGAGAGCAGCTGAGGGAGATGTACAGACAGAAGCCGCTGAGGGCCACTACCATAGAGGAGGCACTGGCTATAGTAAATGAGTACAGTGTGGTTGGAGCTGAGAGATGGATGGAGAAATCCAGACTACTGCAGCTTCTTACTAAGAATAGAAAGCTGGATGCTTATTACACCAAGAGATAGCACCATCAATCGGAATCCGGTAGATCACCGTATTCCAGCCTCCGTAGCCTTGCATATACAAAACATCTCCTCAGCCATCGCTATGGAAGGGCTGCTCTTCCCCTAACCACCTCCAGATGTTGACATAGATATATAGGTTTTGCGTTGCATACTAGCTAGTGTCCATAGCTATGGCTTTGTGATACGATATGGCTAGAGTGCTTATTGTTACAGGTAGGGTAGCTGAGGATATCGTTAGGAAGGTTGTAGCCTATAGTGGAACGAAGCACTGTATCGATATAGTTGTTACACCGATTCCGATAGCAGCATTTCTAACAACTGAGTACATAGCTCTCTATCTTAAGAAAATGGGAATAGGCTCCGGAGACTACGACTATATCCTTCTCCCCGGTCTGGCTAGAGGTTCCGGAAAGGTTATCGAAGATACTATTGGTATCAAGGCTGTTAAGGGTACAGTCAACGCCTATGATCTTACAGATATTCTAAAGCTTGACGATCTCGGTATACTCTCACCTGATAGACCCGCTGATGAGATTGTACAGGATATGGTGATCGGTAGCATAAAGAGGATTTTAGCGGATATCGAGGCAGGTCTAAACGATTCTAATAGTGTACTGGTTGGTGGGTTAAGGGTTCCGGTAAACCCTCCACCAATTAGGGTTGTAGCTGAGATTGCTGAAGCACACACCCTTACAGTTGATGGACTTGTTAGAGAGTTTCTAAGACTTGCTGAGAGTGGAGCGGATATTGTGAGCATCGGCTTTGAGGCGTATAGCCCCCATCCAGATGCTGTAAGAAGGATAATTCCGCTACTTAGAAGGGAGCTCGATATACCCATAGCGATCGATACATCCATTCCAAGTGAGATAGATGCTGCTGTAGAGTGTGGAGCTGATATGGTGATAAATGCCGATCTTACAAATATCGATATGATTAAACAGGTCGATAGTTCTGTAGCCATTGTTACAACGCCTAGGGATCCCAATACACACACAGTACCAGATGATGTAGATACGAGGGTACTCCTTCTGGAGAAGGCTGTAGATTCTGTTAGGGCGAGGGGGTTTGAAAAGGTGTTTGCCGATGCGGTTCTAGATATACCGCTATCTACATTCAGATCCATACTCGCATTCCATAGATTCAAATCTCTGCATCCAGATGTTCCAATGTTTATGGGTGTAGGTAATGTTGTGGAGATGGTTGATATAGATAGCGTAGGTGTAAACGGTATTCTAACAACGATTGCACAGGAGGTGGGGGTAAGCGCTATACTAACTGTTGAGAAGAGTACTAAGGCAAGGGGATCTACACTAGAGTGTAAGCTGGCTAGCCAAATGGCCTCCGTAGCAAAGGTTAAGAAATCGCCTCCCAAGAATATAGGGATACAGCTTCTGATTCTAAAGGATAAGAAACTCTATGAGGAACCCTATGAAGATCAGGTTGACGAGATTGTGGAGGCTACCGAGGATGAGAAGCCGTATACACCCGATCCAATGGGTGTATTTAGAATTAGAGTTGATCATGAAAATGGATACATAGAGGCTCTATACATAGGTAGAAGGGGAAGGATACTGATAAGAGGGAGATCAGCAAAAGCAGTAAGGTACGAGATTGCTTCCCGGGGACTCATCTCCCAAATATCCCATGCACTATACCTTGGACAGGAACTTGCTAAAGCTGAAATAGCACTCAAGCTTAGGAAGAGCTATATACAGGATGCACCTCTATTTAAAAGACCCCAGTTCATCAAATTAGATAGAGATAGTGAAATCCCTGAAAAATAGATGGGCTGTTTTTCCTTCTATCTTCCGGGAGAATATCTATACACCTTGCACCCAACCATTTTCCATTAGCATTTAAGAATAGGAGCATCTACAGGATCCGAAGCCCGTTTACCTATTATCTGTGCTATGCAGATTAGGCTAGGGTTCCTAGATGGATAGGGGCTGGAAACATGCCAATAGCCATCCAATGGAAGATGGCTGGTGTACCTGTTGTACATAATAATGTTTATAAGCTTAGTAGCACTATAGTAGCCGTGCACTGTAGGTGAAATTGTATGAGTGATGAGGAGAGGTATAGGAGAAGGAGGAGGGATATATTCGATTTATTCAACGACCTCTTTAAGGAACTTCAGGAGGAGATGGAGGAGTTTGAGAGGCAGATATCCAGATATCTAAGAGTTTCACCGGAGGAGTTAAAGAGTATGGAGAGATTCAACAAACCTATTCTATACGGTTTTAGGATCGAAATAGGTCCTGATGGCGTTCCGAGGATATATGAGTTTGGCAATGTTAGAAGGGCTGAAAGGGGTAAGCCACATGTTATTGTAAGTGAGGAGAGGGAACCACTCACAGATATATATGAGGAGGATGATAGGATTAGAATTGTTGCTGAGATGCCCGGTGTCGATGAGAATAAGATAAAGGTTGAGGCTATAGATGATAGACGTATAGTTATAGAGGCTTCGAATCACGATAGAAAGTATAGGAAGGAGGTTGACCTACCCTCAGAGGTTGACATAGAAACTGCAGAGGCTGTTTATAAGAATGGTGTACTGGAGATAAGGATTAGAAAGAAGCGTGAAGGTAGGAAGAGCAGGGTAATACAGATTAAGAAGGAGTAGATCGTCTAACAGTAGCTGTAAACACCATCCCTATAGCTCTTCAAAACCTTCAACGGGCTGTAGACACTCTTTATCCTTACCGTAACTGGCTCCCCAATTCTACCACTACTCAACTCCTTCAACCTCTCAATAGCCTCCCAATGACATCCAGGCTCACTGCTGCAAATACCCTCTAGTACATCCACGATATACCGCAGTATAGCTTCTACAGTAACTATCCTCCCTATCCTAAGGGTTCTAGCTTCAAAAGCTATATTGAGCTGAGGCACCTCGATATCCACTTGAGATGGTAGATGCAGGGTGGTATTCAGATCGCTGTCCCTATCAATATGCAGCTCTACACATACTACACCATCTACCTCCGATAGAGATATGACATCTCTAAACCAATAGCCACAGCTTCTACACACTAGTGTTAATATGGCAACAGCATCATCTTTAGAAATACTATAGCTGTACAATACGGTCTCAGCCCTACCGCCACATGCAGGGCATTCCACATAGTATCTATCAATTTCAGATAGCCTATCGCTCAAGAATGCACCACCACTATAGCTACGGATTCCCCTATCAAGAAATTGTATAGAGTGTATCTACAGTTGGAAGTCCTCTGAATATAGAGATGCGGTGTTTGGCTACCTTCAAAATGTCTCGATTAGTATGCATATTTAGGTATGTTTTTCTCTCTTGCATATACCTCCACCTCCCTTTCTATAAGGGATCCCGCTAGAATACCTATAACTTTCTTCTGTGGATAGTGCTTTCTAACGGTATCTACCTCCATCCTTGCGTTCCTAACCCTCCTCACTATTCTAAGCTTCTCCTCCTTATTCAGTACCTCTCTCATATTGAATACCGCTAGAGGCTATGTATATAGAGGGTTAATTAGCATTACTAGGAGTATTGCTGTAATAGGTTTTTAGGTTTCTTGTGCTATCTTTGGGTTGCGGAAAGATTGCATCTTATGGATAGAGCATCTCGGTGTAGTGCAGTGGTTTTGACTAAGCTGTTTAGAGTTGATGCTCTACAGCCCGATCCCGGCGTCTTGGACGAGGTCTGTAGGGATGTTTTAGATGGTAAGCTTATTGTCTTCCCCACGGAGACTGTATATGGTTTGGGAGCCTCTATATATAGACCCGAGGCTATCAGGAGGATCTTTATAGCTAAGAATAGACCTATGGACAACCCGCTCATAATCCACATATCCAGAGTAGAGCATCTGTACGAAACTGCTATAGATATTCCAGACTCTGTGTGGAGGCTTATAGAGCTTGCCTGGCCAGGGCCGCTAACACTTGTACTGAAGAGGGGGAGAGCAGTTCCACCAGAGGCTACAGCAGGGCTACCAACAGTAGCTATTAGAATGCCTGCCCATCCAGTTGCCCAGAGACTCATAGACTGCACAGGCCCTCTAGCAGCACCAAGTGCAAACATATCAGGAAGACCAAGCCCAACCACAGGCCACCACATCCTCACTGACATGTTTGGAAGGGCAAACGATATTATAGATGCAGGGGATACCATATTCGGTGTAGAGTCCACAATAGTGGATTTCTCTACAGAGCCTCCAAAGCTGCTGAGGCCGGGCGCCATGCCCATAGAGAGAATCACCGAAACTCTAGGTATAGAGGTTGTAGTGACGGATATCAGTAGGGGGTATAGAGAGGCTGAAAAAGCAGTAGCACCAGGAATGAAATACAGACACTATGCACCAGCAACACCACTAGTGGTTGTAGAGAGACGGAAATCCGAAGATGTCGTTGAAGTAGCCCTGGGCCTTAGGAGAGAGGGGAAGAGAGTAGCAGTTATCACCTGTAGGGAGAATGCTGAAGTCTACCAGGGGGCTGTAGATAGAGTTGTCACAGTTGGTTCAAGGGAGAACCTCTTTGAGGTAGCCAAAAACCTATTTGCAGCACTAAGAGAGCTCGACAGACTTGGTGTAGATATAGCTATAGCAGAAAGCTTTCCAGAGAGGGGAATAGGGCTAGCAATAATGAATAGGCTTAGAAAAGCAGCAACGAAAATCCTCAGATAAGGGATGTAGCTCGAGTTAGCGCTGTAAACCATTCTAAGTAGATATGTTTATATACCCTTTTAGCTATAGAATGTAATATTAGTGGGGCTGCTGTTTGTGAAAGGTCAAAGCGATCTAATAACAACTGTAATACTTGTGGGTGTAACCATAGTAATTGGTGTGGGCTTTCTGTCATTTGTAGCACCGAATATCTCCAGAGTAGTAGGTGAAAGCAATATGAAGGCGGTACTCTATGAAGAGCAGAGCAATATAGTTGTATACAAGGAGTTTGAAAATGCTACACAGCTATGTATAGGGTTACTAAGAATAGCACCAGGTACCACAGTATACAGTATAGCAATCTTAGATGAGAATCTAAATAGCATTATAAATACAGGCCACACCAACCTCGTATACTTTCCACCAAACCCGCAACCTGTAGCTACAAGCCGCATAACCCCACCTAAAAAGGTGTACTACATAGCTGGAGGAGACTACTACCCCATTCCACACGAGATATCCGTTGTATACATTCCGCAAAACCTTACATCAAACTATATAGGAAAGGGAAGACCGCTCCTCCTATGCATACGTAAAAACAGCATACCCGGGGATCAGATGGCCAGAATTTTTATACTTATTTCTCTAAATAACAACCTATACGAGGTGGGTAGAGTATATGTATCTAAATAAAGGCCAGGCCGAAATAATAGGAGGCATAATAGTTCTAGCAGTATTCATATCAGCCATAGGGCTCCTCTACACAACACTAATGCAACTCTCATCAACATCAACAAAAGGCTTCTCAGAAAGAGCGAACTTCGAAGCTGAGAAAAACATAGAGAAGCTAACCGTCGACTACGACTCTACAAATAAAAGATGCATCCTAGTAAATCAAGGGCCGATCCCTCTAGCCATTACCAGAATATGGATTGGCGGCAAACCGATAGACGTAGATCCAATACAGCTAAAACCAGCAGAATCCATCAGTAGCATAGGAGAGTATGGAGTAGACAATATAGATATGGTAGTCACAAATAGAGGTAACGTTATAGAGGTAAAGAAAACATGTGAAATACTTAAAAAAAGCAGACCAGAATCCACACCCTCATCATCGCTATTTACAAGCGAAGATATTCTAAACATCAACAGAATATCGAAGGGGTTAAACCAAGGTTACCTTTACGTCAACATTATTAAAATATCTAGCAAGTCATCTAGCAGTTCTATAGATAGAGCTGTGGTATACTTTAACGGAAGTTACTGGCTCTGTAGTAGCAGGAATAACGATAAGAAAGTTTTTGCTGAAAGCTTCAGCAAAATTAGCAGTAGAGACATGGATGGAAATAGAATAAATGAAATAATAATCATAGACATACAAAAATGCTCAAACATATCAACACCTGGAGATGTAGAAGAGTACAGCAAATATCTTGACAGCGGCAATGTAAATAGCGGCAATGTAAATTACATATTTGTAAACTACATATTTCAGAATCTTGTATACATACCAAATAGAGTAGATACCGTTACAATACACTTCAAACTAGTTATGGATATAGGATCGGGTGGTGAATCGAAAGAATTATCACTCCTACCAACAGTTTCAATTAAAGGTAGTGGAGGGGTGAGCATTTCATCGCCATCAACAGTATCTATAGCCTCTAGCCGTTCTGGAATAGTTGTTGTTAGTGGCTATGCCATATTTCCTATAAAAGCCTTTAACCTAAACATTGCAGAAAATGAAGTCTACAATATGGAAATCAACATCGAGATTAAACCGCCTTCAGGTTCCAGCCTAAATCTAAAGGCAGTAAGACTTGAATACCTAGCCATCACAGGAGCCTCCATAGCTGACCCGTGGCGTGAGTAACGGTCCTCAGAATACTTGAGGAGAAAAAGCCTATGAATAAGATGTCTCGTTATAGTTTCAAGAGGATTTCTTGGACTTTTTATTACACAATTATTAAATTGCGGGAGAGTATGTATTATATGTATTAAATGATAGAATATACCTTTGATTAGAGCCTCTGGGATAAAAATGGGATAAAAAAGGAAGCTCTATTCTACAAAATTCAGAATTCTGATTTTATTTAGCCTCTAGCACTATGCTATAGACGTTGCCAGCTTTTGTATAGACCCTAACAGTATACCTAGTGCCAGCAGTAGGAGAGCCGCACCCAGTGATCTTCACTTCACACTCAGCACCACCATTTACTATAGCAATTTTTCCAGTGCTATCATACTTACAACCGGTTCCTCCATTACAGCTCACAATTTCTTGGCATGGGCCTAGTCCTGCTACTTCAGCTTTGACTATATATGAGGTTGTGGTCCCCAAATTCGTTACATATATAGTTAGATTACCATCATCATACAGTTCGCTGTATGGCATTATTTGTAGGGTTTCTGTTCCTCCTAGTGTTCCCCACCAGCCCATTATCCATCCTATTACTCCTATTGCTAGTACTAGTGTTACTGCTACTAATATCACTACTGCTATTATTGGTTCGATTCCTCTGTATAGGCTTCTCATATATGTGTTACCTCCTATCTAGTATATATTGTTTACGAAGGTTTATAAATGCCATGGTTTTCTTTTGTCTGAACTGATTCTATGTGTTCAGCTTCTTTCATGTTTTTGTTACTTTTTCGAGTACTGGGTATAGTGTTCCTGTTTTTAGATACAGTTTTATGGTGTACATCGTTTCGTAGCTGTATTCTCTGTCTAGCTTTATATGTCTCTGTATTGTTTGTCCTGGTTCAACTTTTATCGAGGGGTCTATTGTGTGTTCCTCTACACCGTATATCTCTACTTTATGGATTTCTGCTGTGGAGTCTCCTGCGTTATACACCTCTATGTATAGCCACCAGCCACTCTCATTTCTATATATCCTTGTTTCAAGTATTTTTAGTGATTCTGGTCTCCACATCATTGAGTTGTACATTGTTGTTACTAGTGCTATGCCTGCTACTGTTAGTGCTATGGATAGCCCCACCACAAATATCGTGGCGAGCAGTCTATTCACAGTCTATGCACCTAGATAGGTGAGTGTTGCTATTAGTGCTGTTGCTGATAGTGTTGATAGTATTGCTGCGTGGAGGAATCCTGCTGCTATTGTTGCCTGTGACGATTTTCCTGCTATCAGCCCCATTATGTAGGAGTTTACGATGTTTCCAATACCCATTACGAATAGAAGTGGTGTTGCCGTCGCCAGTGATATGTTTGCCATTGTGAGTAGCATGTAGAGTATTATTATAGGCATTGTTGCAAGCATTACTGCTCCAAAGTATGGGAGGATTACCTGTGTTCTCATTCTCCTCCTAGTCTCCTCCTCGAGCTCGCTTAGAATCTGGGTGAATCTAGCCAGCACATCTACTACCTCTGGCGACCCTCCACCAACAACAACGGAATCTGCTAGGAATCTAAGCGATGCTACTACAAACCACTCCTTTACACCCCTAAGGGCTCTTCTAAGAGCATCCTCTAGGCTAAAGCCTATGGAGAGTGCAGCTGCAGCTCTCGTAACGATTGGCGATAGCATTCTGTAGTCTCTTGCAGAGAGCATCACTATACACTTCTCTGGAGCTAGACCTGTCTTCCTAACCTCACTCAAATCCCTTAGAAAATCTGCAGTTGCTCTAACAATACCTCTGTATCCCTTCACCATAGCTCTGTAGACGAGCCACGGAGGTAGGGAGAGGGTTAGAATAGCTACAGCTAGCGATATCATTACGGACTTTACCACACCTAGATTTAAGACACCGAGAAGCAGATCCATACCACCGGTAGCTACAAGAGCAACTACAAATGCTGCTATGGATATGGGTATAAATGTGATAAAGGTTGCATAAGCCCTTCCATAGTTTACAGGAGTTCTCGGCTGGTTTAGGTGGATTGCAAATGCGATAGCTATACCCATTAGTGGAAGTACTAGGAAGTTGTACAGCGATGGCATTGTGATATCCATGGCTATAGCTATCTCTCCAGGGCTTCTCGCAGCCTGTGCAGCTGTAATTGCACCAGAGACTGCAAAGAATACAAATAGTGTTACAGAGACTATTACACCGAATATGGTGTAGACCTCGAGATAGGATGCAAGTCTACCCATGATGGCCTTAATCTCGTTTGTCCTTGACTCAAAGAGCTCCCTAGTCCTAATCTCGAGATAGTGAACAACATCACCACCACTTCTAAGCGTTGTTGTATAGCCTAGCATGAGATCTCTAAACCTTGTACTTGGATGTCGAATAGCGACATACTCTAGAGCAGTCAGTGGATCGTCTCCAAACATCCTAATCCTTGTCATAATCCTCTGGGCCTCTCTCCTAATACCTCTAAATATCTTAAGATGGGCAACTCTTTCAATAACCTTCTCAAAGCTGTAGCCACCTCTAACCATAGTCGATATGTATGCCATGAAGAAGGGAAGCTCATTCTCAACCTCAGCTCTCCTCATAGAGGCTAGTATACCTGGGTATGAGAGTCTGTAGGAGAATACAACTATAGGCAGTACTATGGCTATGAGGATGGCTATGACCATGTATGGAAGCGGTGGAGGTGCGAAGATGTATATGAGGACTGTAGTTAGTGTGGTGAATAGTGCTGTGAATAGGGTGAGGGCTATAGTTGATGCAGCGTATTTGACCGGGTGTATCGAGAGGCCTGCTCTATCTATAGCTTTATTAAGCTCAAATGTCTTTGCAAGTGCTCTTCCCCATGATTCAAAGAAGCTGAGGGAGAGAGCTGTAAAGACTTCCCCTACAGTTGGTGTTCTCCTTCTCATACCGGTTCTAGATTTCTGTAGGGCATCGGTATCGGTACTGCCCTCCTTTTTCTTTCTTTTTATAAGCTGGAGCTTTGGTGCTATTGCATTTCACCTACTCCAGCTATACCAATTGCCTTAAGTGTGCCGATGGGATCCATATAGTATCTGTAGATATATGTTGCAACAGATCTATAGTCATTTTTACCCGTCTCTACAAGCCATTCAAGTATAGCTCTTCTCCTCCCAAGCTCCTCTAGTAGGCTGTCGATTGAGAGTCCCGATAGTTCACCTATTCTCCTCAGCATAACACTGTTTTTAAGGTCTATGGAGAAGGTATCCTCTACAGGATTCCACCTGGCTATCTCTACATAGTCGTTGAAGCCCCTAACCTCCCATATATTTGTTATTCTTCTAGCAGGTCTTATCCTACCCCTTTCATCTCTTATCTGAACCCTTCTAATAACCATAGCAATGTTTACTAGGGGTATGTACGACTCTGGTATATCCATAGGCTTTGATGTAAGCCTCTTTACAGCAGCATCTATACTCTCTGCATGTAGTGTTGTCATACCGCTGTGTCCTGTTGCAATGGCCTGGAAGAGTACGAATGCTTCCTCACCCCTCACCTCGCCAACTATAATTACATCGGGTCTGTATCTAAGGGAGAGTCTAACTAGGTGGAAGAGGGAGACCTCACCAACACCGCTACCTATATACGATGGTCTTGAGACGAGCTGTACCCAGTTATCGTGGGGAAGCCTAAGCTCGGGGGTGTCTTCAATGGTTACCACCTTGTATGTTGGTCTGAGAAGTGTTGCTAGGGCATTTAGTGTAGAGGTTTTACCCGAGCCGGTGACACCGAGTATGAGTGTTGTTAGTTTGTAGTCCATTGCAAGCCAGAAGTAGGATGCTATCTCGGGGGAGATGGTTTTGAAGCTAATCATGTCAGCTATAGTTATCGGAGATTCGCTGAACTTTCTAATGGTGAATGTCGAGCCTGATGTAGAGACCTCTCTCCTAAATGTTGCAGCAAGTCTGTGTCCACCAGGTAGGATAGCATCTAGAACGGGGTAGGCTACAGAGATGTGCTTTCCAGCCATATGGGCGAGCTTGAGTATGTATTCATCGAGCTCCTCCTCACTGGAGAACTCTATATTTGTTGGAATGGATTCGTACTTCCTATGCCATACATAGACAGGCTTCTTAGGACCGTTGCAGGATATATCCTCTATATACCTATCCCTGAAGATGGGATCCAGAATACCGTAGCCAGCCAAATCCCTCTCAACATAGTACTCTATCTTACTCCACGATAAGCCGGGTGTCTTTGTAAATCTGATCTGAAACTCTCTGATAACCCTTCTAGCTGTCTTCAGAACCTCTCTAGTAGCATCAACATCTAGAGAAGTTACGGGCTTAAGTTCCCATATAATGAAATCCTTAATCTGGTTGTATATCCTCTGCTCATCCTCAGAGAGGGAGATCTCGTAAACCTCGTAGTATATTCTTCCAGTAGCTTCATCTTCAACGATATTTATGTATGCAAAGGGTTCTCGAACAGGGTAGGACTCTATCTTTCTATACCCTTTCAATGTACTGAACAGCTTGTGTAGAGCTCTATAGGATATCTGAAGAGAATGCTCATCCACTTCAGGCTTAGCCTCTACAGACCGAGTCCTAGACCCCCGTCTAAACATCTGTATAAACCTGTCAATAGGGTTTGCCATACAATCACTCAACAGATAATAGCTATAGGAAGATATATGGGTAACAGGGTATATAAACATCTCTGAAAAATTTATAAAACCATCTCTAGATATATAATAACAAGTATCTAACGCTATAGGTTTGTTATATGAACTGTAGATCAACCCTCTATACCCTAATAATTGTAGCCTCCATGCTATTACTATCCCTACCTAATATATATGCGGAATTTGTACAGCCAAGGAATATGACGATCAGCTACAATTTTGATATATCGCATCTGGGGGTGGCACCAAGGTATATAGCCGCTATAGATATTGATAGACTACTTGTAGCAGGCTCTGTAAATAATAGTAATGGAGTAGCCATACTAAATGTTAACGACCCCTATATAGGGGCCGTTGTTGAGCAGATATATCCATTGACGGGTAGCCCAACATGTGTAGCTGTAGATGGCTTCCCTATAAAGAGGATTGCCGTTGGCAGTGACAGAGGCGAGATTCTGCTATTCAATATTGAAGGTGGTAGAATAACAGGGTATCTATATACTGTGCTGGGAGCGGACTTCTATATAAACAAGGTATACCTTGTAGAAGCACCAAACTCATCTAAGGTAATCGCCCTTGCTAGCGAAGGCGGTCCGAGAACAGTACCGTGTACAAGGTGCTACGTATATGTATTCGACGAACGTTCACCGGGGATTATGAGAATTGGTCCGAGAACAGGCAACGCTACTACAAGTATTGAAAGGGTGTATGTACAGGATATAGCACCTCTAACGATATTCGATTCCTCTAAGATATATCGTAACGCATCGCTGGTTGCCCTAACCTATATACCAGCAGCTCTTATAACGCTAGAGTTCAGTATCCTGTATCTATACAACAATACGCTCTATCCAGCTGCAAATACATTGGTAGAGGTCTTGGCATACGATAAAGCTAGAGGTATAAGCTATCTATATGGTGTCAATGCCGATAGTAGAGGGAACATATCCATACCGGTGCTTATGGGGCTATATGCAAATCTTACAATAAGGGATATAACTGGGAGAGTTATTTGGAGCACGGTATTCGATCCATCGAAACACGTAGCTATCGATAACACTGTTACACTTCCACCGGTTATAGTAACAGCTCCACCTGATACGAGGCGTGCTACGAGAGTCTATGGAACACCAGAGTTTCTCAAGGTCGCCATAGAGGTTCTAGATGTATCTAGTGCTCCAGCTAGATATACTACTGTTGCTTCTGCAAACTTTAGACTCGATATAGATACAGAGGGCTTCAACTTTATAGCAAATGCGAGAGAACCCATCTATACACTTGTGTTTGGAAATCCGTCTAGGGGGGAGCTGAGTCTCATTAGGGTAGCGGTAGCTGGTAAAACTCTTCGGAGGATACTTCAAACGGTAGACTATATAGGTCTTGCTACAGTACCTGTAGCAACGGTGACATATGTAGATGGTAGCTATATACATGTAGCTCTCTCAGATGGAAGGATAAGGGTCTTTAGAATCACACCATATAACTATACACTGTACTACATCTATCCGATGGATGCACCGATAAGGAAGTTCCTACCTATACCAACGATAGAAGGCTACACATATACAGCGATAACAACTAGAGGCATACAAATCCTAACAGCATCACCAATACAGATACCGGTAATAAGAAACTTGACAACACTGTATGGAACCGTGCCAAACTATGTAGATAGCGATGCCCTAGCCGATCTATCAGCAATATTCCTAGCATCCTCAAATAGCATAACTGTAGTTAGAAATATGGTTAATGCTGCTAGGGAGAGGAGAGTACTTACACTAGATGAGATTAGAGCTCCAACCATAGTGGTGAAAATATCTCTACCTGGGAACGAAACCTATGAAAAAATCGTTGCCAACTTTACCTATCCTCAGAATACAGTTAGGCTTAAACCTGATGAAAATGGCTTTATGAGAATCGCTAATTTAGTACCGGGAATAAGGTACAGCCTACATATATCGTATAAAGAGCCGTATGTGGTACCAGAGAATAGAACTATAGTGCTTACAAGCTTTAGAGACGAGTTCATCGAGGTTCCAATGAAGTATAGAGAGTATACAGTCAAGGTAAAGGTTAGCGATCCGCTGAGTAGAGAGCCGATAGCACCATACAATATGTATATGGATGGTAGGCTAGTTGCTGAAGAGGTAAAGCTACCAGAAATCTCAATCAAGGCTATATACGGTTCCCACACAATTGCTGTAGAGCCCGCCAAAGGCTATGAGGCGGTGTATGAACCGTCTATCCAGAGCCTATATGTTGATAGCGATAAGGAGCTGGAGATCCAGCTATTTAGGAAGAGCTATACGCTGACACTCTATATCGTAGACCGGGTATCGAATACCTCACCTATAGCCCCTGTACAGATAAGGCTTCCAGCAACCGGAATGGTATACACCCTACCACCAGGCGACCATCTAGAGATAGCAGTTCTCTTCGGTAATATGACAATCTATGTAGAGCCAGCAAGAGGTTGGGAGCGGGCCTATAGCCCAACAGCAACTATTGTCGAGGTTTCAAGAGACACCGTATATATTGTCTATATAGATAGGGTAAAGTATGGAGTAAGGCTAAATGTACTTGACGGGTATACACATAGTCTGGTAGCACCTGTAGAAATCCTCGTTAATGGTACCACGGTCTATAGAGGTTCTAGGAATACCGTAGATCTCGTATTGGATTATGGTGTATGGAACCTGACAATCGCACCGCATAGAGAAGGAGCATACACCACCTACACCACGGTGTTGTATATTGATAGTGATAGGGAACTGATGTATGTACTGAATAGAACACTATATGGAGTTGTACTTGAGGTTAGAGATGTATATGGATCACTGCTAACACCATTAAACATATCTATAAGCGGTGTAGTTAATACTAGCCAGGTAATAAAGCCCCCTACAACGAGAACAAGCTTCACCCTACCATATGGAGTATACAAAGTGTATGTAGAGCCTGTAGGGGATGCAAGGAAAATCTATATACCAGCGGCTATAGACCTTACAGTTAAATCGGACTTACTTGAAACGATAGAGATTGAGAGGATTAGATATAAGCTGGATATAGCTATCCGTGATGTACCTATAGGAAGGCTTGTTGGTATATTTGATCTATATGCAAACAAGAGTAGAGTATATAGTGGAATTAAAGGTACAGCCTCTATAGAGATCCCATGTGGAGTCTATAGTATAGAACTGGTGCCCCAATCACCATGGGATGCATTCTACGAGCCTTCAAGACCCATTGTTACACCTATATTCAATGATACATCCATCATCGTTTCCGTAAATAGAAAAAGCTTTAACCTGAGGATAACTGCGGTAGAGGGGGTATCACCGGTAAAGAATGCGGTTGTAGCTATAGAGAGTCTCGAGACTGGTATTACGATAACACAGCTGATAACCGATGAGAATGGGATTATATCCACAAAGGTGCCGTATGGAACCTATAGAGTGGCTGTTACACACCCAGACTACTATCCATACGAGCTAGTGGTGAACATTGCTAGCGATGTCTATGAGATTGCCTATTTGAGACCAGCTATAGTAACCCTTGTAATGAGATACCTGCCCATAGTGCTTACACTGGTTGGTGTAGCAGTGGCTATATACATTATCCTAAAGATTAGGGCTATTATAGCGAGAAGGCTTGCTCCTGAGGAGGAGCTGTTCTAGTAGATGGGTTTTAGGAAAAATAAAAATATTTATGTATTTTTCCAACGCTATATAAATCTGAGTAGGACTACCTTAGGTATATCATCGCTGTATATTACTGTTAGCCTAATCTCAACATCTATATTGCCGAGAATTTCAACCTCTTTTCTAATAGCTGTAAGAAGCATTATCCTATTATTGAGGGATTCTATAGCAGTTTCGTAGGCTGTAAGCTCCTGTGCTGGTACAGGATTTACAACAATCCTTATGTTCCTCAGTGCTATCTCGTTTTGTGATGAGGGTTCTGGTAGCCCTAATCTACCAAGGATGCTTCTAAGCTTCTTTTCCTGCTCAACCTTTACTCTAAGTTCCTCAACCTTCTTAAGCATCTCCCCAAGTCTTCTCCTAAGCTCTGCAATACTGTCATCGATATATTTCATAAATTCTCCGATGCTATTAAACTCCTTTACACTACTACTCATATGCTCCACCCATTGTATCCTCTAGAAATAGATTTAAGAACCGCTATATATATATTTTGGAGTAGCAACTACTCCCAGTTTGGAATACATACTGTGATCTAGAGGTATCTAGGTGATGCATATACAATGTTTCTAAGTAAGGGGAATACCATTGAAACCGTTAGTGCTGGTGTAAGAACCTTTAGAAATGTTCTCAGTAGCTATATTAGCAAAAGGTTTACCGGTCGCATAACCTATAGGTATCCGGCTGAAGGAATCTTCATATCTATAGAGATGGTAGAAGGTGCTATTACAGCATGTAGAGGTGTAGCTCTGGGGAATCTATACGAAGGTGTTAGCTGTTGTGAGGTTGCTGTAGATTATCTAGATAGTGTGGAGGGTAGCATAGAGGTTGTGGAGATCAAAGCAGATGCAATTATAAACGATACGCTGGTCTTTCCATCCTCTAAAATAGAGGGGGAGACAGTGCTACACAAACAGCTTGCAGCACCGCTGAAACTGGTTGAAGAGAAGCAGACTAAGCAGATAGAAATAGCACAACCTATACCCATAAAAAGGACTACAGTATCTAGTGAGTGCATAGATCCACTCCAGCTCTATAGCATACTAAAAACATCCCAGCTAGTCTTTCAGACAAACAACCCACTTCAGCACATAGATATCGAGAAGATGGTAGACGAGCTAAAGAATAGAAACCCAGTACACATCTATATAAGCAGTACCGTAGATGGCCAAACGCTACGCATACTCATAGATATAGCCAACAGAATAGAATACTATCAACTTGAAACGGAAGGAGATAACATATGTGGTGAGGAAGCCTATAGACAATATATTCAGAAAAAACTCCTAAATACAAAAATATGGCTACAATAGCTCTAGCTACATAAAGGGCACCTCAATCCATCGGGCAATTTGTACCCATTCTTATAAACACCAGTATTGCATAGCTATATACCGGTGGATCTATGACCAATCCGTATACTGAGGAATGGATTTGGAAAATGGTTGGCGACGCATATAGGAGGGCAGAGGCTATGAGGAGCGTAGGGCTCTATAGAGAGGCTAGAAACGAGATTCTCACAGCAATAGTAACAGCTCTAATATCGGTGAGAATCCACTGTAGCTATAGTGAGCTAGATCCTGCTGCATGCGGCTACATTGAAGATTCTCTAAAGAATGCGATTAGAGAACACAGTTCGTATAGGGCATCGGACGACGGTAATCTCCTAGATATAGAGCTGCTTCCCTCCTAATTTTCTATGGAAATGTTTACAGGCTATGTTTTTGTTTATATTTTTGCAAAGGCTTTGGATGGTGATGGGAGCAGTGATCCAAGCTACCTAGGGCTACCTGTAGATGGGAGCTGTATTCTATTCGGCTTGACAGCCGCCCACGGATCCACAGGGATTACACAAATTCAATCAATGAACAGATATGAAAAACGAAACAATTGCGCAAGGCGGAAGTCCCTAGATATGAATAAACATTAAGTAGCAAAAATGTATATCCAGGGACAAACAGTGAGAAAAGTGCTGAGCTTTTTATAGGGAGATTAGCTGTAGAAGAAGGAAAGGATTGATGTAGGAATTTGGTATGGAAGATTGCACTACTTGGCAGTGCTTTACTATATAGCTATATCCTCTATGTCTTTTGACATGTCTTTCCTTAAGTTGAACTCTGCCACCCTTCCACTATTCCATGATTTTACGGGTCTGTAGTACCCTACTATTCTACTCCACAGATCTATGGATGTTCCGCAGTTAGGGCATCTAGTAGCTCTTCCAACTATTCTGTATCCACATGATGGGCATACTGCTATGGTTGGTGTAACTGATATGTAAACTACATCGCTATTCTTTAATGTTCTCATTACAAATCTTGCTATGGTATCTGCGGATAGCTCTCTATCGATAAATACGTGCTTTATTACACCACCTGTAAACAGCTTCTGGCACTGGGACTCTATCTCTAGCTGATGTCTTAGGTGGAGTGCTGTATATGGTGGTGATAGTTGGTTTGTGTAGAATGGCACTTTCTTACCCTCTACCTCACCAACTGGTATGTATATCGATAGATCCTCAGATCTCGTCAGCTCCTTGGCAAACGCTACATCCTTCCAAGCAAGCTTTACACCAAGCGTCTCACCGGGAACCTCCTCAACGTTGTAGAGAACATCGTCGTACTCCTCAAATTCCTTTAACCTTGAATTCACATAGTTTAGAACATCGTTGTAGTGCTTAACTATCTGTGGTATAATTGATGGCGATGCCTTTAGCCATAGATAGGGTTCGCCAAGCATTATCGAGGCGTACTCTGCCAACCCTATTAACCCAATAGTATTGTAGTAGAATTTGAATGGGTTAACAGAGTCTATGTACTCCCTGGTCATTGGGTAGAGCCCTTCTGCAAATAGCTTCATATACATTGTTCTAAACCACATAAGGGTCTTTCTAGAGATTTCTAGAAGTTCATCGAGCTTATCCCACATAGCCTTATCATCACCGGTTCTTGCAATCATTGCAAGCCTCGGTAGGTTGATTACAACAACATTTATGGAGCCCACCGATGGCGGCATGTCCCATACACCCTTTGCTTGGTGTAGAACGTCTCTAACTCTAGACATGTCGCTTAGCAGTCTGCAGCAGAAGGAAAATAGATCCTCTGCCTTATGCCTATAGCCGTTTAGGAAATACATCTGCCCCGTCTTTGCAACCATCTGCCAGTAGAGATTCCACAGCTCCTCATCCTCTCTAAGATACCTCTCGAAATCGCTATTAACAATAGATGTGGGTATGGGGAATGTAAATGGCTGCCCAACGGCATCACCTTCACTAAAAACCTCCGCAAAGGCCTTCAGAATCTTCCTAGTCTCTTCAATATAGTTTTCATACATATCTATAACAAATCTAAACCTCTTATCGCCAGAAGCTACAGGCATTGTTCTATAGAATTTGTTACTAAATGCAAACACTATATTGGTAAACGGGCTTTGTCCAGACTTCAGAGGGTAGTTGAGATTGTATACGAATCTCTGTATATTCTGCTTAACACTTCTATAGTCGAGCCTATCCCTAGAGATGTATGGAGATAGCACAACATCGATACCGTAGAGACCAACGGCCCCCGTTCTCTCATGGCTAAACATATACGTTGCGTTAACAAGTTGATCAACAGCGGAATCGAGGTGTTTAGGAGGCTTTGAGATAACAGTTACGGTTTTCAGCCCACTCTCAATAATGGGTCTTGCATCGAGACCTCCGCAGTAGGGTCTGGTTATAGAGCCATCCCTAAGCTTGTATATGTATATCCAGCCATCCTCGTGAAGTTTTACCGAATCCCTTGGAAGTATTCTCATAGCCTCACTATATATAGCAGAGCCGAGTACATGTGACAGTAAACCGCTTACAGCCTTAGGCACGTTAGCATTATCCTTAACAGCCCATTCAAAACCCGAGAGATACTCCTCTAGGAGAGACTCAAGCTGTTGCAACAAATAACACCCTTGCAACACATAACAAACGCTACAAATGATTATAGACACTGCCACTATATCTGTAGAGGGAGAGGATCGTAAGTGAAAGTAATACTCCTGTCGTACCACGAAGCACATACGGAAATGTGACCATAAAATCAGCATACTAATAAAAAATCAATTATATAAAGAATACCTGGCAAAACGATTTAAACAGATATTTAATGAACCACTCTCCATGCTAGCCTCTATAGAATTCAAATCTATATAGCATACTAACAGTTTGATTTAATTGCATGTATGGACTTATTCATAAGGTGTTCAAGATGTGGGGTTTTGGGACACCCTTGAACATCCCTAGGCCCGATGAGAACCGGAGACTGATGTGGGTAACGAAGATGGGCAAGGATACTAATCTATATAAACCAATACAAGGGCTAAACCCCATCTATAGATATAACATATATTATCAGCTTCGAGAAAGGTGTAAAGAGGTAAAGATTTAAATATACTCAGATGTAGAAACCTTAAATGGGTAGGGTATATGTCTAAGAAATGTGGTAGGAGAGCAAAAGATAAAGAGAAGGAAAGGAAGGAGGGTCAATAGCTCGAACTAAAGGTCGCATCCCTATGCTAAACCATATATACACACCTTCACTTGAATTAATTTTTAATCTGTACATTAATTAATAATTAATAATGCTGATGGCTCAGCTGAAACCGGGATCAGATCATAGTTCAATTGGGTAACTCTTCATCATTGCCGCATGAGCTGAATAAGGTCTACACTGCGATTTAGGTAATAGATTTACCCGATATGGGCTGTATTTACGAAGCTTCCAAGATGTGGATGTACAACGTAGAGCTATAACCTTTCATTAAACTGAGGATCTTATCCTTTAGAGTGGGGAGGAGATCAGGCCATCTCTACTATTTAATAGGCCTCTGAGACCTATGTTTCTATCAGTGCATCTTAGGCGTGTGGAGGAGTACTGTGAAAGCCTTTTCAATAGAAGGCGAGCTCTTTTGTAGCCCGTTTGAGAGCAACTGTTGGGTGGTAGATGGTGGCTCATTTATTTATATCAATTTTCAGTTTCTCTACCATGTGCTGAGAAACGGTACGGCTACAAGATGGTGGTCAGCATGAAACTTGGAACAATTTTGTGAGGCGGTATTTCATATAGGTAAGGGTTTTTATTTTGATTGGAGGTGTATTAACTTTGGTGCTATATGTTGGATAGGGTTGTTGTAGTTGGTGGTGGTGCTGCTGGTGCTTCGGCTGCTGCTCGTGCTAGGAGGCTTGAGCCTCGTGTAGAGGTTGTATTGGTTGAGGCAAGTGGTATGATTACGCATGCTCCTTGTGCTATACCCTATGCTATTGCTGGCATTGCTGTAGGTGGTATGGTTACGTATACTGCTGATGAGTTTGAGAGGGAGAGAGGGATAAAGGTGCTGTTGAACGCTAGGGTTACGGATATCGATGTTGATAAGAGGGTTGTGTATATAGATAGGGGTGGTATGTATGAAAGATTAGCGTGGGGTAGACTTGTAATTGCTACAGGTGCTGCACCTTCCATCCCTAGGATACCGGGTACAGATTTGAAGGGGGTAGTTACACTGAGGCACCCAGCCTACATAGATGATATTAGGAGGGTTCTGGAGACTGCTAGCAGGGTAGCTATTGTCGGTGGTAGCTATCTAGGCATTGAGATGGCTGAGGCCTTACTGAGTATTGGTAAGAAGGTTCTACTTATAGAGAAGGAGAATAGACCCCTACCAACAGCTCTAGATAGCGACATGGGTGAGGTGGTTGCTAGGGAACTTATCTCTAGGGGTGTCGAACTCCATTTAGGTGAGAGTTTGACGGAGATTAGAGGTAGGGATAGAGTTGAGAATATAGTAACGGATAGGGAAAGCTATAGTGTTGATGCAGTTATTCTTGCCACTGGTGTAAAACCGAATACAGAATTGGCGTTGAGAGCTGGTATAAGGTTAGGTTCAACGGGGGCTATACAGGTCAATGAGTATATGGAGACTAGCATAGATGGTGTATATGCAGCTGGTGATGTTGTTGAGAAGTTTCATAGAGTTCTTAGGAAGAGTGTATGGATACCGCTAGCAACAACAGCTAATAAGGAGGGTCAGGTAGCTGGTGCAAATAGTGTTAGGGGAAGAGCCCTGAAATTCCCAGGTGTGCTGGGTACCACTGTAACACGCTTCTTCAATCTCTATATAGCTAGAACGGGGCTGAGTACAAGGGAAGCTCTAGAGAATGGTTTAAATGTTGAGAGTAGAACTGTAAAGGCTAGAACCAAGGCGCACTACTTTCCAGGAGCCTCAGAGGTATATGTTAAGCTTATTGCAGAGATGCCTAGTGGAAGGATAGTTGGTGCACAAGTAGTTGGGTGGGATCATGCAGTAGCAAGCTACATAGACGTGGTAGCAGCGGCTATAGCCGGCGGCATGACCATAGATGATCTATTCTTTCTAGATATGGGATATACACCATCGACAGCACCGGTCTGGCATCCTCTAATAGTTGCTACCAGGGTACTATCAAGGGGAAGATTCTAGGAAGATAGCAATATCGAGTATAGAGGTGGGTGTGTAAAAATTATCTTCTATATGCCTTAGCAGCAGCTGATGCCATATCCGAGATTACCTTCTCTGGACTCTGAGCCTTCATTATTGCTGAAGCTACTAGAACACCTGCTGTTCCAAGTTTTATCGCAGCCTCTACATCCTCTGCAGTTGATATTCCTGCACCTGTTAATATTATTACCTCTCTATTCACTTCTCTTACCTTCTCTACGGTACCTGTTATCACCTCAGGTTTAGCCTTTGAAACAGCTATACCAGTTCCTATAAGTTCCGGTGGTTCAACAGCTATAGCTGTAGGCTTTACGGCTGATACAGCAGCTGCTGCTATTGGTGTATCGGCACATACTAGAGTCTCTAAATTATATTTCTTTGCCTTCTCTACTAGAGCTACAATCTCATCTAATCTAAGCCTATGCTCACTATGGTTTATGAGGATACCCTTGACACCCATATCCTTTAGAGCTACTATTGGTAGCCATCCTGTATAGGCACCAAATTCATATGGATCTGCATGCTGTACGTATACAGGTATCGATACCACTTCAGCTAGCTTTCTTATCTCCGTTGCAGGTGGAATCACTATAACCTCTATGCCATACTCCCTAGCAGCCTTCTCGGCAGATTTTGCTATCTCTACTGCCTTAGACCCAAATGATGTATTGTATGTCTTGTAGTTTATTGCGAGTACGGGAACATTCAAACTGAGTACACCAGGGGGTGCAACTGTATGTAAAAAATAAAAATTGGTTATCGTAATTACTCGTGTAGGAGCTCTGTCTTTACCTTTGGTCCCTTAACCTCGTATAGTCTTGCCTCCATAAATCTATTCTGGAGCTTCTGTAGCACGGCAGGTAGTGTGGTGTACTCCATCTCTTCAGGTCCTAGCCTATGTGGCATAAACGGTCCGTGTCTCCTCATGTAGTCAGCTATAGCCTGTGCCATTCTTCTAGATTCATCGAATGCTGGATCGTCAAATAGATCAGCTGGTCCTATCAGTCTAGCATTCTTTATCTGGAACCCTAGAGCAACTACCCTTGGTGGTCCATCGAATCTGGTGCACCTTGCATTCCTCTGACTTACGGGCATCAGTGGTCCAAAGTGGCTACCTCTCATCCAGCCAGCTACGAGGTGTGGAAATGCAAATGGTTCTAGAACTTCACCAACTGCTGGAAATCCTGACTGGGCACGAACTACAGCTACAGGGTCGTCCTTACCTACATACTGACCGGCAATTAGATTGAGTCTCTCAACAGCTACAACAGCTCCTATCTCATTATCACTCTTTCTGTAGACTTTCCTTACAACAAATCTTCCAGGTGTTCCAATAAGTGCTAGAATATCGTACAGCTCTTCGGGTGAATTCATAACAACATACTTTCCAGCCATAACATCATATATCTCAAACTTAAATCCGTCGTGAAGCTTTGGATCGATTACAAGACCTGCTGTTGTGAATGGATCTGCAAATACTCTAAATAGTGGCAGGTTGAATGCGCCAGGCTCAGTTTTATCAGCCATAAACACTATAACAGGTTCAGCTGGTCTTTCAACAAATTCCATCTCAGCAGCTGAAGGTCCTAGACCCCTTACATTACCTGAGAACGCATCTGTTAGGAGATCTTGGCCTGCGGCATACAGCCCTAGATCCTTAGCAACCTTTGCAGCTTCTCTAAATGCATTCCATGCTGTCTCGTGTACCTCTGGAGCATCTACACCCCGTCTATGGGTCATTATAAGCTCTAGATCGTCTCCCGTATGTGTTACATAGTAGTCTGCTATAATTCCCTTACTCTTAGCCTCTGCAAGAACTTTGGCCGCAGCTGCCATTGTGTCTGGATGTACTACGTGGTGACCTGCTAGTGAGCCTATATCAGCTTTTATAACGGATATTGTTGTCTTTACCTTCTCGGCCATCGAATAACACCTACAGGTAGGTTACTGTATTTAAAAACTATAAAGCTATCTATTTTAACTGAAAATTACGAGTGTACCTAAAACATGTGAAGCTATCGATACAACATTCAATTACCGCAGTTCAGTGCTATTCTACATAGAAGTATTGGTTGAGGGCTCTCTGCTGTCTATCGAGATAGCTATCGGGTTTATTTATTCTAGGTCTTCCGTTATCCGGATCTCTCCTAACGGTTATACCCATAGATTTTAAAAAGCTATTCAGTACCTTAGCGACGGAATCTGGTGCACTTCCATAGCCCTCCCTACCAGGTACACCACTGAATACCATTAATCTATCCACAGAATAGTCGATGAGTAGGAAATTATGGTCTATAACAAAGATAGGGCTCTTTCTCAATCTGGCAATTCTCTTTATTGTTCTTGCTACCGAGAGCTGATCCTCTACATCGATATGCGATGACGGTTCGTCTAGGAGGTATACATCGGCATCTCTTATTAGAGTATAGGCTATGTAGAATTTCTGTAGCTCTCCACCGCTTAGAGACTCAAGCTCTTTACTCAATAGCCTATCCACCCCTAGTCTCTTGACAACCTCTACATACAGCCAGCTATCCTCCTTTATAGCATCGCTATTTACACTCTTTAGGCACTCCAAAACTGTGTTGCAGTCCTTTACTACCCTTTCGAGGTACTGGGGCTTATAGCTCATCTTGAATGCTGTAGATGTGGTATAGCCTGTATCGGGCTCCAGCTCACCTACGAGAATCCTGATAAATGTCGTCTTGCCTATAGCATTAGGACCAACTATACCTATTACCTCACCTCTATAGGCTTGGCCCGGCTCAACATTTAATGTAAATCCGTCCAGCTTCTTCACAAGATTATCCCATACAAAGACAACCTCACTCGATTTTGCTATGTATCCATCTTCTCTAGCCTCGTGGAGCCTAAAGCTTATCTCCTCATCCCTGATCCTCATATTCTCTGATGGTAGAAACCCCTTTAGATAGTGGTCTATACCAGCCTTGGCCGTATAGACCTTTGAGAACATTCCATACGACCCAGGGATGCCGAAAGCTATAGCGATAAGATCCGCTATATAGTCTAGAAACATTAGGTCGTGGTCTACGATAAATATGTAGCTATTTCTCGGCAGTAGCCTATCTAGAGCCATTAATACATGCAACCTCTCTCTAATATCCAGAAAACCTGTCGGCTCATCGAATATGTATACATTGGCATCTCTAAGAAGAGTAGCGGCAACTGCAAGTTTTTGAAGCTCACCACCGCTTAGCGTAGAGATATCCTTACCCAGCATGGGGTTTATATGGAGAGCGTCGATTACATCTCTATACATCCCTCTCTCATCGATTCGCTTAAGTAACTCCTCTACTCTACCACTTCTAATGTACTTGGGTATCAGCTCGATATACTGAATCTTTTGGATAACCTTTAGCTGGCCCTGGTATAGCTTACTGAAGTAGTCGTAGTATACAGTACCCTTGAACTTCTCTAGAACACGATCCCTAGAGGGTTCTATATCAAAGCGACCTATGTTTGGTATTAAGGATCCTGAGAGAATCTTCATAGCAGTTGATTTGCCAATACCGTTAGGACCTAGGATCCCGATTATCTTACCCTCAATAGGCATTGGGAGACCGTACAGCTTAAAGGCGTTCTGTCCATATCTGTGGACGAGATTTTCTTCTACCTCCTCTGGAAGGTTTACAACACTAATAGCCTTGTAGGGACACTTCTTAACACAAATTCCACATGCTATACACTTCTCCTCATAGATTACTGGCTTCCCCTTCTTCTCCGTACTTAGTTCAATAGCTTTATAGGGCTTTGTTTTATTAATGGGGCAGAATCTTACGCAGGGAATGCCACATTTATCTGGATGGCACATCTCATAGTCTATTGTGGCTACCCTGGCCATGGATGTGCATCACCTAGAAGTTAGCTGGCTTCTTAAAAAACATTGATTTGATTAAGGCATTTCGGATTTTCTACCACTCTTCTTCTTCCCATTCCTCTTCTTCTTCCCACCACTCTTCTTCCTCTTCTTCCCACTCCTCCTCTAGGAGCATCGTTAGCACCTCACATCTTAAAGCTTCACAGCACGGGGTTATTAAACATATCTTCTGTTACAACATATAGAATCAATAGATTTGCTACTCAATTAAAATACTATTACAGCCTGAAACCCCTATGAGAATCTCATTCAAATACCTCTCGAGACCTCCAGTATCGATATCCTTAGTCTTCTTAAAGACGCTCAGCACATCGATTATATGTAGAGTAGGCTTTTTAAGTACCTCATTCCAGGCTATAGTTACGCATCCACAGTCCCTAATGGTACCCCCTATAGCATCAACCACTACATCAACCCCTAGATTTCCATCAAGCTCTTCAGACCCACTGTATACTACAACTATATGCCTATCGTCGTAGAGCTGTGGGGATATACTGTTTAGTATTGTTGATATCTGTCTCTCACTAAATAGTCTCACCATATACTCCAGCTCCATCTTCTTAGCAATATTTGTACCCCTATTAAATGAGGTACGGGATGTGAGGAATGCTATTACATGACTCTGCCAGGGCATGTTGTAGAGCGATGTAGCTAGGCACTCTATCTTAGTAATACCAGCTTTAGCTAGCCTACTACGTAGTTCTGAGCAGATCTCATCATATATATTGGAGCTACAGCGTATTGGTATTAGGAGTATCAGCTACGACCACCATGTGTAATAGGTACTAGCAGAATCTCATCGTCATCATCAACGTACAGTTCATCAAGGTTATCAAAAACATTGATATCGATGCCGTTAACTAGCACCATTAAATCGTAGCTAGGAGCACCATCATCATTTATTACGCTACTCAGAGCTTTAAAGTTCCTCCTCAGCTCTTTTAATAGAAGTTTTAGAGAGGCTCTACCGCCTATTGGAATATCTATGGAGGCTGCCCCAACATCGGTCTTGAATCTCCCTAAAAACTTTATCTTAACTATACATTTCACCTACATTTCCTCCTGCGTTTCTCCACCGGCTCTACTCTTTTGAATCTTAACTAGATGAGTGATATATCCAGCTATCTGGTTTCGCAGCTTCTTTGAATTAACTGTGACAAACTTTCTAACCAGCTCCTTATTCTGTTGGAAATCCTCTGAAAAGAGGTCTGGGTATGTGGATACCAATCTGCGTGCAGTTCTCTTAACTAATCCTATTCTCACCTTACCCATACTATGGCCACCACATTACTCTAAAGTCATCTCATTCCTCTAGAACTTAAGATACAGAGTATATAAGGTATTCTGAATAACATAGCTAAGGTAGCTGTGCACTGCAATATCTAGGGCTTAATGTAGAGAGCACCGGCGAAGATTTCATAAAAGCTTATATAGAACCTCTGCAGTTGAACCCAATTGGTGTAAGATATGGCTACACCACAGCAGCCAATGGCATATGAACCAACAGGCATTCCGGTAATAATACTTAGAGAAGGTACATCAAGGAGTACTGGGAAGGATGCTCTCAGGGCAAATATGATGGCTGCTATGACCATAGCTGAAATGATTAAAACCACATATGGACCGAAAGGAATGGATAAGATGCTTGTAGATGCGCTAGGAGATGTCACGATAACGAATGATGGTGCCACAATACTTGATAAAATGGATGTTCAGCACCCTGCCGCTAAAATGCTTGTCCAGATAGCCAAGGGTCAGGATGAGGAGGCCGGGGATGGTACCAAGACAGCTGTAGTGTTTGCAGGAGAACTCCTTAAGAGAGCTGAAGATCTGATTGATAAAGGGCTGCATCCGACAACAATTATATCTGGGTATAAGAAGGCCCTAGAGTACGCGATCCAGGTTGCTCATCAAATAGCTGATGATGTTAATGTAGAGGATCCATCATCAGATGCAATTCTAAGAAATGTTGTTGTATCAGCTCTTACAAGTAAGGCTGTGCACGGTGCTAGGGAGTATCTAGCAGATCTTGTTGTAAAGGCAGTTAGGCAGATAGCTGAAAAGAGAGGAGATAGATGGTATGTTGATATCGATAATGTACAGGTTATAAAGAAGAAGGGTGCAAGCTTACTGGATAGTCAGCTTGTCTATGGTATTGTTCTTGATAAGGAGGTTGTGCATCCAGCAATGCCTAGAAGGGTTGAGAATGCAAGAATAGCACTCCTAGATGCACCACTAGAGATAGAAAAGCCGGAAATCGACGCAGAGATCAGAATCAGCGACCCAATGCAGATGCGTAAATTCCTAGAAGAGAAAGAGAATATTCTTAGGGATATGGTTGAGAAGCTTGCTTCTGTTGGTGCTACGGTTGTTATATGTCAGAAGGGTATTGATGATGTTGCTCAGCACTATCTTGCTAAAAAGGGTATTATGGCTGTTAGAAGGGTTAAGAGAAGCGATATGGAGAAGCTAGAGAGAGCAACAGGAGGAAGAATAGTTAGCAACATCCAGGATTTGACTGAGAGGGATTTGGGTGTTTGTGAGGTTGTTGAGGAGAGGAAGGTTGGAGAAGATAAGATGGTGTTTGTAGAGAGGTGTAAGAATCCCAAATCGGTATCCCTTGTCCTTAGAGCTGGACTAGAGCGTCTGGTAGATGAAGCAGAGAGAAGTGCTAGAGATGCTCTAAGTGCAGCAGCCGATGTATTTAGATTACCCAAGATTGTATACGGTGCTGGAGCATTTGAAATGGAGCTAGCTAAGTATGTGAGAGAGTATGCTAATAAGATTGGTGGTAAAGAGGGTCTAGCGGTAGAAACCTTCGCAAAGGCTCTCGAAGGTATAGTAGAGACTCTAGTTACAAATGCTGGTCTCGACCCAGTAGATTTCCTAATGAAGCTAAGAGCAGAGCATATGAGCCCGAGTGGAAAGTGGGCAGGTGTAGACGTATTCTCAGGTAAGATTTTGGATGCTAAGAGTCTCGGCGTTATGGAGCCACTCCTAGTAAAAATATCAGCGTTGAAGGCTGGCACAGAGGCAGCGACACTAATAATGAGAATAGATGACGTGATAGCGGCGTCAAGGAAGAGAGAGGAGGAGAAGAAGGAGGAGAAAAAGAGAGAAGAGGAAGAGAAGTAGTATTCTAGAGTCTAGCTATTTTTATCAACACAGGTTCGGCAAACTCTGGCATTGAAATTAAGGCTTCGCCTGGTTTTAGAGATGAAATCACTTTTTTATATTCACTTCTAAGTACTATAGTTGATAGAATAGCATCTACATCACTCGACGATTTTATTGTATGTATGATCTTTGTATTTGTATTTTTCAATATCATTGGAGCTAGCATAGATGGAGCCTGGGTTACCACTACAAAGCCTATGCCCCACTTCCTTACTTCTGCTATCAGATTCGAAATAGGATTGTCCGTGGAGAGGATGTTGTGAGCTTCATCAACTGCTACTAGAAGTGGCTTCTCTATACTATTGTACTGAGCCTTTAATGCTATGGATCTTATCAATAGCGATGCGAAGATTCTCTTAACCCTTACATTAGGAATTTCAGATACGTCGAATACATATATTCTGTTTCTAGCTATAGCGACCTTCTTTAGGCTATGCCACTTTATTTTAAGATAGTTTGCTGAAAGAGGCTTAAGCTTTCTGATTAGGGCCTCCCGCGATTCAGTAAACCATCTTGCAGTAGTTGGACTATTCTGCACAATCTCTATGATAGCATCAATTGTATCGATTGCGGAATTCCTTCTCTGGGAAGCTATACTAACAGCATCCTCTAGTATATGTGCTTGTGCAGGTGTTAGATCTAGAGAACTCTCTAGTATCTCTATAAATGCTAATGGCTCTACCCTTATCATCTCCTCCATATCCAGCGGTTCAAGAATAGTACCTCTAACAGGATTTGTGTATACAACCATACTACTGTTGTTTATTAGAGATGTATACTCACCATGCCAATCGATAACAACAACACCATAGCTATTTAGAGCCGCCTCCTGTACCAGTATCGATGCGGTTGTGGATTTTCCACTACCTGTTGACCCCACAATTGCTATGTGCCTTAGGATATGGTCATCGCTTAACGCAACGGCTATATTTGGATTTGAGTACAAGTATCCGATTCGTATCCTACCTCTACTAAAGACCTCCAACAGATACTTGTACTCATCAGCATCTAGAGCCTTGAAGCGTGGTATAAGGGGTACTGGATGCTGTACAGGGGTAGCAGAATTGCCACTACTCCGTTTAAGATATTGGAGTATTCTGTTAATTGCACTTGATACATTTAGGCACTGTAATACCATCCTTATGGTAGCATCAGAACTGATAATCTTGCATGTTATATTGCCTTGGCTAAGTGTTGTAATTAGAGAACACACTATCTCTGGCTCTCTTCTAATACTATCTACATCACGAGATACTATAGCGATGTACGTAGCCAGCTGACTTGGTTCAACACATGTTAAAATAATGTAGGAAACAGTGCCGGATCTGGAGCTCAGAGTCTGGATAAATTCTAGTGTAAGCGTAGATAGTGCATCTTCATTCTCCAATTTCTGAATTGTTGAAATCTCTATGGTAGAGGTATAGATGGTGTGATTTCCTGGCAATATACTTAGGGCTACTACATGGTCATCGATACGCTCTACGAATAAACCGATACTCCTTCTACTACCAAGGATATTCAGTATATCCAAAAATCCCTACATAGTAAGGGAAATATATTATGTTATAGAGCCTTCCATAACAGATTAGCTACACACTTATCTTTATGTATACTTTATCCATATAGTTGAAAAAGTCCGCTACAGCACTATTGCTTGTATCAATTACTACTAAATAGCCCCATATACTTACGTATATACGGGTGTTACCATCAGCACCTCTCTTCGATATCACATATCCATGGGCTACCAAGTCCTTTCCTTCAACATATGTAGGTACCTCCCTATCTACCACTACCTCAGCTAAATCCCCTTCTTTAACAACATTTATGCTTCTATGGATATCCATCTGTATAGAGGTCTCACCGCAACTCATGTTAATAAGGTATATATTCGGTATCCTAGATTCACTCAATTTTATAACACGGCATTTCAGGGTTATGCCCATATCTAGTCACACAGTAGCTGTATGCTCAAGGATAGTATGTAGATTCCGATTTCTAAACTTAAATTTTTTAGAGAATAAAACCGATTATAACCAAACGCTACATCTATGCAGATCTAGAAAACATAGTAATGCTAGAGTTTTTCTAAGGGAAATAACCATGAATAGAATACGGCATCCCATCGACGTCGCGACTTTAAAAGCTCAGCCAAGGTATTTCTAATCGAATTGCAATGCGGAGGTCTGGAGTGGTAGGAATAGCACAATTTGTTCATGTAAGATGAATACTTATTATTTGAGACATCGATATTCGTATCTAAGTGAGGGATTATGAGCTATACATCTAGATCTTTAGCTGGTGAACTTGCTAGGCTAGTTGACAAGAAAGTACTAGTTAGGCTTGTAGATGGTAAGGTGTATACGGGAAGACTCATGTCATTTGATCAAGCTTCTCTACATATTGTTTTAAGCGATGTTGAGGGCTCTGATGGTGGAAAATACCATAGGGTTATAATAAACGGTTCGAGGATTTCCGAGATACTAGTACAGGAGCAGCCAACCTTTAGCGCTGAGGAATTTGCTTCAATGGTTTCACTGAAGCTTGGTTTAAGAAGTGATGTGATAAAGATTCTCCCAGATGTAAATGCGGTTATTATATATGATAGAATAAGGGTTACAGAAGCAGGTGTAGAGGGTTCTGGTAGTCTAGCTCAAAAAATATATGAGATTTATACTGAGTATATGGAGAGTAAGAAGAAGGGTGCTAGGTAGAGTTGTTTCGAGATAAAGGAGATAGATTTAGCGGGGCGCATAGGTAGAATATCAACCAGACACGGATATATAGAAACACCATATATTTTTCCTGTAGTGGATCCCATTTTAAGAAATCAGTATGTATCTCTAGATGAAATTCTCAGCATAGGATTCAATGGAATAATAACCAACGCCTACATTCTTAAAAAGCACAGAGGTGCTGTAGGCGATATACATGGATACCTAAACTTCAGTGGTGTGGTAATGACGGATTCGGGTGCCTATCAAATTCTAAGATATGGTGATGTAGAGGTCGGTAATAGGGAGATAGTGATGTATCAGTGTGAGGCTAAGAGTGATATAGGTGTGATTCTCGATATACCTACATCAGCTGGTGTTGATAGAGAAACCGCGCTAAGAAGTGCTGATGAAACCTATAGAAGGGCTGTGGAGGCACTAGATGTAGTGGAGAGCTGTAGAGATACTCTATGGACGCTTCCAATACAAGGTGGTACGTATCTCGATATTCTAGAACACTATGCAGAAAAATCTGTTGAGCTATTCTATAGCGGCTATAGCCTATACGCGCTCGGGAGTCCAACAACACTACTAGAACAGTATGATCTCGACAAAATAATTGATATGATATTTACAGTAAGAAGTGTAATACCCTTTTCAGCACCGCTCCATCTATTTGGAGCAGGCCATCCACTAATAGTACCATTTGCTGTAGCCCTCGGCATCGATACAATGGATTCTGCCAGCTACATACTGTATGCAAAGGATGGTAGATATATGACCAGTAAGGGTACTTATAGATTAGAGGATCTAGGCTACTTTCCATGTACATGTCCATTATGTTCAAAGCATTCGCCAGAGGATATTCAGAGGATGCCAAGGAGTAAGAGAGTCGAATTTCTAGCACTTCACAATCTCTACACCATACTGAGGGAGTTCAGAGAGGTGAAGCAAGCAATAAGAGAGGGAAGGCTATGGGAGTATATAGAGGGTAAGGCAGGCAGCCATCCGGCTGCTCGTAGAGCATTTGAGCAGCTCAAGAAATATGCAGAGTTCATATATAGGCACTCTCCAATAGTAAAGCCAAATGCTAAGGCGGTGTTCATACTATCAAGGGATTCTGTATACAACCCCAGGATTATGGTTCCACGAAGGAGAGTTGTTGAAAGATTCAATCCAAAGACTAGGTGTATAGATTTGGTACCATATACTAGAGGAAGGATACCATTAGGTAATAGGAGTAGGGGCTCTGAGTGTCTAAGCTATATATACTTCCCTATACTAGGTGTAGCCCCTCTACAGCTGGCTAACCGATATCCATATTCACAGTTCGAATTTGGTTTAGAAGTAGCGGACGATATTATCGACGATCTCTCCTATCTAGTTTTTGAAATACTATTGAAGGTAAGGAGAATAGGTAGCACAATCACGGTAAACATGTATGTATGTCAAGGTGAAGAGTGGCAGGAGAAACTCTACAGCAGATTACTCAGTTTAGCAACAGGAGAAATCGATATAAAAATGGAATTGAAGACCATCAACTGCTAGTAAAACAATATTTCCTACGAACGCTAAACCACCATCTATGTATGCATAACGCTTTCCTTCTTTTCTGCTGATTGTTGAAGCTGCATACTCTGGATGAGTTTTTCCATCTCTTCAATCTTTTCAGCATAGCTTACAAGCTCAGAAATATCTATATATATGTTTAGAATTGATGATACTACCCTTATAGCTGATGCTGCTGCTCTGTGGTCGATACTCTCCGGCTCCGTATAGGGAAAGATTGCTAAAGCTGGTATACCATGTTCCTCAAGAGCTAGGAGTAGCGATGCTAATGGTCCAACGATATACGCCCCCTTCATAAAATATGGTGCATCTAGACTCCTTTTACTCCATTTAGTCTTTAACCATCGGAACTCCTCTTTATTTTCACGGAATCTAACATCTAAACCTCCAATGAGAAACACCTCCTCAACATTAAGCATCTTAACCACGTTCACGAAAGCCTTAATGTAGCTTACCATAAATCTTCTATCAGGATTTACTCTATTTAATAGAGCCACCACTCCTATGTTATCAAGTTGCTTCATAAATATCTCATGCGGTTTACTGAAACCGTAATCCTCTATAGATGTGAAATCGACAACCATTGGAGTCTCTATAAAGCCCACTAATTCCATACTAAGCTTTGAAACCGTGTACCTCGTTGCTAGATATCCAACAGCTCCATATCCATGGAACCCTGTTATAAGTACCGAGGCCGTTTTTAGTGAAGCAGGCTTTACTATATTTACCTTGTATCTCTTCATGTCGTACAACCCTCACTATATTTTTCTCGTATTTGAACAGCAGCACCTCTCGTTGCTGTAATCATGCTCTCATAGTCTAGAAGTGCTCTACCAACACCTATTAAGCTATCATTCTCATCGACAATCATCACCTCATCGTAGGGTTTTATGCGTGGATCACCAGAAATAATGTGTCTTGAAAATACTGTATAGCTATTCAGTATATCCTCCACGAATTCATTCAACACAACGACTCTGTAGCGTGGATATGGAAGTACTTTGTGTAGATATCTAGCAAATATAATATGGGGTACGATCATGTAATCGGAGGCTCTAATTGTAGCAAATATTCTGCCACCATCATAGAGTATGCATCTCATTCTCTTGGTATTTTTTGAATAGCATACACGCAACAAATTTCTATCTATCTCACTAAATATTCTTGATGATTCTGATCCATACTGATAGACTACCAGCTTTTCTAGCATATCGAGCACCTCTTCATTCAATTCCATACACTCTAAATTGATCAGAAACGACCACCCTTACAGATGGTATCTATTGAATTCTTCTACATCTCTATTGGAAATCCTTGATGTGTAGAGGGATGTATAGGGTCTATACCGCTCCTTCATCACCTTCCTTATAGCTTCTATGAAATCCTCTCTATAGACTATCTCTCTACCCATTCTTATCGCTCTTAACGCAGCCTCGGTACATATAGTCTTTATATCAGCACCTGTAGCACCCTCTGTAAGCCTGGATAGTTCAACTAAATCAACATCGCTGGATAGAGGCATTTTCCTTGTGTGTATCTTAAATATATCGTATCTTCCTCTTAGATTTGGAAGGGGAATCGCTATGATTCTATCAAATCTGCCAGGTCTTAGAATAGCTGGATCTAGAACATCTATTCTATTAGTAGTTGCCAATACCTTAACATTGTCGAGGGGATCGAAACCATCTAACTCCGCTAAAAGCTGTGTCAATGTTCTATGGATCTCCCTTTCACCACTTGTACCAACATCAAGCCTCTTTGAGGCTATAGCGTCTATCTCATCTATTAATACGATAGATGGTGCTTTCCTTCTAGCCAAACTGAATATCTCCTTAACTACCCTTGCACCCTCGCCAATGAACTTCTGTGCCAGTTCGGAAGCAACAATTCTTATAAAGGTTGCATTAACCTCGTGCGCCACAGCCTTTGCTAACAATGTTTTACCACAGCCCGGGGGGCCATATAGGAGTACACCTTTCGGAGGTTCTATACCTATAACCCGGAATATGTGTGTATTCTTTAGCGGAAGCTCAACAGCCTCCCTCAACTCCAGTATCTGCTCATCTAAGCCACCTATATCACTGTAGGATACATTAGGTCTTTCGATAACCTCAAACGCCTTTACATACGGATCCTCAATCCTAGGCAGAACCTCAACAATAGCTGAACCCCTCTGGTTCAACGCTACTGAAGCCCCTGGCTTCAGCAAATTCTTATCAATCGTCTCAAGTATTTGAACAATAAGAATAGGTCCTGAGGAGCTTTTAACCAGAGCTCTACCATCGGGTAGAACCTCCAGTAATGTAGCCTCTATTAGCGGTGGCGCCATAAGTTTTTCAACTTGGGTCTTGTAGTACTCGAGTTCCTCTCTATACTTCTCTACGATCTCTCTTAGTAGCAGAATCTCCGATTCTTGCTCCTTGATCTTCAGACCCGCTCTAGTGTATATATCTTCTACTTCTCCCTCGTTATCATCGATGCTCATTTAGTACACCACTTATGTAAAACTTACAACGGTATAAAGCTAAAAACAGTTTTTCTCAAAAATACTACTAAGTCTGAGTAGCTAAGGTGGTTACAGATAAAGGAGTTCATATACTGTGATATGTGTGGAGCACCTATTGAGAAGGGCAAGGAGCACCACGTAAGTATAGAGGGATCTACGCTTACAGTATGCAATAACTGCTTTTCACGTATAGAGTCTAGAGGTGGAAAGAAGCAACAGGATACTCAGCAGGGTACTGTAAAATCAAAATCTACAGGCTATCTACAGCATTCTCCAATGAGTAGACAGGTTAAACAGCAGCCGACACGGGGTGCGGTCTCTACCAATAATCCAACTAGATCCACGGTTTCCCAGAATATGGAGCTTGTAGAGGATTATGCTGAAAGAATTCGCAGAGCTAGGGAGAAGCTGGGCTGGAGCCAGTCTATACTGGCTGGTAGAGTAAAGGTGAGTGAAAATATTGTGAAGAGAATTGAGAGTGGTAAGCTTCGTCCAACTCTAGAACTTGCCAGAAAGCTTGAGGAGGTTCTCGGTATAAAGCTTCTTATGCCCTCCATTGAGGAGGAGCTTAAGCAGCAGAAGGTACAGAAATATGTAACCCTAGGCGAGATAGTTAACGTTAAAGTAGATGATAAGTAGTAGAGGGTAAGGTATACCGGATGGAATCAGCGATACTCATAGTTAAGACAGACTCCATGGACAATATTGAGGAGGTTGTAGCCCTCGTAAAGGAGGCTGGATTATATCCAAAGGAGATTGTAAGTGTAAGGAAAGTTGATAATGCATGTTTTTTAACACCTGGTAAGATAAGCAGGCTGAAGCATCTTATAGAAAGCAATTCGATTAAGAAAATATGCATCTATGCTGAGCTGAAGCCCAGACAGGTAACTTGTTTAGTTAAAGAATTGAAAGTAGATGTGATTGACAAGGTAATGCTAATTCTAACAATATTCCAACAGCATGCAGGATCTAAGGAGGCTCTACTACAGATTGAAATGGCTAGATTGAGGCACGAACTACCCCTTATCCGTGATTGGATTCGAAGAGTTAAAATGGGAGAGCTACCCGGCTTCCTAAGCATGGGACGCTATGCTGTGGATGTCTACTATAAACACATCAAGCGGCGTATAGCTAGAATAAGTAGGGAGCTTGAGAATCTTAGAACTCGAAGGTCTATAGAACATGAGAAGAGGAAATCTGCAGGATATGTACACATAGCAATAGTGGGCTATACAAATGCTGGAAAGACAACACTATTCAATGCACTTACAAATCTAAATAAGCCAACCGGAAATGAGATGTTTACAACACTATCAGCTAAATCATACGCTATTAGGCTATGCAATACGACATTCGTCCTTATAGATACAATAGGATTTGTAAGAGATATACCAATCGGCATTATAGAGTCGTTTAGAGCTGTCCTAGAGGAGATAAGCAACGCGGATATGATTTTCCTCGTCATTGATGGTAGTAAAGGTTTAGAAAAACTCCTTACAGAAATAGATACCTCATTGAATATTTTAAAGGATGTTGGCGCTTTAGGTAAACCTGTATTCGTTATAATAAACAAGATAGACCTCTTAGATGCCGTTAGCATAGATGAGTATAGGAGGACTGTGGAGGATTACATCAAGAAACATATAGTTTCACTAATTGATGTGATACCTCTATCAGCTTTAAAGAAGATAAATATAGATACTGTTAAGGATAGCCTATGTCGCTATGTCCAGAAGAACGCGACATACAGTTAGCATTAGATAGAAATGTACATGTACTCAGACTTGGACATAGACCCGGTAGAGATCGTAGAATTACAACACATGTCGCACTGGTAGCTAGAGCCTTTGGAGCAAAAACCCTCTTTTTAGCGGATGTCAGCGATCCAGCGATCGTTAGAAGTATTACTAAGGTCATCAATAGATGGGGCGGTAGCCACTTTCGAATACTCGATAATGTCAATCCACTCAACGTAGTGAAGGAGTTTAGAGAAAAGGGAGCTTGCATAGTGCATCTGACTATGTATGGGCTGCCTATTGCTAAGATCATAGATGAGGTTAGGAGTAGGTGTTGGGAGATACTTGTTATAGTTGGTGCTGAAAAGGTCGAGAGAGTTTTCTATGAGCTCTCAGACTATAACATAGCTATAGGAAATCAGCCACATTCAGAGGTTTCAGCACTGGCGATTTTTCTTGATAGGCTTTGGAAAGGGATTGAACTCGAGCTATGCTTCCATGATGCAAAATACTATATTATACCCTCTGCAAAAAGTAAAGTGGTGAGAAAAGTTGAGTGAGAATATCATACTAAAGATTATAGAAGTGTTGGCTGGAGAGAATGGTAAGAAGATAGTTGAGATACTATTGAATTCTCAGGGTGGAAAGAGTGATGAGGAGTTGGCACAGGAGCTGAATGTAAGGGTAAATGATGTTAGAAAGCTACTCTATGAATTGTCTAAACAAGGTTTTGTAGCCTATACCAGGATGACCAAAGGTGATAGTAGGTGGTATAGCTACTACTGGTATACTGACATGGATATGTTGAAACAGAGCATTAATAGGAGAATGAACGAGATTAGAAGAGTTTTAAATGAGCGTCTAGCCTATGAGGAATCGCAGACCTTCTATATGTGTCCAAATGATCTATCCAGATACACATTTGATGAAGCATTTGAAAACAATTTCAGATGTATACACTGTGGCTCTGAGTTAATAGAAATCGATAACTCTAGAACGGTACAGTACCTTAAGAGACTGATTGAAGCACTTTCACTAATCCATAGAGCATAGATGGAGGTTGTATGGGGAAGCTTACAGTAGTAGATCTCTTTAGTGGTGGTGGGGGATTTGCAAGAGGGTTTAAGAAAGCTGGTTTCAATATAGTCCTAGCAGATGACAATGATGAGGCGTGTGGTGAGACATATAAACTGAACTTTCCTGAAGCTATGGTTCTTGTTGAGGATATACGCGATGTGAGTGGAAGGGATATCAAGTATCTACTCGGGTTTCAACCAGATATAATCATCGGGAGCCCACCATGCGAGCCATTTACAGGTGCGAATCCGAATAGAGAGCCGAATCCCCTTGACCGTCTGTATAGAGATGCCTTAGGCATCCTAACGCTAGAGTTCATAAGAATTGTTGGTGAGGTTAGACCGAGAATATTTGTAATGGAGAATGTACCTCCATTAGCCGAGGGTCCTTTAAGGAACGTTATAAGAAGAGAATTTGAATATGTAGGGTATAGCAGGGTGTTTTTCAACATTCTAAGGGCCGAGAATTTCGGTACTCCAAGTAGAAGGACAAGGCTATTCATTTCAAATGTTGTAATAGAACCTACACCATCTAGTAGATACATAACCGTTGAGGAAGCTCTTAGAGATCTACCTCCTCCAGAAAACTCGTACATACCTAACCATGAGGCTACTCCATTGAGTGAGAGGAGGCTGAAGAAAATTGCTAGGGTTAGAGTAGGTAAAGCTATGTATTATTACCAGGGGGCCTCCAAAAAATTACCAAATTTCATAAGGCTTGACCCCAGCGATATTGCACCAACTGTATTAGGTTCATCGAGATTTATACACCCATATGAGGATAGACTCCTTACTGTAAGGGAGCAGGCTAGGTTAATGGGTTATCCAGATGACCATGTATTTGTAGGTGGTAGGGATCAGCAGTATAATCAAGTTGGTGAATCCGTTCCCCCGCCACTTTCATACGCAATAGCAAGCCATATCCTTAAAATATATCTGCTCTAGGTGGATAGGTAGTGATAGAGGGTTGTAGTGAATTGAAGGTGTATCTAGTAGCATATGCTCCCACGAGTCCTCAGAGGCTAGTTGATCTAGCGAAGGTTGCATATTCAATTAATATTGTTAAAGGCTTTGTAGTTATAAAACCTATTGGTGTAGCTGCACAGGTAGGTGTACCAGAGGCTTTTAGAATTGCCTATAAATTGGGCAAGAGCTTCCTTGTTCTATCCCATATTAATGAATTGAAAGAACTCCTAAATATAGATAACATTGTATTTATAGTCCAGAGCTTAAAGGAAGCTGATGATATTAGTAAACTAATGCACAGGATAGAGAATAGCGTTGCAGTAGTAGTTCAGGCAGGTGAGACGCCCTTTTCAAAGGAGGATCTATCGAATGGCTATATAGCTAGGGTAGAGGAATTCGATGACAAACTTTCACCTAACGCTGTAGCAGAGGCCACAGCCTCTCTACTTAAGATCTACTCATATTTACAGATGTGTGGAAAACCACATCAAGGTAGTAGTGATATTAATTAAAAATTGGAGATGCATTGAACAAATTCTCAATACAGCAATTATTAGCCTCACACAACTGTTTCAGGTTTCATATAGGTTTATAAGGGTTGATGGTGGTTGTTTTACTGTTTGAGCCCATCCACGATGTGGGTGTATGGTAAAGACCCAAGTGGATGAGTACTCAAAGCCAGGATGTGGGGGTTTCCCCACAGCTGTGAACCGGAACCATATGAGGGGGAGCTGTGGGTAGGGGTTTCCCCGAAGGGGTGGAGACCGATGACATGGGCACCGATGAAAGGTGCCCCAAGGTCGATGAAACCAAGGGTCGAGATCAAACAGCATCAACCAACATGAAACCCAAACCCCGTCAACCACTTTCCTATTCACGGTAAAACTAATTATAGTTGCTTAATAAAATGCTGTAATAAGTAGTAAGTATAGTGAGGATAGAGATATTGGATAAGGTAATGGTTATCGATGCTAATGCTAGAGGTAGAGGAAGGAGATTTTCAACACTAGATGTTATAGGTGTTGGTCCACGTCTTATAGTATCTCTACTGAAAAGCTATGGTCTATACGCTGATCTGATGCCCTATGAGGTATTTGTTAGAGACCCTAGTATTGCTAAAGAATTCGATGTTCTAGCGATATCCTATATGGTGAGCGATGTCGTAGCTGTGAAAAAGGCTATAGAGATTTGGCGTAAGCTTAATAGGGATGGTATTGTTGTTTTGGGTGGTCCAGGTACACTCGATACCGATACATTAACGGAGCTAGATTTTGATCTAGCCTTTAAGGGAGAGTCCGAGGTCACCCTCGATAATATCTTCAGCAGGTATCGGAGTCTATATGATGTTTTACATGGTGTTAGGGAGCAGGAAATACAGCCAGGGTTGGTTGTAAAGCTATCTGGTAGAAGGTTAATCGATGGAGGGATAGGATGCTGGGTACCGAGGGAGTTGATCAACAGAGTGATGCCGGATGTGGATAGTGTTACAAAGTATCCATTCTACTGGGCATCTAGGGTGTATGTAGAGGTTGTTAGAGGTTGCAGTAACTTTTATAGACCTGTTTTAGCGGCTGGTGCCTCCTGTCTAGGTTGCAACATATGTAGGTCTGGTAATCTTAGTTCAAGAATTAGATGTCCCATTGGAATACCGCCTGGATGTGGATATTGTAGTGTTCCAGCAATACACGGACCAGCACGTTCTCGCGAGATGGATATTATAGTTAGGGAGGTAAAAGCTCTCATAAAAGCAGGTGTTACAAGGGTTGTTCTTAGTGCTCCTGATTTTCTCGACTATGGTAGAGATTTCCTTGTAGACGATCTACTGACTGATCCGTGCAATCCAAAGCCAAATGTGGATGCCATTGATAGACTTTTACATAGCCTTACCTCTATTACGGAGGTTGCTGAGGGGGGTGCTACAATCTCTATTGAAAATGTTAAGCCGTGTCTCGTAACGGAGGAGGTTGCCGAGATTCTTGGTAGATATCTTAAGGATTCGGTGGTATATATTGGTGTTGAGAGCTGCAGTGATAGGCTTTTAAAATCTATTGGAAGACCATCGATGTATAGCGAAAGTCTTAAGGCAATAGAACTTCTATCCAAATATGGTCTAAGACCATATGTATATTTAATGCATGGACTTCCATCCGAGTGTGATGAGGATATAAAGAGCACCCTAGCTTGCATTGACATATTTAGATCCCTTGGTGTGGAAAAAATAGTGTTATATAGGTTTACACCCCTTCCATATACAGCCTTCAGTAGTTCTCCAAGACCAGAGCCAGCTGTATCGAATCCTATTAAGGCCATACTCTATAGAAGTGTTACGAATTTTAATAGGGATCGGAAGTACGGATTGCTAAATAGGGTTATAGATGTGGTTATAGCTGCTAGGTATAGGGATCCACGCTACCTAGTATCCTATCCTCTGAGGCACGGTCCGGTAGTGCTCATTAGAGCATCTAAAAACTTCATAGGTACTATAGCAACCATTCGTGTAACAGGTGTTAAAAGCGATAGACTTGTTTATGGTGAGCTCATCTATGTTAAAAAGAGGTTAAAACCTAGACAGCATATACAATAAAACCTTTTATCCCAAGAATACTCTATCTATATTCTCAGGGGTAGAGCTGAGGTAAACTATAGTGGTAAAGGTATCTCTAATAGAACTTGAAACCTTTGACGACATCATACTACTGCTACATTCAAGAATGTCAGCAGTAAGCATGACATCGTCACTTCTATGTAGCGAGAAAAGCTGCTTCACCATAGTTACTGTAAGCGATGAACAGATACTCATAATATCGTCACCGCCTCCATCAACAAAATGTAAATTCGCATCAGTCGATGACCAGGGAAAGGTAAGGTGCGGAGAACTTCCACCAGTAGGAAGACCTGTAGTATTCATACTGAATGTCAAGGATATAAAGGAGACCGACTCAATACCAATTACACTACTGCTACATAAGTAGACCAAAACAATTTTTCATATCAACACCTTATAAAACCAGCTACAAGTATACTGAAAACCAGATCTGGAATTAGAAACCTGTGCGGGGGTGCCCGAGCCAGGTCAAAGGGGTCGGGCTGAGGACCCGATGGCATAGGCCTGCGTGGGTTCAAATCCCACCCCCCGCACCAACATTTCCCAATTCTATGACTGTTCCGAACAAGAAGCTCTAATACGTCACATCTATTGACGGTTTTGGACATCTCTTTACATCCAGTTTCAGCACTGAGCTATCTACGTAGTCTCTTGTACACCTATCCCATGATATGATGTAAAATAAAAGCTTGTATACTGATATTCTATTACTAATCAGCTATGTATTTGAATCGCAACCGCGATGCGTTAAATGCTTAAAACATCATGCTCATCGAAATCTATAGATGAATA
>JAWAHS010000013.1:0-21163 GCA_038889075.1 Ignisphaera sp.
GCATTTATATGTAGGGATAGGGGTAGTAAGAGAGGGTCTGTTGCTATTGTGGGGGCTGGTCCAGCTGGTCTTGCTGCTGCTGGCTATCTTTCTTGCCAGGGTTACGATGTTGATGTCTATGATAAGCTCCCCTATGCAGGGGGGCTCATGATGTTTGCCATACCCGGCTACAGGATATTTCCAGATAATGTTGTTGAGGGTGTAGAGGATTTAAGGGATAGGCTGTCGGTAAGGTTTATGTTTAGGGTAAAGGTGTTTGCAAGAAATCAGGAGAGGCATGATGAGGGTGATGATTATGTTGAGAGGACTATAGCATTGGAGGAATTGTTGGAGAGATACAATGCGATTCTTATAGCTACAGGTACATGGAGGTCTAGAAGGCTCGGTATAGAGGGTGAAAATGCTATAAATGTTGCTACAGCGCTGGAGTACCTCTATATGTGGAGACTCTACGAGGAAGGACTATCACCTAGACAACCGCCTAGGGGTAGAAGGGTTGTTATTATAGGTGCGGGGCTTTCAGCTATTGATGCAGCTGAAAAGGCTTTAGAGGATGGAGCTGAGGTTTATCTAACCTATAGAAGGACTATAGCTGAGGCTCCTGCAGGGGAGTATCCTATAATCAGCCTTATTAGAAGGGGTATTAGATGGATTGAGCTTGTTCAGCCTAGGAGGATTGTTTCTGTTGGTGGTTTTGCTAGGGGTGTTGAGTTTGTTAGGGTTAGGCTTGGGGAGCTTGATGAGAGTGGTAGGCCTAGGCCTATAGCTATAGAGGGATCTGAATTCACAATAGAAACAGATCTAGTTATAGCAGCAGTAGGAGAAATACCAACACCACCATTCACAAAGTTTGTAGGTATTGAAACCGATGGAGGTGGCCGGATAGCTGTAGACAAGTCTTATCGAACAGGTATTGAAAAGATTTTTGCTGCTGGAGATGTAGTTTCAGGACCCACCTTTATAGGCAGAGCATTTGGGTGTGGTCTAAGGACTGCAAGATCCCTAGACATCTACCTAGCTACTAGGAGGTTTAGGTGATCGGTATTGGCTGATGGTAGGGTGCCCCAGGTTTCATCAATGGCTGTAAGAAGATTTATACAGTATGATAGGTGTATAGGGTGCCATACCTGTGAGGAGGTCTGTGCCTTTCTACATGACGAGATCATGGGGATAGAGCTCTACGAGGCTGTACGAGGGCTTAAGAAACCTATATCGTGTTTCCACTGTGTGAGAGCTCCTTGTGTAGCGGTGTGTCCCACAGGGGCCCTTGTATACGATAGGGAGGGAGCTGTAGTGCTGAGAGCTACGAGGTGCATAGGATGCACCTCATGCATTACTGCATGTCCGTTTGGAGTACCACAGCTCCTCCCAATAGGCTATACAACAAAGTGTGATCTGTGTGCAAAGCTTAGGTCAGAAGGTCTAGAGCCTGGCTGCATAGCAGCCTGTCCAACAAATGCCATTATATGGACATCACCCGACGATCTAATTAAAAGGATTAGGAGAACAACTATAGCGAAAATTATGGAAGCCTACGGCTCAACATCCAAAGTATAGACCGGTACCACAGCCCATCCAAACGGTCACCGGACGACTACTATATTGTGTAGATGATGCTTAAACAACTTGCTTTAACCAATTTTAAAACCAGAGTAGCTGGATCATCGCTCTAGGGACTATAGGCTCCATGTAATTGTTGAAATTTAGGGATGTAGTATATGGGAAAACAATTAGGATAGACTTTGAGATGCATTCCTATTGACGAGACTACCAGAAGAGCCAATATCATTGGCCTTCCTATACTTGACGAGGCTGTACTGAGAATGTTCTATGAGGGAATGGAGCTCCATGTTGGAGGGAAGATGCACCTATATACCTATCCTTGCAGATGGGTATATAGCTTCGCCTTATATATTCACGAGGTTTGGATGTAGTAGAACAATCTTATAGTGAAGATTGTAGGTTGATATGCTTTAAGTTCAGCAAGCTGAAAGCTTTGAAATATGGTAGAAAGGTTGTTAATCGGATGGAAATAAAATCCTACTCCAAAGCTGTAAAGGATGTGGTATACAGTTCTTCAAATATTTTTGAGAATCGAAGTTCCTAACACTATTTGAATTCATTATTGAAAGTTCACATAGATGGAAACACGTGTTTCGCAGAGTGCCTTATATAAGTGTAGTAGCCTAAACAATACCTGAACTAAAGGTGTTGAAAAATGGGGATGCAAATAAATTTTGATAAAGATACTGGAATAAGGTCGGTAGCTATAGTACTACTATCGTTTTTAGCACTATCTATGCTACCAGTATCCGGAACTGTACTAGCGGGGAGGAATGATAGTAATGCATCTGCTTACCAGGTTGAGCTGGTAAGGGCTGAAGTTCTCCGTATGATGCTTACTGTGGTAACTAATTTGAATATATCTGAAGGACTGAGGATATCCATAGATGAGCTACTGAGTGTTAATATATCTGATCTAGAGCTTGATGAGCTGAGGGAGTGGGTTTCAAATGCATCGAGGCTTCTAGCCGGTGTTGAGAGGGAGGTCAGGGAGGGTAGAGCATATGCTGTTGGTATAGCTCTACAGAGATATCTAAATGGTCTTGCAGGAGCTGTTGAGGCTAGGGCTAGAAGATTCAATCTCACGAAAGAGGAGATAGAGGGGATAGTGGTTAGCATATCCCGTACTGGGACAGCCAGAGAAGAAGCTGTAAGGATTCTAGAGAGGGTGCGTGAAAGGATACAGATATACAATGTGAAGAGGTTTGCAGAATCTATTGTTAGAATGGGTGTGGAGAGTGTTGAGGAGGACTCCATAGAGTCGATTATAAGGGCGCAGCAGATGCTTGAGAAAGCTACTGGAATACTCAATGCAACAATTAATAGACTGGAGACTGCAAACATCTCGGATAATGCATTAGAGGCCATCAACCGTGCTATGGAGAACGTTAGAACGGCAAGGGAGATTCTGGGAAACATATCTAGTGAAATCGCTGGAGCTGCTACGCCTATTGAGAGGGAGCGGGTTAGAGAAGCTGTAAACAAAACACTTTCAAATATGGTTGAGAGAGTGCTGAATGAAGTTAGCGATGTTAGGGAGGAGATAGAGGTGCTTATCGAGGAGTGTAGAAATGCAAATGCAACACAGCTTGTAGGGAGGTTGGAGGCTCTACTTCGACAGCTAGATGATATAGCTAGTAAAGTTGCAAATATATCTACAGTAGATCTCCATACAGTAGTTTCAGAGATTTCAAGGGTAAAGCTCGAGGTTAAACGGATTGAGAGGGAGCTGGAGATCAGCATTGAGGAGCTTCCAAGACACTTCATTGAACTGGATGAACTCTTTGACAAGACTGTTAGAGAGTTGAGGAGCCTTGTAGATGATGTCAATAGGGCTATAGAGAGGCTTAGCACTATAGATACATCTAGAATTGTATGTATAGCCATATACCCACCTCCACCGGCATGTGAAATAGCTAGAAAGCTACCAGCAATTCTAGAGGAAGCTAGAAGAACTACTATAAATGTACAGCAGAGTATAGAGAAGGCTATAGAACTCTACAATATGGATAGAAGGAGTGAAGCACTTAATCTACTACTTAGAATAAGGACAGAGCTACACTCTTTGAAATTCCAGCTAGAGAGCATAGAGAAGCTTCTACATGAATTTATAACAAAGACACAGATACCGCTAACAGCTACACCAGTTATACCACAGCCCCCAGTTACACCAAACAAGACAGCAGTGCAACTAAGTATAGCAAGGATCTATATTAGGGGGAGGACACTCCATATGATAATGGCTATTAGAAATGGTGGAGCTAGGGATATTGAGGCGGATAGAGTTGTTATTAGAGCTGGAGATCTAGAGATAGAGAAGAGCGTAGATATAGTTGTTAGAGCTGGTTCTACAGTACAAGTAACAATAGGTATAGAGATCGATGTATCTACAGCTGTTAAGCTACTTCAATACCACCAAATCCTAATAGAGATATATAGGGAAGGGAATTTGATAGCATCAGCAGCTACAAATATAGGTGTATAGAGTCAAAATAATTTTCCCTAAATATTCAAATGGAATCTAAAATAAACATTCACATACCCCTAGGTGAAGAGATGGTATGAGATTCGTCTTCCAGGCCCTAATCCCTATAACAATCCTATTAATTGTGACGATACCTGGTAGCATATATACAGAGATGCCGCCTAATATAACCATCTATATAGATGGAAATGGGGTAGCTATAGTAACCATAACTACAGATGCCATTGAGGGTATTAGCTCCATCTCCCTACCTATAGAGCCTTTGGAACCTACAATAGAGGTTAGATGCGATGACTATGAGATTCCATGGCTACTTACAGATACCCTACAGCTACACCTATACACTGAAAACAGGTGTAGTGTTACAGTGAGCTATATAGCAAATGTATCGATTCAAGGAGGCGTGCTCGCCATAGATATAGCTGGTGGTATACCTGTAAAACTTGCTCTAGATCCAAAAATAGTACTTTTAACAGTACCGCAAAACATAGCATCTGTAGCTTACGAAAATGGTCTACTCACAATAGTCTTCACCGGACCAGTAACAATAGCATACACAATGCTAACAGAAAAACTGCCAACAACACAACCAACTAAATCACCGGTAGAGAGTTCAACACCAGCTCCATCAACAACACCCACTACTCCAACACCATTACCTACAGCTACACCACTGATCTCCAAACCTACTCCACCACCGGCTATAACAACATCGCGGCAAACAATAGAAGAAATACGGACAGAAACTCTTCAACTAACAACAATAGTAGTTGTTGGGATAGCTATAGTAGCAACAACCGCAATATCCATCGTATTGTTAAAACACAGAGATAGTCTAAAATAGCATTCAATATCTAGAAACCCCACCCAACCAATTTCTAATAAATTCTATAGATCTCGAAGGTATGGGCCGAGCTTAGACAGCTTCTCCATACCCTAATGAAATGGGAAATATTCTAGGTGATATATACTTAGATGCCTTCTTCAAATTCTCTACAATTAAAGGCTTTCAGCAATTCTAAGATAAATCTACCTCCTACTACTCTTCCCTCTGCATGTTTCAACTTTTTACTTTAGAGAGGAGTTTATTAGCTTCTTTACATCCTCTTTAAGCTTTGCTAGAACCTCTTCATCGATTTCAAGGAGGGTTGGATCACGGCCACGGCCCCAGCTGTAGATTATAGGTATAAGCTTACCGTTTCTACGTCTATAATAAAGATAGATGATCTTCTCTGAGAGTGCAATGTTCATCTTGTGCCAGTGGTTTACTACTCTAGAACCGAACCTCACAACTAGTTTACCTCTATTTTTAAGCCATAGCATTTCATTTATTAGCGTAGACCAGTACTCCTGCGGATCAGTAATGACATTGAATACCTCGACTCCATGGAACATAACTATGTCGGGGTTTAGCTTCTCGATAAGCTCAATAGTTATTGCATGTAGATGTGTTACTGAGTAGCTGGTTGGATTTATCGATTCAATGTATAGGTATTTCTCTAGAAGCTTTACTGCATCATCTCTGGCTAAGCCGGCGTATCTAGTAAGGGCTGCAATGTTTGCCTCTAGACTTTCATCTCGTGAGTATCTGTATGATAGAAAGAGTCCTCTAAGATTATTTGTGGCAAGCAGATCTATAAATGGTATTGCTACAAGGGGGGTTCTAGCCATAGGTGGGTATGATACATAGACTATATCACCTCTTCTCACAGGTTCTAGTAGGTGTTTGGTAATCTCAAGGGTTCCGTGAATCAAATCTCCTTTGCCTAGAGATCTTTCTGGTCTCGGAGGTAGGTATACCTTAAAACCTTCTCCCTCAACGATGGCAAAGGGCAACTCAGTTACAGAGACCGGTGTTCCGCGAGCCTTTCTAAGTTCAAGTATTCGTGAGAGTAAGCCACGTACAGACCTGTGCTTGAGGTAGAGTATAGCATCTGCGACAAACTCTATAGCTCCAAGCTCCAGGGACTCTCTTCCAAAGGGGAGTTCCGCTACAGCAACCAGCAGACCGTTAACTGCTTGGGCAAGCTGGTAAAAGAAGTTTAGAAGTAGTGCCCTCTGTGTTTCTCTCCTTTCACAGAGCTCTAAAGCAGCATTAACCGAATCTATCACTACAATATCGTATCTATTTTTCGCAACGAGCTCCGCTATGGTATTCATAATCTCTTCAGCTGATGTAATTGGAAGTCTAACAAACTGTAGCAGCCCCTTACCCTCAACCTCGCCCAACCTTATTCCAAGCCTCTCCATGTTATAGAACAGCCTATCTTTATCCTCATAGAATGTTATGTAGAGGCATCTCCTTCCCAGTAACGAATTTGCATAGCAGATCTTAGATGCAAGAGTAGTCTTACCGGCACCAGGATGACCAACTATCAAAAGCATAGTACCAGGTCTAAGTCCACCAAGTAGAAAGTCGAGCTCCCTGGAACCAGTAGTAATTGTATCCAATGAAGCTCCCTCAACATTCGCTATACATATCACTTCCCTTACTATAAGTTTATAAACTTTAATGCAATTCATACATCTATCTATAATCTAAATAATACATTTATAGCGGTCCATCACCTCCAACCTGGAGGATAGGGCTTTGAGTTGCAACCAATCTCTATACACAGGGATTTCCATGCGATCTACCCATTGATTCTAAAGCGTTAAATACTCTATTAACAATGCAATCTAGTATCTCTATCTACTATTCTTGTAGATTGAAAAATGTATTGTTTATTTGTGTGTAGCAACTTCGCCATCAGGGGAACAGCTGTGATAATTACTAGAAGAGCTAGTGTGGCTATTATGAAGAGCTGTGGAGTGGTCAACTCAGTAGTTGGGTAGAGGTTTCCCTAGTTACCGTAACTGTTGTGGTGGCAATTGTAGAGGTCTTTATGGGGTTATGGTGCTACTAGCAAAGGTGGTTGATATAGATGGTGTTGCTGATGGTAGTGCTGAGGTCGTTTGTATACTAGGGCTAACTATTGTGGTGATCATACCAGTTTGTGCAGCTGTTGAAGCTATAGTTTTAGTAATTACCTTACCCTCTATACCTAGAATGATCTCAATCTCGATAGATCCATCAGATCCTATGTCAACCTTAACCACCAGTTCTCTGCCACTCAAGTTATTCCACGTTCTCGGGAATGTGCGATGGTATCACCTGGAGATACAGCAACATCTTTGTAGAAGATGTTCTGCTGATCTATATTGTCGTACTTGATAAGCTCTACGTCTATTGCTATGGGATAGTCACCTCTATTACATACGGTGAAACTTCCCATGGGGAGAAGCTCATGTTGAGTGTATGTCTTGCAGTATTTATATGGAGAGCCAGGGGTATTGGATAAAAATGGGTGTATGCTAGATCTCAAGTGAATAAACATTTACGGCATTTTTATATAGTATTCTCTCAGCTATTTCTAGAGCATCACTTAAATCTATTAAATCCAAAGAGAGCCACTCTTTTAGCAGTGAAATAAGGGCTTTTCTCAATGCTACCGCACTTATCCAGTGTAGCTCCGGGGTGTAGTATCCATCTGAGGCATACATGATTTTTGAGGCTGGTGCTAGTTCTAGGGCTTCTCTAATCCTATGTTCTAGGTTAGCTAGGCCGAATGGAGTTGCTACAGATATATCCATGTATACGTTGGGGAAGGCATTGGCCAGGTAGGATGTTATAGCAACATTGGGATATCCCCCATGCACTAGTACTATCTTTGTTTTTCTCGTTCTTTCATCTTTAAGAAACTGGAATAGTAGATGGGGAAAGCTCTTTGATAGTAGTATATCCTTATCCCCTATTCCTGTGTGTATCTGTACAACCTTGCCGTACTTCCTACACCTCTCTACAACTAGTGAGAGTACGTATTCTCTCAAAATCCTGATAACTGGGCCAAACCAGGTCTGTTCACAGTGTTTCTCTTTACATTCTGTGAATTCCTTTCTAGCCTCATCTTCGTCTCTCCACGATATATCTAAGCCGGTTCTGTATGCTATGATGGATTTAAATCCTACATATCTAGAGTCTTTGGCGAATTTTTCGATAGTGTGCTCTATATCTGCTACAAAGTCTGTAAATGTGCTGCTCTCTTCAAAAATACGCTTTACATCCGGTTCAATTCTATGTATATATCTAGCTGAGATCCATCTGGGTAGCAACTCCTCGAATTCCTCAATTCTTAGATTGGGCAGTGCATGCTCACCCCTAGCCTCAGAGTACCCATCATCAATAACAAGCCCTCTAATTCTAGCCTGTCTAAATAGAAGCTCTACATAGTCTCTAAAACTCCTTTCAACCAGCCCAGATCTCTTCTTCATAATTTTCAAGGGGTCTCCTAAGCCATCCACCTCTAGAAGTTTAGATAGCTCCCTCAGCATAAACCTGTATATCAGCAGAGTCTCCAGATCTCTAAACCCCTCTCCACCCTCATATGCCGGTCCTCCTATGGCTAGCAATCCAGCTAGATGCTCTGGCGATAATCTAACGTATCTAAAGGGATGCGAGTGTGTATCTATAATCCAGGTGTTCTGAATCCTCTCTTCAAACTCCAGAGATTCCCCTATCCTCTGACCCACTATACTCCCCAGCTACTACCCTAGTATACATCGAGGAAGGTGCTCCTCTCCCAATCAGTAACCCTATAGTAGTATTGATCCCACTGAAACTTCTTTAGCTTCACGTATTCGGAGACAAGGGTATCGCCCCAGAACTCCCTCATGAGGACACTCCGATCAAGCTCCTTAATAGCCTCCAGAAGAGTTTCCGGATACCTATACCAGCCTCTTTCCTCCCTATCTTTCTCTGGATAGCTTGCTGGATTATCTAGACACGGCTCCCCTGGATCCATCTTCTTCATAACTCCATCTATACCAGCTGCTATAATGCTTCCAATAGCTAGATACGGATTAGCAGTTGCATCAACGAATTTCATCTCTAGTCTAACAGATTGCGCCTCTCTACCCTTTGCAGGTCTAGCTATCCTTATTGCAGCCTCCCTATTTTCAGGGCCATAGCATGTAAACGCAGATGCCCATGCACTGGGTCTAAGTCTCTTATAGGAGTTTACAGAAGATGCTGTAAAGGCTATAATCTCTTTAAGATGTCCTAGAACCCCGCCTATGAAGTGGTAGGCCTCGTCACTTAGGAGATGTTTATCACCCTCATCATAGAATATATTAACCCCATCCCTCCACATACTGATATGGATATGCAGCCCACTGCCCGGTAGATTCTCCGAGGGTTTGGGCATAAAGGAGGCATAGAGGCTGTGCTTCCCTAGAACTCCCCTAAGGGTCTCCCTAAAGTATATAAAGTTATCCGCAGCCCTAATGGGTGCCTCAGGCTTCAGAGACAGTTCGTGCTGACCAGATCCATATTCTGGATAGTAGTGGTCTACATATATACCCTGGTACTCAAGCGCATTCACTATCTCACTTAATATAGGGTGAACGGCATTCATACCCTCGGTAGAGAAGCAGAGGTGCCTTTCATACGGCTCTATCACCCCCCTAGGACTCTTCTTAAGTATATAGAATTCGGGTTCGATACCTATCTTGAATTCATACCCCAGATTCTTTAAATATCCTCTTAGCTTAGGCCTCGGATCAACTTCGTGGGGTTTGTCCCCCACGTACTGCTCCACTATCATAGCTGCCGTAGCATCCACATAGGGAAGCACCTTAAATGTTGAGATATCGGGGATCAGTGTTACCTCTCCCCGTGGTCCATATATGGTTCCACTTACAGCGAGATCCGTTATGCTAAACCCTGACTGCATGATCATAGCTAGCGTAAGTCCTCCTCGAAGATCTGTATCTATGTTTTTAGCTGTTGAAACCCTTCCTCTAATCACATTATCTAGATCTATGTACAGGTATCTGATGAACTTGATATTCTTCTCTCGAATAGTCTTTTCAATCAATTCCGGTGTTATTTTATCGAGGTTTAGACTCATTGAAGAGCACCTAAAAAATCATATCTTTCCATACTTGTCGGGAACAATGGATCGGGCTAAAATCCACAGTATCGATACCCATGCGATGCTGATTGCTCCAGTGATAACTGCTATATCAATACCGTAGCTGGTTGTAAGGTCGTAGAACATTGCAAAGACCGTTATCGCTATACCTATGAAGCCTAGGATTGGTGTTGCTGGCCATCCTGGTACCTTCCACGGTAGCTGCTTGACTATTTCGGGGTGGGTCTTTCTGAATTTAAATGCTGCTAATAGTGTTAGAAACCATGAGACTATCCATGCCCAAACCAGCTCGTATCCCAAGAGCATATAGCCTAGTGTATGCCCTACAAAGGTTCCCATCAGTATTAGGGTAACCGATACTATCAGCACCAGCACTATGTTGTATACAGGGGTTCCAAATCTCGGATGTACATATCCAAACCATTTGGGAACTCTATATCCTCTTTTAGCCAATCCATATAGATCTCTAGCAGGCTGGTACATGGTTCCCATGAGTAGGCATGTAGAGGCTGCTAGCCATGCGGCAAACGCTATCACCATGCCTCCTACAGGGCCCCATAGCCTATAGGCAGAGGTTGCATATACAGCCTCATAGAATTTGACGACCTCTTCATATGGTAGTGTTCCAACTAGGCCTATCAGAGCCCATGTATATATGATTACGAAGGTTAGAGAGGCCCAGAATAACACTCTCGCTATATCAACCGGCTTCCTAGCTTCTTCACCAGCGAATAGCACGGTTGAAGCTCCCATGAATGCGTATACAGCTGGTGGTATAGCTGCCACCACCCCTCCCCATCCATTCGGAAAGGGGTTGGTGAAATTCGCAGGGTTTATATAGAATGTTGCTGATATTGCATACCCAACCATTATCCCTATGAGAAGTACTGTAAGCATAAACTGTGTACCAGCAGCTATCGCTACACCCAGTATATTCAGTACAGCAAATAGTACTACAAAGATTAGTGCAAAGATTGTAACCCACAGCATCTGATCACCTAGCTCCACACCAGCATATGAAAGCATGCTGTAGATATAGGTACCTAGAGCTAGACTCGTCGAACCTCCCGCAATAATCCAGCCAATGCTAAATGCTATGGATGCTATAAAGCCCAGCCTAGTACCGTAGAAGTGGGAGACCCAGGGCTCGGGACCACCTGCAGATGGTCTCCACACAACCAGCTCACCAAAGGATAGCATCAAAAACATCTGCGTAATACCTGCAATCAGATAGCTTATAATTACAGCCGCTCCTGCTGACACCATGGCATATCCTGTGAAAGTGAATATACCATCTCCTACAACAGCACCAACTGCAAGAGTGTAAAGCCAGGCAAATCCGAGCACCCGTTTGAGCCCGGCTACAGTTTCTCCACTACCCATCTCTACCATCCCCACCACACAGGCATTGTATGGAGAACATCTATGTCGGCACATGCTTATTAAACTTTAGTACCACATGTAATACTCTGCATAGTATGCTGTTACATTTGTAACCATCCCATAGCTAGATACCGTAGTCAAAATTACCGACAGTATAGTAGCATATAGATCGAGATAGCCGGAAATACTATGCAGCAACCCTATCTATTAATTGCGGTAAAAGTCTGCCTATCTCCTCCAGCTCCATCTTCTCATGGTTCTAGCCTTCCCTTCGATCTCAGGAAGAGTTTGATTCAAGATCGGTGTTCTTCTACAGTAGCTCTATCCAACCTATACCATTCAGTTTCGCTAGCTATGGAAAATGGTATCGCAATAGAGATCCCAAAATAGTGGCACCGCTTCTAAAGCAAAAATCAGAAAAACTAAGCTATACAGAGATTATAGACTACTGACTAGGGCTATCGATGAACAGCCTTAGTAAAGGGTCTTCCACCTAGATCCATACCCTCTGAAACACACTTTGGATGCTATACAGCTTTATGGTTGATACCGGCATCGCTATAGGTATACCTGTTTCTAATAGCTATATCTATGAATAGATTTTTGAATTCTGTTCTACTACGGCATTGTTTCTCTAAGGTTCGGTCTACACCTATGTAGCAAAGCCATTGGAAGTATTGCACTAGCTGCATTGAAGATTGCTGAAGATTCGATACCTAGGGAAATGGTTAATGTCTTCTTAAGTATCTTTGATACCTTCTCTTCTATGCTGCTATAAGATTCTAAACCCTGGTGGTTCCAAGGTTTGATAGATCTCTCTGCTCGGTACTTGAAATACATTGTGTATATATGGTATTGGTCTGTATTCTAGCTTCTTCCCTCTCTCCAGAGTCTCCATGCTTTTGCAAGCTCGTCCTCTACATAGACCTCCTTTATTTTTTCGATGCTACCATTTTTTCTATAGATTGTAGCTAGGCTATCGGTTTTTTCACCGACATAGCCTATTGCGGTAGCTTCTACACCTATGCTGTGGAGTGTTTTCAGTGCTTCTTCAACTCTGTCTTGGGGTATCGTAGCTATCAGCGTGCCTGAGCTGATGAGTTTGAGTGGGTCTAGCCCTAGTGTACCTGTTATTGCAGCGGTTTCCTCAGCTAATAGGATGTTCTCCTCCCAGATGTATATGGTTTTATTGGAGGCGTAGGCTATCTCTACCAATCCACCGAGTAGACCTCCTTCTGTAGGGTCGTGCATTGAGGTAGCCAGCCCTGCTTCTGCTAATGCCAACGCCTCTTTAACAACACTCACCTTCTCAATAAACCTCTCACCACGTTTGATGATCTCTTCGGAAACGCCTAGCTTTAGTAGCACATTCTTGAAATCCGTTGAGAGGATTGCTGTACCTTCAATAGCAGCAGACTTGGTCATCACCACCGCATCGCCAACCCTGGCACCGCCTGTTGTTACATATCTACCCCTCTGAGCCACCCCTATGGCCGTCATGGATATGAGTGGTCTTGCAATACCTGGTGTGTACTCGGTATGGCCACCTACAACCATAGCCCCCACCTCCCTCGCTGCCATATCTATCTGGCTCGTTATCCTATCTATAAGCTCCTCTGTAGCGTTTTCAGGTAGGTAGAGCACTGAGAGAAGCCAGCGGGGCCTAACCCCCCTTACAGCTATATCGTTAGAAGCTATATGCACAGCCAGCCAACCGAGAAACTCAACAGCACCAGTAATAGGATCCACATGTATAACTAGAACCCTCCCACCACCGATATCTATTATAGCTGCATCCTCACCTATAGAAGGACCGACAATGACTGATGGATCTGGAATACCAACCCTACTTAAAACATATTTAGAGAGTAGATTTGGGGGAAGCTTACCAGCCATATCCAACCCCATACCATAGCATTACCTCCTCAGATATAGACAACGGACACCACATCACTAATCCGCATACTTCTCGCTACAAGTCCCATCCTTATAAGCTTTTAAAACAGAAGTGCACATCCAGAAAGATGTAGATAAAAGCTTATGGAATTGCTATGGCTACATATACAAAAATGAGGCAGTGGTAGGTTTAGCTCAATATCATCCTAAAGGATGTCAAAGGTCATGCTGTACTCTCTACTATGGCGGGATTTCACCACCAATCGTTTTCGATACCCACTGGATACAGCGGAGCTACGAACCGATAAACCGTCCGAGGAAGAATATCTATTCCTTTGGATAGAGAGAAGGTCTGGTCATCTAAAACCTCCGATTTACTGTACATAGGTTGGATATTTGCTTCTCCATGCTGTGTATACAGGATGAGATACGCTCCTTCTTACTGATGGCCAGATATCTACTATGCCGATCTGAACCAGCAGCTCTAAATAGGTATAGAGTGTGGTATCTACACGAGATTCTAAAAGCTCTCTACGAGGTATGTGTAGTGGATAGGTTGATGCATGAAAAGTGTGGCTACGAATATGTATTCCATATATACTCCTGTAATACATATAGAGATGGATTCGGAACCGCTATAGAAAGTTCATCAAGGCATATCCTCCTAGCTGATGTGCCTAGAGATTACGGAGGTGGGAATGCCGGTCCCAAACCCTATAGAATTGCTACTGCATCACTGGTAAGTTGCTTCACCATCTCTCTACGTATATACTTGCAGAAATACGGTGTTCGCATAGATAGAGTTGAGGTTTTGCTGAAGGATCTTTCGATATACAGGTGTTTCTAGGGATGGAGGGTTTTGAGAAAGGTTTAAAGAATATAGCCATGTATGTTGATGTAGAGAGCGGCGAGCGTTGTGCTAATGTATACAGTGTTGTTAAGGAGGTGTTGGATAAGTAGATAGTAGGTTTGACGATTAGGAAAACCGGTATTCTCGACGTAGAGACGAAGGTTAGGTGTCTAGACTGGATGATACAACCTTACCGGCTCTTAATACTAGGTGGTGTTTAGAGAGTTTCGTCAAAGCCTTCCTAAGCTTTTCAAGACCTTTAATATAGTCGCCGGGCTTTAGCTCCCTGTATGCCTCGCCATAGTTTTCGGGACACGTGGTTAAAACTATACTACCTGTAGACCATTCCAACGGGAGGCGATGGTCTCTGGCTATATTGAATAGCTCTACCAATGTCTCCTCATCTATAAGCCACATCTCCTCAACTACCGAATAGACCTTAATTACACATGCCGCACACCTATCCTCAAAATATCTATATACCTCTAGACACACATCTTTTAAAACATCATCGACATCTATAATGCTCGGCTCTTCAGAAGGGCAAAACCCGACCTCGGGTACTATATCATTTAATCCCAGCTTAATATCCGTAAACAAAGATACACATTCCTGTGCAATCACCATATACCTACCCTTAAGCTTTGCATATCCACGTCGCAGCAATGCATATATAAGTGAGATAGGTATAGAAAGCCTACCACCAGAGTCTACGATTTTAATCTCCATACTCCAACACTATCCATATCAAATACTGGAGTAATACCACTATTTAAGCTCTAGATCAACATATTCAAAATACGTCCCACCGTTCTGACCAATATTAACAATATAATAGAGTGGTATTGGTGCAGCGGCCAGGATTCGAACCCGAAATCTCCGGCTTTGGGAGGCTTGTTCATATCTATGCTGATTTGCACGTCTGAAGCTTATCACATGCGACATCTAGTTGCAGATGTGTTTGTTTTGAGTCAAAGATTCTCTGATAATATTTCTCTCAGTTTCTCGAGGTACAGAGGATAGGTTCATCTGCTTCTGTTAGGTAGGTCTTCGTATCTTGCTTCTGAGATCCTTAGTTCTCCGAATCTGTTCTGTATGAATCTTGCTACTTCTCTTGGCATAGCCTGTACCATTATCCTCCAGGAAACTTTCCTAAGCATCTTTGGTAGGGTTAGATTGCGTCTCTTAGCGTACCTGGCAACAGTTCTCCTATCGATATCTATTGGTTCTGCTGCTTTCTCAGTAGTTCTGCTGTTTCCCTGTATATGTATATCCATTCGCAGGGCTTCTGATGGCCTTTCAGCCCTAGGTAGTATCTATAGAATCTATTGAAGTAGACCAGCCTCTTTGTCTCTAGGTCTATAGACTCTATAACAACTACTTCATCGGGTCTCCATGTTCTGATCATATCTCCGGTACGCGTTCGAACCTTGTGCCAGATTCTAACATTATTCTGTATACTGTATAGTATGTTCTGTGGTTCTCCTTTAGAAAGCCTACGATCTTCCTAACATCTTCCAAGGGATCTGGTAGGGTCTAACATCCAATTTGTAGGCTCTGCTTGCTACAGCCTCCATTATCGAGCCAAACGTTTCCGGAGAGATCTTTCTTTTGTGATCAGATACCTCGCCAGAGCCTCTAGGTTCATATTATCACCTTAACCCTTGGTTTCCTCTTCTTCGCCTCGGGGGCTCTGGAGCTCCAGAGCTCCCTTCTCAGTAGTTCCCTCAAGGCTATTTCATAACTCAACCTTAGATCGAGTACTATGGTGTAGCAAGGTTTATATATGAGTACTGCATCTATTTCATGAGGCGATAGTACATATGAAGGGTTTAATCGTTTGTGTTTGTCAAGGCACGTGTCCGTCGTTTCATAAGATGAATGTGTTTGAAGTAGTTAACCATTTCAGAAGGAATAAGAAAGTTGACTTCGTAGTGATTCACCCGCAACTCTGCGCAACCGACGGCGATAACTTCTGGAGGGCGTTGTTGAGTGGTAAATGGGATGGAGGGATTGTGGTGGCTGGCTGCGATCCAACAATGCAGCGGAAGATGTTTGGATGGGTTTTCCGAGAGTTGGGTTTCGATGAGTCTAAGTTTAGAGGTGTTGAAATAAGGAATATGAGTACTGAGGAAGCCATCAAGGCTATTGAGGAGGCTCTGAGTGCGTGAGGTGTTTAGGTTTGACTAGGAACTGGTATCCAGTAATAGACTACGAGAAGTGCAGTGGGTGCCTAACATGCTATAACTTCTGCCCGCACGGGGTGTACGGCCTAGGCGCTGACGGGAAGCCGGTGGTGGTTAAACCGGATAACTGCATTGAGCTGTGCAGGGGTTGCCAGAAAATCTGCCCCTCATCAGCGATCAAGTATTATGGAGACGAGCAGTAAGGAATTCCAACCCTTTAATTCTTTCGTAGCCTCTTTAAGCCTGGTTAGGTGTGGTAGGTGGATAGATATCCCTCAGATTGCCGAATACGTTCAGGGAGCTCCTTCCTGGATGTAGTGTAGAGCTCTCCCGAGCATGAACCCTGCCTTAAATCCACTGCCTTTCCTAAGATGATATAGGGATAGGTTGAAGTAGTACTCTATGAGGGTTTTAGAGGGCTGTGGTGCTTTGCATAACCAGTATAAACTCTGACACAGCCTCTCGCTGTTCAACTTAGATTTTCTGTTTAAGAGTCTCCACATAGTGGTTCTACTTACCTTAAGAACCTCCTACACCCTATCCTTACCATGTTTATCCACGGCGTACTGGAGGATCTTAGCTCTATCCTCTTGGCTTAAAGCTTTTAGGTTCAGAGTATTGTACTAGGTTTTCACAGCCATATCCGTTGTCTCCTAGATAGATAGTATTATCGTGTAGCAATATTAGTTAATCGTTTCATGGTGTATGTGCGGGTCTGAAACAATGGTTCTGTATCTGTGTGAAAGAGTTGACTGCAATTCTATTGTTTGGTGCGGCGGCCGGGATTCGAACCCGGGATCTCCGGCTTGGGAGGCCGGCGTCCTAGACCAGGCTAGACGACCGCCGCGCTATAGTTTCTGTTGAGGATAAAATTTTTATATTTTGCTGGCTCTACTGAGTTTTGGTGGTATTTGTTGGAGGGGGTTATATCTGTTGATGGTGTTGGTTTGAGGGTTGTTGGTGTTGAGCTGATTTTTATTGATGGGTCTAGGGAGAGCTGTGTGTTTGCTGGCGCTGAGGCTGGTAGATATGTGTATAGGTGTGCTAGTGCTACTCTTAGTATCTATGTCGATGGTGGTTTGGTAGGTATCGATGTGGATTCTGTTAAGCTGTTGAATTCTATGTTCTTTGCTGAGCTTGTACTTGATTTAGGTGTTGTCGGCAGGGTGCTGGCTCTAACCCTACATCCAGAGGCTGGCTCTATCTACTCTCCAGCCTTTAGATACTACAATCCTTTAGCTGTTGATAGAGAGCCTACGGCACCTAAACCGGATGACAATCCCATTTACCCTCCGAGGTTCGAGGCTATAGATCATGGAACCTTTGTTAGCCGATTCCCGTGCTGGACGTATCCCGTGGTTACATCTGTGGAATCTATACCGAGCTACACCATATTTACACTAGCTAGAGCTGGTGATAGCTATATCGCTATACTGGCTCTAAGCAACGGTGATGCTACAGCGTATATAGGGTCTGGCTCTAGAGTTAGGCTATTCATTGGAAGAGAGAGATATACTGTTGGTAGATCTTGGATACTATCTATTGGAGTATCCAGCGATCCGTATAGAGCTGTTGAGAAGTGTACAGAGGGTGCTGCAAGAATAGGGATACTTAAGCTGAGAATTGATAAGAAGCTGCCAAAGTTTGTCAACAGATTTGGCTGGTGTTCCTGGAACGCTCTACTTACAGAGGATCTATCACACGAAAGTGTTGTTAGAATTGTAAAGGGTCTGCTGGATAGGGGTGTACCGATAAGGTGGATCATCATTGACGATGGGTGGCAGAATGAGGTTAGGAAAGGTGTGGAGTGGTTTATAAGGGTACTGCGAGATTTATCGGCAAATGAAAGGTTTCCAAAGGGGTTGAACGGTCTTGTAGATGAGGTTAGAAATCTGGGGATAGACCATGTCGGTCTGTGGCATACGATAAACATCCACTGGGGAGGTTTTGAAGAAGCTGTATCTAGAAGGCTCGGTGTTGAAGGCTATAGATTCCCGAGAGCAGATAGCTATGTACCTCCACCACAGATCGAAAAGGCTATAGAATTCTATAGCAGATTCTATAGATGGGTTAGAGACAACGGCTTCAGCATTGTAAAGGTCGATAACCAGTGGTCTATACACGCACTATACTGGGGTGGGTATACAGTTGGCGAAGCGTCTAGAAATATACAGATTGCACTTCAGGTAGGTGCCTCTATAAACGGTCTAGAGATTCTAAACTGTATGTCTATGGCTCCAGAGGACTACAGTAACTACTTCCTAAGCAACGCCATGAGGGTTTCCATGGACTACATACCGTTTTGGAAGGGAGATGCAAAGCTGCATACACTATTTAGCATATACAACTCCCTTCTATTTAGCCACATAGCCTATCCAGACTACGATATGTGGATATCCTACGATCCATATGCAAAGATACACGCAGTTGCAAGGGTATTCAGTGGAGGACCGATATATATAACGGATAGACATCCGGAGAAAACCGATGTTGAGCTGATCAGGAAGCTCGTACTAGATAACGGAGAGACTGTAGCGGTTAGTGAACCAGGTCTACCAACAAGAGATACACTGTTTAGAGATCCGTATAACGAACCTGTGCTACTAAAGGTTGCATCCAGGGTAGGGGATACATATGCACTAGCACTATTCAATGTAAATAGGGAGGGTATTGAGATATCCGAGGATGTAACCCTCGATATACTTCCCTATAAACTCGAAGGCGAGAGATATGCGTACTATATGGTATTCAGCGGTAGAAAGGGTGTTATAGGTAGAGAGGATAGAGTTGCAGTTAGCCTAAGGGAGCTGGAGACGGAGATAGTGGTGATAGCCCCTGTAGAGGAGGGCAAAGCTGTTATAGGGTTAAAGGAATACATACTACCACCATATCCAATTGAGATAGGTAGATACGGTAGCAAGGTATACGTTAAATCCAAGGCCTCCGGAACACTTGTATATCTACTAGATGGCGAATTTAAAGAGATGGCGGTTGAAAAAGATCAGATTGCAATACTATAGCTTTATCTCCAGATACCCAATCCATGTATCTGGATGGAAGCTTCAAGGTGGTAGAGAATGGGCTTAAAGTTTCCTAGAGGATTTGTATTTGGTTTCTCTGAAGCTGGATTCCAGTTTGAAATGGGTTTACCTGGATCAGAGGATCCAAATACAGATTGGTGGATCTGGGTACACGATCCAGAGAATATAGCAACCGGTATTGTGAGTGGCGATCTTCCTGAAAATGGTCCTGGGTACTGGAATCTGTATAAGCAGGATCACGATCTGGCTGATAGGCTTGGAATGGATGGTGCTAGGATTGGTATTGAATGGAGTAGGGTGTTTCCAAAACCGACACTCGATGTAAAGATATCGACGGAGATTGATAGAGATGGAAATGTAGTTTATGTAGATGTGGATGAGAGAGCTCTTGAGGAGCTGGATAGATTAGCAAATAGAGAGGCTGTTAATCACTATAGAGAGATGCTCAGAGATTGGAAGGATAGGGGCAAGATTCTTATAGTAAACCTCTACCACTGGCCGCTACCGATATGGATTCACGACCCTATAAAGGTTAGGAGGTTTGGTCCTGATAGAGCACCATCGGGATGGCTTGATAGTAGAACAGTTGTAGAATTTGCAAAGTATGCAGCATATATAGCGTGGAAGCTTGGGGATCTCCCAGATATGTGGAGCACTATGAATGAACCGAATGTGGTCTATAGCCTTGGCTACATGAATGCTAGAGCAGGGTTTCCACCAGGCTATCTATGCTTTGAAGCGGGTCTAAAGGCTGCTAGGCATCTAATAGAAGCTCATGCAAGAGCCTACGACATGCTGAAGAGATATGCAGATAAACCTACTGGAATAATATATGCAACCACGGTTGTTGAGCCGCTTACCCATGAGCATAGAGATGCTGCTGAGGTAGCCTATAGAATGCAGAATTTCGAATTCCTGGACTCGATAGTATTTGGAAGATCTAGCTTCATCGGTGAGAGGAAGGATCTCGAGAGGCACCTCGACTACATAGGTGTCAACTACTATACGAGACAGGTTGTAGTCTCCTCTAAAACCCTACTAGGTTGGAGTACGGTACCGGGCTATGGATTTGCATGTCAACCAGGTGGTGTATCTGCCACTGGAAGACCGTGTAGCGAATCTGGATGGGAGATATATCCAGAGGGTATGCTAACTGCTCTTGAGAAATTCTGGAAGAGATATGGATTACCTCTAATGGTAACTGAAAACGGTATTGCAGATGCTATGGATAGATACAGATCGAGATACATAGTATCGCATCTAGCATACATCCACAGAGCCATTGAGGGTGGTGTTGATGTGAAAGGCTATCTTCACTGGGCACTTATAGATAACTATGAGTGGGCACGGGGCTTTGGAATGAGGTTTGGTCTACACTATGTAGATCTAAATACTAAAAAGAGGTATCCTAGACCAAGTGCACTAGTATTTAAAGAGATTGCAAGGAATAAGGAGGTTGTTGATGAACTGCTGCATCTAGTAGAGATATAGGTGTATTTACTGATAGCTGGATTGTGTTGGACACTAGATTATAGGCAGTTTTATAAGCTCTGGATAGTACTCCCTCAAAACTCTATACATGCTTGCTCTCGATATAAATGATCTCAGTGCCGATAGTGAAACACCATAGTATCTCTCAGGCTCTTCACTAAATATTTTGTACACCCTTATCAGAGTCTCCTTCAGCTCCGCATACTCCCTCTCATTTATCTCACTAGCCCTCTGACTATATATCTCTATAGGCTCCCTGATATCCTCTCCAAAGAGCCATCCATTAATGCCATCCA
>JAWAHS010000013.1:21260-39530 GCA_038889075.1 Ignisphaera sp.
CACTATAAACTCGAGTACAGCACCATCCCTAGAGGCTATGGATGGCACAGCATTTATAGCTGCCTTCATATAGCTTGTCCCACAGGACTCCAGCCCTGAGAAGGGGGTAAAGAGAAGCAGATCTGATGAGGATAGCAGAAGCCTCGCCTTCACAACATCATAATCGTGTATGTAGACCACGTTCTTCATCTCGTTATGGAGCTTCTTGAAGAGCTTCATATACTCCAAACCTATATGGTCGTTTGGATGTGCCTTACCCCCGAGGATGAACAGTATCGGCATATCCTTCAACTCCTTGGCAAGCCTTATAGCCATCCATGGCCTCTTGTACTCCGTTACCCTTCTAGCCCATAGTACTGTGAACATGCCATCTAGTGATATATCCTTGTACCTTTGGAGGAACTTTTCAAGTTCACGTCTATTCCTCTCCTTAAGCTCTACGAGTCTATCTATTGTTAATCTTAGGGATTCGTAGGTCTCCCTAATATTCTCCTTCATCCACCGTTCAACATTTACACCATTCGTTATATAGCTTATCTTACTACTAAAGTGTGGAAATATTTTAAGAAGAACGTCATAGTGTTTTGCAGAGACTGCAAATGCGTGTTCAGAGGCTGCTAACCCTATTTCTGTAAGGAATACCTCTGGCTCTATAAACCTATAGTCATACTCTCTAGCAAGTAGCTCCCTTGGAAAAGATGGGTGTCCCCAGATCCCAGCTGTGTGGATGACAAGCCTATACTTACCCGGTATCTTTAGCTTTAGTGGTAGTAGTGCTGTATATGCCTCCTGTAGATCTATATAGGCGATATCTTCAAGCCCTATAGACCTCCTTATATATTCCGCTACAGCCTTAGCGAGAACTGTATACTTATAGAACTTCTCCTCAACACCATTCTCGATATATATCCTTTCACATATCCTCGAAACCCACTCAGGTGAAACAACGTTGAAGAATACAGCTTTTGCAGAACCGCTTCTATAAACAAGAGGTTCAACCTCAACATCAACTCCCTTCAACTCTATCTTAAATCTATCCTCGCTAACAAGATTCTTTACAAACTCTTCAGGCTGCTGCTGAGGTCTCGGTCTTGGAACACCATCGGAATCGAAGTCGTAATCCACATAGCCACTTCTATAGAAGAGTGTCATTACAGCATATCTCAGTCCTACTCTAGATGCAGCATAGAACTTATCTCCTTCGAGAACACCTAGACCTCCAGCATAGGTATACCCAATATCCAGTGCGAGATCAGGTGTTACACTAATGGCGTATCTATCGTTCGACACAGTTAACACCATACAGCTCAGCTCTATAGGTAGTATAAATAAAGTATATATGTTTTTACCAGTTTAAATACTGCAGTGCGTAAATGTGTTTTTGTAATACATTTTAGAAATTGTATGGTCGTCTCGGTTTAGAGTTGACTCTATATAGGTTTTTCAGCTTGTATCTATTGTTGAAAGTCCTGTTCTTCAGACTTGGAGGAGAATACGACCTTTTCCCTAATACTATAGAGAATGTTTTCGAAATCCTCTAGAGCTGTGTTTAGCGATTTCTATTGCCTATGGATACAGCCTGTAGAGCTATTTTAATAACATCCAGTGCTTCATGTAGTTGTTTCGGTTTTCATATCTGTTTGTATCAGCTGATATTGATCGAAACTGAAGAAATTGAAGATTCCCCAATAGTGTTAGAGACACCAGTTGAGTAAAGTTAGGCACACAGTGTTCTTTAAGCTCGTCAGCTATCTGGAGCCCAAATTTTTCACAGCCATGCTAATAGCTATAGATCTTAACACCTCTGCTTTCAGCATACGCTCTAATATCATCACCAATAAGAGCACCGGCAAGTATCGCTACAGCTGGTTCTCCAAACCTCTTCTCAACAACTTCAGCCTTGACCATAAGGCTTCCCACATCTTCTATCGATGGCCTAACCTTTACCTCAACGATATATATGCTCTTATCCGTTTCCACAAGAAGATCAACCCCAATATTATTGACAACAGCGTTCCTCCTCCTAGCCAGTATAGCCTCTCCTCGACCTTCATCTCTTCCCTAAGATCCTCCCAGATATACCTAGAATAGGTAGACTCTGTTAAAACCTCCAACCCAAGCTCAATTCTAGAAAAACTCTTACTAGCTTCTTTCCACCTCCTGTTATTTTCTTCCCAACGCTTCTCCTCGAACTCTATAAACCTATTGAAATCATCTCTAAGTTTTTTAACTCCTCCTCATGGGTATCAAGCCTCCTTAAAACCTCGCCCAAGCCGATCAAACCGGCTACAGCATAATGAAACTCCTCATTTTTAAGCCTCTTCAAAATCTCATGCTTAAGATCTGTGTACGACATTACTTCAGATTCCATCTAAAACATACCACCTTTTTATAAAGTTTAAAACCTTAAATTAACACCACATCAATGAATATAACCAACCCATCGTCATCAATCTGCATGGAAACATTTATACCTCATAGACATCAACACCACATTGTATGTCACTAGAGATAGCAGCGAAGACTACGTCAAAGTCAAAGAGATGTATTTAGTATAAGAGCTTCTAAATGTAGTATCCTCTTAACCATATAATTATGTATTGAGATCTTGGGTTACTATGTAGATGGGAGCTGTACGCTGATCAATTCTATATCCATTTATAAATTTATAGTTGGTGTCCTGTTAGCTGTAGGTTATGTAGAAATCCCTAGATGTAGTGAAGGAGATGCTGATATGCAAAAAATGGTGTAGAGATGGATGGTGTAAACGGAGAGATTTCAGTCTCCTATCACATTCTACTAACCTTTGTACTGTTTTTGCTGTCTCTTTCCATCGACGCCTTTAGCAATTCAATACCATACTCTATAATTCTGTTTTCATCCTTTTCAGCTTCTACCAGCTGATGTTGGGCATAGCCCTGTTTTCTCTCTACAACATGCTTCTGTTGAAATTCAACAGCTCTTTTGGTTGGATGTGTAACAATATCTATATAGGCTCTAGCTATGGCTGCAACTGTTGCCTCATGTACTACAACTACCTGATCTCTAAACTCTATCGCTAGCCTAATGTGATAGTGGTCAGGTGGTATGAAGGCTACTATTCTCAGCACATCTTCATTTCTATACATTCTAACCTCCTTATCCATCGTCCATCGAAATCCCTATACCTTCTACAGAATAAAAGTATAGCTCGCCTAACAGTTTTAGAAAATCTATAGAAACCTGGAAAAACAGTGCTCGATTTCAAATCTTTGTATTAAATAGATAGAGTATTGAAAATGGCTAGCCATAGCCGTCAGAATCCTATGTTGCAATCTAGATGCTGCTGGTTGAAGGCATGATATTTATAAGCAGGGTTGTATTAGTGAAAGTGGTGGATTGCGATGTGCTTCATATCCGTATTACTGCTTAGAAAGATGGTTGATCTAGATACGATTGTAGGTATTCTAAAGAGCCTTAGCTATACCGTTGAGATTAGGGAGTCTGGTGGTAGGAGTATTATCGAGGCTAGAAGGGGTAGAGCCAGAATGTGGAGTACGCTCGATAGAGATATTCTTAAGATTGAAACGGAGGACTATGGTTTGGACTGTCTACGGGATCTAGATGAGATATACAGGGCTTTGTATGAGGAGGATCTGAAACCAGAGGTTGTAGAGGTTATCAGCCCGTACATCTATGTATATGAAAAGAGGAGAAGAAGTGCTAAGAAGCTATTTGAGAAAGTTGGAATAGAGGTTGAGGAGCTCTACGGCGGATACTGTGGCTAATCACTGTATACACCTACCGAATGCTCAATTCTGTAACATAGTATAGTATTTAATTAGCCGTGTAGCATTATAGAGCTGCAGCATATAGTCTATCCATACTCTATCTAAAAGCACGTAGCCTACATAGTATGTATCTCTGAAATGCTATTCCTCAATAGAGTAGCTTTGCTACCATCTATGCACATCTTTCAGCTAAATAGTGCAGAACATTGTAATGCATATCATCTTTCATAATCTGCAAAATTTGTGTTCTTTCATAGATAGCTATGGCTGTCCAAAGATTTGGTACACCTTGGATTCGCCGTAGATACTCTATTTAGATTTCCATAAATATTTATTAGAGTTCTGTATGCAGTATATCACGGATCCGACCACTTCTATATGGTGTGTATTTTGAATCTAAAGTTGAATAAGATAGTAGCAATTGTTGTGAAAGCTATAGATAACCAGGTTGGCAATTGTTTGCGATACAATCTACATTGTCTAGATCCACCATGTATAACCTCTGGACAGCTTGATAGCTATGGATTGAAGAACTACTCAGCTAAGGCAAGCTTTTGGAGAGCCGTAGACTCCGTAGCCTCTAGATATAATGGCGTCGTAATTTTTAGGGGGAGGTTTGGTGTATTTAAGCTCCTCCTCATCCATAACATTGAGGAGGTGTATAGAATAGAAAATACTACGGTATACGTTGATCCACTCGATTGCGAATACCTCAACTGTACCGCTATACCAAAAACACATAGCCTTAGAATATATATAGAGGGTTCCTATAGCAATAGAGTTATCTTTAGAATGAATATAGTTACGCTACTTAAACTTGCTATAACTGAGAATCCATACTTTAAGGACTGTCTAGAGAGGTTTGCTGAAAAGCCATTTAGTGAGGAGAATATTCTCCATATTGCCAGCTGTAGCCTAGGTGTACTTTCAAAACACCGTAGCATATACGATATTCTATTCAACAGATATCCAAGAAACATTGCTGAAGCGCTGAGGCACATACCCATTCTCAGAAGCATTGTAAAAACCTCTGAAGAGAAAACAATCTAAACAATACTATGATAAGAATTGCACTGACTGTCTATAGGTTGTTTTGTTTTTGGTTTTTCTGGTTATTTGGGTTACCTCTATGGATTCCGGGGATCGACCTAGAAGTATATAAATGATCAGGTGTTTGGATAGTTAGGAGCCGTTGAGCTGGTGAGTTGTTGGCGAGGGACGAGGCTCTGTGAACTGCTCTTCGCCGATGGTTCTGGGGAGCACAGCGACTCCCTGGAGCCGTAGGCGGGGAGAAAGGGGATAAACAGGTGGGATGAACCGTGTCCAGAAATATCAAAACAGCCAAAAACAACTAAAACAACCTAGTTAATTGGCACGGGCAACCACTACTATTAGCAGACCATATATGTAGCTATACACCTCAGTAAATCTAGGGAGATTTCTTCCAGAAAAGAACATCTGGAGAAGTCGACTATCTGCTGCTGTGCTTGAAGTAGTAGAGTAGAGTATTAACAGCTTTCATCAATTTTAATACAGCTGTGGCTAGAGGTTTTACAATACTGTTTACTACAGGTATTCCTGTAAATACATCGATGAAGAATTCTATATCCTGTTCTCTAATTGCTTTAAATACCGTTGAGAGAATAATGTATGCAGATATGTACATGGCTCCTCCAATTACTATTCTTAGTAGTGTTATCGGTTTCGGTAGTGGTATAGATAGTGGTAAAAGTGCTGCCGGTAGTGCTGCTAGCGAAGCTATGTAGATTGGTATAGTCCTCCAAATGTTGATGTAGCTTCCGAGGCTTTTAATAAGTGCTATGTTGTAGAGGATAGTTGATGCTATAGCTACCACTATATTTGATGTAAGGAAGCCCCATAGTCTGTAACCCATCGCTACGGTCAGTATATACGATGTTGGTATGAGGATTGCTGTAGAGGTTAGCATTATATACATGTTGAGCTTTGTCTTACCAAGGGCATTGAATAGCTGGGGGATTGTTGCAGAGCCTAGTCCAGCTAGGAGGAAGGGTGCAAAGATTAGGGGGAGATATGCTGAGGCAAACCTGTATTCAGCTCCATAGAGTACATAGATAATCTCCTGTGAGTAGACTGTGGAGAGCAGTGTTAGAGGTACTACTACAGCTGCAACATACCTATTACTTCTAGCTAGAGCTGTAGATAGCTTTTCACCACCCCTACTAGAACTCATGTTTGTAAACATTGGTAGAAGGGATACTGTAATTGGATTCAATATAACGAGGACGAGAGTCTGAAGATTTAAAAGAGCTCTATATCCACCTATCTCAGCATTTGACAACGTGTATGCTAGTAGAATATTCTGGTACAGTGCTGTGATAGAATTGACTAGAGATGCTGTATAGAGTGGCAAGCTGTAGAGCACGAGCTCTCTAGCTATATAGAATCCTCCAATAGCTACACCACTGCTACCAGTATAGGTTACACGTTTCGTGATTGAGGCTAGGAATAGTAGGCCTATCGATACAGAGAGTGTGAGCCCAGCTAGGTAGCCAGCTATGGCTCCCGGTACCTGCAATCCTACGGCAAGTAGCGCTATGGCTATAGCTGTTCTAGAGATGCTGTAGGCAACTTTTATAGCAGAGCTTCTCCAAACCTCCTCAAATCCTATGAATATGGATAGAATGGAGGTGTAGAGGCTCTCAAGGATAATGGTAATCGATGCAAACATTACATAGCGATCCAGCTCAGGTCTTCCTATCAATAGTGTTGCTAAAGGTCTAGCGTAGAAGAAGCATATAGATGATCCGATAACCCCTATCAAACCCTTTAGGATAAGCGATGTTCTAACAGCCCCTATAGCCATACCAAATTTTCTCTCAACTAGATAGAGTTTAGTGAATCTAGTAGTAGCCGTGTCTAGACCTAGATTTATGAAGGAGTAGAGGGTTAGAGGAACCACGAAGGTCAAGCTGTATATGCCATAGCCTTCGGATCCGAGAAGCCTGGCAATGGCTATAGCCCCTACAGCGAGAACAGCATTATAGATGAAATCTCCTACAGATAGTATAAAGGCATTTCTAGCAGCGCTGCTCAGCACCTCCATATCGTCACTATCCACCACACTGCTACACCGTGTACCTCAAATACGCTATTAGCCATAGATATACAGCATTCTTTAAAAATTATAGAGTTTAAAAGCTGTATAGCAAAGCACGGATACAGTATTTTCCTACCATATAGTATGCCCTAATCCACACAATTTCTAGTAGCATAGAAAATACTATGTGCTGTAGAGCAATAATAGCTTCCGTTGGTATCCCACTTCAACCTAAATGTTATTAAGCCCACTAGAAGCACTAGATTAGCGAGTAGAGCTATAGAAAGGTGTTGTAAAAGCTGGTTCAACAGTCTTGGTGGTAGAGGATGGCTTCTAGATACGCAACCTTTACAGAGATAGTAATCCTATCATCTACAGCAGCTATGCTATATGCTCTACTAGTTGCTATAGTATCGCTACTCCTTAGCTTTCCTGGTTTTGGACCTGTAATCCTACCACAGCCATTTCTACAGCTCTACGTTGGTAGGTGGACTATATCCTATCGATTCGATGGTCTTTGGACAATAGTATGGATTATCTATCTACTGGCTATCCACATACTACTATACTATCTAACAGCCTCATTATTTAAGCTACGTATACCTTTCATTGTCATTTCAATTCTGCTCTACCTATTGAATCTGATCATGGTACTCTATGGATATTCAGATGTGGAGCTAAGGCTATATGTAGAGAGGTATACCATTGGCTATCTAGGGCTGCTACCTGGGATAGGAGCTACAATACTTATAGAATACCTCGGCTATAGAATAGGAAAAACACTTCTTCCAAAGATTTCCTCCAAATCTAACCTACATTCAACACGTCTGCAAAAATCCTTTGCATTGTAAGCTATTCAAGCTTCCCTTAAATCTAGGGATAGCTATGGTGCTTAAAATGATGGCTTTTTTACTGATAGATTTATCCTAACACCAGATCCTACTGAGATACTCCAGTAGAATTAGAAGAGCATTACTAAGAGAGACTACGAATCCGATCTAGATCCCAGATTTCTAGAGGTTTATAACCATGTTAGAAATATGCTAAAGGAATTTATAGGTGCTAAACCATCATCGCTGTACATCATATCTGGGAAGCTATTACTGGGTTGAGAGGGGTTGCATCCTATTTGATAAAGCTGGTTTTGCAACAGCCTTAACATCATCTGGAATAATATGGTCTCTACCCTCTATGTACGCCCATGCTTTTGAAAGCCCTACTATCGCTATACCTGCCATTGGAGAACCACCCAGCCTTACAGCTGGATGGACTCTGGATTCCTCAACAATACTAGCGATATAGTCTAGTACAGAATCGTCTACCTTAACATTCTCAACCCTTTCCATCCCATCTACAAGCTGCTGTCCGCCGATAACAGGCTTGAGACCTTCAATAGCTTTCTCAATCTCTCTAATACTCTTCGACATCTTTACAAAACCTTTATGGGATACGTATCCTGTGGACAGCTTTATGAGAAATCTATCCACCTGGGCTTCTCGGGAAGCGAAAATGCACCCTCTATCTCGATAGGATTCTGGGTAGCTAGAACCATAAAGGGTTCCTCAAGTCTATAGGTAACACCTTCTATAGTTACCTGCCTCTCTTGCACAGCTTCTAAAAGTGCTGACTGTGTCCTCGGTGAAGCTCTGTTAATTTCATCAGCGAGAAGGATATTTATGAATATAGGTCCCCTCCTATGTCTAAACTCACCACTCTTCTGGTCATATACATAGAATCCTACGATATCCGATGGCAGAGGATCGGGCGTCATCTGAATTCTCTTAAAATCAAGGTCGAGAAGCTTGGCAATGGATTTAGCTGTATATGTCTTTGCAACCCCTGGAACACCCTCAATAAGAGCATGACCGCATGCAAGAATCATCTTAATTTTGAATTCCTTTTCAATAAGAATTTTCACCATCGATTAGAATTCTGAGAACATCCTTAACAAATAACATAGATACTTCACGCTTCTAGATGTAATAGACTGGATGAAGAGCGGTATATAAGTATTTCGTAATGGAATCCGGTTAGCGTTTCCATTGAAGGAGGAGATGCTATATCTATTAAAATAGGTAAAGTATCTACTGAGCCGTTCTATAGAGTTCTATTCTAACATTTTTCAATCCTAGTGGTCTTAGGATGTATTCATCCCTCCATGTGCTATCGACTATGTAGAATGTTTCTGGAGATACCCAGGGGGAATCCTCCTTATGTAGCGGTCCGAGGGCATTTCTTAGTGTACCGACAAGCACTATTTTAATCTCATTTTCACCCCTTCGGATATGCTTCGATATATCGATTTTGGATGATGTGAAGATTAGCTTACCCACTTCAGCACCATTTACGTAGACTATGGCTAGAGCTGCGTTAAGTCCCTCTATATCTAGATAGGCTTTATCGTAATCCTCTAACTCCATATAGATCCTCTTGCTAAGCTCTATCTCACCTGCATAGAATGGATATCCGTATCTACATAGATTAAGCTCCTCCTTAAACGATATGCTATGGGTTTCGGAAACTATTTTGGAAACTCCCTTTACACCCTCTTTCACACCGAAGTCGCCGAGTAGGTATACAGGCTCTATCTCAGGCTCTAAACCAGCTACCCCCTCCAGTTCAACATAGTTTAGACCTATCCTAACTAGTTTAGCAATACTATACTTTCTGAAGTTCCAATCAATCCACTCACCATCGTCTCTAAGCAAATCTAGTGTCTGACCATTTACCTTGGCTTCTCTAAATATCCTCGGATTCTCGATAACTAGATAGATATCTCCCTTCGGTATGGATTCTACAACGAATTCAAATCTCAGTCTATAGCCTACACCAATACCTTTTGAAACAATTGTATCTCTAACCTTTGGTAGAGGTTGGAGATCGCTCCACCCATTATTTTCTATGGATACTCTAGCGTAGTCCATTACAAGAATGTTCGGATTTCTTCTACCGATACTCCATAGACCATCCAGTGGTATCTCCCTCACCTTTCTAAACGCCATCCCCTGCTTAGCTACAGGTTCACCGGGTCTAAGTATAAACAGCTTTGATTCAACCGGTCCAAGGTTTAGCTCAATCCATGTCCTACCATCTCTAGCTAAACCAAAGCTCTGGATCGCCTCACCCGATAATGGATTCCACTCCTCAATACTGTACATCCCTTTAACACCTATCCTTACACTATAGCTCTTCTCCCTATCGACATTGGTGATAAATACGATCCTGTCATCACCAGCGATTCTAGTGTGCACCAAAATACTTCCCTCTACATCATCGCTCTCTACAACAACGTCTAGATCAGTACTTCTTAGCAGTGTGGATAGCTCATCAAATGATTTAACAATCCTAACTCTACTGATTAGCTTAGCTATTTCGGGATTCTCAACACCATCTAAAAGCTTTGGTGTTGGCTCTACGGCTACTACAACTCCACCTGAATCGATAAATCTGTCTAGAAGTGATAGCGTTGATGAGGCGATGTTTACAGATGGCGGTAGTACAACGACTTTATATCTAGCTCTACCAATAGTGAGCCTACCATCCTTAACGACACCGTATTTACCCATGATAACCTCGTCACCGAGCTCGAAATCTATGTGTAGCTTCATCATGTGCTTCAGTAGATCTAGGAATACGCTATCGAGCTCTTTAGCTTTCGATTCGTTAATTGGTGTGTAAACACTCCAGACGCTGGAGATGGGGTGTATAATCAGTACATCGACTAGCCTAACCCCCTGTGATAAGATGTAGCTCAATCTAGTGAAGTAGTCCTCTATCAATCTATTGTATCTCCACCAGGGCTGGCTCCAGTGGAAGTTCAGTCCGTAGTCTGCCTTCCTCCTACCCCTCATGGAGTAGGGGACGAGGTGGTGATTCAGTAGATTTACTCCTAGGGCGTAGAGGAAATCGCCGATCCACTTTCTATCCTCAAATGTTGGATAGTTGCCGAGTACACCATAGGTTTCACACAGCACCCTCTCCCTACCAAGCTGGTTAGCAACGCTAGCAACCTGCTTGACAGTTAGTAGCGATTTCCATATCTGGTAGCCTAGATGGTCTATACCCGGTATGTGCATGTATTCGTAGTGTGGCATGGTGGCGCCTACAACGAGCTGAGAGACTAGTGTATCCTCAGCTAGATAGTGTCCCGTGAATTTAAGTCCGTGCTTCTCACACCACTCAAATATCTGCCTAGAGAAAGATTCTACAAAGAGTAGGGTAACGGTTCTCCAGTAATCATATCTCGTCTTTGTATAGCTTCCGATATCGAAGAACAGCTCGGGTAATCTATCAACTATACTGTATCCGTTGATCTTCTCAAAGTACTCTGGAAGCTTATCGCTCCAGGGAAGTGCAAATACGGGAAACCTCATACCCCTTGGAGGTACCATTGATATCCTTCTGGTTGGAGGTGTCTTGAACTGGTATATATTCGGCTCATCTGTAAACACCCCCGGCACCACACTACCTATATACTTTGCAAATCTATCGACATAGGGCTTATATGCAACCTCGATAAACTTTTCAACCGTTTCTCTATCGAGGAGATCAACATATGAGAAACCGGAGTACCAGGCATCTCCAGCTGGAGCAACATATCTTACAAAGGTTAGATACAGATACCTGCTATCAGCCTCAGCCCCGTATATCCTCTCACACCTTAGAGGCATCCACTTCTCATCCGGAACACACCGAAACATCGCTATGGTATCGGAACCTTCGAAACTCTTGGTATCGGCAACCATTATAAGGGATTTGTATCTATATCTAGCATCTAGAGCAGAAACATATCCTCCTGCAAATCCGGATGGCCATCTATCCTCATCGTATATCCAGACGGTAAATCCTCTTTTACTAGCCTCCTCAGCAACAGCTTCAAATACCTTAAACCACTCTTCACCTAGGTAGGGTGTTACCAGACCCTCTCTAGCATGGAAGAACACCCCTCCGAATCCACCATCATCAAGCAATCTAATCTGCCTTGCAGCTTCCGATGCATCCAGCAAATCATTTAGAGACCAAAATGGTATGCCTCTAAAATTCTTCGGTGGATTTCTAAACAACTCCCTACTCAGCATTAAAAACCACCATGGTAGTTTCCCAGGCTCTTACTTAAATCCTTATTTGAAGCACCGATGCGTATTTAAATAACATCCATTTCAAGAGGATTTCTGGGACGAATCCTTGCTAGCAACAGTATCTCTCATGATAGTTGCAATCTCAATGCTTGCAACAAGCATCTACCACACCTACCTCGTGATCGGCTTAGGAAGGTCTTATAGGTGGATTCAGATGGATGGAGATGTAGGTAGAGGGGGTGGATCGCTTTCGATTATCACACCTATAAAGAATGAGCCTATAGAGATTGTTGAAAGGTATTTCAAACTTTCCACCACTTTAATCGAATCCATTGAAACATACGCTGAATGCATTATAGTAGCAGACTACACAGACAACACGATGTTCGATTCCATACCAGGTCTACTATCGAGTGCTAATCCAAATATAGTAGTTGTTAGGAGATTGAATGGCTTTGGTGGGAGGAACGGTGCTATAAACGATGGTGTAAAGCTGGCTCTAGGCACTATGATTACCTTTATAGATGTGGATGCTGAGCCATCGCAAAGAGTTCTAGAGTCTATGGCTAGGTGTAGAGGTGTTTGTATATCGTGGTGGAGGATATGCGATAAAGATGTGTCTAGGGTCTCGAGGACTATAGCATTTATTACTGAATATGGAAGCTGGCTGTACTACTGGCTCAAGTCGCTTAGAAACCTCTTCCTCTATCCACTTGGTAGTGGAACTGTGTTGGATAGGAATCTATTTACATCCATAGGTGGTCTGAGGGTAGATGTTATACAGGATGATATATGGCTTGGAACACAGCTACTCTACAGAGGTATGCACCCGGTGATCATCGAGCCGATGTGTGTTGGTGCTCCAAGAACTCTGGATGCATTTGTAGTGCAGCAGAGGAGATGGGCATATGGAGCAGTGGATGTTCTTAAGAGATTCGGTATATACATTCTAAGATCGCCAGCCCCAGTAGGTATTAGGATTGAAGCTCTAGTATATCTACTGCAGCCGCTGGTAGCTGCCATCAGTGGTCTCGGTCTGCTTCTTTCAATCGTTTCAGCATTTACCGAGGTAGTAGAGTTCGGCAACCTACACACAGCATCTATAGCAATACTCATAACCTCAATGGCTCTGGAGAGCATCGCTGTACACAAATTCCTAAGATGGTCTAGAGATCCGCAATACGACCCCCCCTACATAGTGGGTAGAGCATCAGTGGTCTCGGTAGTTCTATCAATAGAAGTACTTCCATACGTACTAGCAGCTCTAATAGGTGTAAAGATACCATACAGAGTAACACCGAAGGGAAAACACCGCAGAGAGATACCAGCATCTATAAAGATTACCGCTTTAGCTTTTGCAGTAGCGCTAGCAACATCAATAGTAAGAGGAAATAGGGTAGCCACCTTGGTAACAGCACTGGGTGCAGCATCGTTAATCTATACAATAGTTAGATTATAATGATGTAGTAGATCGTATACCAAATACCACCATTTATAAATATATACCATCCAACTGCAGATTTCTACAAGGATACTGAGGTAAGGGATTTCCCTAGTTGGAGCCCACTACCAAGAAATTCCTCTGAGGGGAAATCCTTCTATAGCTCTAATATTGCTGAGTTTACTAGAAAACATAGTTTCGAAAGCCGTATCGCCGTGTAGCGAATCTCAAAAACCAATGGTATTCTTCTCCATTTTATCTTGCAGGTTAGTTAAAAGCAATTTCATTATTAGATATAAACCTAGTAGAAGGGACAACTAAATAGTATAAGAGAGAAATTGGGTAGCTTAATTGACTGGGGCTACAGCACGTAGTACTAATGAGCAGGAGTTTTGGGAAAAATTTGAGGAGGTTGTTGAGAGAGCTGTTAGAAGAGCTAGATCTCAGGAGATAAAGGATATCGCTGATGCTGTTAGAATGCTAGCAGAGTATATGAAGACAGGATTTGAAAAAACCTCCCAAATAATACTGGAGCATTCTAAGAGGCTTGAGGAACTCACTAGAAGGGTTGAGGAGCTGACTCTAACCGTAGCTAATTTAGCTAAAGCTGTGGTAGAGGTTAAGATAGCTGTTGGATCTTTTACTGGCAGGGTTGGGCTGGATCTTGAGAAGACCGTCTTCAATCTATATAGAGATGTCCTGCTTACTCTAGGTATTAGAGATATCGAGAAGGTAGATAGGTTCATCTATAGGGATGTAGATGGTAGGTACATAGGGAAAGGAGGTAGGATCGAGGTAGATATATACATACACAATAACAATACCTATCTGATAGAGGTTAAGAGCTTAGCCCAAGAGGAAGATGTTGACTGGATCAATAAGAAGTTCGAAATTGTGACACAAATCCTCAATAGAACTCCAACTAGAAAAATAATCATAGCAGTAAATATCACGAGGGATGCTCTAAAGAGAGCACATGAACTAAACATAGATGTAATATACGGTGCAGTAATAGATTAACCTTTTCCCACTCTAAATGATGAGACCTCCAGTTATATAAGGTCTGTGTAGATAGGTCTACCAGAATATCTTAGATATGCATAATCATCCCTTTATATATTCAAGAGTCCATAGTAAAGTAGGTTGCTGACCCTGTGTTTCCTCCATACTAAGGAGTGAAAGTGAGAGAACATAACCCTCGCACCCCTAGTATATTTAAGTTGGGGGAACCTTGGAAGCTGTTTCCAGTTTCATACCAGTTCACAGCAGTTGACCGATGTGAGATTCAGATACCTTCTAAACTCTCTGCTGTAGATGTATAGTTCAAGATGTAGAGATCTAGGATGCCTCTAAGTGCCTCCAAGTCCAGTGGAAAAACCGAGGGGGTATAGGGGAAGCAAGATGATGCAACAACGTCAACCTATACAGACCTAGATCAGAGCTGAACCCCAAGGTAGCACTAGATATCAAAAACTATCTGTATATTGGTTAGCTCTCTTTTATCTCATGGTTAGCTCAGGGATTGGAATTATCTTGCTAGCTTGTAATAGCCTTCCTTGGCCTGATCTTGTATATCCATACATTGAGGACGACTATGAGTATCGGAGTGCTATCTCATAATAAATACTTGTAGCAGGTGTTGGATTGTATAGATAACGGTTTTTTCTATCCTAGGAAATGGTGCAATTCCGGTATACAATTGCTATCGCATAAGCAATGCGGCGTCTAATCCTACAGTACCCATGGCTAGGTATATGCAGGTATATAGCTTTGATTTTGATCTAGTGTGTTTAGATTTTCATAAACATTTATATATCTTCCCCTCAGTATGATATTGTCTGAGGTGTATCATATGCGCCAATGGTAGTTCACGTAGCTATAGATTTATCGAAGTGTACTGGCTGTAGATATTGTGAGCTCTGGTGTTCATTCTTTCACGAAAAGGTGTTTTCAACATCGCTATCTAGGATAAAGATTGTAAGAGATGATTTAATAGGGATGGACTATCCTATAGTATGTAGACAGTGTCTAGAGGCTCCATGTATATCAGCCTGCCCTGTAGGTGCTCTGTATAGAGATGAGCAGGGCATTGTAAGACTTAACAAAGATGTATGTAGTAGGTGTGGATCGTGTGCTGAGGCATGCCCCTACGACGCTGTTTCTCTAAATCCATTCGATGGAACACCGTTGATCTGCGACCTATGTGGTGGAAATCCCATGTGTGTTAGAAGGTGTCCTACGAATGCTTTATCGCTATACCCGTTGACCGAAATCACCATAGCCGATCCGAATAAGATTGGGAAGAGATACCGTGTTGCAGTAAACGAGTACAGAAGGTTGCTTGAGGGGTGGGGGGTTGGTGTCAGGTATGAGTAGAGTCTATGGCTATGGTGGAAGGATCCTAAGGATAGATCTGTCCAATAGAGAGGCTAGGATAGAGGATGTGGATAAGAGGCTAGCTAGAATGTACCTAGGTGGTAGAGGTTTTAATATCGCTAGACTCTACCATGAGGTAACCCCAGAGGTAGATCCGCTATCACCTAGCAATAAGCTGATGATCGCCACAGGTCCTATTGCTGGAACAGGATTTCCCCTTGGTGCAAGACTAAATGTAACCGCCAAATCACCTCAAACGGGGATACTAGGCGATTCTAATGCAGGTGGACACTTTGCTGCTGAGATGAAGTTTGCAGGCTTTGATCAGATAGTTGTAGAGGGGAGGAGTCCTCGCCCTGTCTACCTATTCATAAGCAACGATTTTGTTGAGATCAGAGATGCTGAGGGGCTGTGGGGTATGCCTATATCGAAGGCATACGAGGCCCTTAGAAGAGAGATAGGCGATTCCTTCGTCCAGATAGCGTTGATAGGTCCTGCTGCTGAGAACGGTGTGAAGTTCTCGGGAATATTCTTCAACAGAGTAAGGCCTGCTGCAAGAACTGGGCTGGGGACTGTAATGGCTTCTAAGAATCTTAAAGCAATTGCTGTTAGAGGCGATGGATATATCGAGGTAGCTAAGCCAGAGGCGTTTGAGAGGATAGTTGAGGAGATAGAGCTAGAGGTATATACCCATGAGCAGTACTGGCCTAGGAGGATAATGGGTACCTCGAGAATACTGCTAGCTGCTAACAGAATCGGTATACTTCCTGGAAAGCACTTCACAGAACCTATCGTGCCCTATGCTTTCGATGTGAGTGGAGAGAAGCTAGCTCTAAAATACAATGTTAAGAATAGAGCGTGCTTCTCATGCATAGTTCCATGTAGCAGGGTATTCCTTGTTAAAAAGATAGGGGAGGCATTTCTGAGCGAGGGACCCGAGTACGAGGCTCTAGCAGGTATGACTGTGAGAATCGGTAACAGCGATCTAGATAAAGCTCTTAAAGCAATAGAGCTTGTAAACGATTTAGGACTCGACGTGATTTCAACAAGCGAAGTAATTTCATGGGCTATGGAGCTCTACAGCAGAGGGTTGCTGACCAAAAATGAGGTAGGAGGGCTCCAGCTAGACTGGGGTAATATGGATGCCGTAATGAAGTTGGTAACGGATATAGCCTATAGGAGAGGATTCGGCGATATCCTAGCCGATGGAGTAGCAACAGCTGCAGAGAAGCTGGGGAAGGGACACGATATAGCTTTCCATGTAAAGAAGCTTGAAATGATACAGGCCGATCCAAGAGGATTGAAAGGGTATGGACTGGGATTCGCTGTATCTACTAGAGGTGCTGATCACCTGAGATCTGAACCATTCATAGAGTTAAGCGACGATCCTGAACTAGGAGCTAGGATGTTCGGTGAGCCCGAGGCTACGCTAAGGCTTGGTGTTAAAGGTAAAGGTAGGCTTGTAGCCTACTACGAGAATATCTGTGCACTAGTAGATTCACTAGGTGTTTGCAAAAACCTAGCTGAGAATATGAATATACTCGACTACGAAAAAACTGCTAGACTTGTGGAAGCTGTTACAGGTATAGAGCTATCACCTAGAGAGATAGAGGCTATAGGGGAGAGGATAGTCAATCTAGAGAGGGTGTATATAGCTAGGGAGGGAGTTAGAAGTATACACGATACCCTTCCACAGAGATTCTTCAGAGAACCTCTAGGAAAAGGACCATCGGCTGGCCATATAATCGAGCTAGAGACTATGTTGAAGGAGTACTACAGAGTTCGTGGATGGGATGAGGGAACAGGGCTACCAACACCTGAGAAGCTCAAGGAGCTAGGGCTCAGTGATGTCCTCGAGGATATGCAGTCGAGGGGGATACTACCCAGTCGATAGGTGGTGTAAATGGGGTACTCGGAGAGGGAAACCTGGAGTAGTAACCTAGGTGCTATTCTATCTCTTATAGGGGTTGCTGTTGGATTGGGGAATGTGTGGAGATTTCCCTACATGCTGGGCAAATTTGGTGGTGCGGGCTTCCTAGTGGTATACATGCTCCTGGTCGTAGCGATAGGTGTACCTGGGTTAATAATAGAGTTGACTATTGCTAGATACGCGAGAAGAGGACCTTTCAGTGCATTTGAGAAAATAGGCTGCCCAGGGGGAAAGGCTATGGGCTACCTACTACTGGTAACAGCTGTTGCCGCAGTTGCATACTATATTGTTGTTATAGGATGGGTTCTATGGTATCTGATACTATCAGTCTCAGGTATGATGTTCAGGGAGGGAGTGGATATAGGGCTGCTATTCTCAGAGCTAACAGGTTCACTACACATACAGCTAGCTATGCATGTAACCATCGTTGTGCTCTGTATGCTGATAATCATCAGCGGTATTAGAAAGGGCATAGAGCTAGCTAGCAAGATAATGATGCCTATAGTGTATGTAATACTAATCGGTATAGCGATATACGTTCTTAGGCTACCAAAGGCATTGGATGGACTAGCATTCTATCTGAAACCTGTATGGGA
>JAWAHS010000014.1:0-37504 GCA_038889075.1 Ignisphaera sp.
CGAAGGATACAGCTCTCTACCCACTAGGAAGAGACAAAGAGAAGATCAGGCACCTCCACGGAAAGAGGGTCTACACGCTAATCATAGCAGGAGAATAACATCAAGCAATACAAACCTACATGAAAACCTAAACAGCTACACGAGGCATACGCTTATACGATAAGGTAATGTCAAGAAGCTACCGAGCTACTTTTTAAAGTAGCCCTAAAGGCTTGCTGGTATAGAGCCTCCGAAATGGCATGACGTAGGATCCGTGCTAATCGAGTACAGCAGTAGGTTTCCCAAATGGTTTAGATAAGAGAGGACATACCAATACTAGCGGCTACCTCAAGATGATTGTGTAGGAAAAAAGAGCCGTCTATGTGCGGAGATAAGGAGATCGGACTACCACCAACAAAGCTCTATGCAGAGCCGTATGCAAGAAAAGGAGTTGAAGAAGCCGAATTTTTATATCAGCACGTTGTAAAGCTTCTAGAAGAGCTAGAGAGGCATAGGGAAGCAATAGTACTAGAACGTACTAAGGTACTAAAAAGAAGAATTTACATCCGTTCTCTATGGCCATCTCAACCTCTAGGAAAACCCTAAACCCTTCCACATATAGAAAATTCATCAACTCGATATATACCTGCTCTAGTGCATCTCTATGCACTAACCTACATATTCACCTCATATTGCCGTAGCAAGCTAGCCATCAGAGGCACTCTCCTATGAGATCTACAGCCTTACCTAGCTCTGACAATCTCTACATCTAACCTATACTCGTTGAATCCATTGATGAGATACTCCAAACCTTGATCATGTGTAGAAGATTTAAGTATAATTTTCGCTAGCTTTCTCCCCGTACATAGGCCATCTCATATAGTGCTGTCAATACTGTGTTAGTAAAGATTTTTAGTAGGCATCGCATTTCTATAGGTATATCCACTTGCGGGTAGATTCACGATGTCTCGATTGATGCTATTGTTTTTCATCCTGCTTATCATTAGCCTAGCACTTGTGGTTACCGGTGTCTATATTGTTGTTTACAGAGGTGTTGAGATAGGCTACACCACATACTTCATTACGATACCGGAGTACAGTTTTGAAACCTTGATGCCAGGTAGCTACATAAGAACAGAGGTGTACGGTATCGAGCTAGCCTCAATAAAACGAGATATATTTGAACCGGTGAACTGGATATACAGAACGACCGATTTGCCTTGGCGAAACTGTACAGGGGCAAAGTATATAGGGGTAGGGTTTGCATCACGTCTTGCAGCATTCTATAATGGAACGCCGAGGCTAATGCTAGAAATATATGGCTGTCGTGGTAGCTATTGCGAGCTACTTGTATCAAGCGACCTGATATCGGATACCATTACAGTTAAAGAATTGAATAGGTATTATGGTAAAACAGATTACAAGCTTCAAAACAGTATTCTCGACTACGAGTACTTCAACATAACCCTCGTACCCATTGGGCTTGTTATAGAAGATTTTGGAGTAGTCTCGGATGCCACCTGCTACTTCAAATATGAGGTATCAACCCCGGTACTATCAGTTAAGGGTTACGACCCCAAGACGTACCTTATCACTATCCCAACATATGTCAATACCTTCTTGCTACAGATAGGGTTAGCGCTATCTATATCAGGTCTGGCTCTAATGCTGGCATCGCTATACATACTCATCATAATAAGAACAAAACCCTAACCCGATCCTCATCTTTTCGGTATTTTTTCACAGATTTACTAACCTATAGATGTTAGAATTCTGTAATTGCTAGCAGTATGGCATAGGACAATGCTATGAGTATAGCTGTGTAAAGAGCTACTATGGCTAGTACATCTTTTGCGTTTGTCGGGTATTCTCTAACTATTTTTCTCATAGGCCATGCCACAATTCTGTAAAGCGGTTTTGGTAGAGGGATCATGAATGGTGTTCTTCTTCTGTATTCTTCATATTTCTCCCCGAGTTTTCTAGCCATCTCTAGCTCTTCGAGTAGAGCTATCCCTACCACTATCATTGTTGATATAAGCCAGATAGTCGATGGAGGTGTTGTAAAGGCTCCTCTTACGTAGGATTTGAAGCTTATAAATACTAGTAGACCGTAGCTCCACAGTATGTATCCTAGGTACTGGGGATGTCTACTATATCTATACATCCAGAAATCCACTATTTCACAACCTCTAAACCTTCCATAAAGCCATGTAGCAACCCCTAGAGAAAACACCAAGAGACCAGCAAATGTGATAGCCATCCCTACAACATATATGTATGGGGTGGATAGAAGGGGTAGAAGCGGTACATAGGCTATACATCCCAAGGTCAAGATCGATGGAGAAAGATCTAGTATAGGTAGCCAGAGAACCCTTAAAACTCCCAGACCTGCCAGAAAGAACATTGCAAAGGCGAAGTAGCCAAAGGTTGGGATATACAGAGCTAGAGAACCTAGAAAAGCCATGGAACCTCTCCTAATAGCGAAGCCCAGAGCTACCAAGGCTATGGTTATAGCCATCGCAGAGTAGCCAACAGGTCTTAGCATACCGAGAATACCTTCTCTCGCCTCTATATCGTAGAACACATCAGGAAAATACTGACGAAGTATTTCATCTAGGAATCTAGGGATCTCAAAAGTTAGGTAGAAAAGAGATATCGTAAATATAATCGATAGAGTACAAGCAAGTACAAGCTCTACCCAACGAGTTCTATCCAAAGCCTCACCCAATCAAATCCGGTCCCAACAACAATAATAATACACTAACTAATAGACACTCTATAAGTTTTTCGCTAGATAAACACTCTAATAGCGACATATATGTGGAGCATAGATTTGAGGTAGGTTTTGTGAACCAGTGAAAATACCTAGTCCACAAAATATACGGCAATGCACCTTCTATTCAACGACAACCAGCTAATTCAATAACCCGGATAGAATACCCGTCCTCCCATCACCATTGGCAAATCCAATGCTACAGTCAAGCAATAGCGCTTACTAGCTTATGTTAAGAACCCCTATAGAGGATTATCAAGGTGCTTAGCCAATAGTTGAATAAGACCATTCTTTACCAAATTACCTATGCTACGGCCTTAAGCTCTACTACCCAACGATCTACTTCAAATAACCCTCCCTCTCTATGAACTAGAACATCTTCCAAGCCTAGTAGAGGCCCAATCCCAGCTAAAATCGATCTAGGAAATCCAAATACACTACTACGTAGATGCGACTAAGATATTGTATATACCTGGAAGTTGGTAGGTAAAGTAGAGTGTATACCGATTTCAGAGAGATTTGTATTAGGTATTTTGGAGATGTTCACAGGCATCCTATCCTATAGAGATTATACAGATTTGAAAACGGAGTATCATCTTAGTATCTCTTTCTCATCATATATCCTAGTGCGAATCCTATGGGGATTAGTACTGCTAGCAGTAGTACTAGAGCAGTTGGTATTTGGTATACTACTATAGTCTCTTCCGCTTTAGTTGTCATAGTTTGGGTTACGGTTTTTACATTGGTGAGAGTTGTTATAGCTATAGATGTTTTCTCTACTGTTACTGTTGTAGGTTGAACTGATGTTGTAGTAGCTGTTGTAGTGGTAGCAAAGCTAGTTATTGTAGCAGTTGTTGTTAGAGTTGTAGTAACTGGTAGGATGGATGTACTGGTAACCGTTCTAGTCGTGGTAACAGGTGAGGTAATAATCTGTGTAGCGGTTTGAACAATAGTGGCAGTGCTAGTGATGGTTGATGTAATAGTTATGGTTTTAGTAGCTGTTGCCGTTATAGTCTTTTCTCCGCATGGGTCGTAGGGTAGGTATATGTATAGGGTCCATGTATATGGATTGAATTCGTTTGGATAGTCGGCTATGGTTGCATAGCCGTTATCGATAAGCCATCTATTTACGTTGATTATATGTGTTTTGTTGTATCTTAGGTAGGCAACTGCCACAATCCTATTGTATCTATCCATGATATAGATATCGTCTACATCTAGATAGACCCTGGATCCGTATCTCGATACAAGGTTTGATAGAGCCTGTTTAGCCTGCTCACCTTCAGAAGTACCAAGCTCGGGGGCATCTATATCAGCAAGCCTAACTCTTCCAACAGGAAAAGCATCGAAGGTATCACCATCAACAACACGATAGATATCTGCACACGCATCAAATTCGCTCTGCAGAGCTACAGAGTAGTACATACCTATGTAGATCGATGATAGATATAGAAGCACGGTGATGAACATGGTGAGAGATAGATACTCTACAGCTCCATTCATGGATCTGGAAATGTCTGTAGCCATATGGTTGACTACCCATAGCTGCATCTATATTAGCTACAGACCTTTTAACCTAGATGTCCACCTCCATCTACTGTGCAGATATACTCAAGCTATAGGGGTTCAGCTCTGATATAGGTTTATATTGGTTGGTTTCATTGCCTCATCCCTGTTTCCTCTGTTGGAGGCGTTCAGGGACACCCCTAGACCCCCACATCTTGGGTGCCTAGGGGAGAGCTGCTATCTAGAGCATCTCAGCGGCTCCCGAACCCCTCATCCAGCTACCTCCACACATATCGCTATATAATAGTATACCTATAGATGTTACAACCAATACCAACAGATATGAAAAACGAAACAGTTGCACTAGGCAAAGCTTAGAAGCGTTGTGAGGATAGTTGAAGAAGATCTAATGGAGAAAGAGAAGCTGAAAAAGATAAAAGTACTATATATAGAGGTATCTGGATGCATCCACATTAGAAGAATTGTATGAACTATCTGAACTTCCATATGTATTCACGTAAAGCTGTGGACGATGTAGGTATTCTGAAGCTTATCAATGGTTTTAGAGAGACTATTGCTGTGGTCTGATCTCTATCCAGTATCTCGATATGTCTCTAAAGAAGGCTTTTTGTATTTTAATGCTGAGCTCTCTAGGTGTTAGAGCTATTATATCGAAGCCTATGTCATGCGGTAGCCTTACTCTTACAAGCTCAACCCTATCTGTATACTCCATACCTTCGAAGCACTTGCACGCAATGACTACATCAACATCGCTTTCAAGTGTGTGATCTCCTCTCGCATAGCTTCCAAATAGATAGATTGTAGCATTGATTTCTCTAGCAAGCTTTTTAAGAATCTCTACAACCTCTCTACGGATCTCGAACAGTCTTTGTGATCTCATCTAGAGCACCCCTAGCAATAGAGATTGCCTCTTCAGCATGTTCTTTCAAAATCTCTTCGGAAGGTCTCTCCATACCAGCATTTGGATATCTAGCTAGAGTATAGTATGGAGATAGCCTAGCTAGAGATGCTTCGCTAAGAGATAGCACTATGGAGTCCCTGACCCTACGATAGAGCTTAGCAAGATCGTGCCCCCGGGGATACTCGCCTACAACATGGAGTATTAAGGCCTTCAAAGCCTTTTTAACTGCTTGCTGAGCTGCAAAACAGGCCCGGTTGTAATCACCTATATTGATGCTGGCTTCAGCATGCCTAAGATCAGCTCTAGTTTCTGCTAACCAGTTCAAAACATCATCCCTTACAGGCATGGACCGCTACACCAGGATTCTACCTACCTCCTACTAGCTATATAGATAAATCTTGCCGCACCTATATATGGAATGCTCCATCGATAGCCTATAGAAGTGTTGAATAGCTTGAAAGTACATCAAGAAAGATTAAATCCTTTATCGACCCGCACCAAGACATCGTCGTACCGCCTACAAAAACCGGTATTGGACATCCTATGAACTTTCGAATTCATTGTATTTCCAGCATCTCCATCTATGCAAAGGCTTCTGCTACAATTCCTCTACTAGATGGGGTACCTCTATATCTCTATAGAGCAGAAGAGTCTATCCCTCAGAGTATGGAAGAGGGCGGTAACCAGCCATGGCTATATCTATAGATGTAGTCTATGGATATGATTGCTCTACATAGGATGGATTCTAGAGAGCTCGGCCCTTAGCGACGCTGGCTACTAGCATTGTGAAATATTTATAACCCTTCTCTGCAGACTATTCCCAGTGAGGTAAATATGAGTGAGGTACTGAGTAAGGAGGAGAAGCTTAGAATACTCAAAACACTAGAGGAGGATGTAGAGTTTAGATATGCTATGGCGGGTGCACTCGGGGTACTAGAAATTCTCAAAAGATTAGATACAATAGAGAGTAGGCTTGAAGAGAATAGCAAAAGGCTGGAATTGATAGAGAAAAGATTGGAGGAGCACAGCAGAATACTGCAGGAGCATAGCAAGAGACTGGAGGAGCACAGCAGAATACTGCAGGAGCATAGCAAGAGACTGGAGGAGGTTACAAAAACACTAAATATACTTGTTACTAAGATTGGTGAGCATAGTGAGAAGATTAATGGGCTTAGAAGGGAGGTTTCATCACTTTCTCTAGTTGTTGGTGCACTAACGGAGAGTTTCTATGCTAAGTCAGTCTATGAGGATATTGAAAGGGAGGTGTTGAAAAGAGGAGAGAAGGTGTTAGAAAGAATTAGAAATGCTAGAATTGACGATGTTGATATAGATCTCCTTGTAGAGACAGATAGAGTAGTATACATTATTGAGGTTAAGGTTAGACCGGAGTATGAAGATGTTGGAAGACTTATAGCCAAGATTGATATAGCTAAGAAGCACTACCCGGAAAAGAATATTGTAGGCATACTCGCAGGAGCAATGATAGGAAAGGAAATTGAGGCATATGCAAGAGGAAAGGAAATAAAAGTATACACATACTAGGATTCAAGTAGTAAGTACATCCAGCTCTAATATAGATACTTATAACCATTCTCCCAGTCCTGCATCTAAATCCCTCTATCTGTCTAGAACATCCTCTGCCGTAGGGTCTGCATCTAGCTCTTTTAGGATGGAGAGAAGATTAGAGATATAATTGATTTAAAGAATTCGGTGAGTTTGTTAAATATTGATGGTGGAGTAGATGTATATTCGATATTCTATGCAGTGTGGGGGTGTGTAACTATTAATGTTGTGGTCTCTCCGAACTGCTCTGTCTATTCAGTATCGTTAGTATCGTAAGTGACAGCATTTGCGTTGCTGCTGTATAGCCTACTACTAATGGTGCTGATATCTGTAGTAGAGAGGTTAGTACAAAGCCTCCGATACCCCATGAAACCCCGTACAGCATTCCAAATACTCCGTAGGCCATTGCCAGCCTATCCCTCCCAACTATATCTGCTATAGAGGCTCTCATTATCGTCTCTGATATACCCATTGTAACCCCCCAGAGAACGGCTGCTGCATATGCTAGGGCTGCAACTCTTGTAGTTAGCAGTGGTACTATTGCTAACGTTGTTATGGGGGCTATATAGAGGCTTCTAAACTTTACCACATCATATAGATAGCCTATTGGAAAGGCTACGATAGCGTCTACACCCATCGCAATAGCGTACAGCAGTGCTATCTCAGCATCTCCCAAGACCCCCCAGTATTTTAGGAAGTAGGATACTATAGCCCAGTGTATAAAACCTAGAGACTGTAGAGCCATTGATGATACATATAACCAGAACCTTCTACCCATACCTCTAAACGAAATCCTCCTCGATGGAATCTCAACACTTTTAATCCTTGGATACAGAAACCATGCTGTAAATACAAATGCCATAGCTAATGTGCCTGGGATTAGGAGTACTAGAAATGCATTTGAGTAGCCGTAGTGTATAAGCATGTATGCAAAGAGTAGTGGGCCTGCCAAAGCTCCAACCTGATCCATAACCTCGTGAAGACCGAAGCCCTTCCCCTTACCAATACCCTCGGTAACCTCAGCTAAAATAGCATCCCTCACAGGAGCCCTCAAACCCTTACCAATCCTCTCCACAAGATATAGCAGTGTTGCAATCCACCAAATACCTGTAAAGGCAAGGAAGGGTAGAAGCAGGACATTCATAGCATAGCCAAGTGCTACAAAACCCCAGAACACAGCTGAAGACCCTAGATAAGATGCTACAGCACCACTTACAAACCTAAGGATATACCCTATAAACTCACCCACTCCAACAATAGATGAAGCAATAGGCGGAGCTTTCAAATACTCTAGATAGGCCCCACTAGCAGACCTAGCCCCCTCGTAAACCATATCAGCAGCTAGAGAAACTAGTCCGAGAAGCACAAATACAATCAGGATTTTCTTCTCCATTCCTCAACAGCCCCTTACTTGTTAAGCAGACAGAAGAAATGCGTATATTTAAAAACTTTTATTACAGATAACCGGTAGCTCTATAGATAGAATAAATTAAGATGAGGATAGGATATCCTGAATGTTTTGCTATAGGTGTATGGGCTGGGTATAGGTTCTATCTAAGGGTTAGCGATATTGCTCTACTTGGACACATAGCTATGCACGCCGGTTCCAGACCTCCTCTTCTTAGTGGTTGACACAGATCGCAGTTGACTATATCACCTCTGCTTATCCTCATAGCCCTTATCGGACACTCGTTTAGGCAATCCATACACTTATTGCACTTTCTATAGTCTATAAGAACCTCCCCCAGCTCACCTCTAGTAATAGCGTTCTTCTTACAGACCGCTATACACCTTGCATTTACACAGTGTAGACAGGATGTTGGAATTACCAGACCATCCTCTGTTTTTCTAACCTTTATAAAGGACTTACTATCGTGGATAAAGCTGCATACAGCATTACACGTCTCACACCCTATACACTTTGCATAGCTGAAGATTCTAGCAAATGGTGGTAGGGCTAAGCAGCTCTCTATCTTCACCTCTGCAAATCTACCTAAGTATCTACACAACTCCTCAGCAATGTCATCCCTCCACGCAGCAAACTTTAGCATAGGCTTTTCAACCCTCTTCAATCTCTTCACCATATCATCGACCCTAACCTTCTCACCGGATATAACCCCATCGATTACCCTAATAGCCTTCAGAGTATGGTCTACAGCAAGCCCTATCTTTGAGGGACCTGTAGCCACATCACCAACAGCAAATATATTTGTACCCGGCACTCTATAGTCGCCTCCGATACTAGGTCTACCATCGCTACCGATGTACTTCACCAGCTCGCCTGAATATATCGGTGGTGTTGGTATTTCTCCTACTGCTGCTATAACTAGATCTGTTTCTATTGTGAATTCAGATCCCTCTATAGCTATAGGCCTAGGCCTACCACTCTCATCAAGCTCCCCAAGCCTAACCCTAACAAACTCAACACCCCTAGCAAAACCACCAACAGAAACAATCCTCCTAGGCTGAACAAGCTCAATAAAATTCACACCTCTATCAATAAGCTCCCTTATCCTATGGGCTCCTGCAGGAGCCTCTCTAATACTCCTCCTATACGTTAGGTAAACCTCCTTTACACCTATAGAGAGACACTCCTCAGCTGCATCAATAGCTGAAAGCCCAGCACCTATAATTATAGCTCTACCGAAGCTCTGCATGCTATCATTAGATAGTTTCAGCTCCCTCAGCCTCTGGCGATAGAGAAAGTCTAGCGCTGTAACGACATTCTTCGCATCCTCACCCTCTATACCGAGCCTTCTAGACCTCCACGTACCTGTAGCAACTATAACGCCGCTATAGTTTCTAGAGAGCTCTAAAAGATCTAGCCTCCTCTCGATAAACTCATCGCCCTCGTCATGTCCATCGCCTACAGCGACCTTTGTCCTGAGGTAGAACTTTACACCGAAGTTCTCCTCTAGATCTCTCCAACCATCTAAAACCTCCTCAATGGGGATTCTATAGCGGGGGATTGCAAAGGTCATTAGCCCTCCGGGGTAGGGGAGCTTATCGTAGACATCAACCTCATAGCCTCTACACACAAGGTATCCAACTGCTGTAAGCCCTGCAGGTCCTGCACCAATAACGGCAATACGTTTTCTAACGCTATACAGAGGCTCCCTACATAAAAATGCGAACTTCATAGAGATACCGTGCAATGTTGTTAATACCTAGCTACAGCTAGTCTTGGCTTAAAAGTTTTCCCATCTTCACACTATGATTTAGATCGAAGCGATGGTATGGAAATAATACCTACAGCGGTGTATTGGTTGAATTGTTCTGCTGTATATATGGAAAAATACCTCTATCTAGATTATTATACGCAGGGGTTGTTAGAATACAACTACCTGTCTTCCTAAGGCTCTACGTTTCTCTAGTGCTTCAAGCCCTTCCGTAGCCTCTTCGAGCTTGAGTCTCCTTGTTACAACCGCTCTATAGTTTATCATATTCCTCTTTGCAGCATTTACAACCTCTATCTGCTCACTTAATGAACCAACAATCGATCCTGTGATGGTCCTCTCATTTACTATAAATGGTAGTAGAGGTGATATCTTTGCCTCTCCACCAATCATACCAACAAGCATGTGTATACCCATCTTAGCAAGTAGGCTGGTGTACATCGCTATCGTTGCCTCTGTGCCGACGGTATCTACTACAGCCTTTAGACCCCTGCCCCTGGTAATCTCCATAATGGTCTTGACCGGATCGACCCTAGAGGTATTGATTGCAGCATCCAGTCTAACAATCTTTGATGCAAATTCTATCGACTCATCCCTACCGGCCACCCCAATGAGATTGACATAGGGTGCTAGTGCCTTTACCCACTGTATTGCGTAACATCCAAGACCTCCGAGACCCACTACTGCAACATAGTCATCTGGCTCTAGATGGGGTAGTACCCGCTTTACTGCTCTATATGTTGTTAGCCCTGCACAGGCTAGTGGTGCAGCTGCTGGAAGATCCTCCAGCCCCTCGACATCAACCAGGAATCTGTAGTCTGAGACTAGGAAGTACTCCTGCAAACCACCATCAACAACTATAGCTAGATGTGCAGGATAGCTACTTAACTGTGTAAGACCCTTAGCAACATATGGATCGTCTCTCGCCCACTGCCATGCATAGACCAGGACACCTCTACCCTCCTTTATATCCTCGGGTACCCTATCACCCTTAGCAACAACTGTCCCCACGACCTCATGGGATAGTATAAATGGTAGCTTTGGCGGTATGCCTGCTGCAGACCAGTCACCCCTCCACACATGTACATCGGTATGGCATATACCGGCACCGAGAACCTTTATTAGAACCTGTCGATCTCTAGGCTCTGGGGTAGGGATCTCCTCGATAGCAAGCGGCTTACCGAATTCCTTAATCAGTGCAGCACGGTGCTTCTTTGGAGGAGACATGTTTGCACCACAAAATATAGTACCCTATCCAATACTAATTTACTTTTATGCCAGATAGAGGAGGTGTTCTGAACTTGACAGCTTCTAGCCCTCCTTGCAAAATTTATATAGCGGAGCCTCCAGAGGATATTCTAGAGGTGAGCTCTGGAATGTCGCAGTCTAAACTATATGGCTATGCAGGTAGGATTCTCTGGGTAGATCTATCGACAAAAACGTATAGAGTTGTAGAGACCCCGATGGAGCTGGCGAAGAACTTCATTGGTGCAAGAGGCTTTGGAGCTAAGATGCTGTGGGATCATCTGAGACCTGGTGCCGATCCCTTTAGCCCTGAGAACATGATCGTATTCTCTGTAGGGCCTCTAGCTGCAGTTGGCGCCCATAGTGCAAGTAGATTCTTTGTATCGTTTAAGTCTCCACTGACAGGGACGTACTTCAGAAGTGTTGGCGGGGGGAAGTTTGGGGCAGAGATGAAGCTGGCAGGCTACGATGCAATTGTTGTTACGGGTAGAGCTGAGAAGCCCACATACCTATGGATACAGGATGGAGCTGTCGAATTTAGAGATGCAACCCATGTCTGGGGAGCTATAGCCTCTCACACAACTGAGGTACTCCTTAAGGAGACTGACCGTGATGCAAAGCTTGTTACAGTAGGTCCTGCTGGTGAGAAGCTCGTTAGGTTTGCATCCGTGCAGACTGATGATACTAGGAGTGCTGGTAGGGGTGGTGGAGGGGCTGTAATGGGGTCTAAGAATCTGAAGGCTATAGTTGTTAGGGGTACTGGAAAGCCGGAGCTGTACAATGAGGAGGAGTTCGAGAGGCTTGTTGAGGAGCAGCTGGATATCTACCATAAGAGCCCTGCATTCCAGGCCTTTAGAAGCCTTGGAACAGATGGTGTTGTATATCTATTCTATACACTTGGCCACTTCCCAACCTACAACTTTAAGCAGCTGGAGCTTGATAATGCAGATAGATTTAGTCCAGAGGTGCTCGCAACCTATGTTGTCAAGACCGGTAGCTGCTACAACTGCGCCATAGAATGCTGGCAGTTCTTCAAAACATCAAAGGGTCCCTACGCTGGCATCATATGGGATAAGCCTGAGTATGAGACGCAGTGGTCCTTTGGAGGTGTACTGGGTGTTACAAACCTGGAAGCGATAATGTATGCAAACATGCTGTGCGACCTCTATGGACTCGACACAATCTCTACAGGTGTTACAATAGCCTTTGCCTACGAGCTCTATGAGAAGGGTATACTATCGAGAAGCGAGGTAGATGGTCTCGACCTTAGATGGGGCAGCCCTGAGCCGGCAATTGAGCTCATAAGGAAGATCGCCCTTAGGGAGGGTATAGGCAACATCCTTGCCGAAGGCACTGCACGGGCTGCAGAATTAATAGGCCGTGGAGCGGAGAAGTTCGCTATGCATGTCAAGGGGCTTGAGATCCCCGCCTATGATCCGAGGTCTGCAAAGGCCCACGGCCTAAGCATCGCTACATCGAATATTGGAGCAAGCCACATGCTTGGATGGAACACCTATGAGATAACCGGCTTTCCAGAGAGAGTAGATCCATACACAGTTGAGGGCAAGGGTGCTCTTGCAAAAAAGGTTCAAGATGTAACAGCTACCTACGAGGCTATGGGGTTCTGCCTCTTCCCGCAGTCAAACGGTATGATACCTCTGGAGCTAGCCTCGAGAATGCTCTATGCTGCAACAGGTGTTGAGGAGTTTAGAGATCCACAGTACCTCCTCCTAGTTGGTGAGAGGGTATACAATATCGAAAGGGCTTTCAATGCTAGGGAGGGCTTTACGAGAAAGGATGACACGCTACCTGAGAGATTCCTTAGAGAACCTGTCCCAAGACCGCCATCGAAAGGGCAGATAGTTGAACTCGATAGAATGCTTGACGACTACTACACTGCTAGGGGATGGGATGTAAAGACAGGGATACCGACAAGAAGAAAGCTCGAGGAACTTGGTCTAGCATATGTTGCAGAGGAGCTGACAAAGCTAGGGAGGCTACCAGCTGGGTGAATAGAGGAGTGAGGATATACATAGAGTTTTCATGGTTTCTAGCACAGAAAACTGGAAGAAAATTCGTCTGGCTAGATATAGATGGAGACTCGAAAATAGAGGATCTTTTTCTAAAGATACTCCCTCCGGTGATAGGAAAGGAGTTTGGGGAAACTCTATTCAAGCTATTCCTAAATGGAGGAATCCTCGTAATAGTGAATGGTGTTCTAGTTGTAGATCCCTCAACAAAACTAAAGGATGGAGATAGGATATATATTCAGCCGCTAGCCTTTGGAGGCTAAAAAGTAGATCTAACTTTATTTAGTCAGATTACCAAGGGTAGGGATATCGACCACCCAAATCAACATTTGTCTAATGCATTGAAAATCTGCTAGCTATGACGCAGTGTAGTCTTCCACAATACTAGTTAGTTTATACCATCCTTCGGCAGAGGGATCGATTAAAAGATCCTGTGCTCTGATCTTATACCGTGTATCTATGGGCTATTCAACATGTAGGATGTCATAATCTATTCTATTGTTATAAAGGTGCAGGATGGTGTCTAAAGCTACTATACAAGGATCACTACCTATTGCATATCTAACATATATAGCGAATACTGTTAACTTGCCATTTGGTTAATCACTATAGCATCAAAGGGACATGCTGTATAGCACAGTCCACAGACATCGCATCTAGACTCATCTACTACCGGAGGCTCCTCACCTCTATCGATAACTGCTCTATATGGACATACCTTTACACATACACCACATATTCTACACTTCTCTGGAACTACTGTAAATCTGTAGATCTTTTCCCTATTCAGCTTCTCTAGTGGAAGTATGTTTTGTATTGCCAGTCCACGGAAATCCTCTATTCTTGAAAAACCGTGTCTCAACATCCACTCCTCTAGCTCACTCAGCATAACCCTTACCACACCATATCCATGTACAACAATTGTTGTACATACCTGTACAGCTCTAGCCCCAACAAGTATGAATCTAGCTATATCTAAACCGGAAGCAATACCACCGGAGCCTATCACAACTACCTGAGGCAACTCTCTCACAATGTTATAGGTCCATGCAAGGCTTATTGGGAGCTGCCACGGCCCTCCATAGCCACCCAGACCACCCCACAGTATTGGTTTCATCGATTCAACATCTAGTATCAGTCCCTGGAATCTCGCTGTAGAAACTAGTATATCGGCACCTGCGCTAACCATTGTTCTAGCTAGCTCAACCGGGTTGGCCCCGTGTGGTGTTATCTTGCCTATCACTGGGAGATCTGTGTTCTCCTTAACTCTTCTTACTATAGCCGAGACTATCTGTGGGTTGTAGGCTGCAGCTCTACCCATCAACCCATTGTATGTTGGCTCTACATGTGGACATGATAGGTTGAGCTCTATGGCATCGGCTCCTGCTTCCGATACCATTCTTGCTAGTCTCTCCCACTCCTCATACGTTCGCCCAGCTATACTGGCTATAACAACTCCCTCTATCTCCCTTCTAGAGATCTCCATTTTTGCTCTCTTCAGTAGATCTGCCCATTTCTCAGGTGGGTGCTCAGACATTAAATCTACCGAATAGAAGGAGTAGAACCTTGTCCTTGCTAATGCACTCTGTTTATCAACAATATGCATCCTAGGTCTTGGCTGAATCTGCTGGTTAACATCGTAGGTTATAGTCTTTGTAACAACACCTCCTGCACCAGCCTCCAGACCCTGTACTATATCGCGATCATTCTTTACGGAGGGCCCTGATGCAATAATTAGTGGATTGGGTAGTTGGAGCCTTCTATGCAGTTTTGTAGTGAGATCTATCTCCATTACACGCCCCTATATAAACTTCAGCTGCTTCAAAATTCCTCTTATCCGCTCCCTCTCATCACTTGAGATTGGATGTAGAGGTGGCCTTACATAGGCCGTCTCTAGCACACCCATCATCGTGAGCGCCTCTTTGAGCCTTGCCCTATAGTTTCTCACAGGAGGAGCAAATACTACCTCCATAAGTGGTACTAGCATCTCCCAGATCTCCAAAGCTTCATCGTATCTCCTCTTTGCTACAAGTCTAAACATTTCAACCTGTTCACCAACAGCTATGGTACCAAAACCAAGCAAACCTCCCCTAGCACCCATCACTAGAGACTCGTAGATAAAGTTGTCGTTACCTGTCAACACCATTATGCTATTTCCCAGCCTCTTAATCACTCTAACGATATCTAGGAACTTTTTAGCGTTGAAGGAGGCCTCCTTTATCGCTACAACAGTTCTCAATGAGGATAGAAGCTCTATCGCCTTAGGTGTATATTCAACCCCTCCAAGTTCAGGTTGTAGATTAAATACCACCAACGGAACATCAATACTATCTGAAAGTGCCTTATGATACATGTAGATGACATCCTCATTCGGATGTCCAATGAATAGAGAATGGGGAAAGACTAGAAAGGCATCTGCACCAGAATCCCTCAACTGCTTAGCCATCTCAATAGCATCAAAGGTATTTATAGCCTGAAGCCCCACCACCACCGGTACCCTCCCCTTAACAACACTGCTAACCAGTTTGACTATTGCAAGCTTTTCGTCTCTATAGAGCTGGGGACCTTCACCAGTATCTACAGCAACAGCAAGACCTCCAATATCAAAGTTTAACAGCCATTTTACATACTTCTCCATCTGATCCAGATCAACACTATAGTCAGCCCTCATAGGGGTTACTATAGCCGGTATCAAGCTATATTCTTTAAAAGGATTGAATATCTTACCCCCCTGCATTATCCAGCCCCCAGTCACATATTTGAACTCTCTAAATTAAAAATTTTCAAGCTATACAATTCAAAACTAATGCATAGCTTTAAAACTAAGGTACTCCCAATGTATAGTACCTAGAAGATAAATCTCTGTACTAAGATGCCACATTACAGCCTCTACTATACCATTTAAGATGCCGCTATGAGAGCATCAGATTTGGAAAAGATTCAGTGATTCTGGAAGAGCCATGAAACAACCTAGATCATAAAGGAGGTACCAGTTTCGATGGTAGGATGCCTAAAATGTAGCCTCTAGTTCTATTCTGAGATAAAGTTGCCATACAGCGATTGGTTATACATTCTTCTCCTGGGTATATATACACCGTCCCTAGGATTATCATCCTGGGTATATATTATGAGCCTATGCTCATTCCATACAATTACCTCATCTCTTGGATCCCCTACTATGTTCCATACATAGACCTTCGGCCCCCATTCACTATCGCTCCACATGTTGTATTCAAAGGGAACAACAATGTTTCCATAGAGGTCGTACAGTCCATTAGGTGCTGCAATTAATTCAGAACCGTTGCCGATCCAGTTTACCGGTACCCAGCCAAAGACCTTATTAAATGCTGCAAAGATCATCTCGCCACTGAGATCAAATACAAACTGGTTTACCCCTCCCCAAAATGTTTGAGCCACTATTAATGGCTTCGAGACCGTGGGATCGAAGTTTGCTAACGACATTATCTGGGCGTGGCCTAGATGCCACTCCTTAATAACCTCACCCTTCTCCACGTCGATGAAGTATACACCCCCATCTTGATTCGCTATGGCTAGATACATTCTACCATTATATCTGTATGCAACGGCACTGTCACAGTGGTCATATAGATCTATCCTCCACAAAACTCTACCATTATCATCTATAAGTGCATCACCGGCAAAAACCTCGTCCCTTCCATCATCGTCAAAGTCGTATATGAGGGGCGTATGTATAAGCTTACCGCTATAGCTCCAAAGTTCATCGAGATCCTCTGTATAGGTCCACATATTGTTGTACCGGTCCTTGAATACTATATCCCTTGCTCTACCCAGCCCTCTCAGATCCGCAAAAACTATGTGGTCTCCGAAAACCCTCTCAAAGATGGTCTCGGAACCCTCTACAAAACCTCCACCCTCTCTTGCTTTCGGTGTATCTCTACTCCTTATAGTTTTTCCACTACTACCTTCAATAATTATTAGCTTGAAATTTCTAGCGAGCACAACCTCATCTCTTCCATCACCATTGATATCTATAACGCCTATAGGAAGCTCTGTCTGGGCTGGGAAGTTTCTTGCATCTGGTCTTCCAATTTGCCAGAGAATACTGCCATCAATATTCACTGCTGTTACACATGATATGTGTCTATATATGTTGTGGTGGTACTTCTCGCCAGTTACAACATTCTCATTCTGTACAAATATGAACTCTGGAATACCATCGCCATCGAGATCCCCTATCCTCATTATCCTTCCAGCAAAGTTCCTTAACAGTAGACTTCTATACACTGTAGCCCGGGGTATGGCAAGGGTTTTGAATGGCGATTCCCTGTGCTCTAGGGCAACATTTTTCAAAGGCTCATTTTTTACCCTCACGCCTCCTATGGATACCGTGCCATTTCCTTGACCGGTGATGTATAGCATGAGGTAGCGTGTACCCGTGGGTGTTTTGAAGAAGCTGAACACCCTCTTCCAATCGCTATACCCCGATAAGGCTATGTCACCACATCTAAATCTGCCAATACTTATGCATGGTTTGTATCCGCATCTCCAATCGGTTCTATAGAAAGTCTCACCATTATCACCCCACATCCACTTTTCTATCCTAAGCTCAATAGGCTCCAGCACCCTATCCAGAGCCTCTACTCTCACTACAAACCCATCAACAATACCCTTCTTAGGGTTAAATCTATTGCTATAGAAGCGGTACCTAACATAAGCTTCAATGATATAGTAGTCCTCTTCGTGAACCCTTATTAGTGGTTTATACACCAGCGACCATTTAGATTCCCTACCACCTACAATCTCAATTCCTCTACCATCCAGATATCTTACTGTAGGCTCTAAATCACTATGCTTAATTAGAATCCAGTAGGTCAAACCATCAGAAAAATCGAGATTGTAAGCACTATCTGGATCAAATACGGGAAGCTCTACATTATGGAGATAGAGTATGTGCCTAAGGCTCACTGACACCACCGAATACTATAGATGGCCTAGTTCTCTAGGTGTGCCAAGCCTACCCTGCTCTACTACTAAAGTCATCCAAGGTCACGCCATCTGTATTGTCAAGTACCAGTACCGGGCCCTCTAACGAAGATATCCTAATCTTTGAGAGCCTAGCGCTAGTGACATTTGAAAGTAGGATCCCCCTCCTTGCCCTAATTCTGGCGTTCTCAATTACTATATCCCTTATTGGCATCTCTGGCAATCCACTCAACCTCACTGCCTGGCCTGCACCATCACAAACTATATTATACATGTAGACTCCTCTAATAGCTGGTGTTCTTTCTGATACAGGCTCTGGTGGTAGAGGTTCGTAGAACATATCTATGACTATAGCCTCATAGACTATGTCCCGCATCACGATGTTTCTAGCAATAACATTTTCAACAATGCCTCCACGTCCTCTAGCAGTCTTTATCCTCACCCCTCTTTCCGTGCCGTCAAATACACAATTCTCTATAGTGGCATTTCTTACACCCCCAGACATCTCACTACCTATAACAAAACCTCCATGGCCTCTTCTCATGGTGCAGCTACTCACATAGATATTCATAGATGGTTTCCCTATTCTTCTACCCTCCTCATTCTTACCAGACTTAATCACTACACAATCATCGCCTACATCTATGAAACACCCACGGATGTGGACATCACTCGACGAATCTACTACAATACCATCTGTATTTGGAGAGTAGTCGGGAGCCGTGATCAAGATGCTTTCTACTGTTACATGCTGGCTGTATAGGAGGTGTACATTCCACATAGGGGAATTCTTAAATGTAACACCGCTTATCAAAACGTTCTCAGCATTGTATAGCTGGAGGAGCTGCGGTCTGAAGAATTCATGATATTGCTTACATATGTCTTCAGTAGGCTTTACACCCTTTGCTACGAGCTCTCTATATAACTTGTATCCCTCAAAGGCCCTTTTTGAAGGCCACCAAATCTGCTGCTCTTCATCAATAAAACCTCTTCCAGAGTCTACAATATTTTTCCACATCTCTTCGGATACACGAGACCTCTTTATATACCACCACTGCTGCCCCTGACCATCTACTACTCCCTCACCAATTAGTGCAACATTCCTTACATCTCTGCCAAAAATCATAGGGGAAGTCTGACACTGGTGCTGACCCTCCCTTCTTGTTTCAATAACAGGATATCTATCGAAATCTGAGCTAAACTTTATGAAAGCATCCCGCTCCATGAACACTACAGTGTTGCTTTTTAGAAGAATTGTTGTAACTAAATATTCCCCTGGTGGAATATATACCACACCTTTTTTCTCAGAAGCTTCCTCAATGGCAGTATTAAATGCCCTTGAGCTATCCTCACCACCCTTCGAATCCGCCCCAAAATCAACTACATTAAATCTTTGTCCCATGGTATCTATTAGCCACATAGGGTTCACTAAGCTTACCTCAAGATAGATTGTTAAAAAGCTTAATCATTGACTCCTCTATAGGATAACATGATTGTGAGAAAAGAGTTAAAGGGGTATGTAATAGGTTAGGATGCATCGTGGATCTTCAATAGATCAGTAGCTCACCCTATAGAGATTTAAATTCTACAGTTTATAACCCATGAGAAAATAGGAAATCTCTTGGTGATACTCGATAAAAACAGTAAATGTTGCAGTTGTGGGCCTCGGCGCAATTGGTCGTAGACATGTAGAGAGCTTGAAGGAATTAGAGCTTGAAGGATATGGTGTTAAGCTTATTGCTGTAATGGATGTATTAAAGGGCAGAGTTGACGAATTTGCATCTAGATATGGTTGCAGAGGGTACACTACATATGATGATGTTGTTAGAGATCCTGAAATAGATGTAGTATCTATTGCAACACCGCACTATCTCCATGCTCAGCAGGCAATCTATGCAATGGAGCATAAAAAGCATGTTATTGTGGAGAAGCCTATGGCTATAACATTGGCCTCTGCAAAAGAGATGATATTAAAGGCGAGAAAGAATGGCGTCAGACTGGGTGTTGTATACCAGAGACGCTATTCTGAGGCTATCCAGAAGCTAAGGGAAATGGTATGCAATGGAGTACTTGGAAAGGTATTTCTAGCCGAAGCCTCACTCATGTGGTATCGAGATGAAGAGGACTACTTTCTAAAGGATGAGATTGCAAGAAGCTGGAGAGGACTACTAAGTACAGAGGGAGGAGGGTTGCTCATGACTCAAGCAATCCATGTAGTAGACCTTCTAATCTTTTTATTCAGAGAAGCAGAGGAGGCCTATGGCTACATAGATAATGTATCTCATCCGTCCATAGACGTTGAAGATACGACTACCGCAATAATCAAGTTCAAGAACAGGGTAACCGCCAGTCTTACAGCATCAATATCATTCCAGCCACCAGACAAACAATACTGGAGAATAAGAGTATTTGGTACCAAAGGATTTGCCGAAGTAGAAAATGAAACTTTCACACAAATCCAAGTAAAGGACCAAGCCATAGACCATATAGCCTATGAGAAGAAGAGAGAAAACCTCCACAAAAAATTATTCAAGGACTTTCTAACTAAACTACAAAATGATGAAGATTTTCCAATAAATGGCGAAGAAGGCTATAAAAGCTTAGAACTTGTGAAAGCGATCTACTACTCTACAATTTTAGCTAAACCCACAAAAATACCCCTAAATATAAACCTAGTAATATGAGCACTACAAAACAATTAGAAATAGTTTATCTATAATAAAATAGATAGGTAAAACAGATTAAAGGTGGTTGTGTAAAAATTAAAAATTTAAAAAATTTCTTTTTATTCTATTTTCTTTTTATGAACCATCCTATTGCTATTCCTATTATTAGTAGTGCTATTGCTAGTGCTGTTGTTGTTGTCCATTCTGTTACTGTCTCTGTTTTTGTTGCTGTTGTTGTTGATACTGCTGTAGATGTTACTACTGCTGTTGATGTTACTGTTGCCGTTTCTGTTCTAGTAACTGTAACTGTTACAGCACCAGGCACAGGAGTAGGTGTTGGGGTAGGCTTTGGAGTCGGGGTAGGTGTAGGAGATGGAGTAGGCGAAGGAGTAGGTGTTGGCGTTGGAGTCGGGGTAGGTGTAGGAGATGGTGTTGGTTTTGGTGTTGGTGTGGGAGATGGTGTAGGGGTAGGCGCAGGTGCTAGTATTGCTGTAACGTCTTTCCAGAATCTGTCATAGGATATCAGTAGTCCACCCATTTCAGTGGGTTTAACCCACCATGGTGTTCGTGGTGTTTCACCTTTGAGTTTGTTTGCAATACCAAAGAATACTGGGAAGTTTTGGTCGGTGAACGAGTTCGCAGGCCACCACCATGGATTGGTTGCATTAGGCCATCCTATCCATCGATCTAATCTAATCTGGTACCATGAACCAGCTCTTGAATATACTATGTATGGTAGATCTCTATATAGAATTTCCTGTATCTTGCTTGCAGCCTTTATCTTCACGTCTTCAAACGGTGATGTCAGCATGTTTATCAGTTTATCCAATTCGCTATTGTTGTACCAAGCATAGTTGTTATATGGAATGTTGATGCTATGTAGCCTTATATAGTATGTGCTCCATGGAGATGCCCAGTTAGCAGTTATGGTCTCCGATGTATCAGCTACATCCCACTGAGTACCGCCAGTTTGAATAATCTGTTGTATTGTTGAAATCGATTGGCGCTGCACATTTACCTCAAAACCTATCTTCTCTAGATTGGCCTTAAATAACTCAGCAAGCATTTCCCTTACCGCAGCACCCGATCTTACAAGATAGGTTATACTGAGCTTTGTACCATCTGGAAGCTCTCTTATACCATCACCATTTCTATCGATTATACCGGCCTGCTCTAGTATCTCCTTCGCCTTCTCAAGATTTGTAGTCAGTACACAGCCTTCGTTACCCCAGTACATTTTACACAGTGTTCTATTGATGTAGCTACTCCATGGAGGTTCATCAGGTAGCCAAGCCATGGAGGATTTTATCCCTGCACCTGACAGTGCTTTTTCTATGTGTTCATCCCATGGAAATGCATACACCATGGCAAGCCTAACTTCTCTATACTTTCCTACAACTGGGCTTCTCATATTGAATACCATGAAGTTACCGGTACCTGTTCTATAGTATGGTGGGTTTTTGATATCCCATGTATATATTCCGTCCCTAAAGTAATTGTATATATCTGGCATGCCTCCATTCCCATCCCAGTCAAGTTCATTGTTTTGAAGTGCTATAACCCTTGCTTGATCACTTGGATAGAACAGTAAGATAAGGTACTTTGGTCCCGGTAATCCAAAGATGTCCCTACCCCACCAATTATCAATACGTTCATAGTAGATCTGACCAGCAGCTTCATCAAATGATACCAGTCTGTATGGCCCTGAGACAACCATCTTGTCAGGCTCGTTGTTTCTCCACGACTTTACTTGTCCAGATGCGTTTACAGCTTCAAATACATGTTTGGGATATACCCTTAGTGTAATCCAACAATCTATGAAACTTATATACCCTACTCTACCAAGCTGGTAGGAAGTTCTATTCATCCTTAGCTCAACTGTTCTATCGTCAATCCTTTTAATTAATTCAACAACATCAGGTCTGCATCCTGATCCAGGTCCTCTACCAGCATATAGACCAAGCCGTATTGTATATATCAAGTCATCAGCTGTTATAGGCTTACCATCACTCCACTTTGCTTGAGACCTTATATATATCCTAACGGTATATGGATCAATCCACTCATATTTTTCAGCCAAAATAGGTACAAATCCTTTTACACCATAGCTTTCCCCCTCTATGAATAGAGTTGGATAGAGAATATTAAGAGGACTAACTGTTGAACCTGCATATTCATTCCAGTTAAATGCTGTCCTACCCCTACTAAATTTCAGGGTATCTTCTGGTCGATATTGAGCCTGCAGTACTGGTAGTAAGCTTAGAGCAAACATTAATACAATTATGATTAGCTCAACTAACTTTTTCACCTGATTTCCCCAAGAAGTTCTTAGAGATAATACCAAGCTATATAAATTTTAATGCCAGCCTTTAACAGGTTTAATTTCCAAATCCACGTTATTTAAAGATATCAGCATACTACAATAAAAAGGCATATCTATTCTATATCGCTCCATTTACGATAGATACTTGGTATGCTATCGATCAGCATTTTGGTGTATTTATGTTTTGGATTTCTTACTACCTCTTCGGGAGAACCTCCATCAACTATCTCACCTTTGTACATCACGAGGATTCTATCTGATATTGCGTACGCTAGGTTCATATCATGAGTTATGAAGAGTACTGATGTGTTATATGTTTCTCTTAGATTATAAAACAACTTCATTATATCTCCCCTCAGTGAAGCATCTATCATTGAGACAGGTTCGTCTGCTACTACAAGCCTAGGCTTTATTATGAAGCATCTTGCTATCAGTATCCTTTGTCTTTGCCCACCTGAAAGCTGATGAGGATACTTACCTAGAATTTCTTCTGGATTAAGTCCAACATGCCTTAGGCTTTCAACAACCATTCTACGTCCATGCGCATCATTCGGATCTACTCCTATAAGTTTTAGAGCTTGGTATAGTATTCTGTCAACTTTATAAGATGGGTTAAAAGTTGAGTACGGGTCTTGAAATACTGGCTGGACATTTCTCCAGTATTCAATCAACTCTTTAGAATTTCGAATATCCCTCCATATATCTTTCCCACCAAATTTTATCGTTCCCGATGTTGGGGGTATTAATCTTAGAATTATTTTTGCTATTGTTGATTTTCCGGAACCGGATTCACCAACAAGGGCTAGTATCTCTTTTTTCATAATGTCAAAGGACACATTATTGACCGCTACAGTATGCATCTTCCTAATAAGTCCCGTCTCGTAAACCTTTGTTAGGTTTTTTACCTCTAGTAATACATCTCCCATATAAACACCTGGCTACTTCTTTACATAAAGCCAGCAAGCAACAAAACGATTACTCTCAATATGTATCATTGGCGGTTCTTCTCTTCTACACACATTCATAGCATATGGACATCTTGGGTGGAATCTACATCCAGTTGGTGGTTCTGCTAAATTTGGCGGAGCTCCAGCTACTGATGTAAATTCCTTCTTCATTCTGCTACCTCCATAGTATAGTACCTCTGCTACATCTGGTATTGATCTGATGAGTAGTGAAGAATATGGATGGTACGGCTTCTCTATGAATTCTTCAGTGGGTGCCTCCTCGACTATCTTTCCTGCATACATGACATTAAATCTGGTAGCTATCTGTCTTGCAGCCCCAATTTCATGTGTTATAAATATTATGCTACCTACATAACCCTGTTTTTTTAAGTCTAGTATGGTCTTTAGCACTATTTTCTGAGTCGAAACATCTAGTGCTGATGTAGGCTCATCAGCTATCATTATGCTAGGGCCTAGCATTGCAACAAGGCCTAGCACTACCCTCTGTCTCATGCCACCGCTTAACTCAAATGGATATCTATCAACCACGTCACCGGGTAAACCAATGGATTGAAAGATCTTTGATGCACGCTCTACTACCTTCTCCTCTTCAACATTCTCGAAGTGAGACTTCATTATATCCATGATTATTCTCCTAATCCTCAGCGTGGGTGTGAGTGCGTTCATAGCAAACTGAGGTACAAGTGCCATTTCTACACCCCATACATACCTTCTTAGCATATCCCTTGAGAGTTTGTGTAGCTCTAATTCCTTACCATTCTTTGCACGTAGAATAACACTACCACTTATGTACTGTAACGGTGGAGAGAAATCCGCTAAAATAGCCCTTGCCAATGTTGATTTGCCACAGCCACTCTCACCAATAATCCCTACAATCTCATTACTTCTAACCGTTAAATTCACATTGTCAACCGCTTTTACATAAATCTTCTTACCAGCCAATATCTGGATATAGTATGCCTTTAGGTTTTCTATCCTCAGAACTTCGCTCAAACCCCATCCCTAGGCCTTTCTTAGTCTAGGATTGAATATCTCATCAATAGCTGTCGAAATTAGTAGCATAGATATGGCCACCAGCATTATGATGAGACCTGGTGGAACAAACCACCACCACGCACCTCTCCTTATACCTCCATAAGTATTTGACTGAGAGAACATTATACCTAGTGAATATCCCTTAGATGGCTGTAGCCCTAGCAAACTCAGTGTTGCTTCACCAACCATACCATTGTCTATGTGGCCTGCAAAGAAAATCACTATATATGCAGCAACGGCTGGTAACATATCTTCCAAAACTATCCTTATAGTGCTATAGCCTGCAACCCTAGACATGTTTATGAAGTCCTCCTCTCTCAAGCTTAGCAATCTTGCTCTTAAACCCCTAGCAAAACCAGCCCAGCCTGTACCACCCAGCACCAATGCTATAACTTCATAACTTTTAACAGGTGCATAGAAGGCTATTATAAGTGCGAGGAGTGTTGACGGTACTGATAGCAGAAAGCTGATTATGGCGGTAATAATATCATCGACTATCCCTCCAAAAGCTACGGAAAGAGCTGCAGCTATGACTCCTATTAATGTCGCTATTGCCGCTGTTAGAAATCCTACATATAGAGATGTCCTTGTACCAATCATTAATGCGGCCAGCACGTCTCGACCAAGAGCATCTGTACCCAGTGGATATTCGGAGCTTGGTGGCATAAGTGGTCTGCCAGCAGTGCTTAGAGGATCTTTTGGATAGAATATGGGTCCTATTAAACCGAATAGTGCTATAGCCAAGATTATTACAAACCCTATTAGAAATCTAGGAGCTCTGAGTAGCAATTGCAATGATTCAGGTATTTTTACTTTCTTGATAGTCATACTCATCATATATTTCACCAAATGGGTATCCACCTACTATTGTTTAACATATCCCAATCTTACACGCGGATCTATGATCATGTGGACAAGATCTGAAATAAATATCGCTAGATAGACTGTAGCAACAAGTATTACAAATATACCTTGCAGTAACATGTAATCGTTATTTGATACAGCCTGGGCCATGTAGTACCCCATACCAGGGTAGCTAAATAGAGCTTCTACTAGTGCGGCTCCCGCAACAGTTCTGCCTAACCTTATGGAGAGCCCAACTATTTGAGGCATTACAGCATTCCTAAAGGCATATTTTCTTACCACCTTCTCTCGGAGCCCTATGTAATCCCCGAATACCGTGTAATCAGATTTCAATTCATATATAATCAAATTTCTCATTGTTAGTACCTGTCCACATAAATATGGGACGGTAATGGCCGTGAATGGTAAAATATAGTGTTTTAACACATTTAGTGCATAGTCGATACTCAGTGATGGAGGTACTGTAGGATCATAAGCCCTACCTGACGGTAGTAGCCTTAGGTATACAGCAAACCCATAGATGAGTAGCATTGCAAGCCAGTATGATGGTATTTGAGCTATAGTTGACGAAAATACTACCGAGAATTTCTCGAAAATTGAACCACGTTTAAAACCTGTTCTCGCTCCCCATAGGTTTCCTAGATACCATCCGATAAGAGATGAAGGAATGAGCAAGAATAGTGTCCAGGGTAAAGATCCCATAATTACGTCTAGCACTCTACTTGGATAGAGCCATATCGAGGTTCCTAGATCACCCCTGAATGCTTTAACTAGAAAATCTACATACTGTTCCCACAAAGGTTTTCCAAACCCAAACTCTTCAATCATCGCTTTATATTGCTTCGGTACAAGATCTGGATTTGTTAAGTATCCATACTGTTCTACTACCTGCTCTACATATATCGCTACAGGGTTAGATGGTATTAGTCTAGGAAGAGCGAAGAGAACTGATAATGTAATTAAATACATTATGCCGAGAGTGGCTAACCTCTTAAGCATATAAAATAAGAACGGTGCAATACTAATTTTAGTCATCAAAACCCCCAGCTGTGCCTCTATTTTATTAGAGGTTTAGACAGTGTAATAAATTTTTAGCAAGTTTACCAGTGTTTACGATAATCTAAGATAAACTTACAGCATCTACAATGTTGATATATATTAAACATAGATTAGCTCTGCACAATATTTTTCTATTTTCTATATACCACAGATTGCTGCTCCACGCAGTTTAGTAACGATTTAAACATAAATAGATAGAAATTATTTTAATTGGTAACACTTTTATGTAGACCATAACGAATTTTGTAACATTCTTGTTAACGAGGCTTAACACATCGGTAGTGTTAGGATATGTAATGACTATAAAATAAATAGAATATATACTGTGGCGGACACCGTTAGTTGCTAAGGCTATAGCTGTGGTCACCCTACCCCTTCATACAATTAATACCTCTTTGCAGTAGCGAGAATAAAGCTGCATATCTATCAATAAAAATTCATACAGTACTCTCTACTGGCCAAATTCTAAGGCACGGTAGATCTCAATCCTAGTACGAATCTATATGGAATCATTAAAGAAGGTGGCCTAATCTTGAGACACCTATAGTTGGGCTTACACTAGCTAAATATTAAATCCAATTCCAGTGCAGTAACTGTATGCAACAATATCCATGGTCAGACCTAGATTAAAGGCTAACCTCAAGGGCTAGATGACAATGCCAAAGATTTTGAGAGAGATGAAATAAAGGGAATGCTTATGTAGTTGTAGAGGTTGAGAAAAAGAAAATGGATTAATAGTTAGCTTTTTTGTAATAGTTTTATAGGTCTCTCACCTAATATTGCTCTGAAGAGTAGAGAAATTTCTGGCGGTCTGTATATGAGTGTCATCCATATTGTTGGCGAGAATCTTCCTGAGGTTTGGGAACAGAGTTTGGTTATGCTTTCTGAAGTTGGTAGAGTGATTGATACTGAATACGGTGAAAGGTCTATCGATGCACCTGCAGTACTGATTGTGAGGAACCCCTTTGCAGAACCCAGGGTGCATTTAAAGGGTATTGTAGCAGGTTCCCTCAAGGGACTTCTCGAATATGTTGATGAAGTTGTTAGGGGTGTGCATGACTATCTAGCTGATAAATTCGGCTACACCTACCACGAGAGACTCTTCAGCTATAGGCTTCCAAACGACTCTGTAGTGGATCAGATTGCAAAGGTTATTGAGAAGCTTAGGAAGGTTCCCTATACCAGAAGGGCACAGGCAATAACATGGCAGCCTTGGAAGGATCTAGAAACCGAACACCCACCATGTCTACAGAGAATGTGGTTTAGAGTCGTAGATGGTAGACTGGCTATGCATGTACATATGAGAAGTAACGATGCATTTAAAGCTGCTTATATGAACATGTATGCCTTTACAGAGCTTCAAAAGTATGTAGCTGAGCATATAGGTGTTGAGGTAGGCTACTATATGCATGTAGCGGACTCCTACCATGTATATGAAAAGGATTGGAAGTGGTTTAAAACATTTGTAGAGCAGGTAAAGAGTGGAGATTCGAGGAAGAGATGGGTATCAACACAAGAATATCTAGAAATGATAAGAAAGTTGGGTAGGCATAGCTAACTCTACTCTTCAATATATATACCTGATGGTTATAGGCTTTTCTGTTTCTGGAATGTCGTAGATTTCAACAGGTTTTCTACATCCTTAGAGTCACTTATATGTGCTTACATACCAATGGTTAGCACTACTATGGCTAGGTTTATAGATATCAAAATTCATCAAATCCAAAAGTGGACTACTTCCTACGACTTATAAAAGGGAGGATAGAGCGTGTGTACAGAATAGGTAGGTCTGAAAATGGGGTTGGTGAAAATATATGTGTAGACAGATTATAGTGATAGGCAATGGTGGAAGCATAAATAGTGTTAGAATTCCTCTCATTAGAAGCCTAATTAAATCCTCTAGATATGATCCCCATAGCATTGCTCTTTTTGGTTCCTCCGATGCTAGCCATTCTGATGGATGGGGTATTGTAAGGATAATTCTCACACCCTCTGGTGTGGAGAGGGTAGTTATCGAAAGATCGTCGAAGCCGATATACGAAGATGCATGGGCGGAGTATCTTGAAGAAAAGAGGTTTCCAGAGGAGGTTGGTGTAGTAGAGATGATTCACGCTAGAGCTGCTTCGAGTGGTATAGTGGATATTCGGAATACACACCCTATTGAGACCAGCACTAGAATGGGATATAGACTGTTTCTGGTTCACAATGGTTCTGTAGATAAATTAGGTTTGCTTAAGAGGCTGGGGATAGATGGAGAGAGTAGCTATGCTAAGATATATAGCGATACCTATTTCTTGGCCCAGCTAATGGCATCGCTAATAGAGTATGATATTAGTAAAGGAGTGGTATTTGATGTAGCTAGATACACTAGAACAGCTCTTAACATAGGAGCTATTCTGGTTAAGGATAGAGAGATTCAGATGCTAGTTGGTAGCTACTATAAGGTATTCGATAAACCTATTGAAAGAAGAAACTACTACAAGATGTACAGAGCCTATAGCGACTCTCTAATTCTCTACACTTCATCAACACTGATAGACTTCTACAAACCTGAGATAGATCTTGAATGGATTGAGATGCCGAATGGATTCTTTGAAATCCACAAACTCAAATTCGGTGAAAAATTTGAAATAGAAAAGGTATCGGAGTTTTTAATTGAAGAATAGCCAATGGAAGGTCCGTGATGGGGTTAAAATCTGTATTTTAGACCCCTTGAACACACGTACATTTATAGCATTCCTATACAGTACATTCTCGGCCATTTCTAGGGTATCATGTACATTCTTTGAGATTGGAAGTAATTCTAAAGCTTATCTAATTTCATTCCTTAAGTTAGCCAAATGGTATTATTGAAAATGTTTGCGTGAGGCCTACAGCTAAATAGTTGTAGTTATGGCAGATTCAGCCAATGCTGTGTAGTTTATTTGGCGATGGTATATCTCCACTGCATTGTGTTTCTCATCTCTTACTATATATCTAGGCTTTTCCATTGTCTGTATTCTTTCAAGCTCTGTATTTAAATGGTGAGAATAGGCTAAACCTTGTTTCTATTTTCTATGCATAGGCTTGGGTGTGTGGTTTTAAGTGTTTGAGTGGTCTCTTCAAGATCCTTTATGGTATCTATTGATTTCCAGAAGACGTCTCGGTATACATATCCTTTTAGAAGCTTTTTGCCTGCAAGGAGTGGAAAGGCTGTTCTTTCTATATCTCCTTTCTCAGGTAGGTACTCGAAGATCTTAGACTTCATTAGATATACGCCTGCATTTATTGTATATTCTATTATAGGCTTTTCAATGAACTCGGTAACGTACTCTCCATCAATTTTAACTATGCCGTAAGGGCTCCTCATATAGACGAGCGCTATAACAGCTACACTGCTATCTCTTATCAAAGTCTGCATTTCGAGTGGGTTTAGGTTTGTAACTATATCCCCGTTTACAACGAGAAAAATATCTTCATTTCTGAGAATCTGCTCAGCATTCTTAATAGCTCCACCTGTACCGAGAGGTTCATCCTCAATTACATAGCTGATGTTTACACCGAATTTCCTACCACTTCCAAAGTAGTCTATAACCTTCTCCTTAGCATAGCCAAGGAGAAACACAATCTCGTTAACCCCATAGTTCTTCAGCCACAGAATCTGCCACTCAGCTAGTGGTCTACCACATATCTCAACCATAGACTTTGGTCTATCCTCTGTCAAAGGTCTTAGCCTTTTACCAAGACCTCCAGCAAGTATAACAGCCTTCAAGAATCTCACCATATAAACCTATAAGCGGTTAAGTATTTAAGTCTTGATGGATAAGCGATCGTTGAATTGACCAAAAGATTTGACCCAGAGTAGGTGAGATTTTTGACCAAGATCTGTGCTGTATGCGGTAGACCTGCTGTTGAGGAGGATAGCGTTAGGTGTGCTGTATGTGGAGCTCTAATGCACAGATCCTGTGCATCCAGTGATACTCTAACTGATGCTGAGGACAACAAACTGTGTCCATACGATGCTATGCTTGCCGCATTGGACTGGTTTGATGCTATTCTAACAGAATATACAGATTCACTCAGCAGTGAACAGAGAAACGAAGTAGCTGACAGGCTCAGATCCTATCTAGATATTCTAGAGAATAGAAAATCTGCCTAGCATCACCCATTATACGGAACTACATTCATTTCATACAGAACTCCTAAAGGCCAGATTCCATAGTGTGGCAATACTTCTGGCTACTCAATACACCTACTTACTAGCTTAAACACATAGTTAATGAACTCTAGATTCTCTCCTACAATATACACCTTATACGTCCCAGAAGGGTTGACATCGCCGCTCGCAAATCATCAGGCAGAACTCTGTAGTACTATATATGTATTTGATCTCTATACATCATCAGAAAATCCTGAGTTGTAGAGGGAATAGACATCGGGGTAGACCTCTCTAATTTCTTCAGCTACTCCAACACGTCATCATCACCTGTGGATGTGTCCGTAAGACTATTTATGGAGTACGAGCTTTTGAGGTTAGAGGTACAGTATACCCACTGAGGAAGTATCAAGGAGAAACTCTGAAGACGTGATGGGGAAACCGTAAAGCGATATTAACGATAGAGTTGGAGTGGTTAGGTATTCTGAAATAGAAGCATTTGAAACAATCTACATATCAATAGCCTAGGGAGGAAATCTAATTAGTGAATTGGTTAGTAGGTAATGCTATACTATATAATTGCTCCTTGTTCTCTTAAAGTTTTTCGGAGTAGTGATACGTCTAACCTTCTAGGGGGTGTGCTGAGCTTTGCTGAGAGAGCTGCTGCTGTACCAGCTGCCTGACCAATAGCTACAACTATTGGAATAATCCTTATTGCTGCCTGGGCTTCATGTGTTGATGAGATACACCTTCCAGCAACTATCAGATTTTCTACCTTTAAGGGTATTAAACTTCTGTATGGAATCCCATAGTAGTCGCTGGGTGGTGGTCCTTTGATGAGGGTCCGTTTGTCCCTGGATATTTATTTTTGTTTGTTCATGTTCTTTTGTATCCAGGGACTTCCACCTCACCCATACAGATATTGGTATCTGTATGGGTTCATGGGTGGCTGTTGAGCCCAATGGCACGGGGCTCCCATCTAGCTCAAGCCCTGGATGGCTTGGAGCATCACTCCCATCACCACCCAGGGCTTCCAATAAACATAGAACAAAAACAATGCTTATAAGCATTTCCTAAAAACATCAAGAAGAAAACAGCCCATCTATGCATATCATCCGTTCTCCAATCCTACCCTAGGTTATGGTGCTTACAAATTCCTTTTAACGAGAATAAAATTAATGTAATGATATATGTAGTGGTGGTATTTATAGAGATACAGCTATACCAATTGTATACCTCCATCATTTCTCTGGTTTTTTCTTGGATGTGAAATGATTTGGCAATGTTTATAGGACGACTCAAAGTCTACAGCAGTCTTACGACTACGATTATGTTAATAGCTTTTAGTTTTAGTAATTAGTAATACAGAATCTCTCGAGGTGTCTTTGGCTTTGTCTACAGTTTCTATACTTATTAAAAGGGTTTTTAGAGGTGGTAGGGTAGAATATTTTGTTGATAGCATTGCAGTAGAGTTTGAGGTAGAGATTTATGTTAATGATGTTAGAGAGGCTGTTCTGGAGACCTCTCCAACAATGCTAGAGGAACTTGGAATAGGATATGCAAAAGCCCATGGATACAGCATCAGTAGCATATATATTGACAATAATAGAATTAGCATACATGCTAATCTAGATTCTACCAGATCTAGAAGACCAGTAGATGGTGTAAGGATAACAGCTGAAGGTATCTTTAGGGCTGTAGGAAATACCTTTTCTATGGCAAAGCTATTTAGAGAAACTGGATGTTTCCATGTAGCAGCCCTAGCAACCGTCAACGGAGATGTTGTAGAATTTGTGGAGGATATATCAAGACACTGCGCACTGTACAAATTAATGGGAAGCATTATTAAAAAGAATATCGAGACGTATGACAAAGTTGTTGTTATGTCCTCTAGAGCAGCATCTCGTTTAATAGAATCCATAGCGATACTCGGAATTCCGATAGCATTATTTCGAGGAGCACCAACAAATAGAGCTATTGAAAAAGCAAAAGAACTTAACATAACATTGGTTGCACATATACGGGAAGACAAATTCAATGTCTATACATATAATCATAGATTGCTATTCTAATGCTCCTATCTAATGGATGATACGGATTAGGTTTATACAATTTAGAGAAAGGTTAGAATCATAGAAGGGTTGACTATATACACATCCATTTCGGTACTAAATTGCTCCTAAAGTAGGTCTATAGCTATGAATTGTTTGCAGAGCTGTATACTGCTATCACCATTGTATCTACAGTAGCCACTGTTATGAGAACCCTAGATGGTGCTACCATGTGATATAGAAATACATACCGCAGATCAATTCAATGGGTATATGCTCGTAAAAAAGTGTTTAGAGTTTAGACTTTGGGTAATCCAAACATTAGAAGTGCTCCAATAAGCTCTATTATAGCCGCGGTTATTATTAGTGTTCCTAGACCTGCTGCAAGTAGTGCTCCTCCTACAAATCCTCCAACTATAGCTGCCACAGATATCGCCATGAATATAGCTGTAATTGCAACCGATATGAGTTCGGGTTTAACACTTCTAGATGCAACATAGCTTGTTCCAGGCATTCCAACAACCCCGAATACTGTTACTAGCCAGAAGAGTATGGTGTATGCCCACATACTTCCCAGCGCAGGATACATTATAAATGTTATGATGGCCGATGCGAGTAGGGCCATTATCAGCGTTCTTTTACCACCCAATTTATCTACAACGGGACCCCATATATAGGTTCCAACACCAAGCATTATGGAGGCGACACCCATAGCGAGGCTGTAGATCTCAGGTGGCGCTTTGTAAATCATTTCCAAGACTATCGATAGCGATGGGTACATGAAGTTCCATCCTATTAGATATATACAGATTGCAACAGCTGTCATGAATACTCCTCTAGCTTTTAAAGCTGTAGCTATATCTGAAGCCTTCATAGCTGGTAGTTGAACTCTAGGAGCTCTAACAGGAAGCATAAGGAGTAGTGCTACAAGTGCTAAAGCTGCTGCAAGGAAATACATTGCTTGGTAGCTTCCTCCCAATGCTGTAAATATCATGCCTGCAAAAATTTGTGAAACACCCATTCCGAGCATCATGGAGCCCGCTAGTATTCCTAGGATAGTGCCCCTGATTTTCTCAGGTGCTATGAGGGCTGCTATAGCCATGTATAGAGATGTGAAGGCAAATGTAATCCCAGCTATAGTTCTGTATATAGCTAATTCAATCCAAGAATGCGCCAAACCGAGGAGTGCATTAAAGATTACACCGAGTACAAGTCCTATTAATATTATCTCCTTCCTCCTACCAGTCTTATCAGCATATATGCCTACAGGTAGTAGAAGTATCAAACCGGGAATTGATGGAAGTGCCATAATCATTGCAGTGGCTATGGCCATGGGAGCGCCGAGTCTTGCAGCATGGCCAGGTATCAAGGGTCCGTATATTCCGAAACCCGCACCTGCTAGAAGAGCTGAAAGTGCCAAGAATATTACCGGTGCTAGTGATGCTTTAGGCTGCTGCGTAGGTACAGCCATAACTCACACCACCATCTATAAATAGAGTACGACACTTATAAATTTATATTCATATTTGAATGGAGGTACAACGATGCTAGTACTCTCCACATCTACTTACAGCTTCCACTGCCGCTCTCAAATTCTCTGGTTTCGTTTCATCTGGTATACCACCGACACCCGAACCTGAGAATATGAATACACCGAATTCCTTCATCTCCTTTAGAAGATTGCAAACCTCATTAAAGACTCTCTCGGGTGTTCCATGTATTAGATGTGCTACAGAGATTCCTCCCATCAATACTACGTGGCCACCGAGAACCTCACCAGCCTTTCTTAAATTGGTTCTCTCAAAGTATGCAATGATGCTTCCTTTTGGAGCCTCGAGAATGGTTTCAAGATGTGGGGTGTGGTCTCCTTCAAAGAATATCCACGATTTTAAACCAGATCTATGGAATTCCTCTACAAGTTTTCTTAGATATGGCCAGTAGAATTCGCTATAGAGCTTCGGTGGCAGCATCTCATTCAAATGCAGAGGTATGAAAACAACGCCTACCTCGGTTCCAAACAGACTGCTTCTGATGTTGGCTGGTGGCATGGGTTTTAAACCAAGTTTTATAAGGTAAGGTAGTAGTGCTTCGGAAGCTGCCTTGAATTCCGCTGGTACTCTATATATGTCGGTTAAAGCATAACTATGAGGGCATCTGAGATTGTCGGCTATATAATCTGCAGGGACAGTTGAAAATGAAAAGGGTAGAATGGGGTAACCCATATTCTTTAACTCATTAAAAAGTCTCAGATTTACTGCATTGAATTTTGCTGCTTCGAGACCAATCTTTATGAGTGTAGCTATGTAATGAGGTGTTCCGGGCATGCTCAGATTTCTGTACACCCTTGGAATGATCTTGTTTACTAAGAAGTATTCGGGGTCTCTTGCAAGCTCTGCATACTCGTCTACGGTCATGTATGGAGCGTCGACATATGCTATCTGTGCAGGTTTATTAACATCCAGTTCTCTACCAGGCCACTTAGTATACTTATCTCCTAGAATATCGTGTAGAGGACCTGTAAAGGATGGTATTACCGTTAGTAGTTCCGGGAATTTCTCAGCAAATATTATGGGCATTCCTAGAGGTCCTGGAATACCTGCACCAGGGGCAACGAATCCAGCAGCATCGAAATTAAACTCCTTGAAAACCTTTACAACACAGTTGTAGAAGATTTCATAGTTAAATGCATAGTCGTGGTATGTAACCTTGCAGTATCTTGCAGGAAAGTAGTGAAATGCGGGAAGGAATGGAACTCTATCGGGTCTCTTACCTGTTAGAGCATTTTCTATCCTATTCAATCGTTTGTTGAAAGTGTTATCGAAGGAATCCATAGACATGGAAAAAACCGTATTGAATTCCTAGTATACACCATACTTTAGAACGGCATTGATATAGGTTCTTACGTTAGCTACGGGAGTAGCTTTGGGTAATTCATTTACTCCTAGAGATAGGATGAATCCTCCTTCAGGTTTTATCTGGCTAAGGAGATCCTTGATATATTCTTCGATTTTCTCAGGAGTTCCTCCAGCAACTAGAGATGGGGAAACCCCACCCATAACGGCTGTATGTCCCTTTAGCTTCTCCCAAACCTTTACAAAGTTTTTCGGTCTTTCAAACCATGCTATACCCCAGCCCTTTGGAAGCTCTAGTATTGTATCCACATGTGGTGAATGGTCACCCTCAAAGAATACAAAGCCTTTATAGCCTTTTCCAACTAGTGTCTCGATAACCTTCTTTAGATATGGCCAGTAGAATTCGCTATAGAGCTTCGGTGGCAGCATCTCATTCAAATGCAGAGGTATGAAGAAGAACGTCAGTGGTGGAATTGGCGGTATTGCTGAAGCAACCTTTAAGATGGGTTCTATAAGAGCTTCACAAGCAGCTTTAAAGTCGTCTGGATACCTCCTCATATCGAGCATAGCTCCCGTTGGATGCCTTAGGAAATCACCTATAACATCTGCAGCAGTGTAGGCATTCGTCATTGGGAATAGAGGATTGCCCATTTTAACCACCGCTGTAAATACCTGCATTGTGAATGCTGATACCTGCTGCATAGTCATTCCAACCTTGATCCATGCACCATTCCATTTAGAGGATCCTGGTGTTCCAAGGCCTGGGCAAACCCTTGGAAGTACCGTATTGTGCATGAATTCAATTGGATTTTCAATAAGTTTTCTATACTCCTTAGGTTCCATAAACTCGCCTCCTCTAAATTGTGGATGCATATCCTCCCTAAGCTCCCTACCGGGCCACTGGCTCCACCTATCCTTTAAGATATCATGCACAGGTCCCGTAAGAAATCTAATGGTATTTGAAAACTCTGGGAAATCGGCAAATGAGAGTGCGAGTGCAAATCCTTCAAGCATCATTGGTACAAATACTATACCCCAGTCGCTCGGAAAATCATGCAGAAATCTGAGTACAGCATCTCTAACTTTATCGCTTAGACTATAGGATAGCTCATACCATGTGATTCCCGTATAGCTACAGAGAAAGTCTCCTCCAACACCAGCGACAGGAATTCTATCAGGAACCTTAAGCTCTACAGCTTTTATAAACCTCTCGGCCTTCTCTTTGGCAACAACATCAGGTTCCTTCTCATGCCTTTCAATCCAAACATCTATTTGTTCTTTTTGTTTCATGGTTTTATTTCACCTTTTTTTCTCCTCTATCCATTTTAGCATTGTTTTTACTCCATGTGCTGCATCGTTTGTCCATGCATCTGCTTCTATGTATTGGCATGC
>JAWAHS010000015.1:0-36968 GCA_038889075.1 Ignisphaera sp.
GCATAGAGCTAGCTAGCAAGATAATGATGCCTATAGTGTATGTAATACTAATCGGTATAGCGATATACGTTCTTAGGCTACCAAAGGCATTGGATGGACTAGCATTCTATCTGAAACCTGTATGGGAGAATGTAACCGGGTTTACAGTGCTAGCGGCAATGGGCCAAGTATTCTTTTCACTAGGGCTTGGCTCTACCTGGATCTTCATATACGGCTCGTATATGTCTAAGACTCAGAGAACTGTGCGAAGCGCTTTCTACACGGCTATTGGCGATACAATGGCCTCGTTCATAGCTGGCTTAGCCATACTGCCACTTGTATTTGTCTTTGGGATAGATCCGCAAAGCGGTCCACCACTAATGTTCATTACACTACCAGAGATCTTCAGACATCTATCTGGGGGAATGGCGATATCCACGCTATTCTTTACAGCACTACTATTTGCTGCTCTACTATCTGCTGTCCCAGGTTTTGAGATATTCGTTGATGCAATGGATAGGTTTGGGATATCGAGGAAGAGGGCTGTACTCATCATGGGATTGATAGAGGTGCTACTAGGTATACCCTCAATGCTTAGCATAGACATACTGCTATACAACGACCTCTTCTGGGGTAGTACAATGCTACCCATAGCCTCACTATTCTCCATAGTAGCATTCGGCTGGTTCGTAAATAAAAAGATAGTGTTGGATGAACTAGGGCTGCATAGGGAATCGACTCCATGGAAAATAATGTACCTCTGGGCAAAAATAGCTATGCCTATACTGGTGATAATGATACTGGCCTACGGATGGATAACATGGTTTAGCTAAAGAAGGGATGTACAATGAAGTCCCTGTTGATTAGAGTTAAAGAGATTAGAGGGGTATGTACAAACCACGTTGTAGGAGACTGCTTTAGGGTAGATGGCGGCAGACTAAGTTTTCCAGGGAGAAACAAACATGTATGTATATATGCACTATCAAGCCTACTCCCCCTGATACCAGCTAAGCAGAGAAATATTGTAGAGGAAAACGATTGGCTACCTAGAACAAAACTGGTTCAGTGCCCCAATCCGAATGGGATAGTTATATGGGAGATAGTGGAGTTGAGAGAATCTACACAGAAAGAAGCTGAGTAACATATTTTTAAACAATAAAAATATGCTGTAAACTAGGGCTGTTTTCTTCTTGATGTTTTTAGGAAATGCTTATAAGCATTGTTTTTGTTCTATGTTTATTGGAAGCCCTGGGTGGTGATGGGAGTGATGCTCCAAGCCATCCAGGGCTTGAGCTAGATGGGAGCCCCGTGCCATTGGGCTCAACAGCCACCCATGAACCCATACAGATACCAATATCTGTATGGATGAGGTGGAAGTCCCTGGATACAAAAGAACATAAACAAACAAAAATAAATATCCAGGGACAAACGGTTAGTAGAGTATACTTGGAAGTAAAAATTGCCAGCAGCATTTAACTACCTTGTGTTCTCCATCTTTTTTATCGAACCCTGCACTACTATAACTCGATAAGAATATAGCTAGGTCCCGTACTGCCAGAGTTTTATATATACAACTTTACAACCTGAAAGCCTCGCACTTTAGGGCGGAGGAGGAGGTCGGGACACCCACTAAACTACCACCGGATGGCGGTAGCTCTATCTTCTGTTCATAGATTGGCATCGGGATTTTAAATGGATATAAGTAGAATGTTATTTCAATCCTGTGTGTATATATGCTACTCCAACTAGTATCGCTATGCAGGCCATTAGTATTTGAATGGCTGTACCATGTTTTGATGATATCTTTATCAGTAGACCTATTGTTACAAGCCCTATAACTGCCGATGTTAATAGTGTTAGAGCAAAGCTCTCTATGTCTAGCATAGAGAGTTCGTTTCCGGAGAATATTAGTGCTACTGCCGTTGCTCCTATGTTTGCTGGTATGGATGCTAGAAAGCTGAGCTTTAGTGAATCCTCTATGCTGTACCCTAGATAGAGTAGAGCTGATACTGTTATACCCGATCTGCTAACCCCTGGTAGAACGGATAGCGCCTGTACCAATCCAAACACCACTGCATCGTATAGTGTTGCACTCTCCATATCTCTAGACCTATCTCTACCAATAAATCTTCTAACCACTATCTGTATCAGTAGAAGAGCTCCTATCAACAGGGCAGAGCCTCCCAAATCAAGCTCCCGAATCAGATACCTATTGATAAACAGGTAGAGAGGAGTAGCTATAGCACCTGTTATAGCTGTTGCTACCACCAGAAAGTGGAACAGACCTCTATATCTAAAAACCATGAGGTATCTATGGAAGTAGAGAGCTGCTGCAGCCACAGTACCTCCCTGAAGCGCTATAGCTACTGAATAGGACTGCTGAAGCGTATAGCCAAGGAGCAGTGTTGAGAGAAGCATCAGTATAGACTTGCTTGAAACTGGAAGCCATTCAAAGAGACCCTGTACAACCCCTAGGGCTACTACTTCCCATTTCATATACAGCACCAATAGGATATGCAACACATCCGTTTATAGACCATCAATATTTATATACTTTTCCCTAACCTTATACAAGGGGATACGGTAGCCATGCAGAGAGATCAGTTAATCGGCACGCTACTAGTTGTAGTCTCAATTATAGCTGTGGCTGTATACCTCTGGCTATTATTTATTCCACCAATAGCTGGTGTGGACATCATATTAATAAAGATCACTGCTGCTGTGGCAATAGTTGCCATCTTCGGCATCCTGGGATGGATAGGCTATACACTTGCTACAACACCACCGCCAAAGCCTATAGAGGAGATTGAAAAGGAGATTGAGGAAGAGCTTAAGAAGTTAGAGAAGGAAACGGCTGCACTCCAGCAGCAACCAAAGCAGTAGTCCTCGATAGCTACTAGATGGCTAGAGCGTGTTCCTAGCTTTAACTACCTTTTTTGCAGTATAGGTGTTTAGATAGCTACGGTGTTTTGCTGGTGTTTTTGTTTGGGGAGGATACTCAGCCTTGTTGAGCATAGGGAGAGGGTTAGGAGGGAGTTGGAGGGCTCCCTTTCTACAGATGTTATTGGGAGAGCGAGGAGGGATTTCCATAGCTTTAGAGCTCCTAGACCATGTGGAATGACTATACATACAGGTGTTGGCTGTAGCAATAGGTGTGCATACTGCTACATCTATGATATGGGGTTTCCAGGTAGTGTAGAGGTGTATCCCCTACCTGCTGAGGGTATTGTATACGCACTTTCCCTCAATCCATATATAGCACCTACAGCAACTCTAGCTGCATATGGTTCTGTTACGGAGCCCTTTAACCCTGTGACGAGAGACTTCTCTCTAAAGCTTATGGAGCTTGTCTATAGGTATCTCAAACTGCCGAGCCAGGTATCGACAAAGAGTATCCTGGATGGAGATGTGGTTAGCCGTATCATTGATGCCGATGCTAGATGTAGTGTACTTGTAACCGTTGTGGCAATAGATCGTGCAAAGATTCTAGAACCCTATGCCCCAGATCCTGTTGACAGGATTACATATGCTGGACATGCGTCTAGATACCTTCACACCTCCCTATTTATCAGACCTGTAATACCAGGTGTAACGGATGCTGAAATAGATAGGATACTAAAGCTGGCGGTAGAGTATGGTATTAGACGTATTGTTATAGGTGCTCTTCGGGTAACCGAAGGTATACTCACTAGGATACGGAATATCGACCATCTACTGTATAGAGAGATTGTCAGTAGACTACCTAGGGAGCCAAGAGGTAGGGAGCAGATCGCTATAAGGGTGGATGATGTGAAGAAGGTGATTGTTAGAAAGGCTAGGGAGCACCAGGTAAAGGTATACACCTCAGCATGCCAGGCAAATATAGATGCCCACGGAGAATTCTGTAATATGTGTAGCAGGGGTCCCTGTGGCAATATACATAGAATTGAGGCTATAGACGAGAGCGATATCGCTGAATTTCTAGAATATATGGGCACTAGACCTAGAGAGATCACAGTATCTAGAAACTGTATAGCTATAGAAGTTGAAAGTAGAATACGTAGAGAAAAGCTAGACCATATAAAGAGATTCCTCGAACAGGTACTAAGAACCGTAGTAAAAATAAGAAGCATTTAATATACCCTGGGAAAGTAGCCACCGGTACACCACCTATGGATAGAGCTACTAATACCGCTTCTCGGTAGACGGAGTCCTACCTATCAAAACTTTTAAATACATTGTTTAATCATCTATGTATCTATTAGAGATTTTGGCGGGATACACCTCCTATAACGGAATACCATTCTCTATACTCTGATCATTTTATTTTTTGTCAGTCTAATCTGTTCTATAAAGTTTAAAATAGTGCTGGCTATTATGATGCTAGTGGGTAGGGAATTCGGTGGTGGAGATATATGGCACAACAACAAAAAATGGAGATAAAAGAGGCCACAAAGGAGGTTAGCGGTGCAATTGCTAAGGTGATAGTGTATGTGGTTCTCTATGTACTTGTTGGTGCTGTAGTGAAGTATCTATTCGTATCGTTCTTCCCATCATTTGGAATTCACATTAGTGAATACGAAGTATATGTACAGATATTGCTTGCAGTAGCTTTTGGATACCTAATAGTCTCAGGTATAGCAGAGGTATTCTACGCATCGCTAAGACCAAAATATGGACATCCAACAGCTGCTGCCATGAGAAACGTTATAAAAATTGTTGGTATAGGAGCTCTAGCTGCAGCTATTGCCGGTGCTATAGCTGGTGGAGCTGCAGGGTTGCCCTAGGAGGCTTTATAGGTATTGTAATAGGTTTTGCCTCACAGCAGGTTTTGGGACATGCTGTTGCCGGTCTATTTCTACTAATAGCTAGACCATTTAAAATCGGTGATAGTGTTATAATTGTGGGTGAGGATGGAGAAGTTGAGGATGTAGCAACACTATTTACGACCGTTGCGAAGGCTGATGGGATACGTGTACTGATTCCAAATGGCAGTGTTATTGGCAGTAAGATATATCTAAAGCCAAAGAAGCAGAGCTAGTAATGATACGGGATCTAAAATCGGAACGCAGATAGCCCTAAGTAGAGAATAATAAACTAAATATTTTTATCTCTACCTCTGTTTCACTTATACAATCCACCTCCATGTCTACCGAAGTCTCTTCTACTACAATACACCATATAGGGATTGTTCCAATATAAACTACTCCATCGAATTCTAATTACTACAGAATCTAAGAGGAGCGCCATCTCCATACCATTCATGGATATTTTTATAGTCTCTCTATAGCTATCCAACTAAGGTTTTGAACAGTGGACCTATTTGATAGATATCCATGTGGATGTGATATTGATATTAGAGCTGGTGAGGCTCAGAATATTAGGTCGGAGCTTGTAGCGCGATTAAAGAGCATACTATCTGGCCAGGGTCTACGAAAGCCTACTATTAACGATATCTTTCACCGTGTAGGCTACATCTCTCCAGATGGTGTTAGAGTTGTAGATTATTTGCGGAGAAAACCTGTAGCTATCTTCAATCCTGGAGCTGCTACTAGTGGTTCAAAGCTGTGGATTTTTCCACGAATGGTATTTGACTACTATTGGTATGTTTCTAGCATTGGATTCTTTGAGGTGGATATCGATAGCATTCTACAGGGTGGTGTTAGTGATCCTATTGATGTAAGGCTTATTGTAACACCTAGCGAGAGTTGGGAGATCTACAAGGGATGTGAGGATCCCAGGGTTAGCATCCATAACGATATGCTGTACATCCTATATACTGCTGTAGGTATTGATCAGAGGAGCTCTATTATAATTAGACAAGCGCTAGCCCTTCTAAAAAACAGCAATTTTGAGGTTGTTAGAAAGCAGTGCTTTGCCATATGCGTAGATGGGGTAAGGTACAGGACGTTTTGGAAGGATAGCGCCATATTATCTCTAGAGAATTCGAGTGTATACATGCTGACAAGGCCATCGATACCGATGGGCGACACCTATGTGGATGTAAACTGGTTTGGGGTAGGGGATATAGAGACCGGCTGTTTCGATCTAGAATCGCTAAACCCTGTCATGGGATTTGAAAAGGAGTTTGAATACAAAGTTGGGTGGAGTACAAATACACTGAGGATCTCATCCAATGAGTATATTGTAGGGTGGCATGCTGTAGGGATAGACAATATATATAGAAATGGTATTGCAGTTATCTCTAGAGATGGTGAACTTCTAGGTGTATCAGACTACCTCCTAGCACCTAGAAGAAACGCTACAGAGTTCTACGGAGATAGACCAGGTGTTGTATTCGGAAATGGTTTAATAGAGTATAGAGACTTTATAATTTGGATAGGAGGCGTCTCAGACTACAGTATAGGGATCTTTAAAACTGAAAAGAATAGAATATTCGAGGAAATCAGATGGGTAAAGGGATAGATACTGCAAAAGGATTAGAGGGTGAATACATTAAAAATGGTAAATATAGAATAAAAATAGTTGGTATAGTGAGGCATTCTATTTAGAGTAGCTATCTTCTCTTTATAAACCAACCAATTGCTATTCCAACTATTAGCAGTACCACTGCCAGCGCTATTGCTGTTGTCCATTCTGTAACAGTCTGTGTAACCGTTGTCGTAACGGTTACAGTTGTTGGAGATACTACCGTTGTTGTGACAGTTACTGTTGGAGCTGGTGTTGGCGTTGGTGTTGGCATTGGGGTTGGTGTTGGTGTGGGTGTTGGTGTTGGCGTAGGTGTTGGTGCTTTTGCTGGTCTTATCTGCATTAGCTGTATTTTGAATGGACAGCACCAGAACATTGGATTGACGCCGGGGTTCTCTGATGATGGCCATCCAACCCAGTAATCTGTTACATAGAATAGTAGCTTCTTACAGTCGCCTGCAATCATGTCAACCATATTGGTTATTAGATGTTTCTGAATCTCCAATATCAGCTTCTCGGACTCTGGTGTACCTGGCAGTGTTGCCAGAGCCTTTAGTATAAGTTCATCAAGTTCAGGATTGCAGTATCTTGTCGGATTTGGACTGTATTCACCTACAGGCTTTACATAATCGCATCTCAGGCTCGCTACATTCATTGGAATAGCATTGGGATCTCCAGCCCAGGCATATCCACCCCAGTACGAACCCACCTCAAAGTAGCCGTATTGCCACTCCCTCCAGAACGGTGTTGACTCTAGAGTTACTATCTCTACATCTATCCCAAACTCCTTCCATGCTGCAGCAACACCATGTCCTAATCTAATTGAATCTACCTCGTATGTTGGTACATTCAGCTTTATCTTCCACGGCTTTCCATCTGGAAGCCTCCACATACCATCAGGACCTTTGGTAAAGCCTACATTCCTAAGAAGCTTTTCAGCAACATCGGGAGCGTACTTCCACCAACCAACACCCCATGTAACCCTTATCCTCTCCGGAGGCCACTCGGTCTTTATATATCCCTTTGCCTTAGCCCAGTTGTATATTCTCATTGGAATGTCGGGATCGAATGGATAGAACTTTGTTCCATCTGGTAGAGTTAGGTAGAACTCCTTTAGCCAGGGTAGTAGAGCTTCAGACCACTTAAGATCTGAGAATAGTGAGGCTGCAGCAGGTACTGCTACTAGACGCTGTATACCCTCCCAGGACTCGACCATAACCTTCGTTATGTTTACTGCTAGGGTTAGTGCCCATCTAACCTCCGTTAGATTGTATGGATACTTTGCCTTGTTAAAGTATATACCTCTTACGGTTGGGTCGTGGCCCCAGAAATACGGCCACTCAGGTTGCCAAGCCCTTATTCTACCTCCCATCGATGCGAGTACGGCTCTAAATGCCTCTGGAGATGGGTCGAACATCGTATCCAGCTCCCCAGCATATAGAGCCATGAGCTTAGCCTGCTCATTTATAAATCCTCTCATGAGTACCCACTCCGGTCCTCCTGGCCAGTTGAATCTCTTTACAATATGGCCCATACTACTTCTTAGATAGTCGTCCCTTCTCTTGAATAGGAACCACATGCCACCAGGATCGTATGAATGGAGTACGTAGGGACCTATGCATATCGGTGGATAGAACTTATCTGTATGGATATTCTCTATACCGATCTTCTCAAAGTAGTGTGCTGGCATCATGTATATAGCTCCCCATGTCTGAATTGTAAATGCGTAGTGGAAGTATGGATTGGGACTCTTGAGCTTAAATTCAACTGTATAGTCGTCTATAGCTCTTACACTCTCAACCCAGGTGGTTATAGTTGCATGGCATCCCAGATTCGGATTTCCGGCACAGGCATTTACAGTAAATACAAGGTCTCTGGAGGTGAACTTCTCCCCATCACTCCAATAAACATCGTTTCTCAGCTTTACTATCATTGTCTTGAATTCGTCTCTATATTCTGGCAGCCCTGAAGCAAGGACATCAACTGAGAGTCCGCTTGATAGATTTGTATACCACAGAGAATCTAGACAGAGTTGGTGGAAGTGTCCAACAGGTATGCCTGGAACCCATGCATTGAACTGATCCGGTGTTGGGGTACGTCCATGGATGATATCAAGTATTACAACATCCTCTCTCTTAACGCCTGGTGGAAGTGGTAGCTGTGCATTGACTGGGGAAATAATGGCTAGTGAGGATGATATTAGAATCGCTGTTATGAATATTAGCGCTACTGCTCTAGTATATGGAGTACATGCTCCTATACCCAAATTCAGATACACCCCAGGAATAGATAGTAGCTATACATATCTTTTTAAATTTTAATGAAAAACCTTTAGGCTATTTTGCATAGAGCCAGCACAAAACAGTCCTTTTATCTATATCTATTGCCGGGGGTTCTCTACTGCCACACTCCGGCTTCGCATAGGGGCATCTGTTAGCAAATTTGCAGCCAGGGGCAAGGAACTCGCTGATCTCAATAGACGACAGCTTTACTGGTTTTATTCTCTTCCTCGCCCCTATATCCGGCTCCAATATAGAGTTCAATAGCATTTTAGTATATGGGTGCAACGGTTCACTGTACACCGCATCCATAGGACCCCTCTCAACGAGTACACCTCTATATAGAACAGCTATATCATCGCCTATGTAGTAGGCTGTTGCAAGATCGTGAGTAACGTAGATGATCGATGACCCTAGCTTGTCTCTAATCTCCCTAAATGTGTTTAACACGCTTACTCTAAGCGATGCATCTAGCATGGAGACAGGTTCATCAGCTAGTAGCAGGTGTGGTTTTGATAGTATTGCTCTTGCTATCGATATTCGCTGTAGCTCTCCACCTGAGAATTCCTTTATGCTCTTCCCCTTAATCCTCTCAAGATCTAGACCTACAAATCGCAGTGCCTCATCTATTATGGAGACCGCTTCTTCACGTCTACCTATATTGAGTAGGAATTTTGCTGAATCGTAGAGATAGGTATCTATTCTTCTAATAGGGTTGAACGACTCGTACGGGTCTTGGAATACCGCCTGCACCTCCCTTCTATACCATTTAACACCCTCTCTATCGAGTCTAAATATATCCCGCCCCCTATATATAATGGTTCCACCATCCGGTACTAGCATCCTTAGAATCAATTTCAGTAGTGTTGATTTGCCGCTCCCCGTCTCACCTATTATTACAAGGATCTTTGGCGGCTCACTGGTTAATTCAAATGAAACTGAGCTTAGTGCTTTAAACTTTCTCAGTCCCAGCAATCCATAGCCAAACTGCTTAGTTACATTATCAACCTTTAGAAGAATCCCTCCATCCATATACCATCACCTTTTACCATATGAATAGAGCCAGCACCTAACCCTATAGTTATCACCAATTCTAGTTTCAGGCGGTTGCTCCCTTCTACATACGTCCATGGCATAGGGGCATCTTGGATGGAATCTGCAGCCAGGTGGTGGGTTGGCTAAATTTGGTGGAGAACCTAGGATGCCCTTCTTTATAGTCCTTTCCCCCTTCTTTATAAGCGACTCTATTAGAAGTCTTGTATAGGGGTGTAGAGGCTCTGTAAATACCTTTTCAGCATCTCCATACTCGACGATATTCCCTGCATACATGATGGCTATCCTGTCATCCATATACGCGTGGACGCCCATGTCATGCGATATGACCACTATGGAGCACCTAGTCTCCCTCTGCCATTCCTTTAGAAAACTCAGTATACCAAGCTGTGTAACAACATCCACGGCTGTTGTAGGCTCGTCAGCTAGCACAACCCTTGGTTTAAGCATGAGGGCAAGTGCTATGACTATCCTCTGCCTCATACCGCCAGAGAGCTGGTGGGGATACGCATTTATAGCATCTATAGGTAGCCCCACGCTATTGAAGACCTCCCTTATATAGCTCACAACATCTTTTTTGCTAATCTCTATCCCATGGAATTTGAATGTTTCGATAAAGTGGTCCCTCACCCTCTTCATAGGGTTTAGTACATTCATAGAGTTCTGGGGTATGTATGAAAGTGTCTTCCACATAATCTCCTTTCTGACAACCTCCCTATCGCCTGTGAGCATATCTATGAAACCTCTATCCCCTACATCTATCAGCACCTTTCCACGCCTAACAATAAGAGGAGGCTCTACAGCACCGTATATAATCTTGGCAAGTGTAGACTTTCCACAGCCGGATTCCCCAGCTATTCCGAGAACCTCATTACTTCCTAGTGTAAGGGATACGCCATCCACCGCATGGATGAATATCCCTCTATTTGGAACTGTATAGCCTCCATCCACATCCTCAGCTACTAGAATAGGTGAACCCGTTACATGTATGTATTGAGATGCCATATGCTATACACCTGCAGTTAGATATTCATCGAGTTTAACACCAAGGGCATATAGTGAGAGTATGAATACTATGAGAAATAGCGTTGGTATCATATACCACCACCACAGCCCCAGTATAAATGCCTGGAAATGCATAGACCAGTACAGCGTTGTGCCTATTGTTGGTATATCCATTCTCATAGCCCCGAACATCGCTACCGTAGTCTCCATCCCAATACCCCATAGGGATAGATTGACAAAGCCTATCAGGATATACCTCAGTATATATGGTATAAAGTCCTTGACCATTATAAGGTATGTGGGTAGCCCAGAGAGATACGATGTGTGGATAAAGGTTCTCTCCCTCAAACTTGAAAGTATAGAGATCAGTGCTCTCGATGGCCACGCCCATCCAAATATGGACAGTATCAGCCCTATTAACGGCATGGTTATATAGTCCCTCCATCCATATAGCAGTACAATTAATACAGGAAGTGGTGGTATTGTACACATGGTATCTATGAATGTCATTGTTGCTGTAACGCCTTTTCGAACCAGCACAACAAGCATGCTTAGTACCACAGCTATAGCAATGGAGGTCAGCGCTGTTGTACCTCCAATAACTATCGAATTCCTTAACGCTATTGGAACTAGGTCAGCTATATTCTGACCTGTCAAAGTTGTTCCAAATGGATAGTCCTGGCTTGGTGGAAGCCCCTTTGGAACAACATACCATCTAGTTGGATCCACTCTAATGAATAGGGCTGGGTATACTATGATGTAGACTACGATACCCAGCAGTATGGAGAGGGGTATCAGAAAACTTCTGTCTTTGAATATCGATGGAAGCTTCATATTTCATTCACCTTACTGTCCCGGGTATCTTATTCTGGGGTCTATAATTGGATAGACTATATCTAGTATGAAGGCTGCTATTGCAACCCCTACTATAGACATGTATACTATGCCCAGCATTAGATTGTAGTCCGCGTTAAGCACTGATGTAACGAGTAGAATACCTATACCGGGATATGAGAAGAGATACTCAACCAGTGCTGCACCTGTGAATATCATTCCGAGACTTAGGAGGAGGTAGGTAAACTGCGGTGTTATAGCGTTCCGCGTAACGTACCATGTTATAGTCCTCTGCGGTGCGCCCCTCAGCTTTGCATATTCAACAAAATCCTCATTCTTCAACTTCATTGCAAGCGACTTCATTCCTAGGAAGTTGCCCATCCATCCCCATATAACCATAGCTGTGAGAGGTATAATGCTCCTTCTAAACGCTATCAACATAACCTCAATGATGGGTTTTCCCCGCATAACCTCTCCAGCTGGTATGGATCCCTTTAAGATAACTACATAGAATATCAGGTAGGCAATTGCGAAGATGGCAAATGGTATGGGCTGGAGACCCATGGCAAAGTACTCCACCCCCTTTGTAAATCTTCTATGCTTCGATAGAGCCGCTACAACACCTAGAAAGTTTCCTATGAGCCAGGAGATTATCGATGTCTGCATAAGGAGGAAGATACTCCACGGAAGTGAGGCTGAGATTATTTCAGATACCTTCACAGGAAAGTAGGTAAATGAAGGTCCCATCTCCCCCAGGAAATAGCCATAGAGAAACTTTATATACTGTACATATATGGGATCCCTTAGGCCAAAGAGGTCATATATAACCCTCCTCATCCTCTCAAGTTCCTCAGGTCTTAGCTGCAGTGCATATGAAGTTAGCCTAGAGACCAGCACATCAGCTGGATTGAATGGCAAAGACCTAGAGACTATAAATGTTATCGTCAGTCCAATCCATATAGTCAGCAACATCCTACCAAATCTCTTAATAATATACTTTACAACGGGATGCATGCCGACACCTTCACATAAGAAATTATAGATAAAAGATTAAAAATCTACTAGAAGTAGAATTCCACACTATACACTATACTATAGATAGCTATTCCCAGTAGAATTGTAATAGCACTGCCCTACAGAATATAGGTGTATCTCAGGGTAGATATAGGTTTTTGTGGTAGCTAGGTATATCTGTATACAACCCTTATTATTCTGTGGGCTTTACCGCTATATCTGGTGATGTATTTGAAGATTGGGTATGTAAAGGCTGCTGTAACCCCTCCGATAGGTGTTAGGCTGGAGGGGTATGCTGATCGTGTAGAGCCCTCTAGCTGTATCTATGATGATCTATATATCAGATGTCTATCGATTGGATTTAGAGATAAGGTTGTTGCTATAGCTGTTGCAGATCTCATCGGCATTCCGTACAGCCTCTATGTAGAGACCAGCGAAAGTAGTGGCATGGATATTCTTCTGGGTGCTACACACAGCCACTCTACACCATCTCCATATACAGATGATGTGTATAGAGGGTATCTCATTAGGAGCATCGCTGGATGTGTAAGAGCTTCAGCTGCTGGTGCTAGGGATATTCCCTACCTCGTGGTTGGTAGGGGGCTGCTTCCACAGCTTGTATACAACCGTAGAAAGCCTGTTGGTGGTGCTATCGATGCAGAGCTTACAGTAATCGACAGTGGGATTGTCTCGGTAGTAAACTTTACAGCACATCCAGTTATCCTGGGCCCCGACAACCTCTGTATATCCTCTGACTATCCAGGTGCTGTTGAGAGGTTCTATAGACAGATTAGCGGGAGAGATGCTGTATTTCTAAATGGTTGCTGCGGCAATGTAAATCCATATACGGCTACTACGGATCTCAGTAGACCCTATGATAGGAGGGGTGGTAGCTATGGTGAGGTTGAGCGGTATGGGAGGATCATAGCTCTAGAGAGTGTAAAGGCTATAGAACTCGGAGAGAAAATCGATGTAGATAGGTGTGGTGTTTTCGACTACACTATCTCTACCGTTAATCTTAGGCTTAGGAGGGAGGCTAGGGAGTTTATAGAGAGTGTTAGAAGGGAGGATATCGATGAAGTGATGCACGAGATGGAGAGGCGTGGTGACCTGCATGGAGTGTGGAGGCTTAGGCTCCTCAAAGCAATTGCTGACGAGGTTGGTGGAAGGGAGTACCTTCCAACACCTATCGCTGCAATCAACCTCTGCAATACGGTGGCCATGGTATTCCTCCCAGCTGAAGTCTTTGTAGAACACCAGCTCTATATAAAGAGTAGAAGCCCATTTAAATACACAGCAATTTCATGCTACTTCAACTCCTACTGGATGTATATACCAACAGCAGAGGCATTCTCCGAAGAGGGGTACGAGCTCCAAATACCGATATCAATTATAGAGCCTGGTGAGGGTGAAAAGCTTAGAGAAGAAGCAGTAAAGCTTCTCCAAAAACTCTACACCTAGCCCCATCCACAGATGCCCAGAGCACTATGAAATAGATGCTAGAGCTCTATTGATGTGCATGGCTGTGGCACTAGAATCTTCAGACTGCTACCCCCCTTAATACTTGATGTAGCTACCGGCTGTGGCTGTAGATAGAAGTGTACAAGTGCAAGTATATCGACTCCAGCCTCTATAGCTGTTGCAATAGCATCTGTATAGGAGCTGTGGCCATATCTATAGGCCTCTTCATAGTATCCAGAGGCTTCGTGTATTAGAAGCCTACATCCCCGGGCAAATCTTGCAAGCTCTGGATTATATACAGTATCCCCACTATAAACAATACACAGCCCATCTACATAGATCTTAACCGAGGCTGCTGGAACACTATGTATGGCATCTATAAACTCTATACCGAAGCCTCCTACATCAACCCTCTTACGCATCTCCACAGCTCTAAGATCAGCTATATCGAATACATTCTGAGAACCTGTAGCATCTAGAAGCTCTCTAACAGCATCTATAGCATCATCTATAGAGATGACCATCACCTTTCCAAACCCTCTATGCTTAGCCATCTGCAAAATCGTTGGAAGACCGAGTATGTGATCACCATGTCTATGGCTAACCACAACACCTCTAAACACATCATCTAAATCAAAGTTGCACCTCCTCATAGAGGCATACAGACCCTCACCAGCCTCAACAACAATCCACTCACCAGAGCTACCAACAACGGCAAAGGATGTATGGCCTAGAAAAGGCTCGGATATCCAGCCGCCAACACCAAGAAACACAACCCTAGCCATACCATCTCACCACACACAATCCAAACAGTACATCTATACTGCACCCAACTAAAGTTCTTATCGCTAACAAAATTAAAATTCCCTACAGCTACACCACTTCATTCCATAGGCACTACCATATATAAACATTGCTAGGGTCTATGACTAGTATCTATAGCTACAGCAACTCTATAGCATCTACAGCTCCTATACACCACCCTCTATATAGAGATATGAGATGCGGTTCTTTTCTCTCCAGTAGTGCTCTCTGGGATATCTCTATATAGTGTTGATCGGGATTTTCAATACTCTATATAGTTGCAAGGTTCCGGTGGTGTAGATGATACCGCTACTATTACTATCCAAGGGCTGTATATATTAACACGTTGCATATGTTGAAGGTTTGGGATGGTATCTGGATGGAGATTCGATGAGATGGAGTATAGGCTGTATTTGGAGATAGCTTCTACAGAATCTGTAGCTGGGTGAGGGAATGGATAGGGTATACTGAAATGTTGTATAGGTTGATGGGCGTCTCTATCCTGTTATAGCAGGGGTGTTTTTAATGTAGGGCTACAGAGCTGTTCTAGAGCTATGGCTGGGGTTTGGTGGTGTTTTTGGTGTTTCTGCATATATGAGGGAGCCCTATGTAGTTAGCCAGGAGCTTCTCTACAGATATTCAAAGGTTTCTAGATACGACATCTATTTCTATATGAAGCCAAACAATATATATGAAACTCCGATAGTTGTTGCTGAGAGTGGTCTCCCCATCTATCTAAGTCTTGTTAATGGTGTTAATGTAAGCTATAGTTATAGAGTTGATGGTGTGAGGAGCTCTGGCTCGATTAGGATGGCTGTTTTTCTGAGGCACCCAGATGGCTGGAGTAGAAAATATCTTGAGAAAACATTAAACTTTACAGGTTCCGCTACGAGCTCCCTCTACATCAATATAAGCGATGCTGTGTCGACCATGGATGTGCTATGTAAGCAGGTAGGCTTAAGGCTTACAGCATTCAGCATAACAATAGCTACATACATAGAGGGCACAGTGCATATCGGCTCTATTTCACGGAGAGATCCGTACAACCATTCTATAGCCATCGCCATAGACCTGGGTAGAAATAGGATCGCTCTTGAAGGCACTCCATCGATAACGGTGCCTGTGGAGGAGAAGAGAAATGTGTATATAAAGCAGAGTATCCTCGGTATGGATATAGAGACTCTGAGGATACTATCTACATCAATGGCCTCAGCAGGAGTTATAGCTACAGCAATTCTAGCTATAGCTAGAGCTAAACTCAGTACAAGGGATCCTCTAAAGGATTTTGAATCCAGATACCAGCAGATAATAGTTACAGCATCGAGGATACCTATGGAAGGCGGATCCAAAACAGTGTATATTAGAAATCCAAACGAGCTTATCAAAGTTGCAAGACTTTTAGAAAAGCCGATAATCAAATATGTAGATGGGAGCAATAGCCAACCTATATACATGGTTATCGATAGGGATACAACATACATTCTAGAGGTGGGCAGCTAGTTGTAGAGCCACAATTCTATTAGAGTATAGAGGAGCAGACATAGATGTCTGTAGATGAATCAGCTGTCTGCAACATCTATAGAAGGCTTCTACACCAGCTAGTAAAATCTCTTGAAAATGATCTGAGGATGATGGTAGTTATAGAGCTTCTAAATAATGGTCCCCTCAGCTTTCGTGCACTTGGAAGAAGGCTTAGAGTAAACTATAGAAGGCTTAACGAAGCCCTTAGACACCTTGCATCTACAGGCATTATACAGGTATACACTGTCAAGATATCTCCAACGAAGAGCTACAGATTCTATCATGTTAGTGAGGCCTATCTCCCCATACTTAAAACACTGCTTATAGTAGAAGATAGAGAGTATAGGGAGCATCAATAGCCACTCTATAGCTTTTGCATAAAACCACTCTCTTCTCTATCTATATTAGGGTTTCCCAATATATAGTCTATGATAGTTGGAGGGGTTGGTAGATAGTGATTGTAACTGTATCTGTGATCCGTGTTTTCAATGTTAGATGCACTTTTAGTATGCTTCTCAAGTATACAGTAGCTGATGAGCTACTGATAAGCGATATGCTAGCAGAAGAGCTAGAGATAGCTGTAGAATCCTTTGGCAGAGGTCTGTGGAGATTTAGATGGGAACAGAAATTGAGAAAAAGTGAAAAGAGGTAGTATAAATCAAAAATACCGCTACCAACCCCATATATTCCGATAATACGGATTCCAGAAGTTTAGCAGAGAGATCTACAGCATTCTGTAGCGTATCACAGGCGATGGTCGGGTGTATTCCTGTCTCTACTGCTCTATAGACGTACCCTGTAGATTTTCCTTAGATTTAATTCAATTATGGTGATGCTCCGTGTATCTATCCTAAAGATGATGGTTCTACAGGTTGCTAGATGATGAGATGCTTTTCGATAAGGCTATATCTATGGCTGGATTATTTTATATAGTTTCTTAGTATGCCGATGAACTCTATCTCAGCCTCTATAACATCGCTTGGTTGGAGGCAGTGTGGAGCTCCTGGGGGGCTACCCAGTGATATGATGTCCCCGGGATTCAGTGTCATGATCTCGCTTAGAAATTCGACGATTTCCGGAATCTTATATATCATGTTTCTTGTGTTCGACTCTCCTTCTACAGTACCATTTCTTCTACGGAGTATTTTTAGATTGTGTAGATCGATACCGTGTTCTATAATTTCATCCATTGTTACAATCCATGGGCCGACGGGTGAGAATGTGTCGAAGGCCTTTGATCTCTGTTGGTAGAGAACGAAGCCGGGTTGCATCATCTCTATATCGTGGGCTGTTATATCGCTGAATATTGTTACACCGAATATATAGCTATAGACATCGTTTCTGGTAATGTTTTTAGCTCTTCTACCGATAACTATAGCCATCTCGTATTCGTGGAAGAGGCACTTAGACTCTGTACCGGGCCATCTACCACCCCGTGGTATGTATACGGTGTCTTCATGGCCTACTAATGTGTTTATGGGTTTGAAGAAGAATAGCGGTACGTCGGGTTTGGGATACTTTAGCATAATTCTAAAGTCTTCATAGTTGAGACCGATGCCTATGACTTTAGATGGGCTGTGGACAGCAGGTAGATATTTTATGTCGCTAGTTCTATATGCCAGTCCTCTATCTAGTAGCTCCTGAGTTTCAGTCTTAGAGTAGAGCTGTATAGTCTTGTTAACTATGTCGGATGTGATGGGGAGAAGCTCTATAAATCTCCGCATATCTGATGTAAAGCTATACACCCATTCTACAATATCCTGTTCAGATAAGCCGTAGTTTATTGAAATCATATCGATAAGTGCTTCCCTGAGATCTAGAACCATATCACCCAGTGCTATGCCGATTCTAATATCTCTACTCTTTAGTTTTCTAAATGTGACTAGCCTCATGATCTACACCACATCTAGTCTACGACCTGATGAAACTTCGTATAGACGTATTTTACTGGGGTTTAGTGTTAGGTAGATGTTCTCTCCCTCTCTCACAACCATATCCTTGGGTACAACAACTCTAATACTGAGATCGTCTACTCTAACGGTTGCAAGAATATTTGCACCGAGATACTGAATCAGCTCCACCCTACCTGGTACAGCTCCTTCACTAGGGGTTTTCGAAATTCTGATATCCATAGGTCTTACGGATGCCATGGCCTCCCCCTCGCTACTCTCGGTATTCAGCTTAACCCTTGCTTCAATCACTATACTATTTAGATTTATTAGAATTCCCTCACCGCTACTCTTAAAGTATACCTTGAATGTATTTAGTGCAGGTATGCTGATAAATTCATCAACATCGTGTGAGACAGGGTTGCGTAGAATATCTATTGGCGATCCGTACTGTTTTACCCTACCATTTAATAGAATTGCAACTCTATTGCCAACAGTAAAGGCCTCCAGAGGATCGTGGGTTGCATAGACTATTGTTACACCTAGCTTAGCCTGGAACTGTTTAAACCATACAACCATATGCTCTCTAATCTTAGCATCGAGATTTCTAAATGGTTCATCAAGTAAAAGCAGCCTTGGATTAGTGACCAAGGCTCTGGCCAGTGCTACACGCTGATATTCACCACCGCTGTATGTACTCGGCTTCCTATTAAGAACGTGTTTAATACCCAATAGCTCAGCAATTTCATAAACCCTTTTCCTAATCTCATCCTCGGGAAGCTTTCTAAGCTTCAATGGAAAGGCTATATTTTCATAGCCCGACCTATCCGGATAGACAGGTGGCGTTTCGAATACCATTGAGAAGCCCCTTGAATAGGGAGGCACGTCTGTAATATCCACCCCTTCAATATATACCCTACCTGATGTAGGCTTTATCAGACCTGCGATAATCTTTAGCAGTGTTGTTTTTCCAGAGCCTGGAGGTCCCGCTACAGCCAGTATTTCACCCTTCTCTACATCTAGTGAAATACCCTCCAGCACGAAACGATCATCATATTTCTTGGATATGTTTTCTACTCTAAGGAATACCATGTTCCCCACCTATAGGGAGAGGTTTTCTACCCGATGTTTTGTCGAAAACATGTACCTTACCTGGATTGAGTGAGATTCTAACCTTAGACCCGGCGGCGACATCCTCATATATTGAGGTATAGACCTTTACTACAACATCTTTTAATACCTTTATATGTAGTGCAAGTTTATCGCCAACAACCTCTATCAACTCGATGCTACCCTCTAGAGCACCCTTTGCATCGATAGAGCTATCCTCAGGTCTAAAACCTATAACCACCTCTCTATCCACTAGCTGCTCCAAATCATAGTACTTTGCTATAGCATCTAGTGGCATTTTAAAGTCGTCTCTTTCAAGGAAGAGTTTTCCACCATACTTTTTCAGAACACCTTCGATGAAGTTCATGGTGGGGCTTCCAATAAATTGTGCTACAAATAGACTCTGGGGATTATCGTAGATCTCTATCGGGGTACCGATCTGGACTAGCCTCCCTCTATTCATTACAGCAATCCTGTCGGAGAGCATTAGGGCCTCCAGCTGGTCGTGTGTAACGTAGAGCATTGTGATGCCTATCCTCCTCTGAATCTCCCTCAACTCCCTTCTCATCCTCTCTCTCGTTTTCGCATCTACAAGGGTTAGAGGCTCATCAAGAAGTAGTACTCTAGGTTCTACAACCATACATCTAGCTAAAGCAATTTTCTGCTGCTCACTTAAACCAACTCTACCTGCTCTACTATTTAGATAGTCTGTAAGTCCTAGCGTTTCAGCTACCTCTACAACCCTTTTACGCAAATCGTTAGAGGGGATTCTTCTAACCTTTAAGCCGAAGGCTATGTTTTCAAACACATTCATATGTGGAAATACAGCGTATTCTTGGAATACCAGACACACGTCACGCTTCTGCGGCGGTAGATCTGTAACATCCCTTCCACCGATGTAGACCCTACCTGTATCTGGCTTTTCCAAACCTGCTATAATTCTCAGTGTAGTGGTTTTACCACAGCCAGAGGGACCTAGAAGGGTAAATATCTCACCTCTGTAAACCTCAAATGAAATACCGTCAACGGCTACAGTATCGCCAAATCTTTTGCTAACGCTATCTACTGCTACCTCAGCCTCCATCGCTAGCCCCTCACCATACCAAATGTAAATCCTGTTACAAGGTGTTTCTGGATAGCATATCCTATTACTACAGGTATGATGGAGCCTATTAATGCTAGAGCTGCCTGAGGTCCAAAGAGCTGTCCAACAGCACCTACATACTTGCTTATGTGTACAGAGAGTGTAACAGCATTTATATTCGTTAACACTAGTGCAAATAGTAGCTCCGACCATGTTAGAAGGAATATAAATAGGCCGGCGACAACGAGTCCGGGTCGGACGAGGGGAAGTACTACTCTGAATAGAACCTTGGTGGGCGTTGCCCCTTCAAGCATAGCGGCCTCCTCCCATTCAACTGGTATAGCGTCTATGAATCCCTTTAGAATCCATATGGCGTACGTTACCGTTACAGCTGAGTATAGAAATACTAGCCCAAAGTATGTATCAAGCATCCCTAGATTCGAGTAGTAGACCATTATTGGTGTGATGAATATTGCAGGGGGAAGCATACGTGTTAATAGGGTGAAGAATAGTGTGAATGGACCTGGAGCCCTATATCTACTTGCTCCATAGGCTGTGAAGAATCCTACGAAAACAGATAGAACTGTTGCAGCAACGGTGACTACTAGACTATTTAGTAGCGGCTTTGTAGCAGACTCTATTATAGCGGTAGCACCCATAACACCGTACTTCCCTAGAAGCTCCTGTGGTTTGAAAAGCAGTACAAAGTTATCCACCGTTGGATTCTTAGGTACAAAGTACGATACCCTCCACTCGGCATACGATTTAAATGCCAGGGATACAATCCAGGTTAGAGGTACTAGTGTCCATAGTGCAAAGACTCCTATCACTATGTATTTAAGAGCTTTTGAAACTATACGTAGCTCCATGCCTATCTCACCCTCTCAAAGAAATACCATATAAACAGTCTAATCACTATAGCAAGCATAACAAGTACAATCAAAGACATTGCCGCTGCATAGGAGATATCCGTATATAGGACAGAGACACGGTATATGTATAGAGATATGGTCTCTGTTGAAATACCCGGTCCTCCCCCAGTCATTAGATATGCATAGTCGAACATCTTAAAGGCTTCTAGTGCTCTTAGAACTATAGCAACAATTATTAGAGGTTTTATCAGTGGCAATCTTATTCTCCAGAATATGGTAAAGCTGCTAGCTCCTAGAACCTGGGCAGCCTCAACCAATCTTCTCGGTACAGCTGAGAGAGCAGAGTACAGTATTAGGAAAATAAATGGTGTCCACTGCCATATATCTGCAATAATAAGGGCTGTGAAGGCAAGCCTCGGATTTAGAAACCAAGTTATCCGCAGCGCATCCTCACCCAGTACAGCTCTTAGAAATACATTGTTTACAGGACCATATGGCTGGAACATTAGATAGAAGACGGAGGCTACTATAACCGGGGGGAGCATAAGGGGGTATATAATTAGCGATAGTATAGCCTTCTTACCAACGAATTCCTCAAGCATTAGATAGGCTAGTAGTAATCCTAGGAAGAACTCTATTGAGACGACGATTACTGTATATGTGACGGTGTTAGCTAGTGCATTGATAAATCTAGCATCGCTAAGCGCCCTTATAAAATTCGATATTCCTGTAAATGGAGCCTCCCACCAGTCTATCCCCATAGCAGGGGACCATTTAAGAAAGGCTAGGTATATCATGATTGCAAAGGGAATTATTAGTATGGCATTCAATAGAATGTTCAGTGGCAGTGTTGCTAATAGTTTTATCGATCTGGGTATCTCCTTAGACATGCTGAGCACCGATGCCATTAGCATGTATTTCCAATATTGATGTATGGAAAGAGAGTTAATATAAGTATATGATAAAACAAGTTCGATTGATAGCTGTAGTCTGCACTTTGAAATTGAAAAAGAGTTGAAAAATGTTTTTTATCAGTGCCACTACATAGGGTGTGTTGTAGGAAAAAGTACTTCATCTAATATGGCTAGAGCCCTATTTCTGCAGCTACTTCATGTATCCCTTAGCTTTCCAAACATTCTTAACATTCTCTGGAAATAGCTGTGCTAGCGCTCTCCATGCTCCAAGCTGGGCATCTCTACCATACTTCTTTGTTATCGAATCCCATTCAGCAGATACATCACTTAACGCTCTTTCAGGGTCCTTTAATCCAGCAGCTACATTATTTACCTCAGTAGTAAGTTTTGAAAGATACTCTGTTCCACCTCTAATTAGAATATCTGGATAGGATATCTTTATACTCTCCATGTATGCATCGAGGAACTCTTCTCCATAGCCTTCTGCAGACTTGGCTCTATAGGTTGGGTCGGTAAACCAGCAAGCTCTGAACAGATCGAGAATTACACCAGTGAGTACCATATCAAGCCCTGTATCAGGTGCTGTAGCAAATTGTAGAAATAGATATGCTACCTCGGGATTGGCACTGTAGTTGGATACTATCCCAACCCAGTTTACAGGATTAGGTGCAGCCTTGTTAACAACCTTTCTTCCCCCAACCTCAATCTCTACTCCAGGCATTAGAGCTGTCCCCACATTCCCTCTAACCGCAGAGGTTGGCCTCATAGCCTCCTTAGTCAGTGAAGGCCATGCAGCTGTGAAGACCGTTTCCCCCTTCACAAACTTATCGTATAGATCAGCCCACGCAGCACTTATAGCCTCGGGAGGCATATACGGCTTCAGTTTTAATATAATATCAAATGCGTATCTCCCTTCAGGAGTATCTACCTTTGGATCCATAGTTTCTAAGTCAAATGGTATTCCCCCGGCCTCTACAAATATGTTAAACCATGTAATATATGCTGCAAATGCGGGCTCTAGATAGAAGTATGCACCCCAAACCCTTCCACCACTAGGAGCTGTCAACCTTAGTTCTGTAAAGAATTTAGCCATATCTATGAGCTCCTCCCATGTATCTGGAACCTTAAGCGGCTTTCTATACTGTGCCTCAAACTCCCTCCTATAGGTTTCATTGGTGAGCAAATCCTTTCTATAGGATAGTGTAAATACATCGGAATCGAGGGCTAGAGAATATCTTCTACCCTTGTATGTGGTTACATAGGATCCTAGGGGCTCTATAGGTGCGCAAGGACCTACATACTCTGGATCGTACTTTGCATAGAAATCGTCTAAGGATCTCGCTAATCCAGCCTCAACAATATCTCCAAGCCATGTGCTGAATATTGTAACAGCATCGAATGCACCGGTTTTGGTTACAGCCTCCGACATAGCCTTTGTATATACATCGGGCTCCGTTCCCAGCGTTATCAACTCCACCTTTACCTCAGGGACATACCTACTCCACAGCTCTATAGCCTTCTCTAGATTAGCTCGGGATCCAGCTACATGGAGTATTCTAATTGTTGTACCAGGTGCTATAACACCTCTATTTAGAAGATCGCGCACCCCTGCTATAGCTCTTGAGGCAGCACCGCTTAGACCAGGAATAACGGTTGGGGTAGGGGTTGGTGCAACTGTAACTGTCGTGGTTCTGGTTACAGTTACCGTTCTCTCAATAGTCTCTCTAATAACCTCTGCAGGCTTTGTTAAATAGCCAAGTGCATAACCCACTCCAATTCCTACAACTGCTGTACCGAGGGCTGTGAGAAACAGTCTTCTATTTTTATCAACAGGTGATGGTTTGCTACCCCGACCTTCCCCAGCGGGGTCATCTTTATCTATTTTTTCACTACAGCAACACATACCAATCTCCAATATCTATTTTTACAGAAATGTTAATAAATATGCAATAGAGCTGGTTCTATCAGCTCCTTTACCAACTATACCGAGTTAGAATATATGAAAAATTGTTTAGATATGGAGCACCGTAGATGGAGTGGCTAATTCTATACATGTAGTATATTAAAAACGTGTTTTGCATTTCTATATAGTATGAGCTCTCTAATTTCGTCAGAGAGCTTTAGAGCCTCCAGTTTTGCAAATTCCACTGGAACATTCTCTATGAGATCCGTTCCAAATACTATCTTATTCGGTACCTCTTTTATAAATACCGCTAAATCGTATACGTGGCTCCACGATGTTTCGAGATATATGTTATCATACTTCTTGGCAAGCCATAGAGCCGCTGAAGCATATATACCAAAACCTGCATGGGCTAGCACCATCTTTACATCGGGGAATTCCTCAGCTCTAGGAGCTACACCGATAGGGTCTGAGAATGGACCTGGACCCGTATGTATCATTAAAGGTACTCTATACTTCGCCGCATATTCAAAGAGTATAGATGTGCTGGGATTGGTGGGGGCAATTGCATGCCCAGCTGTATGGAGCTTTATTGCAACAAAGTTTAGTGATCCAAGTACTCTTGTAAGTTCTTCAGCTACAAGTTCCTTCCCCAGATACGGATTTATATTTGCCATTCCAAGAATTCTCCTACCTGTCTTTAGGGAGAGCTCGTGAATTCTGCTATGGACATCGGCAGCATTTGGAGCTCCTGGAAATGGCTGAACAATAGATACCGATATTCCATATCTATCTAGATAGCTGAGCAGCTGCTCCTCTGTAATGTTTAAACCAAAAATTCTACACTCCCCTAGATGCATATGGGTATCTATTATCTTCATCCACCACCACAGCTCACTAAAAACTTTAGCAGATTGAACTTAAATGTTATTTATAGAAACTGTATTATTCAGTGTTTAAAAGTTTGCAAATATACAGGAGAAAAGGGTAGGAATATGCCTATAAAAGGTAGAGCGGCAGTATTTAGAGAGGCTAGAAAGCCTCTATCTATTGAGGAGATAGAGTTTCCGGATCCTAAATACGATGAGGTTCTAATCAAGGTTAGAGCAGTTGGTGTCTGCCATACAGACCTAGCGACAATCGATGGCGAATTCCCTCCACCTCCTCTAATGCCTACGGTACTAGGGCACGAGATAGCGGGTGAGGTGCACCTAGTTGGAGAGGGGGTTAGGGAGGTTGGCCCTGGTGATGGAGTTGTCCTATCATGGCTATGGTACACCTGTGGTAAGTGCAGATTCTGTATAAGAGGCAATGAACAGCTCTGTGAACACCTTGTTGAAACAGGGAGGCATGTATATGGAGGCTATGCTGAGTACGTCCTTGCTAAAGCATCCCATGTAATTAAAATTCCCTCTAGCGTACCGTGGGAGTATGCACCAGCTGCTACAGACGCTATTGCTACACCATTTAAAGGTTTAAGGGTAGCTGGAGCTAAGGAAGGTGATGTGGTTGTTGTATGGGGTGTAGGTGCACTAGGTTTTAACGCTATACAGGTTGCTAAGGCGAAGGGGTGCACCGTTATAGCAGTAGGGAGATCGGAATTCAAACTTCAGAAGGCTAAGGAGGTTGGAGCAGATGTGGTTATAAATGCCTCTAGGGAGGATCCTGTAGATGCTATTAAGAGGGTATCGGATGGAGGTGCCGATGTAATTCTACAGCTTGTACCAACAGATGTAAAGACCTATGAACAGGCGTTCTACTCCCTGAGAAGAGGAGGGGTATTGGTGCTCTTGGGATATCCGCCGGGAAAGCTTTGTCTACCGGTAATTGAATGGGGTCTAGATGAGAAGAAGGTAATAGCATCACTAGCATTTACAAGATACGATATAACTGAAAGCCTAAGGCTCATGGCACAGGGGAAGGTAAGACCTGTGGTAACTACATACAAAGGGCTAGAGAGTATAAATAGGGCTCTCGATGATTTGAGGGAGGGTAAGGTTTTAGGAAGACCTGTTGTATTGATGTAGCAGTATAGACGGTCTGCATTAATTCATCAAAACTTTTTCATTCTCTTAGAGGCTGAAATCTCCGCTACTATACTTAGAGTTAGTGGAGGCCCCAGTATGAGTAGAGCTGTTATAGGTGTCGGATCTGGAGTGAGTACCGCTAGTACAGCATACCCTACAACAAGTATGTACCGCCAATGTCTTCTCAAACCGATATCTATATGGAATACTCTGCCAAGCATGTATACAGCTAGAGGTATGAGAAAACCTGCAACCGTAGCCAGTATTGAAAATACTATAAACTCATACAGATCGGCAACATTTACATAGGGTTCTACCTCCAATGCAGCACTAAAGTACAGCATTATTCTTATGGTTATAGGCGCTATAATAGTAAAACCGTATATCAAACCACCATAGAACAGTCCTGCTACAGCTAGGATAATTTTTACAGCAGCCCTCCTTTCATGAGGATAGAGTGCGGGCTTTACATATCTATAGAAAAGGTATAGCGATACCGGAGAGCTGAATAGAATACCGAAGAAGAGAGCTGATGCAAGAACAACTCTTATTGGACCTGTAGGCGAACCCGCTATGAGAACTATCCGGCTAGGGTTGTCCAACCGTATCCAGGAGCCCAATACATTTACAATAACGCTCTCCATCGATAGCCTCAGTAGATAGAATGAGAGTGGAACTCCACCGGTTATATTGATGGGTATCAGTAGGACTAGTATTACAATGAGTGTTATAATAACGATACTCCTAATAACTTTAGCGAACTCTACAGCCTCCTTCCAAATCTCTTGGAAAATGGTATCTGACACGGAGTCGGATGCCATATCCGACCTCTAATAGAGACCTGTGGTGTACTGTCTATTCTTCTTTTTCCTTTTCAGACTTTAAGCTCTTCCCTACCTCCTCCGTAGCCTTCTTCACCTCTTCCGCTGTTTCCTCAGTTTCATGTAGAGCTCTTCTGAACTCCCTTATAGCTCTTCCCAGATCTCTCATTATCTGAGGTAGCCTTGATGGTACAACTAATATCAAGACAATTAGTATTATCAAAAATGCGATTTCCCAAAATCCTATTGACTGAGCAATATATGTTTGAACCATTAGATCACCTAGATGTGGATTCCTAGCTTAGAAAGTTTTTATATTCTCTTCACAGTGTATGCCTCCCTATCTCAGAATCACACCGCCTCTAAATGACTCTAGGAAAGCCTCTAGATCTCTCCAGGAGGGCTGGGCCTCTACATCACCTCTCACAGTAACTACCAATGCCCCTGCAGCTGAGGCATAGAGTAGAGCTTGATCTATCGATAGCCCTTTGTATATAGAGGCTAGAAAGGCGGCATTGAAGGCATCTCCAGCACCAATAACATCCTCTACCATAGATATTTTGAATGCCTCTACTCTATATTCATTCAGCTTAGCATCGTAGGCAACGGCACCCTTATCACCAAGTTTTACAACAACTATCTCACATCCATTATCTAAAATCTTTGAAACAGCATCTCTTTGATATAGACCTGGAAATAGAATTTCAAGATCCTTAGCATTCGTAAACACTATCTTTGCCTGTAGAAAGGGTGTTAGCGCATTTCTTGCTCTCGAGGGATCTTTCCACAGCTTCATACGGATATTTGTATCGAGGACTATATCGAGACCTCCAGATTTCGCAATTCTATACATCTTCTCTACAGCGGCATAGCATGTACTGCTAAGAGCAGGTGTAATACCTGTAAGGATTACGGTTCTACTGCCCAATACATACTCCTCATCTACATCATCAGGAGATAGCCTACTTGCAGCTGAACCATGTCTATAGTAGAACACAGTTGATTCTCCTGGGATTGGAAAGTGCCTCTGTATGAAGTATATACCTGTTGGTGCTGTATCGTCCACCTTCACCTTCGATACATCGACACCCTCGCCTCTTAGAAAATTCGTGACGAGTTTGCCAAACTCATCATCTCCTACCCTGCTAATAATACCTGTTTTAAATCCTAGCTTAGTTAGACCTACCAACATATTAGCCTCAGAACCTGCAACATGTGTTTCAAAATATTTTACATATCTTAGAGGCCCAGGGGATAAAGCATTTAATTGAACCAGTACCTCGCCTATAGATACAAAGTCGAGTTTCAACTGGAAACACCCAGTAGATCTATGTTATTAGGTGGCTAATATATCTGTTGCCATAGTATATAGAGAGGAACTGGGTTCGGATATCAGTAGTTTGGGCTGTACATGGAAGAAGATGATGAGGGTCGTTAGGTTAATAAAGCAATATCTGTAGCTAACTATTGTGTGGCTCTGGTATGCGTAAGATTGTTATTGATAATAGTATTGGTGTTGCAGAATTTACTGTTAGTAGACCTAAAAACAGCTTCTTTTCAAAGTTAAGTGAACTTGCATCGGCAAAAATATTACTTGAGACTATATACCTACCAGGCATTTCTCGATACCTTGTCATCGCCTATTCCTATAATAGGGATATCGGTAGATACATTCCCCTACTTATACGGGATAGCAAATATCTTGTAAAGGGTAAGATTAGAAAGATAAAGTATTTTGAATGTGGAGGACTCTTTATTATAGTTGCAGTAAAGTCGCAATGTGAATTTCTTAAAATTACTGAAAATAGTAATGTATCTGTACTATATCCATATATTATCGATAAGGGGTTTAGAACATTTACTGTCCTTGGCGAAAAGAAGGATCTAGACCTCTATACGGATGAGATCATTAGGTACTATGGTGAAGAGAATGTTGAATACCGCAGTATCAACTCTATTGAAAAACTGGTCCATACATTAATGAGGAAATCTCTACTAAACTTAGTTACAGAAAAGCTTACTGATATGGAATTAAATGTTATTATGCTCGCCTACAGAAACAGATACTTTAACTACCCCAAGGGTTCAAGCCAAGAAGCTATAGGCACGTTATTGGGGCTTTCAAAAATTACAGTAAATATCCATATGAGAAAGGCTTTGAAAAAAATAGTTGAAGAAGTTGTAAAGGCAAGTAGCTAAAATTAGTATAGTAGGGCTGTACGCAACTCTAGTTTTTGGAGATATGTATGAAATAGATAGAGCGTATTAATTCGGTTTAGTAATCCAGATTCTATTTTCTGTAGATGATGGAGACCACTACATATTAGATGCACTGGTTCAGGGGGTCTCTATAGAATTTTGGCAATGGTGCTAGGCGACTGTTATTCGTATTTGATCGCTATTGCGATGATTTTCTTTGCTACGTCTATAGCATCCTTTCCAAATATTCTTATCATAGGCTCTTTTCCAATATCACCAAAGTCGTAGACTATATCAACGGGTTTTCCATGTTTTTCTATAGCGTATTCTATCCCCCACTTTATGGTCGCTCCCTCAGTTGCTTTAATCTCTGCTGGTTCCTCCCTTCTATCAAAGTATGCTGTTGTTAGTCCGATGCTCTCTGCAATCTCTATAAGCTTTCTGCTGTAGGCTATGTTTGCAGCCGCTCTATACTCTGGATACAGCTTAATCATTGTAAGTATTGCGTTTGCTATATGTTTTGAAACGCCAAACTCTGGCTTGCCCTTAACCATTATACTATCTCTGTACCTCGTTATCCTGCCCGGGATGGCAGCTACATCAAGTGGTGTTCTTGCATAGAGTGGATCTATAGCCATACCTATATTCATACCCACCTCGGGCACAACTCTTGCTACAGCTCTACTGTTTTCAGTAAGTATTTCTACAGCTCTTTCAACGTTTTCTAGAACTCTATATCTCTCTGCAGGTATATAGATGTAGGCAGTGGGGTTTACAGATCCATATCCAGATCCTATATCGATACCATACTCTATAGCTATTGAGATGAACTCCTTTGCAGAGGAGACTGCATCTACAACATCCTTTCCCTTAGCAAGACCAGCTGCTATAGCTGCTGAAAAGCTGCAGCCCGTTCCATGTGTATTTCTGGTGGCTATCCTCCTACTTTTAAATTCGTAGAACGAACCTCTGTAGTACAGTACATCGATAGCGTATTCACCCTCTATATGACCACCCTTGATAACAGCAGCCTCACAGCCATAGGTATCGACAAGCATCTGAGCAGCCTCCCTAGCCTCCTCTACACCCCTTATCTCAATACCTAGCAGCACCTCAGCCTCCATCCTATTCGGTGTAACAACCTTTGCAGCTGGGATGAGCTCTCTCTTAAGAGTATCTACAGCATCCTCCCTCAGTAGCCTAGCACCAGACTTAGCAATCATAACAGGGTCTACAACTATGGGAAAGCCATATCTTCTAATAGCTTTTGAAACAGCTGAGATTATGGGGGCACTACTCAGCATACCGGTTTTTGCAGCATCGACACCGATATCATCTACAACAGCCTCGATCTGCATAACAATAAAATCGGGTGGAAGATCGTATACAGCTCTAACCTCCCTACTATTCTGAGCTGTTAGGCTAGTGATTGCAGATGCTCCGTGAACGCCCATAGCGGCAAACGTCTTTAGATCAGCCTGTATACCAGCACCACCACCAGAGTCGCTACCCGCAATAGTCATTGCAACAGCAATCCTTCTAGGCATATCCATAGACACCAATAAGTATAGAGATATAGAGACGGCTAAAAAGATAGCTATATTAACACCTGACATAAAAACCGATTCAAACAGCCGTTCCTAGAAGCACATCCATTAGATGAGGATAGCTGTATATAGGGGGGCGTAAAGTTTTTTTATTGTATCCCATCTACTATCGGTAGGTGGTGCATCTTGAAACCATCCGATTTAAGGAGATTTGTAGCTGGAGGGGCTATACAGATAGTTATGGTAACACCGTTCAAGGATGGTGAGGAGGTCGACTACGATGGTTTGAGGGAGAATACCGAATTCCTTGTTGAGAGGGTGCGTGGTAAGCCATTTATCCTAACACCGACTGGGAGTACAGGGGAATTCTATGCCCTTAGTGATGAGGAATGGCGCAGGGCTGTTTCTGTGGTAATTGATGTTGCTGGTGGTAAGGTTCCCATAGTCGTCGGCTGCTCACATGCAGGAGCTGTACCAGCTTTAGAGAGGGCTAGATATGCCCAGGATGCAGGTGCCGATGGTGCTATGGTTGTACTTCCATACTATCACGTACCCAGTGAGGAGGGGCTGTACAACTTCTATAGAAAGGTAGCTGAATCCATAGATATTGGACTGGCTATATACAACAATCCCGATGTGTCGAAGATATACATGAAGCCGCATATACTGAGGAAGCTCGTAGATTCTGTAGATAATATAGTGTTTGTAAAGGAGAATACACCGTATCCACCAATGCTATACAGGCAGATAAAGACTGTAGGAGATAGAGTTCCCATCATAGAGGGTAGGGGTGAGTGGTGGTTTCTAGCAACAGCAGCATTCCTAGGTGCAAGAGGATTCACATCAGGCTATGCAAACTTTATGCCAGAAGTAAGCCTAGAGATACTCTACGCAGGACTGGGTAGAGATTTCGATAGAATGAGAAGGTATATAGAGTTTTTAGAACCGTATGAGGTATTCATAGATAAGATGAATGCAAAGTACGGACCATCAACAACAGTACTACCACACCCATATATAGATCAGTACATGGTTTACAGCGTTATAAAGAATTCAATGAATATCATCGGACTGAGGGGAGGACGAATGAGACTACCTCTAACAGATATAGCAAGGGAAGATATGGAGGAGCTAAAAGATATAGTATTCAATAAACTCAAGCTTACAGAAATAAAATAGCTCCACACACAACGATAGCAAACGTTCAAGATTGTAGACAGTAGAGCTGTTATCCCTGCAGTCCCTATGACAAATCTACACAGTACAATACTGTAAGATTTTTACAAATCTACCCATAGGCAGTACATCAGTTGGGTATGAGATAGCCGCCACCAATATCTAGACTCTAATATTGGTACCAAACTGAGTTGCAGCATCAATCAGGTACCGGAGATGGTAGACCGATATCAAGGGTCTATCTACCCTGGGTTGGAGATTTCTAAAAATGGGCCTCCCACTTTAGAAGGTGGGGATCTCTAGCTACAATACCACTCTGTATTGCTGCTATTGTTTGCCAGAGCTTACAATTTCGATAGCATTTCCATCCAGAAATGCTAGAGGCGTCTCTTCAGAACCTTGATATGCTTCTACAACCTCAGCAATAAACAGTACATGGTCTCCAGCTATATGCTTGCTAACAACTTTGCATTCCATAATCACAGGAGCTATTGGAATTATAGGGGCTGTGACTCTACGAGCCTTTACAGGCTCTATTCCTAGTAGCTTAAACTTGTCAACATCTCTACCACTTAGACTACCAAATATATTTACAGCAGCATCCACAAGTTTTTTGGAAACCGTATGTACAGCAAATGCTCCATACTCCTCTATCAGCTGGTATGTATATTTAGAAGGTCCTATCGAAATTGCAAAGAGCGGTGGATTCCATGAGACTCTAGAGCCCCATGCTACAGTCATCCCACCTCTCTTACGCGGATTTTCAGGATCTCCAGCAGTTACTATTATTAGTGTATGTGGAACCAGATCCAGCGCTCTAAATACATCTATGGATATCATATCACACCACATATATTTAGGGTAACCCCATCCCTAGGTTTAAAAGTCTTTCTGTAAAGCCGCAGAAGCTGTGATACTCTACTATGAACTGGAAGCAGTAAACCGATAATAGCTGAAGAAACTTCACCTCTCTCCCGGTACAGTCTCCTCAGCTCTATTAAGGGCTTAAATAGTATGGTTTGAGGATTCGGCATCCATTCAAAACTCTACCTAAATTGCTACATGTTTTATTACAAGGAAAATTTATAAAAGGCTTACATACAAGAATTTGTTATAAATACAAAAATGTTATAAATATGAAAACCTCTATATCTAAGTGTATGTGTATGGCACCTGGACCGGGTAACTGGTATGGAATGGTTTGAATTTGGTGTTGCTGGTCTGGATACTATTCTTAGTGGTGCCCTATCTAGAGGATCGCTGCTTGTTGTTGCTGGCCATCCCGGCTCAGGTAAGACAACCCTTGCCTCAACCATATGCTATAGAAATGCTCTGAATGGCCATAAATGTCTCTATATATCCCTTCAGGAAGATAAGGAGAAGCTATTTAGAAATATGAAGAGACTTGGGATAGATCTATATGATATTGAGGGTAGAGGACTGCTAGGGTTCCTCAAGCTTCCCCTAACAGCCGATGCTGAAAGCATCTTTGAAGTCTATATAGGTACCATAAATAGGTTTGTATTGGAGCATCGCCCTACCATCATTGTTGTAGACTCTATAACTCCTATTCTAAAGGCTATCGAAGGTGGTACCAGGGCTAGAGCAGTGCTCCAGAATTTCTTCTTCGAACTTCCAAAGTTGGTAAACGGTCTAGTTGTCCTCGTGGCTGAGATTCCCTTAGCAGAGGAAAGGATTGAGCCTGGTGATATAGAGTTTGTTGCAGATACTATTCTAATAATGAGGCATAGAGTAGTTGACAAGCTGTTGCATAGGGAGATTGAGATTAGAAAAGCCAGAGGTGCACCCTTATCAATAGCAAGGATATTTTTCTCTATAGCTGAGGGCCAGGGTATAAAGGTCTATATACCACCAAGACTTGCAGAGATACCACCGCCGAAAATAGGCATCGTTTTTAAAGGCGTTTGTAGTGAGAGCAAGTGGATGCCGCAGCTACACCCTGGAGAGGTTGTATACATCTCCTATCCTCCACATATGTTTCCAGCGATGCACTTGATCATAGCAACGGCCTATGCTATATTAAATGGAGGGAAAATGCTTGTAATCAGCTATGAGCATTCTCCCGACTACATATGGCACATGGTGGCAGAGACCCTTAGAATGCAGCTAGCGATCGAAGTACCGATCGAGAACCTTAAGGAAGCCCTTGGAAACTATGTGTCTATAGAGGCTTACAGCCCAGTTGCATACATCTTTGAGGAACTCTACTATCTGGCCCTAGAAGCAGCGACAAGGGTTAGACCAAATATGATGATACTCCTTTGCAACCCTGGGCTGAGTCATGGAAGAGAATTCATTGGAAGATATAGCGGTCTAGTATACAATTTGCTTCTATACTTTAGGAAGCTCGGTATCGCCACAATACTTCTCTCTCCATATCACAGAGATGCGTATAGGCTGTTCTCACATATAGCAGACATCATCATTAGGACAAGGACTATTGGTACAAAAGATGGTGAGGCAATCGTATACTACATAGCTAGAAAGGGAAGGTATACAACAGCTGTTAAGGATGAGGACTTTACACAATGTGTAAAGGAAGCTATAGAGGTGCTCAGCAATACTATCATCCATCACAGAGCTTCGCCCAGGAACCCATGAATACCTAGCTTTAAGTGCTCTTCGTAGCAAGCCTGGAACCTACTCCATACAGTCTGCAGATCTATTTAAGATCTTGCAATCGAAGAACCCCGTTACTTTAGAATGGAAGAGGAGTCGGTGATTAGACTAGGGGGTACTGTACTAAAGTTTGCTCTCCAATCTATGTGGTAGCTTTAAGAATGCTCTTCTACAGAATCGCAACGGGTTTTATGTAGCTCCTCCTACTAGTACCACGTATGATCTCTAGCGTCTCATTGAGATCAACTCTATCGATGATGGTGTCGAGCTCGTCTAGCTTTTTGAGAAAATCTATGGCTCTCTGCATTGTGTAGGGGTTTACATATGATCCTATGACTGTAATCTCCTTTCTATATATTGTGTGAGGCTCTATCTCAACGGTTTTACCCGGGGGTGCTACACCGAATAGGAGTATCTTTGCCTGTGGTGCTACCATATCGAGTTTTAGTATCCTTGATATAGCGTCTATGTTTCCAGATGCATCTATAACTATATTGAAGCCTCTACCACCTGTCAGCTCCTTCAAAACCTCTGGCACATCACCTCTAGCTGGATCTATAACTAGATCAGCCTTAAGCTCGAGAGCCTTTCTAGCTCTCTGTGGCTGAACCTCGAATACAGCTATATCCGCTACCACAATCCTTCTGAGAATGGCTAGAAAGGTTAGACCTATGGGGCCAGCACCAAATATAGCTATCTTCTCACCGCCCTTTAAAGGCTTTAGAAGATCTATACCGTGCAGTACGCATGAAAGTGGCTCTGCCAGAGCAGCTCTCTCAAATGGTATGGCACTGGGTACTCTATAGATGCTTTCAGCGGGAACCACAACCCTTTCAGCAAATCCACCGGATCTAGTAACCCCTATACCCTCCCACTTCTCACAGAAGTGTCTAGCACCAATTCTACAGTAGTAGCACCTTCCACACGCAACATTAGGATCGACAGCAACACTATCACCAACAGCAACACCCTCAACACCTCTCCCAACCTCAATAACGACGCCGGAGAATTCATGGCCTGGTACAACAGGGTACCTAACCCTAGACTCCTCACCTCTAAAGATATGGATATCGGTACCGCATATTCCACAGGCCCTAACACCAACAACAACCTCACCAGTACCAGCGCTAGGCTCCTCAACCTCGGATATAGCGGCGTCAAAGGGTTTACGAATAACAAGTGCCTTCATTTCCAATCAGCCAACTATACAGTAGATCATATAGATTTTAAATCTTCGCCTCCCACAAGGCTATAGCAAACCTATTTTAGATTTTGACCACGCCTCTAGAGACTCTACTTAGGTAAGGAGCTGGAGAGGATTTCCTTTAGAAGGATCTTCTAGATTGGAGAGCAGAGTTGCTGTGATTACCGGTGGTGGAGGTAGGATCTGCAGCGCTATAGTGTATGGCTTGGCCGAATTCAGTGCTGATACCGTGTTGCTTGGTGTAGATATCGGTAATCTGGTTAGGGTTAGGAGTTTTCTAAAGAGAAGGTTTTCCGAGAGGAGGTTGTGGTTTTCCAGGTGGATGTTACAGGGATTAAGGAGGTTTCAGCAGTTGTTGATAGAATAGCTAAGGATTTTGGTAGGATTGATATACTTGTCAACCGTCATGGTATTGGATAGTGAATTTCTGCAGAGGATGGGTCTGGAGGATACAACATCTGGTAGGAGGTGCCGAGGTACCATAAAGCTCATGGCTAGCATCCAAAGCTATGTACCGAGCTGAAGCCATCCTATAATTATTCAGCATACACTCTACTATACATACCTAGATGGAGGAAGCACATCGCATCTTTAATTGATATATCAGCACAGCTATGAAGCAGAAAGCTATATATAGAATACACTATCTAGTATCGGTATACCTTTACACCTTTCTGTAGCGCATATTCCTCCACCTCTCTACCGATCATTGTTGTCGCTAGAACTCCTATAACATTCTTTTCTGGATGTTTCATCCTAACAAGATCTACTTTGGCTACTATTCGACCTATATCCTCATGTCTAGGTTTTATCTTAACTTCAATTACATAGACAGTGCTATCTGTCTCCATATACAGATCTATATCCGTCTCATCTACTCTATAGTTTCTAATCCTCCTCAATATCTTCTCCCCTCTAGAGGAAGCCTCTATATACAGATCTTCATGGATATATCTAGCAAAAGAAGCTTCTGTCAAAGCACCTACAGCAAGCTCCAATCTACTCACCCTCTTAATCAATTCTCGAATAGCCTTACTATGCTCCTCTAAAATCTTTGAATGCTCCTCTAATCTAAGCTCTATAGCCTCAAGCCTTTTCTCTATAGCCTCAAACCTCTTATAAGCCTCCTCCCATCTTCTATTGTTTTCTTCCCATCTCTTGTTGTTCTCCTCCCATCTTTTGAAGTTCTCCTCCCACTTTCTATCATTCTCCTCCCATCTTCTA
>JAWAHS010000016.1:0-3971 GCA_038889075.1 Ignisphaera sp.
TGCACAGGTCTTGCAGGTATTGCGGAAGCTGTTGGAAATGCTATAGGTAGACCTGTTATCGATCCTGTTGGAGCTGCGGTGAAAATGGCTGAGACGATGGTTAGACTCAGACTGTATAGTCCAAGGGCTAGAGGTTGATGTATATGCCAGCCCTAAAACTCCTGGTAATAAATCCTGTATCTACAGATGTATGGAATGACTATCTAATGCGGTTTGCCAAATCAGTGCTACCAGGAGATGTGGAGGTTGAGGTGCGAAATCTACCAAAGGCGCCACCTGCAATTGAATGTGAATACGATAGGGATCTAGCGGCACCATATGTTGTTGAAGAGGTTGTGAGAGCTAATAGAGAGGGTTTCCACGGTATTGTAATCAACTGCTTCGATGATCCTGGCTTAGAGGCGTCTAGGGAGGTTTCCGAAATACCTGTACTAGGTATTGGTGAAACCTCTATGGTGGTAGCACTTCTACTAGGGTATAGGATAGCAGTTATATCCACCGGTAGAAACTCCAGGCTTACATACTATAGAAAGGCGGTTGCGCTAGGTATAGAGAAGCGGATTGTATACACCTCCGGTATAGAGGTCTCTGTACTCAATCTCAGGAAGGATTTAGAGAGTGTTAGGAAAATGCTACTTAGTGAAATTAGGAGAGCTGTAGAGGATTACGGTGCTGAGGTTATAGTACTTGGTTGTGGAGGCTTCATAGGGCTTGCCGAAGATCTATCGAAGAGTAGTGGAGTTCCAGTTATCGATCCAACACTTGTAACACTAAAGGTAGCAGAATCAATTGTAAGACTAGGGCTGAAGCACAGCAGAATCTATCTATTCAATAGACTATCTACACCATACATAGCTTAGTCTGCTCTATACATGTTATGCAAATCTATGAAAAATAAATTTTTACTACTGTAGGTGTCTAGCATGGAGGATCCGCATATTCGCATTTGATGGATGGTATCCACTCCATTACTACTGCTTTACGGTTTTCAATTTTAGTGCTAGCTCTGAAAGCTCCGGATGCACATACTCCCCATCTACAATTATCCTCTCGCCATCGCCAACAACAGTAGGATTCATGCATACACCATCTGTATGCGATGCCGCTGGCCCCAGCTTTCCTCTAAATGTTGATGACTGTGATCCCAAGCCCCATTCAACAACGCCCCATACCCTTTCATCCTCTAGTATATTTCCACTGAGTTTTGCACCTGGGTTGCATCCATAGGATAGGTGGGCTATTCTAAACATATTTTCATCGTTGAATGATTTGAGCCATCTTTCGAGGTGTCTAGCTTCCCATCCACCATCGATTTTATACACCTTTCCATCTCTTACAAACAGCTTTATGGGAGTCTTTAGAATTCCGAGTTCTTCAGGTGGCCATATAGAGCCGTCGAAAACTATAACACCGTTTATGCTACTCTCTATCGGTGCCCAATCCACTTGACCAAAGAGCATATACTCTCCAGGTCCCTGGACCTCACCCTCAACGAGGACAGGTCTTGTGGGATCATTTTCAAACTCTACATCTGTGCCAGCAGGGGTTGTTACCCTCATATATCTACTTCTACTCGTTACCTCAGCGAGCTTTCTCTGAAATATGTATATTGTACTGAGATCTACCCTACCAATGGTTCTAACCATCATATCGGCATACATTCCGACTAGACAGATGTACCTGAGCTTTCCATACTCCATCGCCTTCCAGTACGGTGTTGAATACAGCAACCAGTTTCTGTTATATTCAATCCATACATCGGCAGAGGTAAGCACGGCTGTGAGGGTTCTTACCGGAAGATAGGGATCGGCAGCCTTACCAACCCCTACAGGGGTTTGGTGTAGAAAGACTACCGGTTTTGCACCAACTATAGATACTGCTCTAGCTGTAGCTTCAACAACACTCCAATCGCTAGCTGTATCTGCAGTTATAGCAACCTCCTCTCCCGGCGATACCTTCAGCACATCCCTAACAAGCTTTACAGCTGAGTACATAAGTTCGAAATCCATGTATACAACCATATACTTCCACCGGCATCTCTAAACCTAGGATAGCTAAAAGCTCCACCCCTATATAGGCTTATCCAACCCAGCTTCGCTGTGGTCTCTGGACGATTCTTCTACTAATTTAAATGGAATAGGTTATACCGTACACCTTTCTTACTCTAGCAATAACGAAATATAGTCTCCAAGCTGTAATAGAATACAGATAGGGAACGGATACTGATGAAAGGAAATCCGGGCTGAGCCGTGATGTACCTAGACCAGTCTGATATCCATTCCATATACTGCCTACCTCCAGATCTGAAAGAGATGAGATCTTCTCAGTATGTATGATAATACTGTTTGTAGCATGGGTATGCTATTTAGCGAATTGTCTACTTGTCGATAAACTATATATTTTCGGTTCTACTATTCTATATATACTTAGGAGTGGATGGGTGGTGTTTAGATGAAACAAGTTTTTGTTCTAGCCTTTGATCTTGGTGCAAGTAGTGGTAGGGCATTGATTGGCAGGGTTGATGTGGATAGCAGGAGGTTAGATATTGAGGAAATACATAGGTTTCCAAATGGCCCTGTTAGAATCGGTCGACATCTCCACTGGGATGTTCCTAAACTCTGGGTTGAGGTTAAGGAAGGGATTAGACTTGCCTATAGGAGGTATGGAGATCAGCTAGTTACCATAGGTGTTGATACCTGGGGTGTGGATTTTGCACTACTGGATAGCAATGGTGAACTCGTTGGTCTACCATACTGCTATAGAGATCAGAGACGTAAGGAGGCATACGAAGAGCTTCTGAAGATCATCCCTCCAGAGAGGATCTATATGAGAACCGGTATACAGTTCATGCCCATCAACCCACTGTACCAGCTCTATGCAATGGTAAAGGACAGATCGTCGCTACTCCAAGCTGCAAGAACATTCTTGATGATGCCGGATCTATTCAACTACTGGCTTACAAATACAGTTGCCTGTGAGTATACCGATGCTTCTACAACACAGTTTCTAGATCCATATACAAAGAAATGGGCTTTCGATCTTCTTGAAGAAATAGGCTTTCCAACAAATATATTTCCAGATATAGTAGAACCGGGGACCAAACTAGGGCCGATATCACATGATCTAGCAGAAGAGCTAAGCGTCTCCAAAACCATAGATGTAGTTGCACCTGCTACACACGATACTGGTTCAGCTGTAGCAGCTGCTCCCATAGATGAAGACTCTGCATACATCAGCTGCGGTACGTGGAGTCTCATAGGTGTTGAACTTCCAGGTCCTCTGATAAATAGAAAGGCTATGGAGTATAACTTCACGAATGAGGGTGGTGCATTCAATACAATTAGATTCTTAAAGAATGTACAGGGTATGTGGTTTATAGAACAAATAAGAGCTTCATTGGGTAAGAGAGGTACTAGCTATTCATACCAAGAACTTACAGAGATGGGTGCAAAAGCTCCAGGGTTTAAGAGCTTTATAGATCCCGACGATCCTAGGTTTCTAGCACCTCTAGATATGATTGATGAAATTATGAAGTACCTAGAGGAAACAGGCCAAGAGAAACCCAATGGAATAGGTGGACTCATTAGGATAGTCCTCGAAAGTCTCGCTATGAAGTATAGATATGTTATAGAGAGAATCGAGAATCTCACAGGTAAGAAAGTTAGGAAGATAAATATCGTTGGTGGCGGATCTAGGAACTGGCTCCATAATCAGCTTGTAGCAGATTTCAACAATAGAACTGTTATAGCAGGTCCTGAAGAGGCAACCTCGATAGGCAACATGCTTATACAGCTAGCAGGACTAGGCTACGTAAAATCGCTTAAAGATGTGAGGGAATACGTTAGAAACTCCTTCCATCTTAGAGTATTCGAACCAAACTACACAAAACAACACGAAGATGCCTATACCGCATTCCTAGAACTATTAGAGAGAACCTCAAAATCAAAATAGCGAACCTGCGGTTCCCACCT
>JAWAHS010000016.1:4063-16088 GCA_038889075.1 Ignisphaera sp.
TACGTTAGAAACTCCTTCCATCTTAGAGTATTCGAACCAAACTACACAAAACAACACGAAGATGCCTATACCGCATTCCTAGAACTATTAGAGAGAACCTCAAAATCAAAATAGCGAACCTGCGGTTCCCACCTCCTGCTCTATACATGGAACAGGTTACTTTGTCTGTCCATCCTAGATGGAAGCCGTAGAGCGGTTATGTAGGGTCTGTAGATAGACTTCGGTGAAAATGTTTCCGAGCTAGTCCTAGGTCAAAACCTTTTCTATACTACTCCTTTCTACAGCTAACCTTATCTCCCGTGCTATTCTTCTACCGGTGCTCATAGGCTCGCTCCAGTAGAGGAAGGAGTAGGGGCTACCATAGATGTAGAGGTTGGTACCAGCGACTATTCTGCCGGAGAACTCAAAGACTTTGATATTCATATCTCTATCAATAATGCTTTCAAGACAGAATGGCCCTACTATACCAGATTTAATGTACTTCTTGGCTGTTTCTACGAATTTTATGCCATACTCAAGTATTTTCGGTAGCAGGCTTTCCCTAAGCACGAGAGGGATATTTCCCACAACGGTGAAGGTAGGATCTAGGTCTAGCTCTACTACATATTTTGGCGGTAGCCTCCCTACACCATCTATATCTGATTCGTATCTTATGTCCGCGCTTAGTATCTCAACTCTATCTAATATTATACTGTAGAAGTAGTGGTAGTAGGCTGTAGCACCTATTAAGTATTCCTGTATCACGACCTGGTCGAGGCTTTCTATAACACTGCTCTTCAAATACTTGTTGAGCTTCTCAATGATCTCCTCCCTCGATGTGGCTAAGAAGTAGCCCCTACCCCCCTTTGCACCAGGAAGCTTAACTATTACAAGCCTATCGATTTCATCATTTAGTGTGTATATCTTTGGTATAGGTATACCAGAGTTTTTGAGGAGCTCCATCTTCTTATGCTGATCAGCTTCGATGGAAAACATGTAGCGTGATCCAAATATCGGTATAGGGATGGTCTCAGCACAACTCAGTCCAACATACTCTACATAGCTTCCGTGGGGAACTATAATGCTGTACCACTCTCTAAGCTTTGAAACAACATCTTCTCTACAGAGATCTCGCCAACTATCAACAACTATAAAGTTGTCTATAAGATGGGAAAACTGTCTGTAAAACCATACCCTATCCCTCAACGTAATAACAGCTGTTCTAAACCCCTCTAGCTTTGCACCATGGACTATCTGCAACGATGAATGGCTTGCCAATGTCGCTACAGATAGCCTATCCACATCATATTTAGCTACAATAGACCCTATATCCAAATCCTGCACCAGATCATCCCTCAGCACAAAGTCAGCACATTTTTCACATAGTTTGCAGTTCTTTCAATAAGCTCTCTATAGCATCCAAGGTAGCTGTTGTAGTCGAGTATTTTCTCAAGCTCTTCACGTGTAAACAGCTTGGAGATCCTCTCATCCCTTAGAAGCCTATCCAAGAAGCTCTCCCCTTCGTTCATAGTTGTGGATAGCTCCTGAAGTACTCTATGGGCTTCATGTCTATGCATACCTTTTTCAACCAGTTTAACCATAACAGCTTCGGACATGGCTGCTCCTCTTAGCAGCATGAGGTTTTTCTTCATAGTATTCTCATCTATGCTGAGGATTGTTAGAAGCCTCTCCATATCCATAAGCATTTGATCTATTACGAGAAAAGTGTGGGGTAGTAGAATTCTTTCACTGCTACTGTTTGTAAGATCTCTCTCATGCATTAACGGTATGTTTTCGAGAGCTACTGATACAAAGCCTCTTAGGACTTTCGCTAAACCCGATATCCTCTCAGCTATAACCGGGTTCCTCTTATGAGGCATGGTGCTACTGCCAATCCTTTTAACAGCCTCGTACACCTCTCCTATCTCAGGTCTGGAAAGCTCCCTAACCTCTAGGGCAAATCTATCCAATTGACTTGCTAGAATGGCTAGGTTAGCGACAAGTTCTGCAAATCCATCCCTAGGAGCAACCTGGGTACTTATTGTGTGAGGATCAAGCCCTAGGTACTCCATAGCATACCTCTCTACAACCAGCCCCTTATCGCCCCATGCAGCCATAGTTCCAACAGCTCCACTCATCTTCCCTTTAACAACTCTCTTCCTACATTCACACAGCCTTTCATAGCTTCGGGAGAACTCGTAGGCATAGTTAGCTAATTTAAAGCCAAATGTTATGGGTAGTGCGTGTTGTCCATGTGTACGGCCGACCATTACCACATCGGCATATTTTATAGACATATCCACAATTTTTTCAATTATATGCTTTAGCCTAGCTAAGACTATGGAAAGGGCATCCCCTATCACTAGAGCCCATGCTGTATCGACAATATCGTAGCTTGTTGCTCCTAGATGCACGTATCTACCGCATTCACCACACCTCTCTCCAAGGATGTAGGCTAGGGATGCTATATCGTGGCCCAACTCCCTTTCCTTCACATATACATCTTCAGCCGATACCTCTTCGCTACATCTACTGATGGTATCGATGCATCTCTCTGGTGCTATGCCTGCCTTCGCTAAACTAACGATTAGAGCCTTCTCTACCTCAAGAAATCGTTTGACTATGTTATCAGATTTGAAGAGGTTTCTCATCTCCTCAGATCCATACCTCCACTCAAGTACACACATACTGCTACCCATAGTCCGCCGCCTCCTAGGTCACTATCTCCTCAAGGCATTCCATATGTAGGCAATCCCTAATCTCTATAGCTATCCTCCTACCCATGCTAATCGGTTCACCGAAGTATAGCTTGCTGTACTGGCTCCCTATACCCATGTGGATATTTGTTCCTCCACCAATCCTAAGAGCTACATCGAATACCACTACATCCATATCTGGTGTAACCATCAGCTGTAGGGTGAAGGGTCCTATAACACCCGGGGGTTCAATTCTTATAGATGCTTCCACAAACCTATCACCTATATCAAACAGCTTCTCAAGCATGCTCTCCCTAATGGTAGCCATTTCATGTCCTATCTCTATCATCTCTACATCTATGTACTCCTTAAGCTCGATCTGAACATCTGCCGGAAGTCTTAGAAATCCATCGAGATTCGTTTGTATTCTCCTATCGATACCTATTATCTCAACGTCCTTTCTAGCTACAGTTCTAAAGTAGTTTACGTTAAAGTGGGAACCCACCACCAGCTCCTCTATAGATGCTCTATGAAAATCCTTCTCATCTACAATTCCATCCGATGCAAGTTTCCTAAACTTCTTCCAAAAATCATCTCTATCGATAGCTATGAAGAATCCTCTCTCAACCCTCTTCCTAGCATGGGGCATTTTAACCATAACAGGCCTATCTATTGCATCAGGCGATTCGAATATCCTGGGCCTTCTAATCCCTGCTTCATCGAGTATGCTATAGTATGTTTTTTCTCCAACTCTCTCCTCGTATTTCAGGAGATATCTATTGCCGAAAATTGGTACAGGAAATCTATTCTCAATATTTTCGTAGCCAACATATACAGAGAAACTTCTATTGGGAACAAATACAGCATTTCTAGACCTTAGAATAGATACAACATCATCTCTAACTACATCTGCAAATCTATCGAGGATAACCGGGTAATCGACGACCCTTCTAAACCTAAGGTAGGGCTTCTCCCTACCTTTCTGACATACAGCTATCGTTTTAAAGTTCTCATCCTTAGCTCCATCGAATACATCCAGTGCTGAATGGCTTGCAATTGTAGCTATATGAACCGATTCTACATCCAGTCGATAGTTCTTCACAAGATCTCTAGGACTGTACCTCAAATCCAAAATTTCTGCACCACAGATAGAGAAATCCTAGAATCAAAGATATAAACTATTTATATACATTGCCATGCTATAGCCTATCCTGGAAGAGAACACCTATCTACATAATCTATGTAGATTGAAAAGCTCTGCCGGCTACCACTTTGACTACAGGTGGGAATCTTAGTTGAAGCTTAGATGCAACCCTCTGAGTACACTGTTTTTGGTAACCATAATTGGATGGTGTGGAGAAAAGCTGTAGCCTAAAAATCGGTGTTTAAGGGATTTTATAGCATAAATCGATATATAATAGAGAGGCTTAGATGTAGCACCTATGTATAGGCAACGAAGATAGGTATTCACAGTACCAGGGTTTTTAAAGTTCTGAAAAAGAGTTGTTGGTATCGACACTAACAGATCTCTGTACATCTGTTGAATGTATGGAGGCATGGCTTGGTGTAGGGGTGGCTGTTATGGATATTGGATATAGAGAAGCTCCTAGCAGTATTGAGATGCTGGTGAATCTATTTAGAAGCAATCTGCCTCTCGTTAGAACACTGGTTTCAAAGATTAGATCACTGACTCTAGAGGTTGGGAAGAGGTATGGTGGGGATTCCAGATTTAGAATAATGGATTTCTGCGGTACACATGAATGGACTATTACCCACTTTGGAATACGTAGTTTGATGCCGCCTGCGATAGAGCTTGTAGCTGGTCCTGGATGCCCAGTCTGCGTCACACCATCGTATTTTATAGAGGAGGTTGTAAAGCTGGCTTTGGATGGTGTGACTGTGTATACATATGGTGATGTGTATAGGCTTAGAGCTATTAGATCGGTAAAAGGGGCCTACTCCCTTAGCGATGCTAGAGCTCTAGGTGCTAGTGTAAAGATTGTGACCACCATACTTGATGCCATTAGAGATGCTAGAGGTGGTAGAGGTAATGCGGTATTCGTGGGTATAGGATTTGAAACGGTAGCACCAGGGTATGCACAGGCTATAGACAGAGAACTTATACCAGATAATCTAAGGTTTCTAAGCCTTGTCAAGCTCACACCCCCAGCAATGCTGTACTCAATAGGTGTACTGAGGGAGAGATCTGGAGAACCACCGGTAGCCGGTATTATAGCACCTGGCCACGTATCCACAGTAATAGGGGCTAAGGCTTGGGCCCCCGTTTCTGAAAACTATGGAATTCCCGTTGTAGTATCGGGATTCGAGCCAATAGATGTACTCATATCCATAGCTGAGATCATGAGGCAGCTAGCTAAAGGAGAGGCTAAAACAGTTATAGAATACACAAGAGCAGTAACGTGGCACGGTGATTTGAAAGCGCAGAAACTGATTGCCAAAATCTTCGAAGCCGTTGATGATGCATGGAGAGGTATAGGATTCATATCTAAGAGCGGTCTAAGGCTTAGAGATAGCTACAGTAGATACGATGCCTTTAGAGAATACGGAATTAGGGAACTAACACCTGAAAACTGGAAATACGACCTCCCACCAGGCTGTAGATGCGGAGAGGTCATCATCGGTAGGGCAAAGCCTACACAATGCCCACTATTTATGAGGAGCTGCACCCCCAGCACACCCATAGGACCCTGCATGGTATCCATCGAAGGAACCTGCTCCATATGGGCAAGGCTGGGGGCGGGAGGACTAGCTGACGAAATTGCTAGAGAACTAGGGTTATCTCAGTAACCTACAAATAGTATAGAAGGGCCTCCCCATATATAGTGGCCCACGTAGAATGGAGGTTAGGATGTGTAGGACTCCAACCATATAATAATGTTGCATATTTCAGCCCACTCTCCCCATGTATTCAGGCTTAAGGAATTTCTCTAAGATTAACATAAATGCTATACTTGGCACGAGGAGAACTATCGCTGTTGCTGATGCAAACTGCATGTTATAGCCACTTGCACTATAGAGAAGCATTGGTAGTGTCATAATGTTTGGGAGCCCTATGAAGAATGTACCTACAAATTCATCGAGTGAGTAGATAAATACAAATACACTACTTGCTAAAATCCCTGGTTTAGCAAGAGGTAATGTAATTCTAAAGAAGGTTGTAATAGGTCTAGCACCACAAATTCTTGCCGCCTCTTCTAACTCGGGGGGGATGGATCTGAATGTGGCAGTATTTATCCATATTGCGTAGACTAAACTTGGCATTAGATGTGCCAGAACGACACCCGGCACCGTTCCAACAAGCCCCACTCTATAGAAGATACGCATAAGGTTGACATATACTGGCTGTAGTGGGAAGGCCTGGGGCATTAGAAATAGGAAGAATAGCAGTGGTTTATACGGTACTCTATATTTTGCTAAAGCGTAGCTTGTGGGTAGTGAAATTAATTGGGTGAGTGGGGTGACTATAAGGGCTATAGTCATACTCATTTTCAGTGCATCTACAATGTTTACAGCTCCAACAATAGCAAGACCTCTCCTAATACCGAGCGACTCCAGCCAGTAATCAAGACCTATTTCCTGTGGCAGTAGACTTGGCCAGTACCATTTTAAAGCTATAGACCACAGCACCAAGCTTAGAAATGGTAGGAAGACCCAGAAAAACATTACCGCTAGCAATACCAATTTAGTGGCCAAAGCCAAAGTTTTAATTATTTTAACGCTCATAGATACCCCTCTTAACCATCTCCCTTAGGTAGTAGATGGAGAAAACAGCCACGAGTATATACATCACTACCCCAAGGGCGTTGGCCGTACCCCAGTCACCAAAGTACGTTACTCTGTGCGCTATGTCAACAGTGAGTGTTGTTGGTTTAGCTCCTCCAATCAACATATATGGTAGTGTAAATGTTCCAATATTTGAAGCAAAAGTCAGTATAAATGCGATAGCGATGCTCGATCTCGCCATCGGTAGAAGAATGTTGAATACTATCCTCCAGGAGCTGGCACCTACAACCTTTGCTGCTTCTATGTAGCTGTCATTAATCATGGCGAACCCACTTAGCACTATAAGTGTCATAAATGGTAGTTGCTTCCATACAAATCCTATTAACAGTCCCTTCCAATCAAAAAATATAGGTGGGTTGCTGAGGTCTACCAATCCCACTAATGCAAGTAGAGAATTTAGATAGCCACGTGGTGCAAGAAAAGATCTCATCATTTGTGCGACTACAACCATAGGTATAAATAGTGGGAGTCTATAGATTTGATTTAAGGCTTTCTTTATTGTGATACCAGTACTTAGCCTTATATATGATGCTATAATAATTGATAGCGCTCCTGCAACAAATGTACTCAATAGTGATATCCAAAAACTGAATACTACATCATCTCCATAAACCCTAAATACAGTTCTATAGTATTCCAATGTTATACCTCCATGGTCGTCAGTTAAGCTTGTTACAAAACAGAGGATAAATGGGTAGATGTACAGGAGGATGATAACGAGTAGTGATGGAGCGAGCATCAAGATGGAGAGGAGGTGGGAAGAGGAAAAATTAGAAAAAATATTTAGTCTTATACCCCTTTTCATGGTTCTTCAACGCTGGAGTGCCGTCTCTATTTAACCGACTACCTCCTCATATAGTTTAAGTATGTCAGTAAAGTATGGTGAGAGTGGGAACATTTTACCGTATTTTGCCAGAGTTTCAGGTGTGATTTCGCTAAACAGTCTCTGCTTGGCCTCCTCACTAACATGTGGTAATACATAGCTGCCATCTATACCTGGATACCAGTTGTACTTCTCCACTATAACCTTTGCCTGCACCTCTGGGCTTGTTATGAACTCTATGAGTTTCTTTGCCCACTCCGGATTACAAGCTCTTGCCGGTACTACTAGGTACATAGGTTGCCCTGGTAAACCCGGTTCTAGCACATAAAGCCTTATGTATGTGGGCATACGGCCCTCTGCTACCCAAGTATAGAACATGTCAACCCATACAGGGCCCATCCATATTTCTTCACGTGCAAGCATATCAAGGGTACCTACATTGCCCGCTGTTATAACTGCATATTTGTTGAATTCTTTAAGCTCTCTAAGGGCTGGTATAATCCGTTCTCTCATGGCTTCATCATATGGGCCTCTCGTTAGCGTATCATACTCGCCGGTCTTCCAGTACACCCATCCTACAACAAAACCTACACCAGACATACCACCCTTAATACCATTGTGGCCAAACTTGCCCGGGTTTTCCAAAACCCACTTAGCTAGCTCATCATATGTTCTTGGTGGGTTAGCTACATACTTTGGATTATATGCAATTGCGATTTGGCTATGGAATAGGGGTATACCGTAACCTTCAATGGGTGTTCCTAGCGCATACCTAGCGTCCTCCGATGTCACATACTTCCATGTGGATAGTTCATGGGCGTATTTTGCCAGTAAGCCCTCGGGTAGAGCCCAGGACATAAAGATTTGATGGACTACAGCTACATCTATATCCCAGCACTCTTTTCCAGCGTCCTTGGCTGCCTTAAGCTTTTCAAATATTGTTCTACTTCCAGCCTCCCCCGGACCTGTATGAATTGTAATTATCTCTACCTCAGGGTGTTTCTCCATAAACATTGGTCCAATAACATTTTGCATTAAAGCAAGCATGTTGATGTCTCCAGCAGTTGCATATACAAGTCTAACCTTACTGGGCCTAGTGCTAGTACCGATAATGCCGAAGGCCATGGCGCCAAATACTGCAGCAATAACTGCAACAATTACGATAGCAGCAACCAATATATAGAGAGTAGACTTACTAACCACCTAACTATTCACCTACATTACGCTATTAGTAGAACCGTTAATAAACTTTTATTTATGGGGGTGACTATTAAGCTCTATAAAGATATATAGAGATATATGGAATAACGTTAAAAAGAAAGCTATAAAAATTTATTATGCATTTAAACAGGACATAAGTAATAGTGATGTGGAGTATTTTGTTAAGGTTGGACTTTATGAGGCATGTTGAGCTAGAGTGTATAAGCAAGAGGTTTGGGAGCACCATTGCTGTAGATAATGTGAGTTTGAGTGTTAATCTCGGTGAAATATTTTCTCTGCTAGGTCCAAGTGGCTGTGGCAAGACAACAACCCTTAGAATTATTGCAGGTTTGGTTAAGCCTGATAGTGGTAGAGTCTATATAGGTGGTAATGATGTCACCGATATACCTACTGAGAAGAGAAATGTTGGTATGGTCTTTCAAAACTATGCACTATGGCCTCACATGACAGTCTATGATAACATAGCATTTGGCCTGAAGCTAAGAAGGCTTCCACAAGAGGAAATTAGAAGGAGAGTTAAAGAGGTCCTAGCACTAGTTAAGCTTGAGGGTTTTGAAAACCGGTACCCCACACAACTTTCTGGTGGACAGCAACAAAGAGTATCACTAGCAAGAGCTCTTGCACTAAATCCTGAGGTTATACTATTAGATGAACCGCTGAGTAATCTCGATGCAAAATTAAGAGAAGAATTGAGATATGAGCTGCGAACTCTACTCAAATCTCTAAAAATAACATCAGTTTATGTTACACATGACCAGCTAGAGGCTTTAACGATATCTGATAGAATAGCTGTTATGAACCATGGTAGGATAGTTCAAATCGGTACCCCACGGGAAGTATATGAAGAGCCTACAAATAGATTTGTTGCAGCATTTATTGGGGAGAGCACAATCATTGAGGGGAAGCTTATCGATGTAGAGGATAACTATGGTGTTGTAAAGCTTAAAGGCGGTATTAAAATTAGGGGAAGAATACCTCGTGGAGTTTCGCTAACCCGTAACAGCGATGTTATGTTGATTATAAGGCCAGAGGCCATACATGTCTCGGAGGAAACACCTGGGGAGAATATACTAGTGTGTAAACCTGTGAGAGAAATATATATTGGGGAGAGAATTGAATATAGACTTGACTGCGAGGGTTATGAATTGAAACTAAAGTTGCCATCCAATAAACCACTGAGTATGGGTAGTGAGATTAGCGTCAGCCTTGATTCACAGCGTACAATAATTGTTGGGAAAAAAGAGGAGTAGCCCACCTACATGTGGCTGTATTGTCGTAAAGCATATTAAAGGCCATACCAATTAATTTAAGGTTCCACACAAAGGTTATAGACGGTGGGTATAGTTAGGCAGAACTTATTGTGGTGCAGCGGCTGTGATGAGCTTTCGGTCGCTGTGAATAGAAGAGATGTACTGTATTCCTCCCACTGAGCCATCCCTCCTTGGATGCCGATGCACCATGGGTGCTATCCATCTGTTGCTGGGATACCTTTGTTTAGCTCTCTATCGGCACGTTCTTTTCTTTTTTGAATTGAATTGTGTAAAAGGGTTTTTAAAGTTTTTGGCACCCGTAATTATCAATTGAATGCTCAGAAGATTTACAAGTTCTCTAGCGTATTTTCTCCGTGAAAGTGTGTAGCTATGGGAAGGCTATATATTTCTGGATCCCGCGACTACTTTCTAAGAGATGATGAGAAGTTCTTCTATCTTGCAGATACCTGTTGGAGTGCCTTTACCAATGCATCACTTGATGAGTGGAGCTATTATCTTGAGTATAGGAGGATGCAGGGATTCAATGCAATTCAGATAAACATTCTCCCTCAGCACGATAGAAGCCAATCCGGTAACCATATAGAGCCGTTCGAAGTCTCTTCGGACGGTGGCTGGGATTTTAGGAGAAGGAATGAGAGGTACTTTGATAGAGCTGAAAAGATGGTTGGGATGGCTGTTGAGAAGGGCTTTACCCCTGCCCTAGTACTTCTGTGGTGCAACTATGTTAGAGGTACATGGGGCTCCAACATAACGCCATCAAAGATCATCCCAATAGAGTATGTAGGGGAGTATATAGAGTATGTGGTGGAGAGATTTGGGAAGTACAACCCCATCTTTATAGTAAGTGGAGATACCAACTTTGAAACCAATGAAGCCATAGAGTACTATAGAACCGCACTGGAAATCGTTAAGAGTAAAGCACCAAATTCTCTAACCACCATGCATCTAATGGGGGGACTAATCCTACCAGAGGTATTTGTAAAGTCACAGCACCTAGACTTCTACATGTATCAATCGGGCCACACCAGGGAGAGGCAAACGCTAGCATTCGAGCTTGCCCAGAAACACTACAGCATGACCATCAAGAGACCCATTGTTAACGGTGAGCCCTGCTACGAAGGGCATTCACACGGTGGAAAGTATGGAAGATTCAATAACTTTGATGTTAGAAAGGCTATATGGCAGAGCCTATTGTCAGGGGCTAAGGCTGGGGTAGCCTATGGAGCCCACGGTATATGGAACTGGCATGTAAAGGGAAGTAGATTTATGGGGGAGGCATTCTCGGGAGAATCCTACGATTGGAAAACAGCACTTAGATTCCCTGGAGCATTCGATGCAGCATTTGCAAAGTGGATATTTGAGAGATATGATCTATTTGATATAGAGCCTGCAAACGATAAGCTTCTATACAATACAGGTTCAGAGATAAGGGTCTCCATGTCTAAGGATAAGATAGTGGTCTACTCACCATATAACTGGAGCATAAAGCTGAAAATAGATGGAGGAATGTACAGGTGGGAGGGTATAGAGCTTGAGTCCAGAAGGGTCTTCAAGCCAAAGATAGAAATCTCAGGAGACTATACTATAGTAGAGATGTCCGAATTCAATAGCGATAGCATTCTGATAGGCATAGCCCCATAGAAATAATAGATAGATCCGGCATTCTACCAACATACGATAGTTTTATACTTAGTTCTGGAGTAGCTGTACTACTGTAGATGGTTGGGGTGCTGAGCGGCTACCCCATTTTAAGGTTTGCCAGAGACTACGATAGTTCCATGCTGGTCTTTCTATGGATGTAGTAGGGTTCTATTGAGATGCTGTCGATGTAGGCATGGTTGGTAGCAACGTGGAGCATTACAGCTATTTCATTAATCCCTCTCCTAGCTAGTGGTTCTGGTATATAGAATTCTGTCTGGGGTCCCTCGTCAGCATACCTTCCTATGAGCTGTCCATTAAAGTATAGCAGGGCTCTAACACCCGATGCTCTAACAACCATCTTTAGAGGTGCTACAACATCTCCCTCACACTCCATGTATACCCTTCCCCTCAGCCATATCAGCTTCCCCATGGAGTTCTCCATGTATAGGGGTAGCTCTAGCTCCTCCCATCTACTGTCATCGTAGCCCTCTTTATACCAGCCATCTGCAAGACCCTCTGTGTGTTCCCTGACCCTCCACACCCCATCTACGGCATACTGGTACCTCTTTATAGCCGGAGCTAGTGTTAGC
>JAWAHS010000016.1:16185-36478 GCA_038889075.1 Ignisphaera sp.
CTCCTCCCATCTACTGTCATCGTAGCCCTCTTTATACCAGCCATCTGCAAGACCCTCTGTGTGTTCCCTGACCCTCCACACCCCATCTACGGCATACTGGTACCTCTTTATAGCCGGAGCTAGTGTTAGTGGCCGTCCAACGGCAATCGCAATCCCGTTATTCCCCTCTACAATGTGGTCCGTAATATCCGTGGGTCCTCGGTATACCCCGATAAATCTTCTATTCACAAATATAAGTGCTCCTATGTAGTAGTTGCTGTAGGTAGCTCTACCGAGATCCAGTATATATCTACCCACCTTTCTATCGATATGGATATCCTTGGTGTATATTCCTGGGGAGGTGATCACCTCAACATACTTTGCATCTCCGTGTTTCTCCACATTTGATAGCATTTCCTCCACCTCCTTCGGGCTGTGCAGAAATCTAGACATGCTGAACCCCTCTCCATACTTTGGTGTGTACTCCATGTATCTCCAGCCAACCAGCGGCTCCTCACCAATCTTACCAATATATATCTTCCCCACGATACCGTTGGGGATGTAGACCAGGCCGTCGTTTGGATGCCCGGTGGACTCAAGTATTATGTCAAGTTTGTTTACACCTTCCTTTAGTAGGTCAGCTGCATCGACCTCTATACTGTGGTAGCCCGATGCTATGGGCACCCCATTTAGTGTAGCAGTGATGTAGTCGTTGAAGTAGCTTACGTAGATCTTTCTATTCTCTAGCGAATCGAGTAGCTTCCTATCGATACTAAATTCTATAGAGTATAGAGCATATCCATTGAATAGCATATCCAGCTGCTCAAGCGGTTTCCCAGGCTCTACAAAACCTCCATTCTGTAAAGGAGGCTCTCTAGCAATTCTCCAGCGGCTATCTAGAGAGACTGTCATCCTCCCCTTGACAGCTCTACAACCATCGATATAGAGCCTGTATATAGGGCCATACACGTGCTTTATCGGAATCCCTCTACCAGCTACTACAGCATTTGATAGTGGTTTAAACGATATTAGCGTTGCATAGCCACAGCTGTATTCATCTAGCTCCAGCTCAATGTGAGTTTTTCCATCTACTGTTGAGAGTCCGCCGACAAAGTATATATTGGATACGAGTATTATTGGAGGCTCTACATCATCTATATACCACGTCCTATCAGCTCTAGATCTGGGGATGGCTATAATATACAGTCTACTGGATCCAGACCTCACTACAGCAATTCTATCGCTACCACCATGTATATAGTCTATGGTAATCCTTCTACTGTCTAGCCTAGACACCGATACACCATCCGTAAGCTCTACCTCTATAGGCTCACCAGACTCTATACCTACCTCACCCAGCTCAAGATCCTCACCATATAGGATGAGCACCGTCTCGCTACCGACGGTCTTCATCAGTAGCGGTTCCGAGGATGTGTAGAGGATCTTAAATGGAGTTCCACTAACACCATAGTTTAGTACAACCATCTTTGCCCTCTTTGGAGGAAGGCTGATGGTGTTGATAGGCGGATAGTAGGTGTCTCTATAGAGTATCTTTGTATACTGTGGATGCTCAGATAGATTTCTTAGTACAACTATAGCCTCACCACCCTCTCCAACCCTGGCAAAGACATCGATATTCCCAGATGCCTTGACTAGACCATCAACGGGCTTTGTATTTGCTATAAGGCTGTGGAAGGTCTTTGCAAACAGTGCAACTCTCTTTATAGCATAGTATCTATGTGAAAGCTCTCCCCACTCTCTAACCGCAGCCTCATAGTCATATGTTGTCGTTATGTACTTCCCGGTATAGTACCCCGGATTCGTACCTCCGTGGAACATATATATGCTTACCCCATTTATACCAATGCCTATAGCAGTCTTAATCAGGGTCTCTGTCCACTCAGCTGGAAAGCTTCCCCTATTAGTTGGTAGGGGTGCTCCAAATGTTGAGAACCAGCCACCCTCTAGCTCCATGAAGATCTTCGGTGCACCGGGCTGTGTTGCAACATATCTTCTAACCTTGTTGTCAAACCCCTGTATGCTCCATGGGGAGGGGTAGTCATCTATGGTGTTTACTATTGGTGTGTTCTCTACATACCAATCCTCGTTGGTTATAATCGGTATCTCCCTAACATATCTCCTAGCGATCTCGTAGAGCTTCACGAGGTAGGGTACATCCCCCCAGAAGTACTCGTTTTCGATCTGCAGAAGTAGGGTTGGCCCACCCTTTGGATATGTAGTCCTCTCTATAATTGGCAGTACAGCTGAGTACCACCTCTCACTATACCTAATGTACTCAGGGTCGAGCGATCTAGGGATAGATACCCTTCCATACAGCCAGTTTGGATGGCCACCGCTATCCCACTCGGAGCAGATGTATGGACCGGGTCTAGCTATAAAGAACATACCGAGCCTCTTAACAAGATCTATATAGCCCATCAAATCCCTACTGAAGGCTGTCGATTCATACGGTGACTGTGGCTGTTCATCGCCAAAGAGTAGCCTACCCTCAGTAGGCTCATGCCAATTCCACGGAATATAGCTGGCGATACAGTTAAGTCCAGCCCTTCTAGCCTTCAGCAACCTATCAAGCCATACATCCTTGGGGACCCTGAAGTAGTGTATCTCACCACAGAATAGAAAGATCTTACTGCCATCCACCGTAACAAAGCCGTTGCTATAGCCTACACCTGACACACCATCCATCTCAAACCCCTCAGCCCACAGCTATCTACACTGAAAACTTTAAGTCTTTGTGGCACACGACACCTCTATTTAAGCTGTAACCGCTACCGCTTCACATCCTTGATGGGTGGGTATAGGCTATACAGTCTGTTCGACTCTATAGAATGGTGTTGTGCCATCGCATGTATAGCCCTGTGTGTGTAGTTGTGGAAAGCCCTCTCTACAGGTTGCAAATCCAAGTCCGTGCCTCTCTACAACATCTTTTAGCGCCACCATGTATCTGTATCTAATCTGCTGTGGGAGGTAGAGGTAGCCATGTATTCTCTCGCCCCTCCCTATATATAGCTCCTTCAGCAGCCCCTCCCTATCTGGGAAGGCTGCTACCAGCCTCTTTAGACTATCGTACCTCGCCTTATAGGTCGATACGGTTATCTGCTTTACCCCAGCCTCAGCTAGCCTACCAACCATCTCACTAAGCTGCTCGATATCGTCATTAACCCCAGGGATTATTGGGTCTATCCTCACCGTAACATATATACCCCTTCTACTCAGCTCCCTAGCGCCATAGACTCTATCCATTGGTGGAGGAGCCCCCGGCTCTAGGACTCTAGAGGTACCGCCATCCAGTGTCGTTATGGTTATTGCAACAGCAACTCTATCCCTATACCTCTCAAAAACATCAGTATACCTCATAAGTATAGAGACTCCCTTAGTTGTTATGAGGATCCTGTGCCCCCTACTAACTAGAGCCTCTACAATTTTGGGGCTATAGCCATACACATCATCAAGTGGCTGAAAGGGGTCGCTACTCGGAGAAAGCTCAACAATGCTATTCAGTGGAAGAGCTAGAGAATCTCTATAGACAGTCTCCAAAACACCCCTCTTCACCCTAGGGCTATAGAACCTCGGTATATAGCTCGATGCATAGCAATAGAGACATCCATGCCCACAGCCAGTATATGGATTCAAACTCCACTTAGGTGGACATGTACACAGGGGAGATCTCCACGGATCGAAGGGTCTGATAAGCCGCGTTTTAACCATATACAACCCCCAAACCCAGCATAGCTACATCTACCTATCGTGATAGCCATCCAACAACACTCCATCTAAAGATCCAGGCACAGCTAACACTACACTGCACCTAACCTCCTAAAGATATTTACACTAATACTTGTAATATATTCCACCTCTAAAACACTATATCCTCTAGCACAACATTCCACTCTACTAGAGAACCTGGGAAGAATCGGTACTGGGTAGCTAGAGGTAGGCAGAAGTATGCACCAATCTATTTTGACGGCTTTTCTCTATGATACTCTAAAATAGTACTCCGAACCACATCTACCGGCATTTTTAGCTCTAGACCATTACAGCAGCTCCAATAATATGCTGAGGGTGCCTTGCTAGTTAAGAAATTGGTGGGTGTCAAGCTGCGATAGTGGTGCTGCACCACTGCAAGGGTTGTATGAATTTAAAAGTTAAAAGTGTAGTAGGCTTGAGAGCGTGGGGGAGAGTGGTATGGCTAGCCAAATACTTATCTTATGGAGATTTACAGGTATTGCCGCTGCTATACTGGCCTGGGTGGTTATAGCCCTCTCTATACTCCAAAACCCATGGTTTAATGTATATAGGCATGCCCTTAGTGATTTAGGGGGTCCGAAGGCCAGTAGGCCATGGATCTACAACGTTGGCCTAATGGTTGTTGGTGTAGTGGCGTGTCTCTACTCTTTCTATCTCACATATAGAGCAGCCAGTAAGGTGCATGTCTATGCCTCTGCACTGCTCTTCATAGCTGGAGTGTTTCTAGCACTAATAGGTGTTTATCCAAGTGGAACAAGACCGCACGCCTTTGTCTCAACATGGTTCTTCATACAGATGTGGCTAGCAGTAATAGCCTCAGCAGTAGGAATGGCACTAGATGGAAGGACTGTAGACAGCGCTATACTGAGTGCTATAGCTATTGCCGGGCCTCTAGGGGCAGTCTCCATTAAATGGCCTTCTGTAGCACTTCTAGAAATATATGGGGTGATACTAATAGATATCTACATAGCGCTGCTAACAATACACTTCTAATAGAATAGAGAGCCGCAACACCTCCATAATATGCTAACCAGCCTTTTGATCGCCACCTCATAGAGTCTCAATAGTATTAGTTGGAGGCATCTATACTGAAGCACGGACATCTCATCCAAGGCCATCACCACAGCTTACACTATAGTGAATCGTAGACTGTATATCGCTACCCCAAACCTATACACTTCGACAGCCCTAGATAGAACATTTTTATGTATGGAGAATCTAAGGAATACGGCTTTCCTTCCAATATTTAAGGTTTTAAGGCAGTATAATCAAGATTGATAGGTAGAAACAAAAAATAATACAGTAGAATTTTTTATATCAGCAAAGCTTTTATATAAACCTCTATGGTAGATTTCCTGAGGTGGTATATTGGTGAAGACAACTCTACTCCTAGCTGTGATTGCAATTCTCATAGTTGTAGGAGTAGCAGTTTACTACCTAATGCTCGCCCCCACTAGAGAGGTAGCAGCATATCCACAGAAACCGATAACAATATATGTGCCGTGGTCTGCTGGAGGAGGAACAGATTTAACTACAAGGCAGGTTGCCTCATATTTGCAGTCAAAGTTTGGAGTTCAAATAAATGTGTTGAATCGTGTAGCTGGAGGAGGGGCGGCCACAATGTATGCCGGGGCTAAGGAAAAACCTGACGGATATACATTGACAGCAATAACAATTGAGCTAAACATCTTTCCACATCTAGGGACCTCTAACATTACCTACAGCGACTTTGAACCTATAGCTATGCTTATATGCAACCCCGCAACTGTTGCTGTAAAAGCAGATTCTCCATGGAGAACCCTCGATGAGCTTCTAGACTACATAAAGAGCCACCCTGGGGAGCTAAAGGCCTCAGGTACAGCCCAGGCCGGTGTATGGGATATAGCCCGCATAGGCCTACTACAGGCTGCTGGCATCGACCCAGGAGCTCTGCCGTGGGTTCCAAGTGCTGGAGCTGCACCAGCCATTCAAGAGCTCCTCGCAGGAGGTGTGCAAGTGGTCTTTGTGGGTAGTGGTGAGATAAAACCATACAAAGATGCGGGCCAAGTTAGAGTTCTGGCTATTATGAGTGACAGCAGAATTAAAGGACTAGAAGATGTTCCAACTCTAAAAGAGCTAGGATATGACTTTGCTATCTGTGGATGGGCAGGCTTAGCAGCTCCTAAGGGTACCCCCTCACCCATAATTAGCAAGCTAGCTGAGGCGGTAAAAGAGGCGTATAACTCCCAACAATTCCAGTCTTTTCTAGGGGAGAGGGGATTTGTTGGCCGCTTACTACTAACAGAGGAGTATAGGAAGCATTTAGAGCAGGAGTACAATCTAATGAAGGTGCTACTAGAGAAGGCTGGCTACATCAAAAAGTAGTTTTTTAAATATTCTACCAAAATTGATGTGCACTGGTGAGCTCTTTGGAAAACGAGTTTAAGCCGGGCCCACTCCTCTTTTCATTATGTGCACTTGCAGTTTCGGTAATGCTATTAAGAGAGGCGCTTAGAGTGGATGACCTAGGTATGTCTTGGGGAGGCCCGAGACTTTTTCCGTGTATAATCTCCTCTTTGCTTTTTATAACTAGCGTGGTCCTGGTTTTGTTGGAGGGGAAGAGCCTTCTGAGACTCTATCGGGGAGTAGCATTTAAAAGGCTTGAAAGGGTGAAATTGAAAGAGATTGCCCCAGTTGCCTTCCTGCTCGTAATTGTAGTGCTCTATGTGGAGATTATAAAGATAGTTGGCTACCTTATCCCGACATTCATGATCAGTCTATATGTAAGCCTGTTGTTTAAAGCAAGATTGCTAGATGCTGTTATGATATCCCTAATCGCCTCGCTTGGAAGCATGTTTTTGTTTAAAATAGTTTTAGCTGTACCTCTGCCCGAGGGTGTTATAGGTTGGTAGATTGGGGTTTTATTTTCAGCTACGTAATTTCGGCTAAAGCTCTTATCATTATGTTTATTACGGCTCTCTACGGCCTATTTATAGGGGCAATGCCCGGATTGACTGCGACTATGGCTGCGGCTCTGTTAGTTCCATTTGCCTTTTGGCTGGACCCCCTCTCCGCCCTTGCCATGATAATAACGATGGATGTGCTAGCTATATGGGCTGGGGATATACCGGCTACCTTTGTAAGAATACCTGGTACTCCCGCATCTGCAGCCTATGCAGATGAGATGTACGAGATGACCAAAAGAGGGAAGGGGCAGATAGCTCTAGCTATATCGCTGATGGGCTCTACACTAGGAGGGCTCATCGGGGTGCTTGTCCTGGCATTCTTCTCCCCAGAGTTAGCCAAGTTTGCTTTAAACTTTTCTAGTGCTGAATTCTTTTGGCTAGTGGTATTCGGACTTATTAATGGGGTGTTAGCAGTTAGGGGCTCCCCAGCAAAAAGACTATTCTCACTTTTGCTAGGAATACTTATAGCGTTAGTTGGCTTTGACCCAGTCTTCTTCTCATCTAGACTGACCTTTGGAAGGCCTGAGCTATTGGGGGGGCTAAACTACATACCGATACTCATTGGGGTTTTCGGTATGTCAGAAGTTCTAAAGAGAACCTACTACAAAGTAAGGGGGATAACTATAGAGCTCCCCAAAACAGAGTATAGGTTTTCGGAATTAGTACTCAATGGTCTAAGGTATATAAAGAGGTTCTACAACAGATTCATAAGCGGCTCCACCATAGGTGTAATAATCGGGGCACTCCCTGGGGCAGGGGCAGATATTGCAGCCTGGCTTTCATATAATCTATCCTACAGATTCTCCAGGAATAAGGATTCCTATGGAAAAGGATCGGAAGAGGGGATACTCGCTGCCACTTCAGCTAACAACGCTTCACTAGCAGGCGCATGGATTCCATCCCTAGTCTTTGGGATCCCTGGAGACTCTGTAACCGCTATAGTGCTTGGGGTTATGATGATGAAGGGCATCATCCCCGGGCCTAGGATATTTATTGAGCAAGCTACACTAGTATACTCGCTATTCATCATTTTTACAGTGGCGAATCTTCTGATTATACCACTGGGGCTACTGACTATAAAATTTCTGGGGAGGGTCTTCCTAAGAACTCCTGACTATGTTCTAGTTCCAATGATACTAGTCTTCTGTGTTATTGGTTCATACGCTATCGACTACAGCTTCTTTAGCGTCTTAGTTATGCTGGTTTTTGGTGTGATGGGGTTCTTCATGGACAGATATGGGTATCCGTATGCCCCTATGGTACTGGGCGTTATACTGGGAAAAATGCTCGAGACCTATTTTGTGATGACATATGTTAAGGGAGGGGTGGCAGCCTTTTTCAATAGACCTTTATCGCTGGCATTATTTGCTCTTACACTATTCGTTATCTTTGCTCCATGGATTGGAAGAAAGGTAAAGCTTATTAAAAGATGAGCACGGGGGAGGATCGATCGGATGCCTTAGCCTCGGTATATTAGTTGAATCTAATCTACTCTCTAGATTAGAGGCTAAGCAATAAGCTAAATATCACCGGGATGCCTATCTAACCCCATGAGCGGCCTATATCGATAGACCGCTTCACAAGCCCGGTAATAAGGTGGTGATCCATATGTGCCATGTATGGGTTTCTAGAGCTAGCTGAACAAGATAAAATAAGTTAACTGAATATTGTCCCATCTGTGTACACATAATGGTTTCGACAGAATATTGCAGCAGATTATGTCAAGCCGATTTCTACTCCATGAAATTGTGGATCGATCCCTTACGGCTGTCTTTGGAGATCTTTTGTATTCAGTTCTCTACTGCTGTTATAGAGAGTTAGGTGTATGGATTGTCTCCCCATGCTGATTGGAGAAACCTACTACAGGCTGGTATCTAACTGCTATAGACTAGACTGCTAATATACTATTTCTAAGTTAAGTGATTCTGTGGTGGTCAACAATGCCCGCCCTTAAGAGGAAGCTCAAAGGTGGGGTAGCTACTGTGGGCACCTGGGTAACGATAAACCACCCTGATGTTGTTGATGCACTGAGTGAACTCCCCTTTGATTGGCTTATATTCGATATGGAGCATGCACCTCTAGAGGTATCCGATATAGAGGTTTTGATGATGCCCCTCCGTGGCTGTGAGGTGGCACCTATAGTTAGGGTCCCGTGGAATGATATGGTTGCTATAAAAAGGGCTCTGGATATAGGTGCTGAGGGTATACTTATCCCCTGGGTTAGCACAAGGGAAGAGGCTGAGGCTGCTATAAAGTATGTGAGCTATCCACCCCAGGGCCTTAGAGGCTTTGGACCCCGAAGAGCCGTTAGATACGGTTTTCGCTCCTTCCTAGACTACTATAGCAGATTTGAACCTGAGGAACGCGTGGTGGTAATACAGATAGAAACGGCTAGAGCTCTCGAGAATCTAGAGGATATCCTATCAGTAAAAGGAATAGATGTAGCATTCATAGGCCCCGCAGACCTTACAGTAAACCTCGGAATACCCCTACAGTACAGCCACCCAATGCTTATAGAGGCTATCAGCAAAACACTAAAAGCCTGTGAAAAATACAACATAGCCGCAGGAATACATGCATTCGATGTCAACCAGGCAAAGAAATACATAGAGGAAGGATTCAGATTTATATCAATAGAAGGCGATATAGGTTTCATCATCAGAGCCGCTAAAGATATACTTAAAACCCTCAACCGCATCTAGCCAGAACTACATCCACACAACCTATTTTCTACTCCCTTTTGGGAGTTTCCTGGTCTGTCTCTTTAAAATACTTTGCAGTATACATAGCCTTAGAGTCTCTGAATCTAGTGGGTTGGTACTCACTTTTAGTTGAAGCAGCTAAAGTTCTCGGATTGCAATAAAAGGTCTCTATTAGTTCACTTTAAGTCGTATGGTAAAGCCTAACGTCTCTAGATACCAGCAGGAAATGAGAATAGGCTTGAGAGCTTAATAGGTGTAGCCCATGGAAATCCAGTCCAATACATAAAGTCTATTCTTGACATTGATTTGATAACCGATAGGGCGGCTCTTAGCCGCCTCTGATAGTAGTTAGCCATATACTTTAATATAACTCTAGGGTTTTCGCAAGTCTATAACGTGTTAATGGTAAACATGCAGAGTGGAGTTTAAGGAGCTATAGGAGAGGAGGTTGTCCCTATCGTTGCTTTTCGGTATTGCATGGTTATCTAATTTAGTGTTTTGCTAAGGGTGTGGAGACCTGTCTTGCTCCATTCTATGTCTATGGTCTGTACCTGTATCTCCCTCTCTCCACCTTCTCTATGTACCCCATTCTGAGTAGTCTGGTAAGGATTTTCGATAGCTTTTGCTTGGTTATTCTGTAGCCCGATCTACTCATCTCCTCAGCTATCTCTTTCGGGGTCGCCATTCCCCTCCCCCTTATACACTCCAGTACCTTTTTAGCTATTTCATCAATCATTCTAGACGACGCTATTCTTCTCTTTATAGCATCTACATCTATGCTTATTATCTCGTTCCTCCCCTCTAGAGCCATGTATATACTGATGCTATGTGCCTTTAACGGGTTCATGAGTGTGTAGGCTATGTATGTCTCTATCACTAGTAGCCTCAGCCCCCCACCTAGATCCAGGGTCGCTGGGGCATTTTCTTCAAGAATCCTCAGTATCTTCTCAACCGCTAGAGGAATATCTGTGACGTCTATATCCACCCTCTCAACGTCTACACCAATCATGTTGGCGAACTGTTTAAGCATAGCGTAGGCTGTTTCAGCTCTTTGATCTACCTCACCCCTAATACTACCAACGAGGGCTATGATCTTTGCAGGCTTTATACTGCTCCTCGTTATTGCCAGCAGCGTGTGGGAGACATCGAAGCCCAGTGTTGTTATTAGTGAAGACATAGGGTTCACCCCAAGGGACACAGGTAGACTCTAAAGTGGTAGAGACCTAAAAAATTATTTTAGCTGGCTAGGTATCTGCGGTACACTAGTGGATTTGGATAATAGAAAACTTTAAATAGAGAGACTAGCGGTAGATAGGCTGGTGACAGAATGTCTGTTGTCCAAAGGTACCCAGGCATTGTTGATTTGTTCAAGAAGTTGGCTGAGAATAGAAGGTATGGCCCTATAGATAGACTTGCTAGAGCACTGACCTCAGAAATGGTTAGAGTAGCTCTATACGAGGCTCTTAGAATCGGTGTTACTGAGGGGTGGAGAACGCCATCGGATAGCGAGGTAGACGCATTTCTCACAGAGGTAGAGAAAAACCTTGGGGTTGCACAGAAGATTGCGGCTATAGCACTCACATCAGCACCAAAGCAGCAGTAGCTGGGTGACACCTATGTTCCTCTCCATAAGCTTTAGGCTGAGGGTTGAGGTTGAGGCTCTTAATATGGTAGAGGCAATGGGTGCTTACAGCAGGCACAGAACCGTATCGCTACTGAAGCCTAGAGGTGAAGGAAGGGGCTATAGACTCATCATCGCCCCAGCCGTCTCGGGTCAGGCTGTAGCCTACGGCTACATGAAGAGCCTAGTGGAGCTAGCAGCAAAGAAGAATCTACCTCTATGCGATCAGTGTAGAAACTATGAGGTCAAGGGAGGGTTTATAAAGCATGGTACAGACAGCAAAGCCGATCTAGAGAAACTTGTTAGAGAATGCATAGTTGAAGACCTGACAGGATTCATGGTTGCCGAGGCAAATATAAGGAGAACTTCACCAATACAGTTCAGCTACATGGTTCCAGATATAGATAGCTCAGATGTAGCTATCGAGCCCCAGTTCCATGTAAGAGCACCTATGCCTGGACAAAAACCGCAGCCCTTCCAAGTAGAGGCGGGGACAGCTATATACACTCTAGGTGTAGCGCTAGATATAGATAAAATCGGTGTAGTACCCGGGGTGGAAGGTAAACCAAAGAAGGTTGTGAATAATAGAGTTGAGAGAGTGAAAACCGCAATTCAAGCAGTAGCAAATCTAATCGAAGGTCTAAGCTTTGGGGCTAAGAAGGCAAGGTACCTACCGATATATGATGTTGTAGGGGCGATAGCCGCGCTATCGCATCCAGTACCATTTATGGTATCACCAGCTAGAGTAGGTAGGGATGGTAGCTATATATCGAAGACATTGGCTAGAGCGTCAAACTATGTAGACCTATTTAAAGATATGAATGAGGAGATATGCATTGTGTATATGGATAAAGAGGGGCTCGCTATAGACGTAAAGGCTATTAACGTGAGAGTTGATAGAGCCGATGACGTGTCGGAGCTCATAGCAAAGGTGCTGAAGATCATTGAAGAGAAGGTTAGGGATTAGATGTGAGTAGAGAGCTGTATGCTGTACTAGCAGATGTATCAACATATGGTACTGTGTCCATCTATACCCCCTATGCATCTATATCTGCCAATACATATCTTCTACCACCACCAACAACAATAGTGGGAGCATTATCTTATGCATACAGTAGATCCTTAAATAGCTTCAGGGAGCTGACAGAGGACGGGTACTCACCGGCTATAGAATTAATAGAGAGGAAAAAAGTTCTCTACACAGCTGCAGGGATGGTAAAGCCTATTACAGTCTCAAGATCTATAGAGAAGCTGTATCAGCACATATACCTAAAGAAGCCCCACTGGAGAAAACCTGAAATGGCCTATACCATAGGCGTTCGCCCAGTTGCAACAGTGGATAGACTGCAGATACTTCTTATCATAAGCGATAAAGACTTGCTGAGGTACTGCTACGGAATAGCAAGGCTTGGGAGAAAAGAGTCTCTAGTTGCAATAGATGATGTGGTTTCCGTGCCCCTGAGGGAGGCCTTAGCTAAGATAGAATACTGTGAAACAGGCTTCTACTTCCCACTCAGTATAGCCGTGGATTACTCGCCAAGAGATCTATGGATGGAAGTCGACATACCTATACTCAATAGGGATAACTATGCTAAGAGAACAGCTATCTTGGAGCGGTATGTACTACCTAAACCGTTCAGCGATGCAAAAGCCACGGTACATCTAAACAAGGATGGTGCGGCTCTTAAGATAAGGAAAAGAGATGGGGAAATAGTTGAGGTACCCGTACCGAGACATGCTTTAGAATTATGAACACCAGGGTGCTAGGAAATGTCCAGACGCTCAAGAATATCCAGGCAGCAACCACCAGTGGTAACAGCTCTAAACCTCATAAACCACAGGGGCTACGCATTTGCTTGGTTCTCTGAAATAGCTGTGAATCTATGTACAGGTAGGAGCCTCGAGGAGCTTAACCAGAGCAACATCCAAAGCGTTCTATCGGATGTCATTAAATGCTCTAACGACTTGATAGGTAGGTTGCGTAAAACTGGTAGAGATCCATGTGAGGCTAGAGCTATACCCCTGACGGGAAACGACCCTAAGGAGAAGATGAATCTGTGCTATGCAAATAAAGTATTGAACAACTTGCTGTCACTATCGAGGGTGGAGTCCCTACCACTACCTCCAGCACTCTCCCTAGAGTTTGCAGAGTTCACAAGGTCGTTTATGGGTGCAGGTAGCGAGAAGAGAAAAATCTTCATAGTGGGTGAGGATGTGCTCGCCCTATCGATTATAGGGGCAAGCCTCTCACAATCCTATGCGGTTAATCGTGAGTATGGCTACATATATGTAGAGGTTGTACCTTATATTCTATCTCTAGAGAATATTAGGAGGCTGAACTCTTTAGCAAAGAGAATAACAAGAGTGGTCCAGGTCAACGAGGGCAGCATAAATGCTATTTTAATTGGTATAGCTACATCGATAAGTATTGTAACCAGGGAGGTTATGAGAGATATACTGAGGCAGGAGGGCCATACTGTAGTGAACTACATGAGGATAGCTAGAACAGGGAACAAGATTATGGTGAAGGGCTTCGATTCCATAGACCTTATCCACCTAGCGAAGATCATTAGGGTAAGCGGGATCTCCGGTGCACTATACAGTATGTTGAACAGATATCCGTCCAAGGATTACAGCTCCCTAAGGAGGTTCATCGAGTTGGTGACCACAAACTTAATCAAGTATCAAAGCTTTAGGAAACCGCAGTATATATATGAGATCCTTAGGTATCTAACATCACCTGAGCTAAACAACGAAGGAGCTGCATGGTACACTAGGAAAGGCGAGAAGGGACTTGGCTGGAACGAGATCACCGAGAGATTCACAAGACTCTCTACACTTATCAGGTAGCCAACCTAGCGCCCCAGCCTACATGAGGCTAAAGCATGCTTTTAACTAATAGAGCTCTCATAGATTCTGTCTCAAACTATATAGATCGACTCGATGTAGTAGACCGGGTTATTGTTATAGAGGCTCCTACAGGCTACGGAAAATCTGTTGGGGCACCAATCGTAGGCGCACTAAGTTACAAAAAGGGTTTTTCACACAACTTCATACACGTGCTTCCACTAAGAGCCATAGTTGAGGATCTCTACCTATGTAAGTACCTAGCTGCTGTAAGGCATTCTACAGCTGGCGATAGCCCAGTAGGGTGCAGAGCCCCACCACCAAACGTATTTTGCGATGCACTGAAGATAATGGGTGTTGTCGAGGGTGATGTAGCATACCAAATGGGTTTAGACTATATGATTAAAGGTATTGGCGTGAAGGAGCCGACTTATGACGCAAAGGTGGTCATATCGACACTTGATTCCTTTGCATACAACTTCCTCAGGGTGCCAGTCACAGAGGTGTTTAGGGAGGTAAAGCACTACGCTATCCCGAGGGCCAGGATATTCACATCATCCATATTTCTGGACGAGATCCACATACTCAATCGATTCGATGACGAGTCCTCTGGAAAATCCCTGGCCTTTCTAAAGGTGCTACTGGAATTTAGCCTAAAAACATCAACACTCCTCACTATGGCTACAGCAACTCTATGGAGGAAGTTTAGAGAGACTATAGCCTCTTGGTGCAGCGAGGGAAGAGTGGTATTTTTTACGCTATCGAATAGAGACGAGAAGTCGGGCTCCACCATATACGTAAGAGACCGGGAGTTCGAGGATACCGTAAAGTCGATAAAATGGCGTACAGGTATTGTAGAGGAGAGAGACCTTGTATTAAAGGCTACTGAGCATGCTGAATGTGGTGAGAGGGTTCTCATAGTAAGAGATACCATAGATTGCGCCGTACACACATTCAGTAAAATCAATGTTGATCCCAGTAAAAAGACTCTTATCCATAGTAGGCTCTGTTTAAGGGATAGAGAGAATGCTGTAGAGAGGGCTAGAACTACAAAGGTCGTTGTAGCGACACCCATTATTGAAGCGGGTGTTGACTGGGATTTCGATGTAGGGTTTAGGGACGCCACAAACGCGCCATCCATGGTTCAGGTGTTTGGTAGAGTATGTAGAAATAGAAAGGACTGTGAGGCATCCGTCTACCTAGTTAAAGTAGATGGAGGCTCAAGTAGCTTGGTAGAGTACATATCTATGAATAGATATATAGACTGGAGGGTACCATACAGCTACACTAGAAATGGAGTGGAGTTCAAAGGGTATAGTGAGGTGCTAGAGAGATCGGCAACACCTATACATGTAGACCCACGATCAGAGAGTGTCTTTAGGGCACTAACAGCGCCACTCTTTCTCCCATCTAGCTACATAAGGGTCGCTCTGGAAACAGCTGGCTACAGCATACTCAAGGAGCCTCTAGCACAGTTCTACGTATATGGACGCACCGGATTGGAGAGGTCAAGGGATGTGAGCGATATCATACTTGGAACATTTACCTATACACTAAAATTGGCACAAGATCGCTCACAATGCATCGATAGTTTTGCATGTGTTGTGTATAGGGAAGGTGAGCTGGTTGTGGATTATGTGGTGGGCGCCTCGACTAACACTATGGAGTACGCACAGCTATACAAAAAGTGCATTGAATTTTCTTCGAGGAATAGAGGTAGACCTATATTCATAGGATTTGTTCTAAGGGAGGGCTGCTACAGGGATGGAGTGGGGCTCCTATAGGTGACGCTCGGTGTGCTACGCCTATAGGGATGATGCCTTCGAAGAACTCTTGCTGAGCCACCTAATAGGTGTGGGGAGCTGTTGTAAAGAGAGATGGGAGCTCGGTGCACTCTCCAGTAAAATCTCTAGGGCGTTAAAGCTATCCTTAGATGGTGTGAGGAGTGCCATACTTCTAAGCTCGCTACTACATGATTTAGGTAAGGCCGCACAGATGTTTCAGGAGTGGTGTAGCCAGGGGAGATGCACAGAGTTCTACGGCCACTACTTGATATCGGCGTTTCTAATGCATTTAGCCCTAAACACTGCAGGGGTCCTAGTAGAGGGTAGAGACGTCTCTAACTTTATAGAGGATAGGCTTGACGATATAGATAGGGATAAGATTATAGGTATACTTACAATACTCCCCATAGCTTTCCACCACTACCATCAGGTTGAAGGATTTAGAAGCTACTCCCTTAGAGATAGTTTGAGAAACTTTGTTGAAAAGCCCAAAATTTGGGGCAGGTGCATGGATGATCTAGACCTGCTCACCAAAAGTATATCTACATATATGCTCAGCAGCACTCTGTCTAAGGCAGTTGCCAATCTACCTAGCACTCTATCGAATTTAGAGAGACCTAGAGACAGCGGTTTTTACGAATTGTATAGAGGGAGTAGACTGTTTATCGAGAACTTCTATCATAATATAGTGGAAAGAGGTGTGAGACTGATGGCGGTAACATTATCAGGTGTTATTATAGAGTCGATTACAGGCTTGGTTAACCTTTGCGATGGCTACGTAGCTTATAGAGCAAGAAGCAGGGCTGGTGGTAAAAATGGTCGCAATATTTAGTGTTGAGGCTGTTGTTTCTAGGTCTGTTCCTCTTGTTGGTTGGAGTGGTTCTTTTGTGGCTAAGGTTATCAAGTCTTGTTTTCCTAGAGAGGTTCTGGAATGCGGTTTCTCTATTTCTCCTTTGCTTCAGAATGGTAGGATTGTTTTGAGTGGTGTTAATGGTTCTCATGTTGTTTTGGATGCTGGTTCTAGTGTTTGGTTTAGGTTTACTTCTTATTGTAGAGATGGGTCTGTTGTTGCTAGAGTTGTTGATGTTGTATCTAATGGTGTTCTTGATGTTTTTAGGGCTTCTGAGGTTGAGTTTCGTGTATATGAGTCCTCTATCGATTTGCTTAATGACTGCGATTTTTGTGGTGAGGATAAGCTTGTAAAGTTTATTGATTCTAGGGGTAGAGCTATGGTTGAGGTTTTCTTTGGTCCAACAATGCTTATGTTCAGGGGTTGGAGGGTGTTATACCCTTCTCCTCAGAGGCTTGTGTATACCTTGGCTAAATCCAGCGTCGACTTCTTGGGTGTTGATCCTAGGATTGCTAGGAAAAGAGCTAGAACTCTATCTAGGAATGTCGAGATCGTTGGTTACGGAACCAAGGTTGTAGATGTATCTATAGGTAGGAGAAGAAAGGTTAAGGCATTCATGGGAAAAGCCGTCTTCGGGATTCAGGGGCTGGAGAACCTCCGAGATTTTGTTGAGCTACTCGAGGTCGGTAAACTGGTTGGTGCTGGTAGATCTAGGGGTATAGGTTTTGGCTACATAAGCTATAGAGTATCGCCTTGAACTGGTGGATACAGTCTTGATGAAGCTCTACATAGTTTCAAAACCTTTAAACAGTTCTATAGATGATATGCTTAAGGTAGTAGGTTTCGATAGAAAAACAGCTATAGCTATTGTCGGCTCCAATCTAGCTGAGGAAAACTACTGTAGTAGGTATCTGTGTCTAGATACATTAAACGGTTTCGAGGAATTGACAAAAAACGTAGTCGAGATTATTAAGAGAAGAGGTATTCGTTATGTAAAGCTTGTGCTAGGAGATACAGATGGTCTTACTTCAACAGCTATCCACACTATGTACATGGTTTTTAACACAGTTGAGCTAGCTATAGATCTAGAGATTGAGCCCCTAAACATAGTCTACGATGAAGAACTCATTAAACTAGACTTCAAGCCCAGGCTTTGGCTAGATCTTAGAGATCTAGAGATACTGGCTAGACTAGATAGCTGCAGAGCTAGTAGAGATATAGCGGATATGCTCAACATCCCCAGCTCTAGCTCAAGACGAAGACTATTCAACATGATGAGGAAAGGGTTAATAGATATAGTGTATAGAGGTAGGAAAAAGATATACTGTCCAACAACTCTAGCCAAGATCTTTTCCTACACATCGATGCAGAGGTTTCTATAGAAACAGATGCTGCATCTAGTCTTAGATGGAGTTGATCTAGGGAGCTTCTCTTCAGCAATCATCCTGCGGATCTCTTTTACAGATCTATAGACTATTTCCCTGATGTTAGGCGATATAGCTATCTCGAATACAGATCTAGGTTCGAGGGAGAGGATAACTGCTCTATAGACAGGTTTGTTGACTGTTTCTTCAACAGCTATAGCGTAGCTTACTAGCTGTACTATATGGTGTAGAGCGTATCTTTTAATAGCTTTAGGAGAGCTTCTGAGCTTAATCTCTATAGGTATAGCCTCTTTATCGCATATAGCGAGAGCATCTACATAGCCATGTATACCTAGTCTATTGGAGTAGACATATCTATCAACCTCTATACAGCATCTATCGCTAAGCTTATGCCTAACGGCTTCGTGTATGCTCTGGGGAGAAGGTCTAGATTCCCTAGCGTACATCATGGACTCCGTAGGAGGTTCAAGGATAGTGAATATCTTGAAGTAGGCTATCCTCGGACAGTAGGTGTACTCCTTGATTATCGTTATAGGTATCATAGAACCTCTAATGATTTCTCACCCACCTCAGCCTGGGAATTAAAGAACATAGCCTTATCCATGTACTCCTTAGGCACAACTATAACACCTATAGAATCTGTAGACCTATCTATAACTCTTAGAAGAGCTCTAAAAGCTTCTTTAGCTAGACTAGCGTTTCCTTTAGCTATATATACACTTCTCTGAACCCTCTGGAAACCAAGTCCCTGAAGCTTCTCAGCAGCTATAAGCCTTCTACTATTGTCAGATATATCGTAGAAAGCAACTATATAGCTCAAACTATATCACCAGCCTAGCCCCTCTATACTCTAGACCTTCTCTGATACAGTAGGCTAGATCCCATGCATCCCTCTTTACAACCTCGGAAAGCTCCTCCCTCCTACCTGCTTTAACGTATAGATACCTCTGTCTAAGGTTTTCGAGAACAATAGATGCTACAGATTTTCTAGAATCTATGTCCAGTCTATCCTGTTGAACAGCTAGCTTAATCTTCCTAACGTTTATCACAAGAGGTTTATCTACCGCAATAGCCCTAAACATCTCAACAAAGTCTAGCGTTAGAGAAGGTTTCCCACTCTTAGGGGTATGGAGAACACCTAGGTATGGATCTAGACCAGCAAAGAGAAGAGATCTTTCACATACGCTATAGAGAATCCCGTAGCCATAGTTTAAAGCCATGTTGAATGGATCTCCAGACTCGTGGTCTCTACCCCTAAACCCTAGGCTATCTGGGAGTAGAGAGGCTATAGTCTGCCAATAGGCTTTAGCTGCTCTAGACTCGAACGACATGAGGATATCTCTATCAAGGATCCTAGGATCTGATGCTCTAAGCTCTGTAGCTATAGAGTCTATCTGGTAAGCAACTTCTCTTAAGCTTGGCTCTCTATAGTTTTTCGCTAGATACCTTACGAGCTCTACCTGGTTAACTATCTTGGTATAGACAATCTCTTTAGCCAGCTTCCTGCCGTAGTCCCCTTGAAACAGCATGTACTGGGAAACCCTTACAGCAACAGTTTTGTTTATATATGGTGGGTATAGGCGGGCTATAGGCATTCCGTTGAAGTCTAGGAAGACAAAGTCGATACCTCTTCTAGCAGCAACCCTAATAGCTTTAGAGGATATGCTAACCCTCGAAGAGGCTACAACTACACAATCTACATCTGGAGGTATAAGGGTTTTCTCCTTAGAGTCCCCTTTAACAACGTATATACCTCCTCTCCTACACACCACCCTAGAGCCAGGGGAAACTATGGTGAAAACCTTCATCTTCTCTCACTGCAGAAAACAGAGTAGGGGCAGCTAGGGTAGCAGTGGTCTGGTGCAGGGGGCTCCTCCTACCCTCTTTCCGTGTGGTGTCTCCTCTACCAGAACCGGCAGTGGTCTGGTGCAGGGGGCTCCTCCCCGTGCTCCAAGATCATCGCCACCCTATCTCTAGCCTCTAGAAAAGCTCTTCTAAGGTTATCGTCAACCCTTACAATTCTCCAACTTAAAACAGGGTTATCGCCATCAACAACACCTATATAGAGAGCTACGGCAAAATCAACTGGATGGCCAATCCAACTCTCTACAGCTAGAGCATACCCAGCTAGAGCTATCTCCTTCCTCTCAAACCCCTTCTCGTTCGCAGGCGCGAGAGAGATATCAACAGGTAGAAAACCGACAAGAAGATCAGGTTTAACGAAATCAGATAAACCAATAGCTGCTCCAGGAATCATAGGCTCAACAGATATAGGGATACCATCCTCGTTAGAGTACATAGCTAGCGACAAAGCCTTCCTAAACAACTTCCTAAAGAAACTCCTATAACCTCTAAGCATCGGATCAAAACCATGAAGTATTCTCTCAAAACCTCTAACAATATCAACAACAT
>JAWAHS010000017.1:0-9386 GCA_038889075.1 Ignisphaera sp.
GCTGTGGATATGGTTTTTATGTGTGTGGATTTCATTGAATTCACCCAGTTCCGGTTCTCTATCTCTGGAGTAGTACCATATTTAGCTGTTTCTGAATGTATGTGAACTCTATTGATTGGATTGATTGACGTGGCAGAGATCCTTATATTTTTGGCTGGGTTCTACCAGCTCTGAGTATAGTGGTGGTGCTGTTGGTTGTAAGGGGTGTGTATCCGGGTAGGTTTCAGCCTCTCCACTGGGGCCATGTATCTGTTGTTAGGTGGGCTCTTGAGAGGGTGGATGAGGTTGTTGTGGTTATTGGTACTGCTCAGGAGAGCCACACCTTGGCAAATCCTTTCACGGCTGGGGAGAGGGTTGCTATGGTTAGGTATGGCCTTGGCGATGCTGGTGTCGATCTCTCTAGAGTCTATATAGTGCCTGTACCGGATATTTTGATGAATGCTGTATGGGCTAGGTATCTAGCCATGTTCGTACCGCCGTTTAGATATGGTATTGCTAGAAATCCTCTTGTTGTTAGACTTTTTAGGGAGGCTGGCTATGAGGTGCTTATACCCCCTGCCTACAACAGGGAGCTCTACAGCTCAACAAGAATTAGAGCAATGATGTTGGTAGGTGATGGTGGCTGGAGGGAGCTTGTGCCACCCTCTGTAGCGAGGTTTATTGATGAGATTGGCGGTGTTGAGAGGATTAGGGAGGTTGCTGGGAGGGACTGATGATAGTCGTCGATGGTAGCATCGGTGAGGGTGGTGGGCAGATACTGAGGATAGCTATAGGGCTTGCCGCAGCCCTCGGTAAACCGATTAAGATTGTGAATATAAGGGCTGGTAGGAGGAATCCAGGGCTTCAGCACCAGCACCTCACAGCGGTAAAAGCTGTTGCAGAGCTATGCAATGCCTATGTAGAGGGTGGCTACATAGGCTCTACACAGCTTATCTTCAGACCTGGGAAACCGGTTGGCGGAGGCTATGTATTCGATGTTGGGACTGCTGGTAGCGTTACTCTTGTGCTACAGGCTCTCGCACCACTACTTCCACTCCTCCCAAGGAGAACACATATGGAGTTGAGGGGTGGTACGGATGTTCCGTGGAGCCCACCGATAGACTACGTGAGATACGTCTTTATACCTATGGCTAGGAGATTTGGTGTGGATATATCTATAGAGCTTGTTAGAAGAGGCCACTACCCAAGGGGAGGCGGTATCGTGAGAGTGGAATCCGGACCCGGAAAGCTGAGAGCTGTAGAGACTATCGAGAGGGGAGGTCTAAGAACCGTCAAAGGGGTTTCACACGCTGTAAAGCTTCCAAGCCATGTAGCGGAAAGGCAGGCGAAATCCGCTAGGGACACCCTTATCGGAAGAGGGGTTGCGGTACCGATAGATATTGCTATAGAGAGCTACACCCCTGATAGAGATCCCCATCTAGGTCCTGGTAGCGGTATAACACTCTATGCAGAGTTTGAGAATAGTGTACTGGGGGCAGATTCACTTGGTGAGAAGGGGAAGCCTGCAGAGGTGGTTGGTAGAGAGGCTGCGGAGAAGCTTCTAGATGAGATTGGAAGTGGAGCTGCACTGGATAGCCACATGGGGGATATGGTGGTGGCTATAGCATGTATGGCGGAGGGTACGACGAGGTATACGGTATCTAAACCAACGCTGCATATGGAAACAGCGCTAAGGGTAGCAGAGATGGTAGCGGGTTGTAGAACTAGGGTATCCAGGGCTGTGGGTAGAGGGGTGCTGATAGAGATAGAGGGGATAGGAGCAGTATAGCTGTGGGGGTTTGGGTTTCGTGTTGGTTGATGTTGTTTGTTGTCAACTCTTGGCTTCACAGACCTCGGAGCACCCTTCATCGATGTCCATGTCATCGGTCTCCACCCCTTTGGGGAAACCCCTACCCACAGCCCCCCTTCATATGGTTCCGGTTCACAGCTGTGGGAAAACCCCACATCCCGGCATTGTATGCCCCTACCCACCCAGGTCTCCACCACAAACCCACATCGTGGACAAGCCCAAACCACAGTAAAACAACCACATCAAACCCTACAAACCTATACGAAAACCAAAACAGTTACGTTAGGCGCCGCATCTAATGGTTGGAGCTCTGCTGCAGACCGTTCTAAGCTATACCACTGGATTCCGCAGATCTTCCTCCACTGGAGCCTTCCCCTCTTCTCGATCTGTATATTCCGTACGCTACATTTACTGCAACTATGAGGAGAACCACATTCCTCGTAAATGCAGCTATCTGAACTGGCGAATCCGGTGTCCATGGCGATGACTTCACATCTATACCTATACCTAGGGTGTTGGCAAGCCATCTCCTAGTCTCTGCATCCTTGTAGAACAGTGCCATGATTCCAAAGTTTGCTGTATCCGCCAGTACTAGGAGTGGTAGATGTCTAGCCTCTAGAGCTAGAACGGCTAGAGGTGTTATCATGAGCATCATCTGTGGTGAGAATACATAGTTCAGCGCTGTTACGATTATCATCGACACCGCTGCTACACCTATTACCTGTCTATGGCTAGTGTAGTCTATATCTATGGCTAGCAGTAGGAGAAGCGATAGTGCTGTAGATACCGTAGCGTATACCCGGTTGAGGGGAGACCATATATCCCATGTAATTAGAGAGTATATACAGTTCTCACAGTACCACTGGGCATGGTGCTCCACAAAGTAGATAAACCCGTTGTAGGATACCGCTAGTATAGCTAGGTATGGAGCTAGACCAGCTACGGCTATACCCACCACCATATTCACCAGCTGCCTTCTGGATACCAACCCCTTTCTATACTTCTGAACCATATCGTAGACCAGTACAGATGCTGGTGCTATTGGTAGAAGCTTTGCAGATATCCCCAGCCCAAGCATAAAACCTGATACAGAGTACCTTCTAGTCACCATGTAGTATATTGCCATAATTGTAAATGCTGCTGGTATAGCATCCCAGTTATAGATTGTGTAGAGTACTGTAGATGGAAGTAGTAGGAATAGCACAATGCGTTTCCAGGACAGCTCCGCCAAAACGGCGATTCTATACATGTAGACTATGAGAATTGCGAGAAATGCTACCAATACAGCTGAGTGGATACCGTAGTGCACCTCAGCCATCGATTTAGATAGTGTGAAGTACTCCAGAGCTGTATAGCTATCTGGAAGGACTAGGTATACAGATGTGCATACCGATACCATCCAGAGAAACCCTATAAGTGGTGGATACTCAAACCTATAGTCTCTATAGGGTAGGGGACAGACTCTTCTACCCGTTGCCAGCTCTACAGCCATATCGCTATTGAACCACAGCCTCTCAATACTCTCCCTCCTAACAACACCACCATACCCAACCATATCCCTGAATATCGGATTAAACAAACCGTAGACTATATCGCTATAGCTCAAACCAGGGTTATCGAATATGGGAGGCCTCTCAGGAATATGAAGATAGTAAGAAAATATAGCAGTACCAACTACAGCGAGCACCAATACCACTACTCTTCCCAGCAACCCAGCTAGCCCCATGGAAACACTCTTCCAACAGCCTAACATAGCAGATGTAGAGCAGGTTTTTAAACATCCTTCAAAACATTAGAACATCTTGCAGACCTGTCTCCGGTATCGTAGTTTGCATCGGCTGGTATTGTAGTGCTTGGAATAGGCTTCCAACCACCACTGCCATGGGTGTAGCAGATGGGGGTGTGGTGAACCCTTTTCCGGATTCTCCCGAGAAATACAGGATGTGGATGCCCCAGGCGCTCTGGGAAGATGAAGCCCCAAGACCAATACGGAAGGAATAACATGATGTAGTGGAAATAGCATCGATATATCGAATTTAAATTAGAGTCGAACCTCCACCAAATCGATCTGTAGATATCTATACTCTATCCAGATATAGACCTGGGAAAATGGGTGCGGTCCTATATATACCTCTAGCTGTTTCCGATAATCCTCGGTATCTCTGTATACATCTATATTCTGCAGCCCGTTATACAGTGGAGGTTTCCTAGCCCTGTGTATCTAGGTGGTTAATAATGTTTGGAGCTTATTGTGGTGTGTGAAGAAGCTTGTAGTTTGAACTAGGGGTTCGAGTATTGGTAGCTGTAGGTTGGTTGGAGAGGTGTTGTTATCTGACTCTAACTCTATTGTATTTCTTGTTTTGCCAGCTGTACCTTCTCATCTTTCTCGATCTTCCGTATCCACAGGCAGCGCAGTATCCTTTTGCTACATTGTATGCAACTCTACCACATCTTCTACACTTAATATGTGTTATATTCTTACTTCTCTTACCCATTGACGGAGTTCCTTTCACAGTGTCTCACCGCTACGAGGGTGAGATTACAACTATGTTCTCTCCCCTTATAAGTACTGTTCCAAGTTTTCTCCAGCTTCCATCGATAGCCTCCTCCTCAGCATCGTCGAGCACTATGTTTAGATGTAGGTCGTAGCTCTTCAGCCTGCCCCTAACAACCTTACCACCCCTAAGCCTAATAAGCACCACCTGACCGAGAGCTTCAGCTAAAATCTTATGCGCTGTATCGACAGGTACACTACTATGGCTCATAAACACTACACCAGACTTTATCAGGGAGAAACCTCTAAAGCACAGAATATAAGTCTATATTAAAGTATGTATAGTGGTTGTCCGTGCCAATTAGCTTGGTTACCAGATGCTTTTGGCCATCTTGGTTTCTTTGGACACAGGTTCACCCCACCTACCGATCTCCTCCTCCCTGCCTGCAGCTCCAGAGAACTGCTTGCTCTCCAGAGCCGTCGACAGAGTGGTTTGCAGAGCCTCGTCCCTCACCAACAACTCACCAGCTCATCGACTCCGAAACACACCTTCCTCAAAGAAGCTAATAAACCATACGACTAGCCCAAATAGCCAAAAACACCGGAAGGTACTCATCCATCACGCAGTGTATACAGATTCCACTAGGCAAAAAACCTAAAAGCCCAGAAACCGCAGCTATCTATAATGGGGCCGTGAAATAGCGGGGTAGGGCAGCCTGGTAGCCCGCGGGGCTCATAACCCCGAGGTCGGTGGTTCAAAACAGACAGCCACCTAGGCTGTCTGTGGAACTCCACCCCCCGCTACCAGATAGAGACCGGCCCCACCAACGGCTATTGCTAAACGCATCGTATACAAAAACCCTTCCTACTGGGCAGCATGTCTATGGTTCTGGGAATGGGTTTTCAATCTATACCATGCAATTTCTTGGTGTGATGGTGTGGAGTTCTGCTGCCAGTCGATTTTCCAATCTATTCGGATTTTTATGTTCGGGGACAGTGGCCGAGTGGGTGGTCTATTGAAGGTCTTAAGGGATTCGAAATCTTGAAGTTGGTTGCCGATCCTTGGTGTAGATAATGGTAAAAACTTATAAGCCTTGCATCGCCTATTACAGTCTTCATAGCAAAGCTGCTTTGTGTGGTCCGGAATGGGCGTATTTCAAGGTGGTGATCTTAGGAAGATATCTGGTGGGCGGAAGCATAGGTTGAGAAAGCCCAGGAAGTATGAGATTGGCAGCTACCCTATAGAGACGAAGCTATCCTCTAGGGATGTTAGAAGCGTTGAGCGTGTCTATGGAGGTAATACAAAGGTTAGGCTCAGATATGCAGTGTATGCAAATGTGTTTAATCCAAAGACTGGACAGTTCACTAAGGCTAGGATTACAGCTGTTGTCGAGACTCCTGCAAATAGGGAGTATGCAAGAAGGGGTATAATTGTTAAGGGAACGGTGATACAAACGGAAATTGGTAGAGCAAGGGTTGTCTCCAGACCATCGCAGGATGGGGTGGTCAACGCCGTACTTATTGAGGAGGCAGTGAAGAAGTAGAGAAGAGAGCTATGGATAGAGTCCACAGAATCTGGCTCCACTACTTCGACTGCACGGTATCCCGGGGTAGTGGGAGGAAGGTTTCAAAGAAACTGTGTGTAGATAGACCATCGGTAGAAATGGTTCTAGATGTATGTAGAGTACTTAACTTGAAATGTGAGTATATAGAGGGTAAGAAGCATCCGAGGCACTGGTTTAGATACACGGGACTTATAGCTATAGAGTACGATGGTAGAAAGAGCGAGCTGGTTAAACTATTGGCAAAGGGTATTAAGGGTGTGAAATCCAGATCGATCTAGAAGAGCTATTTTCCTCTCTCTCTTCTACGCTCCTGCTTAGGCCTTTCAACAGCTACTATACGGACACCAACACCAAACAGTCTTCTAATTACAGAGTCTAGAAACTTTACATAGCTTCCCTTCTGACCAACAGCAGCACCTATAGCATCCTCATAGACCTTTATCTGAAGGTTAGGTCCCGCAAAATCAACTTCTGTAACGTGCTTCCATATCCACGATGTTGGATGCAGAGCCCTTACAATCTCTTTAAAATCTAGATTCAGCTCAACCCCCCGTAGCTTTAGATTGAGCTCCTTTTCAGCCGAATTTATCCTTTCCCCACCTCTACCGACAAGCCTACCCATATGCCCCTGCTTAACAACTATTAGAGCATCCGGTACGTGCTCCGATGACAGCTCAAAGCTCTGCTTAATAGGCGCTATATCAACTACTGTTACAATATCTGCATCGGGTGCCTTTAGCTTTACAGCATCGTAGACCTTTCTCTCCTCATCTGATAGCTGTCTAGATCTAAGCCTATACTCAACCAGGAATCTGAGACCTCTTTTAGCACCCTCTCTAACGATATCCCTTATACCGAGATCTACAACCCTCGATTTCTCCTCACTTAATAGAACCTCTCTAATGAGGGCAGCTGGATCACGGCTAACCTCTCTAAGCGCTTGAAATACAGGGTCTCCAGCAACTATAAACCTACTATTGCGTCCAACCCTAACGATAGCCTCTATAATGCTCTCCGGCTTCATAACCTGTATATCGTCTAGAAATATTATGGAGCTATCGAAGGTTCTTCCCCTAAGGTAGTGGGGATCTGCAAATACAATTCTATTTTCACTAATCAGGGACTCAACCTTGCTCCACTCTATAAATGGTGTAACGATATCCTGTAGATAGCTCTTCATGGTATCTGTAAACGCTGTTGGTGATCTCGCTATAGTAATCTCCTCACCAGTAACAACATCTACAATGGGTCTTACAATTATAAACCTACCGTACTCTCCGGAGGCAATGCTATTGATGCCGTACACTAGGCTGAATAGGGATTTACCTGTACCGGTTGGGCCGAAGAATCCTATAACCTCTAGATTTCTGTCCATCAATGCCTTCACCATATCCTCCTGACCTGGTGTGAGAGGCTTTAGCTTCTCCCATACACTGCTCACGGTCTCCACCTTTCCATACTCTATTACTAGGTTCTGCTATATCTCAAGCTCTTTAAAAGCTTTAAAGAGTCTCTCCAGTCTATTCTTCCCCTCAGCAAGAATAGCATTGGCGATGCTGACTATATGGCTGAGGTTATTCACGGTAATGCGGTCCCCGTCTCGTAGTAGAAAGGGTGTCCAAACACCACTAACAGCTTCAACAACTATTCCAGAGCTGCTAATAGATATAACGCCACTGTGTTTGAATCCGGACTCCCTAAGGACTGTAAGAAGCTTTTGTACATCCTCTAGGGAGGCTATATTGAAGTGTATGATTGGGCCGCTTACAATGAGCCAGTACCTGTAGAGCGGTCTGCGGCTAATGGTATTCTCGATTTCAGAGAGTTCTACCCCGCTATGCTTCTTAAATAGTATATGCGCCTCGTCTCTAAGCCATGGATATAGAGCGTCTACAACCGTTATCCTCCCACTACATGAACTCGTTGTAAAGATTCTCCTTTTTGTGAAGACCAGTCTTATGAAATCGACTATATCCCTATCCGTATAGCCGACCTCTATATCCTCGATAAACCTTCTGTAAGCTTCCTCTCTCTTCCTATACCACTCAGCAAGGTTGATGGTAAGCATGGTGCTAACCGGATCCCACCACCTTCGATAGCTCCTCTCTAACTATAGCAGCTACAACCTTTCCATCGACACGGCCCCTCAGCTCAGCCATAACCCTACCCATTACATACTGGAATGCTCTATCGCCCCTCTTCACAATCTCGTTGATGCTCTCCTCTATCTTAGCCCTCACTATCCTACGAACCTCCTCCTCGCCGATTCTGTACTTCGATAGCATTGATGTGTATGTTGCGTAGTCTATGGAGGGGTTCTGGTATAGGGTAACTATAGCTATCTTAACGGAATCCTTATCTAGACCGAGCTCCTTTACAGCTCTTGCAAGCATGTGGATATGCCTATCCTCCAGCACATCTATATCCACACCCTCCCTTCTAAGCTCACCGGCAAGCGATGTGAATACAGCTGCCATAAGCTTTGGATCGATGCTGTAGAGATCTACAACCTCTTCATAGATGCTGAGATACTCGCTCTGAATAAGCTGGTAGGCAAGTTCGCTACTCAGTCCATAGAGTTTTACAAGTCTCTGAAGCTTTTCATCTACAGATGGAGGGGTGAATTTCTCAGCCTCCCTAAGAATGGCATCGTCTATCCTTATCGGAGGAACATCCGTCTCAGGATACATTCTAGCAGCACCTGGCTGAGGCCTTAGATACCGTGTAGTTCCATCTTCGTTTGCTCCACGGGTCTCCTTAGGGATACCTCTAAGAGCATCGATACAGCGGTTCTTAATAACATCGAGAGCCTTTAGAGCTCTTTCAGCAACATCAACAACCACTACAAACGCATCTAGCTCTCCAGCATTCAGAGCCTTCGATATTCCTCCAACCACATCCTCATCGATACCGTATCCAGGTAGCTCATCGCTATGTATAATACCTCTTACACCAGCCCACTGTCTAGTATAATCTGCTAGCTCTGTACCAAAGCGGCGGTTGTGCTGTAGCTCAACACCTAGTATACCTGAAAACTTTGGAAGCTTTATAGCATATGCCCTACCACCACCCCTTATAACCTCTGAAACAATTCTACTTCTACTACCAGCAACGATATCCGTTACATCTACGGGCTTCTGAATCGCTATCTCATCCACCGTAGCACCCCTTCTAACAAGCTCGTCCTGGATAATCCTCAGACCAACAAGCCTCCTCACCTCCTCCTCGATAACCTTCGGTATCAGCTCGAGCTTCTGCACACCCTTAACCTCAATCTTTGGAGAGCCCTCTATAGATAGATTGAGATCCTGTCTAATGGTACCTATACCCCTCTTAACCCTTCCAGTAAACCTGAGCATAAGACCTATTTTCTCAGCAACACGCTTCGCCTGCTGGGGAGTTCTTATATCGGGAGCTGTTGAGATCTCGATAAGTGGTATACCAAGTCTATCCAAACCGTATACAACGCTACCTCCACTCTCTGAAATCTTCCTCGCAGCATCCTCCTCAATAGCTATAGTCTGTATACCTATAGAAC
>JAWAHS010000017.1:9482-30752 GCA_038889075.1 Ignisphaera sp.
ATCGGGAGCTGTTGAGATCTCGATAAGTGGTATACCAAGTCTATCCAAACCGTATACAACGCTACCTCCACTCTCTGAAATCTTCCTCGCAGCATCCTCCTCAATAGCTATAGTCTGTATACCTATAGCACCCTCCTCATCAGAGACATAGCCACCGAGGGCAACAATCGCAGTTCGCTGAAAACCTGTCGTATTGGAGCCATCGATAACGATCTTCCTCATAACGTGAACCTCATCAACAATCATGGAATTCATTGCACGCGCAACAGCAATGGCTATGGCGAGAGCCTCTCTATTGAGTGGATGGGGAGGCTCTTCATCGAGTTCAACAAGGCACGAAGCACCTACAGGTGTAATGTATTCAAAGAGCCGCTGCCTCTGAAACTCAAATGCTGCTGCAATGTCGATTTCACCAAGCTCACTCCTAGTAGCTCTTAGAAACCTTGTAAATGACGGCGACTTCTTGAGAACCTCGTCACCAACGATAGATGTAGTACAGTTGCAGAAGAGTTTGGATCTGGTATTCAACTGCTGGTGAATCTCGAGGCCAACCCTAAGCCCTAGAGCTCTATAATCAAACTTCTCTGGTACTTTGAGAGCAGCTCTCATACCGGTTTACCAATCTCCTGCTTTATGTAGAAAAGGTTTTATGTTTTCAAAATCTATAGTATACCGTATTGGATGCTCCACAGAGCAGAGAGATTCTAGCTAGCTGTAGGAAAAGCTTCTCCTATCTAGCTCTTAGATTTCACCGATGACGGTGGGACAACCACAGGTACTGGCAGACCTTGAACCCTTCTCTGTGCTATCCAGTACTCACGTCTATTTCTTACACGTGGAACTAGATTTCTCTTCGGCCTCGGTGCTATCTTTGGCGTTTGACTTCTAACTTTTCCAGCTTTTGTTAGCGATCCGTGGGATGGCATGTGAAACACCTTATTATATTGTATGGGCTGCAGAGCCTTTTAAACCTTTATAGCGCTACCTCTGGATCAGAAACTAGCATAGTTTATATTCCTCCAGTGGTACTCTCTCTATAGGTGTAGTGTGATGAGCGGTAGGATATTTATAGCTGATACAGCGCTAGGTATATTTGCGCTAGATGAAGCCGGGGAAATAGTTGAGAAGGTACTGTATCCAAAGGATATAGGTAGGGTTGTAGAGGAGCTCCTACCTCTAGCTGAGGGTAGGGTCAGTAGCTCTATGCTGCAGCTAATAGAGATCCTGAAGACGAAGATTGATTTAGGGAAATCGACCCTGGTTTTCGAGGACCCTGATATAGCTAGGGAGGTAGCTCAGAAGGGTTTTTCAACAGATGTTGCTATAGCAAGCGAGCCTGTATATAGATTGCGTAGAGATTTGGCAGGGCTAGCTGTAAAGCTCGGTCTGTTTAAGGATGAACAGGAGTTTCTAGAGTATATACATACAGTATCCCTAGAGCTTACGAGGAGGAAGCTCAGAAGGTATGCTCAGAAGAGGGATCTCTTAGCAGTTCAAGCAATTAGAGCTATAGATGATATCGACAAGACTCTCAATCTACTTGCGACTAGGTTAAGGGAATGGTACAGTGTTCACTTCCCAGAGCTCGACGATCTGTCTAAGGAACACGATGAGTACGTTAAGATCGTTGCAGATATAGGTTTTAGAGAGGCTATGTCTGTAGAGGCTTTAACGAAGCTGGGTCTTTCCGAGGGCAGGGCTAAGAGGGTGTATGAGACGGCTAGAAAGAGTATAGGTGCAGATCTCTCTGAAATGGATATGTCTATAATACAGACGGTTGCAAACATATGGAGGGAGCTCTATGAGCTTAGGGAGAAGCTGACGGACTATATAACGCACGTTATGAAGGAGGTAGCACCAAATATATCAGCCTTGGTAGGCCCCCTACTCGGTGCAAGGCTGCTGAGTCTAGCTGGTAGTCTTGAGGAGCTGGCAAAGCTTCCAGCAAGTACGGTACAGGTGCTTGGTGCTGAGAAGGCTCTATTTAGAGCTCTAAGGACTGGTGGCAGACCTCCGAAGCATGGAGTGATCTTCCAGTTTCCTGAAATTAGGAAGGCACCTAGGTGGCAGAGGGGTAAGATATCAAGGGCTCTGGCTACAAAGCTATCAATAGCTGCTAGAATAGACTTCTTTACTGGAAGGTATGTCGGTGACGAGCTTAGAGCTAAGCTTATGGAGAGGATTGAGGAGGTTAGGCAGCTGTATCCAAAGCCTCCGAAGAAGGAGGCTAGGGAAGCGAGGCCACCTCGTAGAGAAGGTAGAAGGGAGAGGAAGCAGTAGCAATCCATGGTGCTATACAAATTTATACTCTATTAGAATATAGATAGGTATAGAGGTGTGTAGTGTGTCGTTCGCATCTATAGCTAGGCTCTATGAACACGATAGGTATAGAGGTGTCTATGTCGTAGAGCTAGAGGATGGAAGCACAAGGCTAGCAACAAGGAATCTAACACCTGGTAAAAGAGTATATGGAGAGCATCTATTTAGAGTTGGAGAGAATGAATACCGGGAGTGGAATACATATAGAAGTAAGCTAGCAGCAGCCCTAGTTAAGGGTCTAAAGGAGCTGCCCGTAAAGGAGGCTCAGAGGATCCTATACCTAGGAGCGGGTTCTGGTACCACCGTTAGCCATATATCGGATATAGTCGGTTTGATGGGTAGGTTATATGCTGTTGAGTTTGCCCCAAGGGTTATGAGGGAACTTATAGTTGTTGCAGATGATAGGAGGAATATAATACCAATTCTAGAGGATGCAAGGCTACCGAGAAGATACAGATTCATTGTTGAGGAGGTCGACGGACTCTATGCGGATGTAGCCCAGCCTGAGCAGGCATCTATCGTGGCGGACAACGCCAGCATGTTTCTCAGGGATGGCGGATGGCTTCTACTTGCAATAAAGGCTAGGAGTATAGATGTGACAGCAGAGCCTAGTGAGATATACAAGCATGAAATGAATGTACTGCAGTCTAGGGGATTTGAAATAGTCGATGTTGTACACCTAGAGCCATTCGATAGAGATCATGCAATGGTCTATGCGGTGTATCATAGAAGATAGCTCTTAAAAGAATTCAAGATCCGGACAATAAAGTTTTTGACCCTCGAAATGCCATATCTATGTGAAGTGGGTATAGTAAATGCTTCACATAGATGCAGAGGGTGTAGAACACAGCAGTAGGAGTTCTGCAGATGAGGATTCTACACTACATCCTCTACTAAGCTCTGGTATAAGGATTCTGCACAAGGTATCCTTCCCAATAAGGGAGAGGAAGAGTGTGGACTACATAGCTATGCACGAACGGGATAAGATCCTCCTAAAGATAGAGAGGAGGATCTCTAGTAGAGATAGGGTGTTTCAGGAGCTGAAGAAATTGAGTAGAGCATTAAATGTAAATGCTCTACTTATTGCAGATAGATTCAACAGTGAGGAGGTTCTAGAGGACGTTCTGTACATTAGGGATAGGATTGGCTTGGTATCCAGGGAGACTCTGGATAATGTTGCGAGGGGTAAGAGGATATACATATACGAGTACAGCGGTATGTACTATGTGAAGATAAATGGAGGGAAGCTACATAGGCTTAGGGTAAAGATGGGCTACAGCCTCCACGAGCTGGCAAACACTGTTGGGATATCTTCAAAAGCTCTTCAGAAGTATGAGGAGGATGAAATGGATATGTCTGCTGAACGTGCATATAGATTTATGGAGGTATTTGGAGAGCTGTTCGAAGATGTTGTGCGGAGTATCGATATATTTAGGGATAGGATAGTAAGGTCGGAGCCTAGAGCTTCTGCACAGGATAGGTATAGGGATGCGGAGCCGGGTGATAAGAGGTATAAGCTTGCAGTAAAGCTCTCTGATCTTGGGATAAGTGCAGAGGTATTCAATACGCTACCTACAGATATACTTATACAGCTTGACGATACGAAGGTGTTCATAACGTATATAAACGGTAGGTACAGTGGAGCTTCGGTGGAGCTTAAGTGTAGGGATAACAGCTCTTTTGCAAGAACATTTAACGGTGTGGCGATTTCCGTTATAGATAGTGCACAGGATAGGGAGAGTGTAGATATTGCTGAGAGTATTGGGGAGGTCAGGGTTCTATCCAGTATAGAGGATTTTGTAAGGGAGCTGGCTAGAACTCTGAGGAGATAGGTGTAGAAAATAGTACTGGTTGCTCTAACAGGTAGACCCGGTGTCGGTAAGAGCACAGTCTTTATGAGGGTTGTCCAGGAGCTGGACTCCCTAGGCTATAGAGTATACGGCTTCTACTGCCCCGAGGTTAGAGAGCATGGAAGGAGGATCGGGTTTAGGATAGTCGATATTAGAAGTGGTGTATCTGGATGGCTTGCTCTGGAGCTATCAAAGGCTCAGCAGATGGGGTATGGAAGCAGTGGTAGGAGGGTAGGGAAATACGTTGTTATAGAGAGTGAGGCTGAGAGAATAGGTGTAGCAGCTCTATCGAAGCCGCCCATGGAGGGATCTGTTCTTGGAATAGATGAGGTGGGTCCTATGGAGCTATCCATAGCCAGGCTACGTCTAGAGATTATAAGAGCACTAGAATATGCTGTGAGAGGCATTGTGGTTATCCACAGGAATCTCAGTGACGTTGAGGTAGCTGGTGTACTTAGGAGAAGAGGGTTTGATGTAGTTAACGTTACGGAGGCGAATAGAGACAATCTACATAGGGAGATAATTAGAAAATTTATACAGAGCCGCGATGCTGTTAACTGACTGAAAATGGTCTGTCCAAACGGCTACATACTAGCTGTTGAAGGTCTTGCTAAGATATGTATTCCGGATCCCAATCTGTATAGGAGGGAGGATGGTCTATACGAACCATCGTGGGCACCGGTATTCTACAATCCTAGAATGGTTGAGAATAGGGACATCTGCGTAGCGGTACTAAGGGTAGAGCTGGGAAGAGGTAGATGTACAGCTGTAGTGGATCCCCTTGCTGCTACAGGTGTAAGGGGTATAAGGATAGTATTGGAGGCTGGACTACCTAAAGGAGCAACCGTTTATATGGGTGATATATCCCCGGATGCCATCGAGATTATGAAGCGTAATATAGAGTTAAACGGTGTAGTGGAGGGAGTTTGTGTAAGGCATGCCGATGCTAACGAGCTTATGCACCAGCTAGCTAAAAGAGAGGGTGTAGCAATTAGCTATATAGATATAGATCCTTTCGGTAGCCCTGCCCCCTTTACACACACGGCACTAGATTGCGTTAAGAGATATGGTGTAGTTGCACTAACGGCAACGGATCTAGCGGTTCTCGAGGGTAGGTATAGGGATAAGCTGCTTAGGAGATACGGTGTAGTGGGTACTAGGGTATTACAGTCAAGGGATATAGCATTAAGGGTTCTACTATCGTTTGTTATGAGGATTGCTGCTGTATACGATAAGTATATCGAGCCACTGCTATCCTACGCTATGAACCACTATGCAAGAGTCTATGTTAGAGTATCTAGAGGAGGTACGAGAGCGGGTGAGGTTCTCGATAGCTGTCTGGGAGCTGTACGATGCTGTAGCAGATGTGGATACTACTATATGCACCGTATTGAAGATACTGTGGATAGAGCTGCACGGTGTCCAGTATGTGAAGGGAAGCTGGAACCGATATACCCTGTATGGATATGCCCTACATCAAGTAGCGAGTATCTTGCAGAACTCGTGGAGATCGCCAAAGGGATGCATTGGTTGAGGGAGAGCTCTAGACTGCTACTGGGGGGCATCTACAGAACGTCTATGCAAAATGCATTAACAGCTAGACTAACATATATAGCCAAGGCCATTAAGACGGATACGCCACCTGTTCAAAGCATTATAGATTGTCTTATACAAAAGGGGTTTACAGCAGCGAGAAGCTATACATATAGTGATGGAGTTGTAACAAGCGCTCCAATAGATGATGTAGTGGAGTGTGTAAGGAGTAGAGCACTAGGTAGATCTATGGATAGAAGTTAGAGTGGTTGCCCGTGTCCGTTAGCTAGGTTTTTTGGCTGTTTTTGGTTTTTCTGGACACGGGTTAATCCCACCTGTTTATCCCCTTTCTCCCCGCCTACGGCTCCAGGGGGCCGCCGGGATTCCCAGAACCATCGGCGAAGAGCAGTTCACAGAGCCTCGTCCCTCGCCAACAACTCACCGGCTCACAGGCTCCCAGCTACTAGAACACGTAGATGCTTATATGCCTTTACGTCGAACCCATGGAAATAACTCAAATAACCAGAAAAACCAAAAACTAAACAACATACAGACAGTCCAGCTCAAGTGTATCACTAGGTAGACTATTGTGTATCTGAGAAGCATCTTGCAATTTATTGATGTTGCCGAGCTTCATAGCTAAATGCATACACTCTTATTAGCCTACACAGAGTATATCTACTAGACACAGCTGCACATTAATGGCTGCAAGGTTAGTGGATCATGGAGAGCGCAACCCGTCTTAGCGATGAAGAGGTGCTCGTCTACAACATCATTAAGCAGGAGACGAGAGTGTCTGGAGGGATACTCCAGTCGAAATTGAGGGAGAGGGATGAGCTCAGATCTATACAGTCGAGAAGGCTATATACAATAGTGAATAAACTTGCTAGAGCTAACCTCATTAAGAGAATAGCCATAAACGACAATGGTCAGACAGCATACCTTCTACAGGCAATCGATCAGCGTAATCAGATTGGAGAGCAGCGGATATCCATTCCAGATTCGGAGATCTTTGCAATACCATGTAACGGCTGTAGAAATCTCTATATGTGTGGCGAGGGGAGGGTCTACAACCCTCTAAAGTGTCCATACCTGACAAGATTCCTAATGGAGAGAGCATACACTGTAAAGACCTAGCTACAATCGTGTAGCCAACCTCCACTCTAACTAAACTTGCTTGGTAATCTATAGTAGCGATCTTCAGATCAACTCTATATTACATTGAGGATATACAGAATTTGCATATTTGTTCTTTCTCTTTAGGCGATCTATATGTATACCGTTATGGTTAGTTTATCGAGTATATCTCTGTATCGGTTCCTTATAGTTACCTCTGTAACATTTGCTGCCTGGGCTACCTGTCTCTGGGTCTTCTTCTCATCGAGGATTATGGAGGCTATATATACAGCTGCTGCAGCTATACCAGCCGGATCCTTACCCTCTGTCAGTCCATTTCTTTTAAGAACATCGATTAGCTTGGCTGATAGCATGTAGACCTGCTGGCTTAGACCTAGATTAGATACTATTTGGGGGATGAATTTGCGTGGATCGATGTATGCTTTAAATTCGCTTAGATCTACCTTAAAGTGTATCTCTGATATCAGTTTCCAGTACTCCTCTTCATCTATATTAAATCTAGCTATAACTTCCCTAATCCTGATGGGAATTCCGTGCTTTCTAGCTGCTAGTACTATCGATGCCGCTGCTAGCATCTGTAGCCTATTTACCTTCGGCTGTAGGATTGCGAATACCTTTCTAAGTATTATTGCAGCCGTCTCCTTAACTTGATCTGGTATACTGAGATAGGCACATATTTGGTTGAGGTGTGTAAGTGCTTCAACAATCTTCCGCTCAGCTCTATTTACACGTATCTTCCTCTGGAGCAGAGCCAGCTTTCTATTTTTAATCATCTCCCTATATCTACGAACAGAGAGATCTATCTCTGTAGAGAGACCTGAGTCGTGGACTGCATGTGTTATTACATTGGTGTGTGCTCTTCTGTTCCACTCATCAGAGGTATAGGCTCTCCAGTCAGGTCCTAGGGAAACCCTATCCTCATCAACAACCTCACCAGTATCAGCACAGATAACCTCACCTCTCTCCTGATCAACAACGAGCTCGTTACAGCTCACCATCCATCACCTGCGGACTCTCCTATCCCTATCCTCCGACTTTCTAGATCTGTAGAAGAGTACTGTGGAGGGTTTTAGCATTGATAGAATAGATAGCTTTACAGGTCTTAAAACTGCAAAAGGGGATGTAACTGGTCCAACTATATCCACAACCCTCCCTATATACTCGTTATTTGCATCAACGACACTGTCGCCAATCCTCGGTATCTTTTCGGGATCATCTATCTTTGCAATAATTAGATTAGACTTCGTTACAGTATATACAGATCCGAGGAGGCGAAGCTTCAAAAGTAACACCACAAAAACCCTTACGCACAACACAGGCTTAAAATATATGTGTTAGGTAATACTTTAAAACTTTAAGTAAAGTACTTGGAATTGCTAAAATATTGCATATGGCTATAGCTAGACCATAGTCTTTATAAAGATGGTGTAGTAGAAGCTACTTAGATATTTTAAATTTTTCACGATGCATCGTCTCCATAAATATTGGAAATGCACTCTGAATCAGCGTTGTAGCCCTATGCATTCTTATCTATTTGGAGCAAGGTTGTGTTTTTCTAGAATCATCTCCAGATAGGATTTGGATATGAGTTGTTTTGGTAGGTTTAGGGTGTCCAGTATTTTAGCTAACATTTCTCTGAACTCCTCTATGGAGTTGGCATTCTCTATCTCAATTTCTACAAATTTTCCAAGATCTCTAACATCATCTAGGAATATCTTTGCTACTCCATATCTATATATCTTTCTCCTCTTGTATACCGTTATGTATTTTGTAAAACCTAGCTCTCTAAATATCTCTAGCAGTCTGTGTCCATCATCTATAGCTACTGTTATCTCGGTTCTAACCTTTAGATCCTTTGTTTTTCTGGGACCTTTGTATGTAACCTCATACCTCCCCCTATCGGAGGTTGCAGCTCTGTATATTCTTATCCTCAGCGCTATATCCCTGGACACCATGTCTATACATGGGCTTAGATCGATGTATATATCCTCCTCCTCGGTTGCGTCTACAATGTGTGCACCTATAGCCCGTAGTCTTCTCTCAATTTCATCGAGATCCTCTACCTCTACCTTAGCCTCGTACTCTATAGCCAACTACGTACACCAATCTCTTTTTAAATATCTAAAGCTTTTATTTGCTACTATAGCTACTATGCCTCTGAAGGGTTAGTATATGGCTATCTCTAAAAATAGCTTTATATTGATAGATTACGTGATTAGGATTAAGGATACGAATGAGCTGGTTGATACAACGATAGAGGAGGTTGCAAAGAAGGAGAATAGATACGATGTTGAGAAGACCTACGAACCCCTACTTGTTATCGTTGGTGAGAATAGGGTTATAAGAGGTCTTGAGGAGCATATAGAGAATTTTGGCGAAGTGGATAAGGAGCTTACTATAGAGATACCGCCTGAGAAAGCCTACGGCTCTAGAGATCCGTCAAAGGTTAGAATAGTGAGTATTAGGGAGCTTGTGAAAAACAATATTGTGCCAGAGGTTGGTAAAACCGTTGATATAGGTGGTCAGATAGGTATAGTTAAGGCCGTTACCGGTGGTAGGGTACTTGTAGACTTTAACCATCCACTAGCTGGAAAGACCCTAATCTGTAGCTATAGGATAGTAAAGGTCGTTGAAGATGATGTAGAGAAGATAAAGCTTCTACTACATAGAAGGTACAGAAAGATACCTACGGAGAGATTCAACGTATCCATAAACACAAACGATAACAGTATAACCATCGAATTGCCTAGGGAGATACACCTCGATAGAGATATACAGATCGTAAAAGCACTTGTAGCTGAAGAGATCTATAGATACATTGGAAAGTACACAACCATAACATATATAGAAAGATACAGTAGACTCATAGAAACAGGTAGTAAACAAGAAGCAGTAGAGAAGCATATAGAGGCAGCTCCAACTACATAGACCCTTTCCCCACAGCATATCCACAACAGTAGTAGAACTGAGCACTACCTCCACTACAGCATTCTTCTACACAGCTCTCCCCTTTGCATAAAGGTTAGCGAAGCTTTTTACAGCCAAAGTTTTTGAATGGGATATACAATTACAATTTACAGATTCGAATTCTCAAATATACTACAGCAGGTTTGAGGTATTAAGCATCTTCAGAGGTATAAGCAAAAGCTAGGAAAATGATCCCAAATCCAGATAATGAGCATAGATAGAGACTGTTATAGTTGAACTTCTTGGGAAAAAGGTAGTAAAGACCACTTTCACTGCTAGATCAAAGGAAAATAATTGATAAGCCTATCGGGTGCCTAAAATGCTAGAGTTATTAAGGGTTTTGATGAGGTGGTGATTTAGGAACATTTCGTAGCTGTTACAGCTTACCATCGCTGCTTCTATAGTCCAGTGCTAGATAGAGTTGAGATGCTGGAAGCTGGTATTAGGTATGAACCATGCACTGGAACAAGCCTATGGATGGTAGGAGAGTGACTAGAGAATGAGACATGTTAAAGAAGGTCGAACACAGCATTTATGTATGCTATCACATATATTGGTTGTTAAAGCACTATATCTATACCGTTGTATGTTTTTATTTTAACCCTGTTCTCCCCTTCGACAACCTTTCCTAGAATATGTGCTTTAAGATTGTGGTTTTTAATAACCTTTAGTAGCGGGTCTAGATTCTCAAGAGGTGTTGTCATTATAAGCCCTATACCCATGTTGAAAACCCTATACATTTCACTTGCATCTACATTGCCTAACTTCATTATTATCTCGAATATCTGGGGTGGTTTAGGCATCTCCATAACTATGTCTAGCCTATCTAGAACTCTTTTAACCTTTGTAAAAGCTCCTCCAGTGATATGTGCTACACCATGGACTATGCCTTTATCTATAGCCTCTAGTACCATGCTGGAGTATATTGCTGTAGGTTTTGCTAGTTCTTCCCCGAGTTCAATACCCTCAACAATAGCTCCATAATCTCTAACTGTATTTTCGATGATTCTTCTAACCAATGTGTATCCATTGGCATGTAGACCCCAACTTTCTACACCTATAACAAAGTCTCCTACTACAGCTTTATTCACAAACCCCGTTCTCTTAATAGCTAAAACAGTGCATACAACATCGACGCCACTTACAAGGTCTCTTAGTATAGCTGTTTCACCACCTAGAATAGGTATACGAGCAATTTTAGCGGCTTTAATGAGGCCCTCTGCTATTTCCTTAAATATATCCGGATTATCGCTAGGCATAGCGATATAGTCTACTAGAGCTATGGGCTCACCACCATCGCATACAACATCATTTACATTCATAGCTAGGCAGTCCCATCCAGCAACCCATAGTCTGCCAAGTCTTTCCAACACAATGGTTTTTGTTCCAACACCATCAACGTGAAGCATGAGTTTCAAATCTCCTATCTTTATAGAGGTTCCATACCCACCGAGGCCTTCTACTTCTACACCAAGTTCTTGCAACAAATCGTTAATAAGCTTGAGGACGTACTTATGCATATACCTATGCCTATCAAGATCCACCCCTGCTTTTGGATAACTCCATGACATATAAACCGCCAAGCCAGCCGCACTCATACATAAACGATAAGATTAAGTTTTATAAAACTATGTTTGTAAAGTGGCTATTCTTCTAGTAGCAAACATCGCTAGCGGAGCGGCACTCATTTTTACATAATCTAGAATATAATCAGCTCTATATACATAGTTTATATAAATTATATGAAAGTTATGTAAACGAGAGATTTATATACAGTACACTACACTAAGTAAATTATGTATAGGCGGAAGTCCATGGAAATGCTCTACGAAGGAAAAAGTAAACGTATTTATGTAAAAAACAGCGATACGCTGTTGATGGAGTTTAAGGACGAGGTTACAGCTATGGATGGTACTGTAAAAGCTGTAGCAAAAGGTAAAGGTATTATAAATGCACGTATTTCTGCATACCTCTTTGAATTTCTTGAAGAAGCAGGTATGAGGACACATTACATAGATTACGATGGTATGCGAACACTTACTGTTAAAAGACTATCCATAATACCTATAGAGGTTATAGTTAGGAACTATTCCTATGGATCTCTTCTTAAGCGTATGCCCTTGTACAAACCTCTTCAGAAACTCGATCCTCCACTAGTTGAGCTCCACTTTAAAGATGATTCTCTTCACGATCCACTCATCCTTGTAGAGGATGTACTTAATGCCGGTCTTCTTACAAAGAACGATATGCAAACGATAGCAAATATATCTCTCGAGGTTAACAAACTGCTTAAGGATCTATTTCTATCTAAGAATCTTACGCTAATTGATATGAAGCTCGAGTTTGGTAGAGATAGAAATGGGGATATAGTTTTAGCTGATGAAATATCGGGTGACACATTTAGAGTTCTAGATGAGAATGGCGAACACCTTGACAAAGAGATCTTTAGGAAATCAAAGGATGCAAACCTTATGATGAAAGCTTACGTGAATCTATGCAAACGTTTAGGAGTGGGGGTGGATGATGTCCATGTATATGGTTGAAGTTGTGATAACGAATAAGAAGGGGGTAAGAGATCCTGAGGGAGAGACCATACATAGGCAGCTTATACTAAGAAAAGGGTTTAACTCTGTTAAAGGTGTTAGAGCTGGAAAATATCTTCTATTCTCTGTTGAATCCAAAAGCCCTGAAGAAGCGGTGGAAATCGTTAAAACTCTATGCGAAAAGCTCCGAATATACAATCCTGTTGTACACGATATAGAGGTTGAGATCCGTGGTTAAAATAGCGATTCTCAAGTTTCCTGGTACAAACTGTGATGAAGATGTACGCCATGTTTTAAAGAATGTAATGGGTTTAGATTCTGAGATCGTTTGGTATAGGGAGTATGTAGAAGGATCTTACGATGCCATTATCATTCCAGGAGGTTTTAGCTATGGCGATTGGCTTAGGGCTGGAGCTATAGCTGCAAGAAGCGGGGTTATGGAGGAAATAGGTAATGATGTATCTAGGGGAGTACCTGTTCTAGGGATATGCAACGGTTTTCAGATACTTGTTGAAGCAGGTCTTCTACCTGGGGCACTTCTCCCAAATGATAGTGGGAGATTCGAATGTAGATGGATAAAGGTTGTTGTAGAGAATCCGAAAGGTCCATGGCTATCGCTAGCAGAAGATGGGCAGGTGATCGATATGCCTATAGCTCATGCTGAAGGCAGGTACTACTTAGATGATGAAACCTATACAAGGCTTTTGGGAAGCGTATCTATTCTAAGGTATGCTAAAGGTTGGAATCCGAATGGCAGCATCTACGATATTGCTGGAATAGGTAGTGAAAATGGCTTAGTCTTAGGGCTTATGCCCCATCCAGAACGGGCTTCAGAGCCCGACTTAGTGCCTAGAGGCTTCACTATGGGTGGGAGAGTGATATTTGAAAGCCTTGCCCATTCTCTGAAGAAAGGGTGGTAGCAATGCCTCTAACACGTGAGGAGATAGAGGAGATAAGAGGCATTCTAGGTAGAGAGCCGACGGTCGAAGAACTCGCCATGTTTGAGGCTCAGTGGAGTGAACACTGCTCATATAAGAGCTCTAGACTACTGCTAAAGTTACTACCTACAACAGGTAAGCACGTTCTAATTGGTCCAGGGAGAGATGCACCTGCAGTGGAGCTGTTTCCAGATGTAGCTGTTGTTTTTAAGATCGAAAGCCATAACCACCCCTCAGCTATAGACCCATACGATGGTGCTGCAACAGGTATTGGAGGTATCGTAAGGGATATTCTAACTCTCGGTGCTAAACCAATAGCCTTACTAGACCTTTTGTACATGGGTGACCCAGGGGATCCGCATGCCAACTGGCTTATAAGAGGTATTGTTAAGGGTATTAGCGATTATGGAAATAGGATAGGTGTACCAACAGTAGCTGGGGATACCTGGTTCGATGCTTCATTCAATAAGCAACCGCTTGTAAACGTTGTATGTGTAGGTATAGTACCAGTAGGTAGGATCGTGACCAATGATCCTAAACCCGGTGACTACGTTGTTATAATAGGTAATGCAACAGGTAGAGATGGTCTTTTGGGTAGCAGTTTTGCTTCTAAACCTCTTACAGGCGAAGATGAGATAGCGGCTGTTCAGGTGGGTGATCCTCTAACTGAGAAGCTTCTTATAGATGTTGTACAGGTATTGACCGAGGGCAACCTTGTTAACTACATTAAGGATCTTGGTGGAGGAGGTCTAACGACTGCCATATGTGAAACAGCTGCTGATTATAATCTCGGTGCTGAAATACATATAGATAAACTCCATACAAGACAAGAACTTACACCTTTAGAGCTTCTCGTTTCTGAAAGCCAGGAGAGAATGCTATTAGCTGTTGATCCAGAGAAGCTTGGTAGAGTTGTTGATTTGCTAAATAGATTTGAGCTTAGCTACAGCATCATAGGCAGATTTGATAGTAGTGGGAGAATAAGGATATACTATAGGGATAGACTTGTAGCCGATGTCCCTACTAAAGAGCTTGCAAAACCTAGGGCTATAAGAAGACTTTCGAAAACACCTTTAGAGGCATTGAAAGGCTCTACACCTGTAATAGACATACCGCTACCTGAAGATATAGGTAAATGTATTCTACTTCTCCTCTCATCACCTAATATAGCCTCTAAGAGATGGATATACGAGCAGTATGATCACGAGGTAGGTGCTAGAACTGTTATCAAACCTGGCTACGGAGATGCTGCAGTTCTTAGACTTCTTGATGGTAGTAAAAGGGGTTTAGCAGTTAAAGGCGATGCCAACCCTAGGTATACATACCTGGATCCATTCTCTGGGGCAGCTAATAGTGTAGCGGAGTGCTTTAGAAACCTTGTATCCGTAGGCTCAAAACCTATAGCAGTAGTCGATGAGCTGAACGCAGGTAATCCGGAAAAACCTGAGCATTTCTGGTACTTTGAAGAAATGCTGAAGGGTATTGCCTGGATAGTTGAAGAACTGGGGCTGCCTATTGTTGGTGGAAAAGTTAGTTTCTACAATGAGGATGCCCAGGGAAGGCAGATAAAACCTACAACAACTATCGTAGGTATTGGCAGGATAGACAATATAGAGCTCGCTAAGACCCTTGATCTCAAGGCTGTTAACTCGGTAATAGCTGTTATTGGCACTACGTTTCCTGAAATAGGTGGTAGCGAGTATCTGTATAGAATTCATGGGCTTGAGTTCGGCGAAATTCCGAGACCTAGACCGGTATCGGAGCTTAGGAACGCTGATTTTATACTTAAAGCAATAGAGGAGAGGCTCGTTCTATCTGTTCACGATATAGGTTTGGGAGGTCTCGCTACAGCTGTTCTTGAAATGGCTATAGCTGGCGGTATAGGTGTAGATATAGATGTATCTAAAGTTCTATGCAGAGGTTGTTATAGGGTTGACGAGGTACTGTTTTCAGAAACTCAAGCCAGATACGCGGTTGAGGTTGATGGTAGTAAGCTAGAGAGGTTTCTTATACTAGCCGAGCAACTAAACGTACCTGTTTCCATTATAGGACGTAGTACCAATAGTAGGAGGTGTGCAATAAGATTTGGTGATAGGATTTTGCTTGAGGAGGATATAGATTTCCTCAAAGACATTTACGAGAATAGCCTATATAAGGAGCTCGAGTGGTAGCCATGGGCGGAGTTGCTGTATATGCTTCTACAAAACCTAACTCCAGTGCTACGGATCTAGTTCTAGCTCTATTAATAGAGTTACAGCATAGAGGTCAGGAAGCAACAGGTATTACTGTAGCCTATACCGACGGCAATATGCTACGCCATACCAGTAGAGGTACAGCACTCGATCTACTGAATAACGGGTTTGCACCCCAGATCCCCACCGGCACTGTCTTTGGTGTACTAGGATACACTAAGTACTCAGCATCTGTAGGACTAGATCCAGAGTCCCAGCCGATTATTGTAGAAGATAAAGGGTTTAGAATAGCTGTAGCTTTCGATGGTGCTATTGCTAACTATAGGCTGCTAGCCAAGGAACTTAATTTAAGGAATCGCGAAAGCTACGTCCACGCATTTTCTGAAGCTATACATAAGCTAGCGCTAGAGTATGGTAAAGATGTTGTAGAAGCTATTAGAGAGCTATCGACCATGGCTATCGGGGGGTACTCGATAACCATCATAACATCTGAGCCTAGGATCGTTATAGCTAGGGATCCCCACGGATTCAGACCCTTGGCATACTTATTTGATGGGGAGAAGTTCTTGGCGTCTTCTGAGAGCTCAGCATTAGAGGTTCTTGGTTATAGCAGGTGGAGGGAGGTCCTACACGGGGAGATAATATCCTTTGATGGCAAATCGCTAGAGGCTACAAGGGTTCCTGCAGAAGCTCCTACCCCATGCGTATTTGAGTATGTTTACATAGCGAGGCTAGACACCATATTCAATGGTATCAACGTGTACGATGTAAGGGTTGGGCTGGGATACGAGCTTGCAAAAATAGCTCCAGCTAATGCTGATGTTGTTATACCTGTACCGGATAGTGGACGAGCTGCTGCTATAGGGTATAGCAAAGGTAGTGGTATACCGTTTGAAGAGGGGCTTGTAGCTAATAGGTATCTCGGTAGAGGATTCATAATGTCTCCAGGGCTGCGAGAGGTTATAGCGAAGCTGAAGTACGGCATCATAAAGAGCTCTATACACCGTAAAAGGATTGCACTGGTCGATGATTCTATAGTACGCGGTACAACTATGGCTGCCATAGCTTCTAGGTTGAGAGATTTAGGAGCTAAGGAGGTTCACATAAGGATCTCGTGCCCACCCTTCATGTATCCATGCTTTGTTGGGGTAGACGTTGCATCAAAGAAAGAGCTTCTTGCTTGGAAGACTATGGGTAGCAGAGAGATAGCTAGGGCTCTAAATGCTGATACCGTAGCTTTCAATACGATTGAAAATCTGATCGAGGTTGTTGGGCTACCAAGCTTATGTATAGCATGCTTCACAGGCATCTATCCATTCAAAGATTTTTCCGCTGAAGATCTTGGGGAGACGTTCTCCTAGGTGTATAGAGTTGTTTGGACTACTAGCAATATATGCATTTGATGAGCTTTGGACTTTAAGTACGTACGTAAAGTATGGATTAATGGCCTTACAACATAGAGGTGCCGAGAAGTACGTGATTTGTGTAGCCAATGGTAACGTTAGCTGCTATAGCTCAAAGAACATGGATGAGGTAGTCGATAAAGCGTCGAGTAATAGGGTTATAGGCGCTACCTACGCTGATAACGACGAACATCTATATCGAGAAACAATAGACGGTTTCGACGTAGCTCTTTTAGCTGAAAGAGCTCATAGCGTTTTCGACGATCTTGTTAGAGGAATTGGTAGGGCTATGAAGAGCGGTAGTACAAATGATATTGTAGCTGCATTCAACCTCTATAGCAATGTAGATGGCATCCCCTCATTTGTAGCCATCTCAAGCAATGGTGAAGTACTTGCCTGGAGAAGCCCAGGAGGATTAACACCCATGGTTTTAGGAGGATACGGTTTTGATATGGCTATAATTTCTTCAGAGTCTACTGCTATAGATATACTTGATGCTGATATTAGGAGGTTCGTAGCTCCCGGAGAGGGCTTCTATATCTCTAGATACCTACTGAAAAACTTTAGAGTAGAAACCTCCGTTAAATCAAGACTGTGTTTGTTCGAGCTACTATACTTAGCTAGACACGATGCCGTTATTGATGGTGTTAGCGTCTACGAGTTTAGGAAGAGATTGGGGGAGGAGCTAGCTAGGGCATTTGATAAAGATGTAGATATTGCTGTAGGTGTTCCAGAAACGGCTCTACCTTATGCAATAGGTTTCTCAAATGCTATAGGTAGACCCTTTGAACTCGCATTTGTTGCCACCGGTGGTAGGGCTAGGTCTATGCTTAAATTCGATCCACGTGAAAAAATCGTAGCTATACATCTTAAGATGAATCCTATTAGAAGTAGCTTAGAGGGGAAGAAGATAGCCTTGGTGGATGATAGCATGGTCACGGGCTCTACAGTAAAAACGGTTTCGCAGATCCTGAGGTACAGAATCGGTGTTAACGAAATACACCTACTTATAGCAAGCCCACCGCTAATCAGTCCATGTCCTTACGGTGTTCTAAAGCTAGGTACGGAAAATCTTTTGGCGGCAAATCTTACTAAGGAGATGGCAGAGAAGTATCTGGAGGTGGATTCTCTCCACTGGCTTAGCATTGAAAGTATTGATCGTGTAGCGAAAATGTTTAGGCTAAATCTCTGTGGAAGGTGTTTCGGAGTGCATTTCTTTGGGTGAGAATATGAGAGTTCTACTCGTAGGTTCTGCTGCAAGAGAACATGCGTTGGTCGAGCTAATGAGAAAAAGCCCCCAAGAACCTAGAGTATCCGTGGTCATGGACTACCGAAACCCGGGTTTGATGAGGGTTGCCGATAGAACGGGTGGTAGATGGTCTATAGCTAAGACGACAGATCCTGTAGCTGTTGCTAAGATTGCTGAAGATGTTTCACCAGATTTAGTGGTTATAGGACCTGAGGAGCCATTGTTTAGCGGTGTTTCGACATACCTTAGGGAAAAAGGTTTTATAGTATTTGGTGCTGATAGCAGAAGCGCTGAGGTAGAGAAGAGCAAGGTATTTGCGAGAACGCTTATGTGGAAATACGGAATCCCAGGCAGACTCTACTTCAAGGCCTTTAAAGATATTGAGGAAGCTAGGAAGTTTATTGAATTTGCTGGAGATGTGGTTATAAAGCCTGCTAGACAGGCAGGTGGAAAAGGTGTTAAGGTACTTAAGGATACCCATGCCTATCTTTCTAAGGATAAGGCTGAGGTAAAGAAGAGCTACCTAGATAAACTATTTAGCGATATGGCTGGCTATGGAGATATGGACTACAAGGTCTTGGTAGAGCAGAGAGTTGAGGGTGTTGAGTATACAGCTCAGGTAATTACTGACGGTAGCTACGTGCTATTCCTACCTATTGTTCAGGACCATCCACATCTATTTGATTTTGATACAGGGCCTGAGACAGGTGGTATGGGTAGCATCTCGGGCCCTGGCTGGACCCCGCCTTTCTTAACAGTTGAAGAGTTTGAGAAAACTAGAGAAATAGTTACACTAGTTATTAGGAGCTTGATAGCTGAGGTAGGCTGTAACTACGTAGGGGCCTTTGCAGGGCAGATGATGCTGACAGGACTATGGGGACCCACGGTTATCGAATTCTATAGCAGATTTGGTGATCCAGAGATGGCAAATCTTGTTCCGATAGTAAAGAGCGATTTTCTTGAGCTTCTAGATAAAGCTGCTAGACAGAAGCTTGCTTCAGCAAAGATAGAGGTAGATGAGGAGAGGGTTGTCATAGTAAAGGCTGTAGCACCCGCAGGCTATCCGGATAACAGGAAGCTGGCTTCAGGACACCCGGTTGCGGTAGAGGAGGACAAGATTACGGAGCTAGGCTGTGAAACAATGTATGCTAGTGTTGAGCTTATAGACGGCGTTCTCTATACAAAGGGTTCTAGAGTTGTAGAGATAGTATGCTATGGCTCGAGCTACGAAGAGGCTTATACCAAGTCCGAGAAAGCCGCTACCTATATCCATGCTCTAGATGGCTGGACCCTGTTCCATAGAAGCGATATAGGCTCTGCATGGCTTCTAAACGAGAGAATTAGGTTAGCTGAAAAAGTAAGGAGGATCTACAGAAGCAGGGCTGCTAAGGGATTACTCGGAGAGGTTTACGTATGGATTCCCGGGGAAGGTATTTATTCAAACCCCCTCCTATCTCCCGTCAGGTGGTAGGTATGGGAAGAAGAGAGTTCCTAACAACCCCTATGTTCGGTAAATCGGTAAAGATGGTGTTGTTAGGCTCGGGTGAGCTAGGTAAGGAGATAGCTATAGAGGCTCAGAGGCTAGGAGTAGAGGTTATAGCTATCGATAGATATGATTGGGCTCCAGCTATGCATGTAGCACACAGGAGATATGTAGTAGATATGATGAATTCCAACGCTGTTAAAGCTATTGTTGAAAAAGAGGATCCGGATGTAATCGTACCTGAGATAGAGGCCATCTCAACGGAAGCTCTTGAAGAACTAGAGAGCAGAGGGTATTTCGTAGTACCTAATGCTAGAGCTGTAAAAATAGCTATGAATAGAATAGAGCTTAGGAGGTTTGCTGCTGAACAGCTTAAGCTACCAACAACTAGGTATATGTTTGCATCAAATCCAGATGAAGCTGTAGAGGCTTGTGAAAAAGTTGGATATCCGTGCCTTATAAAACCTGAGATGAGTAGCAGTGGACATGGCCATGCTAAAGTTGTAGAGCCTTCGCCTAAAGCTATTAAAGAAGCCTATAGCCACTCGGTAGCACATGCAAGAGGCAGAAGCTCGCGTGTAATAGTCGAAGAGTATGTAGGTTTGGAGGCAGAGTTCACAGTCCTAGCCTATAGGTATGTCGACGATTGGTCTATACGTACAGAAGTATGCGAACCTGTTGAACACTGGAGATACGGCCAGTACCACTACGTAGAATCGTGGCAGCCATCTATAAAATCTAGAGAGGTGCTTGAAGAAGCCTCCAGGATAGCTGTAGCTACTGCTAATGGATTGGGAGGTCTAGGGATTTTCGGTGTAGAGATATTCCTTACTAAGGATGGCAGAGTTCTATTTAGCGAAGTCGCTCCAAGACCTCACGATACGGGTATGGTGACGATGGTTAGCCAAGAGCTAAGCGAATTCGCAATCCATGTAAGAGCGGTGCTTGGACTGCCGGTACCAAAGCCGCGAATTACATCACCTGGTGCTAGCATTGCTATATATGCTGAAGACGATAATGTATGGGCTCCAAAGATATATGGGGTATACGAAGCACTAAAGATACCTGGTGTGGATGTTAGGATCTTTGGTAAACCATTTACATATGCAGGTAGAAGGGTAGCTGTCATACTGGCAAGGGGATTCACGGTTGAAGAAGCCCTTGAGAAGGTGCGGAGAGCATCGAAATACGTCAGTATAAAGTCTTAGCGCTTCCTTGGTGGTAGTGCTATGCCCAGGGTGGCTGTTATAATGGGTAGTAAAAGTGATTGGGAGTATATGAGGGAAGCTGTGGAACTCTTAAAACAGTTTGGTGTTGAAGTTGAAGCTAGAGTGGTATCGGCTCATAGGACTCCGGAATTCATGTACGAATTTGCTAAAACTGCTGCTGATAAAGGTATAGAGGTTATCATTGCTGGAGCTGGCGGTGCTGCACACCTACCTGGTATAACTGCTTCTCTAACACATCTACCCGTTATAGGCGTTCCTATACCATCAAAACACCTCAACGGGTTGGATTCTCTACTCTCAATAGTTCAAATGCCTTACGGAGTGCCTGTGGCTACCGTGGCCATAGGTAATGCTAAAAATGCTGCTCTACTAGCTCTAAGGATTTTAGGAATAAGGTATCCCAAGATTGCTGAAAAACTTAGGAAGT
>JAWAHS010000018.1:0-28328 GCA_038889075.1 Ignisphaera sp.
TCAGGAGCAGTGCTAATCGCCATCGAATTGCTGACACCCGGTTTTGGAGTTTTTGGCATTGCAGGTACGGTGCTCACGGCTATAGGATTTACACTCACATCCATATCTATACCCAGAGAGGCCGTCACAGGTCTAGTAATAACAGTTGCAAGCGGCTTAGCATCTCTAACAGGGCTATTTCTATTCATAGCTATAAAGGCCGCCAAGGCTATGAAGATAAGGAGAGTTGAGCTAAGGGAAAGACTAGCCGGCTCCATCGGATATGCTAAAACAGATATAGGTGAAACAAACCCCGGTACAGTCTACGTACTAAACGAAGATTGGACAGCCTACTCAATCAAAGGAACAATTGCAGCTGGAAGCAGAGTAAGGGTAATCCGAGTTGAAGGACTCAAAATCTACGTCGAGAAACTAGAGGAATAGAAAAATAGAAACAATCCTTAAATTAAACACAGCCACAGATCTTCAAGACCACTACATATAGATAGACCCCTGTTGAAACGTCTACATCATTACAGACAGCAAGGGAATTTGTTACAGATGTAAGTTCTTGGATTTACCAAGGCACTAAGGATATAGCTACCATTAACATCATTTAAACCCTTACCCACTATGAAATATTCTAGAAGTTCCTTATAGTCTCTTACTATGAAAAATTTATTTTTAAGTATAGGTCATTTAGTTTACTAGATAGCTTGTGGTCCTATTGAGACTACAACATGTAATCAAAGTTTGTTTCTGCTTCTTTTAGTGATGGACACTTCGCGTCTTTTTCACTTAAGGTAACATCGTTTCTTATTGGCCATGATACCCCGATTATAGGGTCATCCCATTTTATGCATCTCTCGTGTTGCGGACTATACTCCTTCGTGACAAGGTAAAGGAAGTAGGTTTCTTCAAGTGCTTGAAAACCGTGTGCAAATCCTGGCGGTATCCATAGAGCTTTACCTGGTTCAAGTACTACACCAACATATCTACCGAACCATGGTGAACCCCTTCTAATGTCTACAGCAACATCGTATACCTTTCCGATGATAACGTATACGAGTTTGCCTTGCTCCATAGGTTTAAGCTGGTAGTGTAGACCCCTTACAACACCTCTTTTTGAATAACTTAGGTTTACTTGGACGAAATCATAGGGAATGTTGTTGGCAAGGAAGTCAGTTCTCTTGTACATCTCTGTAAAGAATCCACGGATGTCTGGAAACATTACGTATTCAGTTAGTATTACATCTGGTATTTCGAGTCGTTTAAATAATTTAAAAGGCATTTCCTCTACCTCTTTGAAGTTCTAGCCATTCACTATATAGTACGTCGAGTGAGTCGTTAAGTGTATAAAAGTTTGTTTTTACTAATTCTCTAGCCTTTGAGGTATCAAGGCTCGAGTCCCTCGGTCTTTTAGCTAAGAACCTTATCTCATTCATAGATATTGGGTCTATTAGCAATTCGTTGAAATTAAACTTTTTTGCTATAGCCTTGGCGAAGTCATGTCTATTGATCTTCTCTCCAGCTACGTGAAGAACACCCGTATACCTAACCTCAACGATTTCTCTAATAGCTTTAGCTAGCAAAGTATTCAATGTTGGCGATAGCCATTGATCTACGAGAGCCCTAACCCTTATCCCCTGGCTAAGGGACTCAATTACGTATCTAGCAAAGTTCTTTCTCCCCATACCAAAGCCGTATATATGGCTCGTCCTAACAATAGAATAGCTATCTGTAGCTGATTTAACAATGTTCTCTGCTACAAGTTTTGTTAATCCATAGAAGTTTATTGGATTTGGTACATCTTCTTCTCTGTACATACCCTTCTCACCATCGAATACATAGTCTGTGGATAAGTAGAGGATATAGTTACCCAAATCACCTACCTTCTTAGCTATAGCATAGGTAGCCTCAACGTTTATCCTCCAAGCTGATCCCCTATCAGTTTCACATTTATCTACATCCCCCAGAGCTGCTGTATGGATCACTATATCGGGTTTGACCTCATTTAGTACATCTACAAGTTTATCTAGTTCATCAACGAAGTCGAGTTTAATCTTTAAAACATTTTCTGTATCTGGAATTACATGCGAATAGAACTGTGCATATACTTTATACCCAGCCCTAGCGAATTCAAGCATAATTTTGTAGCCTGGTGTGCTTGAAGCACCTGTAATGAATACCTTCATGGCGGATTCACCACCATATCTACAGGCTTGATTAATCCATTATTAACAAGCTTGTACCACCAGTCAATTACATGAGTCCAAGGCTCATCATCTATAAGCTTCTCTTGAAGAGCTTTATATACCTCTCTAGTGCCATCAGCTATGGTATACCTGCAGCTAAAACCAAGAACTTGTCTGATCTTCGAGAAATCAACTACATATGAACGAGTATCGGGTTCTCCATAGAACTCTATATTAGGCTCCTTATTCAATGCATTGAATATCTCGTAGGCGATATCTACAACTCGATAGTTTTGCTCATTACTACCAACATTAAAAATCTCATTGTTTACGATTTCACAGGGAGCCTCTAAAACACTTACTATTGCGTTGACAACATCTTTAATATGTACAATGGGTCTCCTCTGGACACCAGGTCTGCCAACTCTTATCTTGCCATACTTAAACAGTGTCAAAGTCATAGCATTTACAACTAAATCGAATCTCATTTTAGGGGAATAACCGTAGACTGTGGCTAGCCTTAGAATAGTTTTACACAATCCATTTATTTTTTGTATCCCTTGCTCTGCCATGTACTTAGTTTTAGCATAATCCTCTAATGGATTTGGAGGACACGTTTCATCAACCACCTTGTTTTGAAAACCATATACACTACAAGTAGATGTAAAAATATACCTCTTAACACCTTTCTTTGTAGCTATCTTAGCAGTTCTCAATGGAGCTAGGTAGTTTATTTCGTAAAACATTCTTGTATCAATCCTACCTAGTGGATCAGGTTGGGAAATAGCAGCTAAATCAATAATAGCATCGTATCCTACTACTAGATCAGGACTATAGGTTCTAACATCAGCTTCAACTATCTTCAGACCTTTTTCGCCAATAAGGTCTAAAAATCCTTTATTTCCGAATAGCATTAAGTCTAATACTGTGAGTTCATAGCCTCTTTGTAGTAGCTCTTTGACTAGAACAGAACCTATATAACCGGCACCTCCCGTTATAAATATATGCATGCAAACACCATACTATACTATTTCTCTCATAAATATACTTTACTATAGTCTGAAATCGCCAGCTTTATATCCCCATGGATTTCCTTTGAGCATGTAATGTGACTATAACTACCAACAACACTATTTATAAGTCTAGCCTTGTTGATGTTTATTTCGCTAAAGTCCATCACTAGAGATCTCATTATAGAACCGGAGACAATCTTGGTAGCTTGTTCTATGGTTGTGTAGTGTTCAACTACAGCATTCTTCTCTATAACTACGTTATTCCCTATATAAGCCGGGCCATAGACCACACCTTTTACGATAGCATTTTCGTCAACAATAACTCTACCTTTTATTTCACCCTCAATTTCACCTTTAGTTCTAGGTTCAATCCTGTCTAATAGTAAGTATATGGCATCGAGAAGACCTTCATATGTGCCAACATCTTTCCACCATCCAGAGGCTGTAGAGTATGTAACCTTGTATCCTCTATCTATGAACCACTGAATGAGCCCTGTTATCTCATACTCTCCACGCCAAGAAGGTTTCAAGGTCTTAAAAGCCTTTTCAACAAGGTCTGGATCTCTAAACATGTAGACACCTACAACAGCCATATCTGATATAGGCTCCTTAGGCTTCTCCACAAGTTTAACAACTTTGTTGTCTCTTAAGATAGCTACACCAAAATAGCGTGGATCTTTAACCTTAGCTAGAAGAATATGGACATCACTACCTTCTTCATACCATAGCGTAACATATTCTGCTATTCCATTACTCAGAATGTTATCTCCTAGATACACTATGAACTCCCGATCGAGAAAATTTTCTTCAATACCTCTATAAATCGCATGTGCAATACCAAGCCTCTTCTCTTGAACAATGTATGTTATTCGAATGTTGAATTTCGAACCATCGCCTAAAGCTTCTTTAATCATATCGCCGAAGTAACCTATGACTAAACCTATATCCTGGATACCCACTGATATAAGATCTTCTATAGGGTACTGAATCATAGGTTTGCCGAGCAAAGGTATGAGGTGTTTAGGTCTAGAAAATGTAAGGGGTCTTAGTCTAGATCCTTCGCCTGCTGCAAGAACTAAGCCCTTCATTACAACGATCCCTGTTCTTTTAGTTATACTTGATCACTATTTACTTAGGTTATATAAATTTTTAATAATTCATCGCTATTACGTAGCCAAAACCATTTATAGAATGCAACAGATGGTCTCTATAGGGTAATCTAGAACTTTAGCTAGATGAAATTGTAGAAGCTAGAACAGGTGCTAAATATATCCATCTAAAGAATAACTTATGTTGAACTTAGTAAAATCTACACAGTTACCATTACAACTTGATATGCAATACATCTAAGGTAATGGGTCAATCTTTTTCATAGAATAATGCAAACTCTGTTAAATATTGTATATTAAAGAGACAATAAGAAATAAAATCGTTTTATTCTACAATGTAGCTAGAGATATGTTTTTCGAATTCCCTGGTTACAATTTCGACGAAAATTCTCTTAGCTACAATAGATCCTACACCTAGGATATAGGGCAAGACGATTTGCGTAGAAAGGTTTAACAATGGAGCTTTGTAGATGTCTATGGGTTTTCCCATCTCGTTAACTATAGCTCTACCCATTTTGATACCATGTACGTAACCCTTATAGACAGCCCATATCAATTCCTTAAATGGATAAGGTTGTTTTCTAGCGACTTTAGATAAACTTGAGATAGATAAACCTAGAATTGCTCTACCAAGAATTGTGTATACAAAATGTTGTTTTCGTATAAAGTACTTGAATCTACTATTACACACCTCATTTGTGGCATAAAATCCCCTGGTAGTATAGTAAAGTTTCATGGGGGAAACCCTGCCAAAAGTAGAAGATCTTCTATGATATGCTACAGGAATAGGACAGCTCATAACTTTGAATCCAGCATTCCAAAGCTGCAACCCTAATATACAATCATCGAAGTAAGCAAACATCTTATCATAGAATAATCTGTCTCTAAATCCTGTGATTCTCTTTACAGCGTTTACCTTAAGAAGAGCATAAGCTCCATCAGCATATGTTACATAAAAAATCCTATTTCTAACATCGCCAACGTCTCTACCTTGATAAAGCTGTCCACCGATAAGCAATTCTGTAAGAATGCCACCTGCGGTATCCACTTTTTTGGTGTCAAGGTCTAGTATTACCCCCTGTGCAGCCCCTACACCATCTATTTGCTCTGCACATTCAACTAGGGCGTTAATACTATTTTTAAATGGTATTGCATCATTATTCAACAACATAACGTATTTAGATTCTGGATCTCGAGCTCTAAAACCAACATTACAACCTCCTGTGAATCCTAGGTTTCTATCTAATCTAATAACCTTCTTCTTAAGTCCTGTTCTTTCTTCGAGAAAGTTACTTATGGTTTCAAAACTTCCATCACTAGAGCCGTTATCTACAACTATAAGCTCATATCTATTGTTAGGATAATCAAGATCTGCTACTCCCTCAAGAGATTCTAAAACAATATCTATTATCTTATTTGAGTTATAGTTAAGCCAAATAATAGAAACTTTAGGTAGCATTATGCCAGTCACCTATTCTTATTATCTACTTAAATATAATTAGAATTTAAAAACCTTCTCAATCAAGCAATGCATGAAATATCCCTAGACCTAGGGGCTTAACCGTTTTATAAAAACCCCTTCTTTAAATAAAATTTTTGTACCCATACAATAAGTTGACCAACATAAAAGTAGAAATCCGTTCTCCTCTCCTTTAAAAGTATTGTCGAGTCTCTTGCTATGTAGTAGCAATGTCAGGGAGATTCGTAAGGGACAGTGCTGCCTGTGATATCGGATATCACTGGAACCCATTGTGAACTTCCAAGCTTGTAATCTATAGGCTTACATTTTATTAATAGTGTTGAATACCCTAGCTCCCTGACCCTAGCATAGAAATCAAAATTGGCTTGATCTGGAAAGAAGTTATCTCTACAACAACTTTTTGCAGCAAACTCACCTTTAACCATAGACCCTGCAAAATCACCATATATAACCTCTTGGAGACTACGATCTCCGTCAACAGAGGAGAGTCATATCAATCCTATCTTGCTCTTTGATGTGTTCGGTACTCTTTCATATATTTGTAATGCTTTATCTATAGCATTATCTAGTATTACTGTATCGTCATCTAGTAATAGAACCTATCTCTGTTTAAAATGGCTGGCAGCATAGCCAATACCTATTTTCTAGTGTAGGGGCTATTCCTGAGCTAAAGCTCTATCTCTATAAATAGATACACATTTGTTAACATTATTGTACAACCTTTTAATGAATTCCTTATTTTGTGAATTATTATCTACAACATTAGTTCTACTGATCTGATTCACTACAGAATTGAATATTTAAACAAATCTGCTGAGCTCGAATTGTATGTAATAATTATAGTGGGGTACTCATATATCTTCAACCCTAACCAGTGCTCAGTCCATTACAATAATCGGGATTTAACATCGTAGTTAATGTTCTAGCTGTTCTATAATCTTTTTAAACTATGTAGTAACACCCATATTTATACAACTGGTATTTGGTACGTGTGACTTAGTTAAGAGCTGGAATTTTATCATAGGTTTTTAATAACTGAACCTATGCTAGAGTTTCTATATACCATAATGTAGAACATTAGCCCATACAACGTTTAAGATACCGCTTAAACTAAAAATATTTGTATATGCTATTTCTTCTATTTTTGTTAAATCTAGCTGGACATGTAAATTAACAGCGTTCTCTGTATTACCATCCATACCTTTGTTTTCGTCAACATTAATAATGTAACTATGAATTCTCCTAATGTCAGACTATGAACTTTTCCTATTGCTCTACTCAAATAGCAGCTCCGAAGTTCCTTGTCTATTAATAGCTTACCAAGGTCCTACAACTCTACTGTATTACTACATTTACTACATTCGAATCCATATATATCTGATTTTACGTAAAAATTCTGCATACTCTTAAAAATATGAGTTACCATGGGTAGTCCTCCTAGCCATTGCTTCTGCTACTATTATGTTCCACTATACATCCGCTATTCCGTGGAGAGAGCACCTCAGATGAATCTATCTCTACGCCAGATTTCCTAGGGTTATCGTTTTGTATTGTGAAGATGAACTATTCCAATGATAAATGTGAACCTGTACTAGTTGACAGTAATAGATTTTCTTTAAAATTATAAAAGTTATTGATCATTTAGATCGAAACTGTGGTATGCCTTGCAATGCACATATGTAGATGAAAATGTTTATATATAGCCATCATGTTTATATGCTAATCAAAGGGGTTGTACATGAAGACGCTTGAGATTGTAGATATTTCCCAAAGAAGTGGAGGTTCCTATAGGGCTTTCAAAGTTCTTCAGTATAGAGGTCTTTATAACATTGAATGTTACTCTATATTATTAGGAATTCATGAAGATAGGTCTACCTATTTGTCTGCATTACAATCTAGGTGCCGGCCAATTGGCTATGCTTATCTAAGAACTAGGTTCAAACGTTCTTTGTTAAGTAGATTACATGAACTTATATCACCTATCGAGGTAGTGTATGATAAGGTGAGCGCTAAGGATGTAGATGTTGTGATTGGACATCATGAAACAATAGATTGTATTAAGGCGGCTTCGGACATCTCTAATATCTTAAATGTTAGGAAGGTTCTCGTGCTTCAGCTTCCTCCATTCTATGGTAATTCTATAAGAAGGAAAAAGATCGAAGATGCGTACATGCTCTATATAGATATGGTTAGGAGGTGGGGGGATGGTATTGGATATGTCCTTCGATTTCTCAGGAAAGAAATTGATAATATTACTGAAAGACCCTATATAAAAACTCTTTTAAATATTCTCAATAGCTTTGATGTTGTATTAGCAGTTTCAAAATCAATAGAAATTGATATGGGTTTTACGCTAGGCAATATGGTATCTTTGAAATGTGGTATAGGTTTTGATGAAGATGAAATAGCATTTTTGAGAAGTTTCAGAGGTAAGAAATCGTATAATGCTGAAGCCAAGAAGGATCTCTATGCAGTATATTCAGCTCGTTTAAGTATATTGAAGGGTGTAGTTGAGGCTCTACTGGCTACTAGTTACATTAAGAAGAGTTTAACAAACTTCAAGCTCATAATAACAGGTTATGCGACCAAGAGAGCTCTAACAATAATTAACAAGCTTATTAAACATCTAGGTCTTAAGGATAATGTAGTTATAGCAGGTTTCCTGCCTAAAGCTGAAGCCATTAAGTTAAAGGGGAATGCTAAAGTCTCTATATATCCAAGCCACGTAGACGCACATCCCTATAGCGTTGCAGAGGCCTTAATTATGGGTACACCTGTTGTCGGATATAGAATACCAGCACTGACTCTAAACTATGGAGATATCAGCGGACTGTACCTAGTTGACGAAGGAGATATTGAGGCATTGGCTCAAAAAACTCTAGAGGTATTCGAAATGAAGAAGGTTAAGGTAGAGGAGCCGAGGATCTGTACGTTGAACGATGTTGTTAGAGAAGAAATAGAAGTACTAAGGTGCCACGTATAAACTTGTAATCAATAGCCTCTTGGTATGCGACTAAGGGATAAAAACTAAATCAAAGGTGAGGACTTTCTTTTAATGAAATTAATAACGGTCTTGAATCTATATTGTGAATTGTTTTAGTTTTATCAATGATTAATAGAAGCTCGATACATAACTTTACTGAACTAGGTAAGTTTAATATCGAAACCTTAAATTCAATTCTTCAAAATGATGCAATATAATATGATTAGACTACAAGCTGTATTATTTGAAGGTTTCTTTAAGGAATTCTAAAAATGCTTATTGATCATTATTGTATTCTTAGCAGTGGTTAGTTTTAGGGGTTGAAGATGATAACATTTTAAAGAATTTAATGACTGAGAAAATATGGGGTAAACCGCATCTTTGGCGCGTCTCTTATTATAAAGCTTAAGAAATCTCTAGGATTTTCAAGACCATTATGTGGTGTGTAGGTATTTTTTAAGCTGATTAAGTTGCTGTATTGTTTCGTTTTTTAGCTTTGTATAAATTTCTTTTGCAGGTTGTGAAGAGCTTATAGCATTGATAATAGCATCCTCTACGCTTTTACTGTTCCTTAGATTGTAGAAGTAGGCATAGCCAGCAAATATTCTATACAATGTTTTTGTATACGATAATGCAAGGGGTTTATTAAAGGCCAATGCCTCCCATGCACTCATTAAAGCTGTGTACTCTCTCTTAGTGCCTGCAACAATGGCTTTAGCACAGCATAGCAACCGATAATACTCTTCATCAGGTATATAACCTGTGAAAATAATGTTACTGGATTTATACTTCATCACGATATCTCTATGCTTGTTCGCATTGCCAGTAACATATACCTTTATCTTCTTCATTCTCGATAGAACACTTAACACTTCATCTATTGGTTCATCTGGGGCGAAGGACGCAGGAAAGACTACATATTCATGCTCTTCACATACTGATGGACAGTATTTCTTAAAATCTTCCAGTAGAAACCATGGATCGTAGACAACGATACATCTTTCTCTTAACCTTGGAGGAACAACCTCTTCATATATGGTATGGTTGTGTAGAATTATATTATTGCAGTAACTTAACATAGTGTAGAAGGGTCTATTGAGTATGTATCCTTTAAAGTTGTCATAGACGAGAAAACCTGTATGGACATCGACAAAGAGTTTGAATTTGTAGAGCTTTTTAAGGAGAGCTAGTGAAGCTAGAAGAGGTCCCTGTGGAAGTTGTGCTAGAATTGAATTATATCTTCCTCTCCTAACTATGTTTAGCGTACTTAAGAATGCCCTTAGATATGGGGGTGAATCATGTATGAAAATGGTATCTATACCAAGATATCTAGATAATAGGATTGTTCTACGCGATAATCTTCTCCATGCAATAAAGACACTTTTACTAGGTGAGGACCTAGTCCCGTAGAGCATGTCAGACGTAGTGAGATAGAGGGAGTTGCAGGAGCTCAGCATTCTCTCCCCCTACTTGAAGTAGGGATTATCCGATAGCTAAGCCTTGAGTTAAAGCTGAAGACGGTTATGATATCGTCTCTTGCTAACATTATCACCACCTAAATTTAAGTACTTGATGTATCTAGTTATCTCTGCAACTAAATTATTTCAATATCTAAGTTATTTACTCATCTACAGATACAGATATATTTAGGTATAATCAGATCGTATGTACACAGAATTTCTATTCCATTTTAGCTAAAATACTGTAAAAGAGAAAAATTTCGGTTACATTTCTCGATCATATTGATCCGATTAGTAGCTCGAGTATAGTACACCCTTTGTTTCCATAGGTATCTTGTTATTCGATTATTGTCGTATGGTTTAAGTCGATCACTTTAGGACTTATTATAGTGTTTTTTCGTGGGATGCTTAATATATTGGTTATGAGGGTAAATCAGTATAACGTTAAAGCTGTATATTTAAGTATAACGATGTTTATGAGCTCTATTTACTGTATATCTTAGGAGTTTTTCACAGCTTCTTTGTGTAGTGGTGCTTGTCAAGCGATGTGCTTTCCGATGCCTAGTTCAGGATCTTTCTTAGGGGGTGGAGTGTCTATCCAGAAGAGGGATCCCTATCATACATATTGTAGGGTACGAGGTTCTTAGCTATAAGCTCGCTAATTACTTTCTCTGGTACGTCGTTTAGCCAGAGGTGGTCTGGTCTTCAATGGCTTTAACTAGATGTTCTCTCCATTTTCTGACAATGCTCGGTATATCTTTGAGTACGATTAGCTGATCAATATGTTTTACCATCCCTCGGGACACTGAAAAACAACCTAAATAGAGTAGGTGTTTTTTCAGCCCACTGTTCAACTCTTTTTATGGCATGGTCTATATCCGCAAACTCTATCTCAAGACTAGCGAATTTAAGTCTAATCCTATTCATGTCTACCGCCAAACACTATCCTAAAAACCTTAGTACTACATTATTATCCTATACAACCGGTTACTGTACCTACTATCAACTTATGCCTAATTTACTGTAGCTCTCTAAAAGGTTTATAACTAAAACCTACTAATTCTGGAGGAGAAGCTGCCGGTAGTGTAGATGTAGATTTAGTGCAGCAGCTTGTAAATACAAGTGATTTCCTCAGTACCGAATTAATGTCTTGGTACCGCCTTTTTCTTCATAGTAGATATAGCAAGGGATAGAAGTTCGTTTATTTCTCCAGATGGTATACAAGTCTATAGCTTTTGGCTATCGAGTAGGAATTCGATGTATCATGCATAGGTGTATACCCTAATCTATAGGCTTCAACAAGGTACTCGATACCGTCATCGATAACAGGTGCTTCACTTCCTTTATAAAGCTCCACACATCTACTGTATAGGGATCTCTTCATAGGACCGAAATCACCATCTCTACTAACAACAAAGTCTATAAAGTCCTTTAAACCGAGTTTCTTCAAGAGACTACTAGCTACATCTACAGTTTGTTTTGTAGTTATGCAAAATCTTGTGTATTTCCTAAGTTCCTCTAAAAGCGTAGGTCTTCTATTGGGAATCCATAGATAGAGCTTTCTCTAGATACTGGAGTACAGATACCGATTTATATCAAAGGTTTTCAGAAGCTGTTAATGAACAACACGAGCTCAAAGCTATTAGCAACGTAGAGCTACTTGTTAAACCTACTCTAATACTCTAACTAGGATTCCCCTTACTTTAACTCAATTAACTGGTAGCTTAACTAGTGTATCATCAAAATCAAGCATAGCGATTTTCCTAGGACTTTGACAGAAATCTTTAGGTATCTATTAATCCAAGCTCTTGACGGTTCTTTTGATTTTCTAGGTACTGAGGCTAGACGTTCTTTTCTCTTTTGAATTTCTGAAGTGCTTTCACTATTTGAACAATATTTCTAGGTGCATCGGTTAACTCTACATTGCTCTGCGTAAGTCTTGATAGGATTGTCTTAGGCTAGCCTAGCTATATATTTTAAATTAAAACATACTTACTTATCTAACCTAGGAGATGGTGTGGGGAATAACATTTATAATAGATAGAGATGCTCTTGAAGTATATCTAGGAGTTGGGAAAGTAAGTGGATATGTAGAGATTAGAGGGTTTCAAAGGATTGTATACTAATAGCGGTTGTGGTAAGGGGTCAGCTCTTGTATAGGTTTATATTGGTTGGCTTCATCGCCTCATCTCTTTTCCTCTGCATTGGTCTTGGATCTGCATCGCCCTTGGAGGTGTTTAGGGCGACCCCTAGACATCCACATCTTGGGTATCTCGGGGAGAGCCTTCATCTAGAGCATCTCAGCGGCTCCCGAACCCCTCATCCAGCTACCTCCACACATATCGCTGTACAAGGTGTTTATAGGCGTTTCCATCAATATCAATCAATGAACAGATATGAAAAACGAAACAATTGCACAAGGCGGAGAGAGTCTAAGTATATTGCAAGGGTTTGGTTGGGAAGACCTTATCTAGTGTCTCGTGGATATATAGCTAAAAATGTGCTTCTACCAACCTTAGTTTAGTAAGGTATACCATTATTAGAAGATCGTGTTTTCTAGGAACTTTTATATTTGTACCGTATGCTATGGTTGTCGTATTGATGTGTTATCCCGGTCCTTTTACAGCGCTATACTGTGTTTCTATTCTCTATAACTATTTCTGTTGAATAGAAGTTCTTAATGATTTTTGCTGTTGAGAAAATTTAGAAAATCGAATAGTATGTAGCAGATCTCTATTCTATGTAGTTTATCCGGCTTTCCAGTCTTAGACTTCTCTATATCGCCTTTCTACATCCCTTAGCTGGTGGGATCGGTTTACATAGATGTTTGTTGAATGGTAGCAACTGTTACAGCTGAGTAATGCTATCTTGATTTGGATTCGGGAGATTTTACTGTGAATCTCGGTGGCTCTATCCGTTCACTTTTACATTTAGGGCATCTGGATGGTTTCTTAGGCTTTTCAAGATCCTTAAATATATAGCCGCATTTTCTACACCTCGGTGGTATCATTAGAAGGATCTTTTTGTTACCGCTTTCTCTTCTAATACTCTTAGCTATATGCTCTAGATGGATATATACATCAGAGACCTCGAGTTCAAAGGTTCTAGCTATATCTTCAGCGGAGACGGGCTCCTCTACCTCTTCCAGAAATCTTGTAATCCTCTCCCTAATACTCTCGTATAGATCTTCTATAGCCATAGACCCACCTTAGCAGCAAGCTACCAAATAAAGTTTAAAAACCTTTAGAGAGTGAAAGCCTCTTGGCATCACCCTATAGGGTAGGGGTATCGGTGATGTTTTCTGCAAAGGTTTTATACATTGGTCTGTAAAATTCCTATAGAGGTGTATTATCATGTCTATACTTATGAGGCATTTTGGTACAGTGTTAGCTGGTGTTATACTGATTTTGATTGGTATCGATGTAGTGCTTCTATACTATAGTGCTGTAAATCCCTCTATACTTATGGCTATAAATGTTGTCTTTATTGGTCTCCTCCTACTGTATAGAGGGCTTACTGAGAGTAGTAAGGGGGAAAGGAAGTTCTATTTTATTTGGAGCCTAATCCTTATAGATATAGCAGTAGCTGTTTTGACATCGACAGTCACAGGTAGCGTTGTCCTAGGTATATCGATCTTTATCGTAGGACTAGGGTCGATAGTTATATACACCGTAAGGTAGTCTGCAGCTATTTCATAGCCACTTTTAAACTCTATAATAGGAGAATATCCACATGGTGCAGTCTATATGGTTAGACGTGAGACGGCGCTTGAAAAACTTCTCAATATTCTACCCGGTTTTCATGGGTATAGAAGGAAGGAGTATATAAGAGAGGATGATAGGCTTGTAAGAGAATATATTGTTGGGATATTAAGTGGAGCTATTAGAGATCTAGAGGAGGCTATAGCAAATCTAGCTGAATACGACTTTAAGGCAGCTGAGCTCTACGACAGTGTTTTGAGGGATTTGAGGGCTGTAGCAGATAGGATTAGATGGGCTGAGCACGGCTATGCACCGCACTTCAATATTATTAAGATACAAGAGGAGGATCTCGGTAGAATTAGGGAGGTGGATGCAGGTCTGGTTGACGATGTCGAGAAGATAAGAGATTTTGTGATGAATATTAAAAGAGAGACTCTGTTGAGAAACCCGGTAAGGGATAGGGTTCCAGATCTGCTAAAGCTTTTGGATGATTTGAGGAGCCGGCTTTTAGAGAGGGAGAAAATTATTAGGGGTTGGACATAGAGAGGTGTCTATATACAAAACTTATTAACAAGTTAATTCTATGATATCAGAGGGTGCGTATCTTGGTTTCAAATATAGTTGGGAAGGTCTTGGGCAAGGCTGGTAGCAAGGTAAGCGGTTTTCAGCCAAAGTTGATTGAATGGAGGGATGCGACTCCAAATGATATTGTTTGGAGGTATCCTGAGGAGGTTATTCCATGGGGGTCAACGGTAGTTGTAAAGGAGTGGGAGAGGGCTATATTCTATAGGGATGGAAAAGTATATGGTATGCTTAGCCCTGGTAGGCACGTTCTTGATACACAGAACGTTCCATTTCTTCAAGGGCTTGTAGAGGGGGTGTATGGAGAGAGCATCTTTAGAGCTATAGTGATTTTCGTCAATATAAATAGGATGCAGGGGAAGTTTGGTGGTAGAAGCCAAACTGTAGAACTTATACCAGTGCTATTCCACGGCGTGTACTACTATAGGGTTGCAGATCCGGTTCTATTTGTAAACAAGGTTGTCGGACCTGATGATAGGTATACAAGGGAGGAGCTGGACAACTATATCAGGAGCTACTTCCTAACAAAGCTCATGTCATTCATAAGCGGATCGAGCATAAGAGACCTATATATGAGGGTTGAAGAGGCGGGCAAGAGGGCTTTAATGATTCTTAGAAAGGCATTTGATGAAATCGGGCTTATGCTTGAAGATCTGCAGTTTGAGGGTATAGATGTGCCACCGGAGTATAGGGAGAGAATGTTCTGGCTACTACAAGGTACATCAGCAGCATATCTAGTTCAGCAGGAGACGGCTAGAAAGTTTGCAGAAGCTATAGAGAAGACCCAGGCTGGTGGAGCAGCAATAGGAGCCGGGGTTGTCGCAATTCCATGGGCACTCCAGCCACCTCCACCACAGGCACAGCAACAGCCACCGCAGGCAGGGGTAGGTGGTGTAGCAGCAGCTGCAGCTCCGCAGCAGTATGTTGCCAGGTGCCCATACTGTGGACAGACACCCGTACCAGCAAATGCTAGATTCTGTCCCTACTGTGGTAAACAGGTTAAGTGGTGCTCCAATGGACATATAGCTCCTGTAGAGGCAAACTTCTGTCCTATCTGTGGCAATAAGCTTGGCTAGGTCATTTAGATGGCCGAGGAATATCGGTGTAGTAACTGTGGTGCTCCTCTAGACGTTTCTCCAGAGACCATAGCTATTGTGTGTAGCTATTGTGGATTCCTAAACTGGGTTAGAGAGGATTTAAAAGAAGAGGTGCTGGTAGTCAAGCCTATAGAGGAGGGGCAGGCTTTAAAGAGACTGGCAGATTTTGCAACAAAGAAAGGGCTTGGCGAGGTGTTTAGACAGAGCAACCTATCTAAAGCAGCTGTTGTTGCAATCCCATTCTATTTCGTTGATGTGTCTGCTGAAGCCAACTACAGTGGTAGAGTGGCTGTACGTGTAAGAAAATGTAGGAGGGAGAAGGATAGTGAGAGGTGCTGGATAGATACCCACAATATCTATGTAAGGGGCGTCTATGGTCCGTATAGCGGTACAGTACCTGTAGTAGCTAGAAGAGGCTCCGATGTTGTGTCGGTAAAGGCGTTGGCAAACAGATATATGGCGAGTAGGGTAGAGGCGGTTCCTATAGGTAAGGTAGAGCTTGATAGGAATGTGTGGAGTAGCATTCTATCTATAGAAATAGATAGGAAGACGGCCATGGATATAGCACTAGATACACACCTGGATAGTATGAGGGAGATGGTTGAAAATGTTATAAGGAGAGAGGCAGAAAATAGAGTGAGGATGCGTGGTGAAAATGTTGTCGGCTCTACGGTTATATGGAAGAGGATAACACCTATAAACGTAAAGATGGTGTCTTCTAAACCAATACTCCTGCCAATGTATATAGCGGTATATAGATATGGAAACGACATGTATAGATCCATCCTATGTGGATGGGATGGGGAAGCTATAGTGTTAGAGAGGCCGATGAAGAGATTGGAAAGGGTTGCATGGGGATCCCTAGCAGCTATAGCCTCTGGAGTTTTAGGTGGCTTAGGGGTAGCAGCTATCGGTATTTGGATAGGCATTGGGCTTATAGCGATAGGCTCTATAGCCTCGTGGTACTGTATGAGAAAAGCATTAATGCCAGTTAAATCAAGCATATTTAGCTCCGGTGTTTTAGTAGGATCCGTAAAATCTAAACGGTATTCTAGGCTACTTAGTTAAATGGAGGCGGCTCTGATTGGATGGAGATAGAATCAGGTTTACATGTTCTTTCTGTAGAGCTGAGTTCGATGCCCCTAAGACATTTAGGTATGCTACATGTCCATACTGTGGAACAACCTTTAGAATAGATAATCCGGGGGTGAGGATAGACCACTACCTATTTATGGTATCGTATGATAAGAACTCTGCCTACAGACTGGTAAAGGAGTTTGCACTAATGCAGGTTGGGATAGCTGAGGACTTTGAAACAGCTACAGAGTTTGAATCAGCGTATCAGTACCTCATACCTCTATACATATATGAAGTAAATGTAAAGGCTATATGTGGTGGTGGAAAAGAGGAGGTTGGGGATAGCAAGGTGGAGATAGATATCCACGGGGGTGAGGAGGCAGCATACATAGTAACACCAGCAGCACAGGACATGCCAATAAAGATACCGGTAGGCTACAGCTTTCCAGCAAGAGGTAGGAGATTCTTTAAGCCGACTATAGTTAGAGAAGGGATGTATTTACAGCCATCCCTCGATCCAGAGACGGTATTCAGAATTGTTAAAGAGCCCTATATAAACAAGGTGATTTCAGAAGCTGTGACAGCATGTGGAAACAACTATAACTTGGTAGATAGCTCAAAGTATATCGGAGTAGCACACTATCCATTCTGGCTAGTAAAGTATAGATATAGAGGCAATACATATACATCAATAGTAGATGCATCAGATGGAACGGTACTGCACCTCGAATACCCAATAAGCTCAAAGTCGAGAGTAGTAGGTCTAGTTGGAGGAGTGGCCACAACTATCATAGCAGCAGCGATAGGGGGTATAATAACGGGAATTGTAACAGGAACTTTTATCTACGGTCTCTTAGGAGGGGCTGTAGCAGCACTACCAGCACTTGGAATAGCGGTGCAGAGATTCATAAGATCTAAAGGAGTATATAGATACAAACCATCAGAAGAGGCGGTATTCGTACCAGTAAGATAGCAAAAAGATTGGCACACTATATACGGATCACCCTACTCTATCTCAATAGAAATTTGAAGGAATTGGATACAGTTTCTCAGAATATGAGATTAAAGTTGTAGAGGTTAGCGAGAGGAATATTTCTAAAATACGCTCCTCCTTGTACTGGGAAGCCTATTCCAATGGAACATCCGAACCAGGGTGGTGGAAACTGTATATACCAACTGATACGAAAGTCGGGTCCTGTAAAGAGGTTTTAAATGACGACAATGTGAAGGTCCTGCCCAGGGAGTGGGGATGAAAGATTTATAAGCTTTGACGCTCTAGCGTATACCTGATTAGAGAAGAGATTTGGATACCATTGAGGTGGAAGATTCGTACCTAAAATACGTGGTGGAGGTTAGCCTCTACAGGTATATATGGATTTGGGGTGCTTGGTTTGTCCTTCGAGGAGGCTGAGGTTTTACGGGAGCGGGCATATATGTTTCTAGAGAATAGCAGGTATTTGATGGAGAAAGGATTTTTTGATTTAGCTGCATTTAGCCTAGAGCAGTACTGCCAGCTTCTTCTTAAATACAAGCTTCTGGTTAAGACAGGTGCCTATCCTAGGTCACACTCCCTAACTAGGCTTATCGATTTTCTATCCAGGGTGGAGCCGAGCGTCAGAGTTCTGCTTGAAAGAGAGGACCTTTTAATAATGTTGACAAAGCTGGAGGATGCATATATAGGTGCTAGATATCTTCCACGTAGATACACCGAGATAGAGGTTCGAGCACTCTATAGATTTGTGGTAGAGGTGTTTCAGAAAATTGTCGAAGGGATTTGAAATATACATAGAGTACTCTAGGGAGTTGGAGAAGCTCTTCAGAAATCTACAGAACGTACTGCTATCCATTAAGGAAGATATTGAGAGAGATGTGCCGGTTGCAAAGATTTACCTCTTCGGTTCAGTAGCTAGGGGTAGATATACATATGCAAGCGATATAGATATACTGGTAGTTCTCGAAAGCCTAGGAGGAGTAGACATCGATACTCTAAAAACACACATCAAGACTAGATATAGAGGGTATCCAATAGAGCTACACATAACCGATAGACAAACCTTTGAAAAGTGGTATAAGAGATTCATAAAACCAGAGGAGCTAATAGAAATAGCATAGAGTATAACGAACAATAACCAACTATTCTCTTCCAAGGTATCTAGGTATGGAACATCGAGATATACAAGGAGCAGAGCTGAAAGGTGTTTAAAGAGTACAAAGATAATTATTGGATGAATAGGAGATGTTGTTGCAAACAGAATAGTCTTTTGTGTTGGTACCTAGCTGCATATAAAAGAGCACGTAGTTGGAGAAGAGGATTTGGTTAGAAGGTATGTGGAAGTAATTCAAGGAAGAAAAGGTACTATCACAGGAAAACAGGGAAGCATGCTGGAGGCTAGAATTCCTAGGCGGTCTAGTTCTCTGGGGTGGAGGGGGTCGAGCAGAGCTATGTGTTAGTTGTGAAAAGCTACACCTCATGGTTAAGATGTGTAGCGGGATTAAGATGGTAGGATGTCTATGCCGGTTTTCTATGCTGTTTCTTTGAGTATGTTTATCCTAAATTCTACTCCTAGCCTTTCTCCCTCCTCCTTTATCTCTTTAAGTATGTTTTTGTGCACTGGTATTCCAATTCTCTTTCTCGTTTCCATTGTTAACCATGCTTTTTCTCCAGGTAGCCAGATCTCCGAGTCTTTGGAGATCTTTTTGAGGTTCTTGATGTACCTTCGATATTCTTCTATTCTATCTAGGAAGAGGTCTGTAGGTAATATTCTGTTAATGTCTATTACTATCATGAAGTGTCCAACATTTGCTGGTTCTCTTGCTGTTGTATGTTTAACTAGGGTGCCATAGTTTGCACCTGTTAGTACACCACAGAGTATATCTATAGCTAAGGCTAGCCCAGAGCCCTTATGGCCACCGAACTCCTCGCCAAAGCCGCCTAGCGGTAGTAGTGATCCCTTCTTTTCTAGAACGTCGTTTGGGTCATCCGTAGGGCTACCCTCTGATGAGAGGGCCCAGCCAAGCGGTATTCTCCTACCTTGCTTTGCGTATAGCTCTATCTTGCCTATTGGAACAATACTTGTAGAGGCATCAAACAGTATTGGTGGTGGTATCTTTGTGGGAAACCCGATTGCTATGGGATTTGTACCCATGTTCCTACCAACGGTATGCGTATACGATACCAGCGCCTCGGAGTTTGTTGCTACAATACCAATCATATTCCTCTTAACGGCCTGTAGAGCATAGTACCCTGCAATACCAAAGTGGTGGCTATTCCTAACACCAACAACAGCCACACCAGAGTTCTCAGCTTTTTCAATAGCTATCTCCATAGCCCTATAGGCAACGACCTGCCCTAGACTAGCACCTCCATCAATTAGCGCTACCGTAGGGGTTTCCCTAATAATGCTGATTACAGCTCTAGGCTTTACAGAGCCGATTCTAATACCCGTGGTGTACCTCCTAAGCCTCTGTACACCATGGCTCTCAATACCCATGAGATCAGCTGTAACAAGAACATCAGCAGCAATCTCAGCCTCATTACGTGGAGCTCCTAGAGCGCAGAAGACCTCTACAATATACTCCTTTAACGATGTCCACTCAACCCTAACAAAATCCTCCGGGGGAGCTGGAGTACTCTTCTCATACATTCTCCACACCATGTCTGCTAGCCTCTACAAGTTTTTGAGGAGTATACACTAAAGTCTTAGATCCTCTAAAATACATTATCCTATTTTATATACACTATGGTATCGTCGAAGAGCGGGGATTACAATAGCCTATAGATGGTGTATCGCTACACCCTGGCCATTACTATAAATGCGCTGTCCGACTCTCTTCTAGCTAGTCTATACATATATTTAACAGGGTCCCAGGTAGCCCATATAATGTCCAGTACCTTAAAGCCTGCTTCCTGAATAGCCCTAAGTACTACCTCTTTTTTGTAGACTGGGTATGACGCTTCTTCAACACCCACAACTCTATCCATACTGTCAACCACCTTTATCCTATAGCCATAGAGAACACCTCCATCAATATGGGTTACATTCTCGCTCTCTAGTACAGCCCTATAGATTCTACCACCTATATGTACCTCTACCTCGCGTGGTTCATTATACAATTCAAAGTTGTAGTCTGCTACAAAAATACCTCTACCGATAACCTTGCCAATGTTTTTCAACGCTTTCACCATATCGTTGTAGCTGAAGATTATTAAAAAGTTCACTGCATATCCTCCATCAAATACACCGTTCACCTCACTGCTATCGTTTAGAATATCTAGTTTTGCAAATGGAAGCTTCTTTGCTACACCAAATCTCCAGTCCTCAACATCTGTAAGTAGTACATCGAAACCTTCTCTAGCCATCAGATAGCCGTGTCTACCAAGACCACAGCCAAATTCGATCAGCCTCCTAGCACCATATTTACGGAAGACATCCCTAAGTATTTCAACCTCGCGCCTAACCCTCCTCCAGCTGCAGTAGAGTCTGGCATAGATCTGTCTAGGTATTTCGGTTTGCCATAGTATCGTCACTACCACCCCTCTGAGAAACGGGCTAGAGATAAACACTCACCTTTAAACATTTATCCTAGAGATAGAGGCTATAGCAACAATAGAATTCTACATCATCTACGTACTGGCTGAGGATTTAGCTGTAGAGATCCCTGCTGTAAATGCATTGATTCATTTATCTATAGCCCTTGTGTTAATAAAGCTAATCCAAAATCCAGCTCCTCTATTTAAGAAGGTGAGACTTTGCTGCATCTAGGTAGCCAATCTCTTTCACCATCTCACATCTGGCACTAACCTTTCTACATACAGTATATTATTGCATCTTATAGTATCCCGTGTACAGTCTCTTGACGAACCCAGGTCGAAGAAGTAAGAGGCTCCTTTTTCCACCTGTTGCTACAGCCTTCACAGCTGTAGGCAGCCCTTTATCCACCACAGTAACTGCTACAGCCATGTAGCTACCCGCTCTAAAAACTACTTCTTCCCCCCTATAGCTATTGCTGTTCTAGGGCTTGTACCAAGAATCTCTAGATTTAATAGCCTATCACTGTTTGTAAAGGTCTGTAGAGCTCTGCCAAATTTTTCGTAGATTTGTGCAACAATACCATATACAAGAGGCATGGCAACTCCTCATTCGATATACCCAGCCAGCTCTATGGTTGTAAGCTTTAATGTTTCAACCCTCAAATCGCTAGCTATAAGGGAGGTAGAGCTTATCTAGCTATAGACTCCAAGTATACCTTAGGTGGTGACATGGCTGTATTGGCTGAGCTTAGGGTTATTCCAGTTGGAACGTCTTCAACTAGCCTCAGTATGTATGTTGCTGAGGTTCTAAAGGTTTTAGAGGAGCTTAGGGTGAGGTACATGCTAACACCATTTGGTACATGTATAGAGGTTGCGGATTTTAGCGAACTTGCATCTATGCTGGATAAGGTTTGTAAACATTTAAGGGATCTGGGCATCAACAGAATTGTGATAGATGTAGCCATAGATGTAAGGTTTGATAAGGAAATCTCACTGGAATCCAAGGTTAGATCAGTAGAGGAGAAAATGGGAGGTCTCAAACCCGATATGAATTCTAGAGACCATGGTAGACTGCATGGGGGTGCCTGATACTACTTCCAGCTCCTACCATTAAATAGGTTCCGGCTAGAGATATCTAACATCTGTATCTGAATAATTCGATCTAATATATTCAAACACTGTATCTTCTCCTATTTTGAGCGGTCCCTGTTCTCTTAGCTTAAGCGATGTTGTTGCTGCTGCAAATACTATAGCATCTTTATATCCCATACCCCGTAGCCTTGCGTGTAGATAGGAGGCTAAACATGTATCTCCCCTACCGACTCTTCCACCAATACTATCAACCTTAAAGGGTGCAAAGAGCATCTTATTATAGACTCTCAAGTAGACCCCCTCGCTAGATGTTATCAACACCTCTTTAGAACCCCAAGAGCTCAGTATTTCAGAAGCTCTAAGAGGATCTTCAGCGCCGGTTAGTATCGATGCCTCCTTGATATCAGCCTTGAAGATATCTACATACTTCATCCCCTCCATCTTCCATTCCCAATCAACATACTCAATCCTGTTATCAACAACCTTACGTGTAAAACCTTGAACATCCAATACTACCGGTGCTACTCTGCGAGCCTCTTTAACAAATTCTAAGTTGAAGTCTTTTGTTGTTAGAGGACCTACATATATATACCGGGGTTTTGGACAATGCTCTAGGTCCTCAACATGGAAAGGTTCCGCAACACTTAACACACTTAAGGTTCTCTCATCGAAACTTCTACCATATTCTGTATGAAATGAACTTGTGTATCTACTGGGGAGTACCAGCACATCTATGCCAAGATCGTAAAGCTCTTTCAGCAGATATGCATCCTCTCTAGCTAGCCTAGTAATCACAAAGACGCTGCTACCCAGCCTTCTCAATGCTATAGATAGAAAGTATGGTGGTCCACCTGTAAATGGTCTATAGATTCCTCTAAACCTCTCAGACTCTTTAGTAATATGTCCAAATGCACAGACTTCAACCTCCATTCGAATCTCCACCATTCACACAAACTCTTGAATTATATCTAGTCCCTACCTAATATTCTTTAGTTCTTTAGTTAGTATAGCCAGTCCACAATGTTTAGACGATATAGCTGAGAACTGTAGATGGCTACCCCTAGTGAGAACGGTGAGGAACATGGATGGAGATGGTAAGAGGATATATCTACACAGCAGGCCTTTCCCCAACGATTTACTCAGAAATCTTGGTTTTATAAATTGTGTACAACGTACTATACTATTCGGGTAACCTTATTCTATCTAATTCCAATATTACTAGAGTTATCACTGGGTATCTAAGATTAGAGAAGGTTGGAGATTGTTGATGTAGGTCTTGCTAGGGGGCAGGATCTAGCACCTACCTAGCGTAAGTCCGGATATCTATAGTAAGGAATTTCATCTATTAATTGATTGTTTATTGGTATACGTTATATTTGGTATTGTATAGTGTTAAAAGCTTCAGTTTAGTATTGTCGAATTTCTTAGCAGATTAGGCTTTTTAGATTCAATTAAAAGTTTATTAAACTGCTTAATAGGTAGATCTATGGTGGTCAGTAGTGGTTTCTAGTATAGGGAAAAGAAGGCTACTACTGGTATCGCTAGCCATTATCGTTATTGCTATCATTGCGGTAGCTTCATATCTCTTCATCATACCTTACCTACTAAGGCCCGCACCTGTAAGGGGTTCTATAGTGGTGTATGCAGCTATCCATGAGTTTGAGGTGGATAGATTGTTAAGGATGTTTACTGAGGAGACCGGTATAGAGGCTAAGTATGTTAGGATGAGTGCTGGTGAGATAGAGGCTAAGTTGAAGGCTGAAGCTGCTACTGGTCAAATTCAGGCTGACGTGGTTTTAGGGGGACCTATGATAAACCATGAAAGTATGAAGAAGGCTGGGCTTCTATATAAGTGGGATCAGCCCCCACCTAATGCTAGAGATATTCCTTCACAGTATCATGATCCTGATAATTACTGGTTTGGATTCTATGTAGGTGCTATTGCATTCTGTATCAATTCGGATAGACTATCGAAACTCGGGCTACCCGAGCCAGGTGGTTGGGAGGACCTCACAAAACCTGAATATAAGGGGCAGTATGCTATAGCTGACCCTAGAACATCTGGAACAGCATACACTGTTCTAGCAACTCTTCTATCACTGTATCCAGAGGATAGAGCATGGAGTATAGCCTCCACCATCTGGAAGAATGCTGGTGCTGTTCCAAAGGCTGGAGCGGCTCCTGCTCAAATGTGTGCAACTGGTGAGTATCCAATAGGTATAGCATTTGCCCATGACATCCTAAAGCTTCTAATGGCTGGATACAAGGTGAAGATAGTATATCCTGCTGAGGGTACAGGCTGGGAGATAGGTGGGGTAGCCGTGGTGAAGGGTGCTCCAAATCTTGAGGCAGCTAAAGTATTTGTAAACTGGGTACTAGGAAGAAAGGCAGGCCAGCTCCACACCGACCTCTCTATGAGGCTTTCAACAAGAGGTGATGTAGTACCACCACCTGGTACAGTACCTCTTTCACAGATAAATATTGTTAGAGATTTTAAATGGAGGTGGGCAGCTGAGAACAGAGATGCGATACTAAAGACATGGGAGTCTGCGGTGGGCTAAGATAGGTAGAGGTATCCTGGGAAATCCAATTAGGGATGATCCATACTCTAAAACTGCAACGATTTTTTTACTTCTTCTAATCTCGTTTTCCTTTCTAGTAATATTTATTCTCTATCCAATAGCTGTCGGGGCATACTACTCGCTAACTGCTGGTGGTATTGGTTACTACGGTAAATTCCTTGCAGAGGCACTCTATCGCGAAGCTCTACTCAATACCTTTCTTATAACAGTAGTATCTACTCCTCTCACAGTTGCTGTAGGGCTATTCTATGCAGTTTGTCTAGAGGCTATACCGCCAAGGTTTAAGAAAATCTTTACCTATCCACTTGTACTTCAGCTAATATCACCTCCATTCGTCTCCGGACTTGCCTTCATTATGCTCTTTGGAAGGAACGGTGTAATAAGTAGGTTTCTTGAGGATAGATTTGGTGTAACTCTAGATCTATACGGATTGCCGGGACTGGTCATAGTCCAGGTTCTAACCTTCTTTCCCAGCGCCTTTCTCATAATCTATGGTGCGCTTAAGAATATGGATAGATCTCTAGAATATGCTGCTCAGGTTCTAGGAGCCTCATCCATAAGAACGTTCTTTGATATCAAGTTGAAGCTACTTAAACCAGCAATACTTTCAGCAACACTTCTCATTGCCATGGAGGTGTTTGCGGATTTTGGAAACCCTCTCCTTATAGGGGGGCGTTTTATAGTGCTTGCTACACTTGCATATACACTTGTTGTTGGATGGGGTGACCTTATTGGAGCTCTTACCGTTGCATATGTTCTCTTGATACCTTCCCTTGCTCTCTTCTTTATGCAGTGGAAGCTGATTGGTAGGGGTAGATATGTTACAATCAGTAGGGAGGCCGTATTCATACCAACAAGATACTCTATAAGGAATAGAATCCTATCATATCTATTTCTATCTCTTTTCTCTGGCATAATCTATGCATTCTATGCTCTAATATTTACCGGCGGCTTTATCAAGACCATAGGTGTGGACTACTCATTTACCTTAAGGCATATTGAGGAGGTTAGCCTTGCAGCTAGAATAACCCTAACAAACTCTCTACTACTCTCAATATCATCATCTCTACTCATAGTGGCTATAAGCTTTATCACGGCCTACCTTGCCGCTACACGGAGGATTTTTGTTAATAAGGCTTTAGAGGTACTATCAACAATACCTACAGCCATTCCAGGTACCACATTTGGACTATCATACCTCCTGGCATTCGGTAGAGCTCCATTAAGGCTATATGGTACTCCGAACATCATCATGTTTAACAATGCTGCTAGGTTCATACCCTTAGGATTTCAGGCTATAAAGTCACAGCTACTCCAGATAGATCCAGCTATAGAGGAATCCTCTATTGTTTTAGGTGCCGGTGTTGCTAGAACGATGTTCAGAATATACCTACCGCTAAGCATAATAAGCTTTGGTGCATCGCTTGGCTATGGTTTTATAAACTCTATGAAGACCGTAAGCTCTGTCATATTCCTACAGACGCCGGATTGGAGGCTTGCAGCACCATTTATTCTAGGTCTTGGACACCATGGCTACTGGGGTCAGGCGTGTGCATTGAGCACAATTCTTATACTTATCATCATAGCATTCTTCATGTCACTTAAACTATTGTTTAGAGGAAGAGTTAAACTCTTTGGTGATCTGATATAGTCCAGTACATACTCTCAGTTATGAATGTAAGTAAGAGGTTCGGAAGTATAGTAGCTGTAGATAGAGCCTCGTTTGATGTTGAGAGGGGTGAGTACATCGTTATCCTAGGTCCTTCTGGCTGTGGAAAGACTACGCTCCTAAGAATTATTGCAGGGCTCTACGATCCGGATGAGGGAAGTATAGTGATAGATGGAAGGGATGTCACACCACTTCCTCCACACAAGAGGGGGGTTTCCCTAATGTTTCAGAGCTATGCACTATTTCCACATATGAACGTTATGGAGAACATAATGTATGGACTCAAAGTTAAGAAGGTTCCACTAAACGATGCTAGAAGAAAAGTTAAGGAGATAGCCTCATTATTGGGAATAGACGACCTTCTTGATAGATATCCTCACCAGCTCTCAGGTGGGCAGCAACAGAGGGTTGCCTTAGCAAGGGCACTTGTAGTTGAGCCAAAGGTGCTCCTTCTAGATGAGCCTCTAAGTAATCTGGATGCAAAAATTAGAGCTAGGATAAGGCATGAGTTAAGAAACCTGCTGAGAGGCTTAAAGATAACAACAATCCATGTTACACACGATCAGGAGGAGGCTATGGCCTTAGCTGATAGAATCATTGTTATGAATCTGGGTAGAGTTATGCAAATAGGTTCACCATATGAAGTATATAGAAATCCGAGGACGCTATTTATAGCGGATTTTATAGGGTCAACAAACTTTGTTGAAGGTATTGTAGGGGTAGATGCATACAATAGAAAATCCGTAAGGCTAGGTTCTACGCATCTCATTTCTCAGAATATAGATGAATTCCAGATCGGCGATAAGGTAGTTATAGGTATTAGATATGAAAGTATAGAGTTATATAACGTCAAACCCAGTACACCCCATGATGATAATGTGTTTCTAGCTACTGTCAAGGATAGGATATTTATGGGAGCTATGACAAGGGTTATAGTAGATGTAGAAGGTATTGAAATGGTAGCTGATATAGTCAGTAGCCAAGCTGAAAAGCTAAATCTATCTATACACAGCAATATATACATTAGAATACCTAAGGAGAGGATAATGGTGTTTAGAAAGTAGATACCATAGGTACAATACATAACACGTCGCTATGTTCGGATCCTAAGAACATTTCTAAAACTCTATGGCATTCCTTCACATATTGAAAGCATGCTATACTATGTTTTCTCAAATTTCTCTTGCTCTTCCAACTATCACCATGGATGTTCCATTGTTCTGCAATACGATGGTGGATTTGTGCAAATCTATTCATTATCTGTACACCTACTAGCATCCATGCATATATGGCTAGCCTATCCATATAATAGAAACACTCTTATATCTGAGAAACGCCTACTTACTATGGGGTTATGTACATGTCTGAAGAATTTGTTAATGCTATTATTGAACTTAATGAGGCTAGAGCTTTGGAGTTGGCTAGAAGGAGGTTGGAAGCTGGTGAGGATCCTATGAAAATTTTGGATGATCTTAGGAGGGCTGCTGAGGTTATTGGTTCTAAGTTTGAAGCTGGTGAGTATTTTATAGCAGATCTCGTTATGGCTGGAGAGATACTTAAGGCTGTATCCGATATTGCTAGAGAGAAGCTTAGATCTCTAGGAAGATCTAGGGAGGTTGTTGGTAGGCTGCTTATTGGTACTGTTGAGGGTGATATTCATGATATTGGTAAGAATATTGTTGTTACTATGGCTGAGGCTGCTGGTTTTGAGGTTATAGATCTCGGTGTTGATGTACCTCCACAGAAGTTTGTAGAGGCTATAAAGCAGTACAGCCCCG
>JAWAHS010000019.1:0-11801 GCA_038889075.1 Ignisphaera sp.
ATTGCAATCAATTCCACTATTATTTTAGCTGATATAAATGCCGTTACCTCCGAGGGATCATATAGCGGTGTCATTTCAACCACGTCTACTGCATATTCATTTCCATTTACTATCTTATTTAGAATGCTCAGCAGCGTGTACGGACTTAATCCCAGTGGTTCAGGTGTCTGAACCCCAGGAGCATATGATGGATCCAGAACATCGATATCTATGGAGATGTACTTTGCTTTACACATAGAGATCTCATTCTCTATAGTATTCATTAGTTTTGCGTCTACGGTATCCCCTACAATTTTAAATATTTCTATATCTCTTTGTTTACTAATACCTCTATAGAATTCCTCTTCCTCCCTACTTACGGCTCTTGCTCCAATTATTATTATCCTTGGTTTTATTTCATCCCAAATTCTCCTAATGACTGTCGCATGGTTGTATATCGAACCCAGGTACTCACTTCTTAGATCTGTATGAGCATCAAAAACCACTAGACAGGGCTTATTATGATTCTTTATGTATGCTTTAAATGTTGCTAGAGTTAATGTGTGTTCTCCGCCTAATATAAATACCATTCTATTTCTCTTCCTAAAAATATTGTCCATAACAAGCTCGACCTTAGATATTGTCTCTATAAGATTTCCTGGAACGATTGAGATGTCACCTAAATCATTAACACCTATAGACTCAACATCAACACCATTTAGAGCCGAGCATAGCTCTAACGATTTCGAGGCTCTTCTTATAGCTTTAGGTGCTAAAGCAGTACCACTTCTATATGAGGTTGACATATCTAAAGGTACTCCAATAATAGAGTACGGTGTTTCACCTTCACTTTTATTAAATCCTAAAAAAGCCTCCGAGTCTGATAAGCTACTTATAAATATCTTATATTCGTCAACCATGATATCTTTACCTCAGATAAGTCTATTAACTTAAATACCCATAAGCGCTACCTTATAGTGGTAAAACTCTTAATAACCTATTAGTCCTAGATGTGTTAAACCTTGTAGTATAGTGTATGGAAATATGGTGTCGTACAATGAGCATCTCAAAATACGAAAAAGTAATTGATTATGCCATCAAGAGAGGGTTTCTATGGCAGTCATATGAAATATACGGTGGTCAATCAGGCTTTTATGACCTTGGACCACTCGGTGTTTTGCTGAAAAATAATATTATTGATTTATGGAGAGAATTTTTTGTAAAGAGGCATCAGGAATTTGTCGTAGAAATAGAAACTCCTATTATTACACCATCGATTGTATTTAGAGCTAGTGGCCATGAGGAGAATTTCACTGACTATGCAGTCGAGTGTACACAGTGTCATAGAATATTTCGTGCAGATCATTTAATTGAGGAAAAACTCGGTATCTCTGTTGAAGGTCATCCAGCTGAAGAACTTGAAAAACTAATCAACGAAAACAACATCAGATGCCCTTTATGCAACGGTGTCCTGGGAAGCGTTCGAAAATTCCTTCTTCTATTCCAAACATATATAGGTCCATACTCTCCCGAAAATCTAGCCTATCTAAGACCTGAAGCTGCACAGGGAATGTTTATAAATTTTAAACGCGTATATGATTTAGCTAAACGTAGATTACCGCTAGGTATTGTACAGATAGGTAAGGTTGCTCGAAATGAAATCTCACCTAGACAAGGTCCTATAAGACTTAGAGAATTTACTATAATGGAGATAGAGTTCTTCTACGACGAGGCTAATCCCAACTGTGATTTACTCTATGAATGTTGTAAAGAGGGGAAGATACGCATTCTAACTGCTGAACAGAGGCAAAGAGATGACGATAAGCCAATAAGCATCTCACCTGCTGAGGCTTTTAGTGACGGCATTATAAAAAGTCCGTGGCTTGCATACTGGATGTGTATGGCAAATAATTTCATAAATGCTCTAGGTGTTCCTAGTAGCTATAGCTATTTCGAGGAGAAGCTTCCACATGAACGTGCACACTACTCTAGGCAAACATTTGATCAAATGGTTATTGTTGATAAATGGGGAAAGCTTGAGGTCTCCGGACATGCATATAGATACACCTATGATTTAGAAAGACATATCATGTTTAGCAAGGCTGATTTATATGCACTAAGACAGTTGAAAACACCTAAAACAGTCAAAAAAATTAGCGTACAGTATGATAAGGTAGCCATTCTAAAATTGTTTGGATCTAGAGCTGGGGAAGTATTCAAAGCTATATCGGATATTAATAAGGATGAACTAGTAAAGATTATAAACTCTACACAATCTGACAGCATAGTATTGAACGGCATTGCAATACCGAAAAACATCTTTAGCATTGTAGAGACTGATGAACAGCAATGGGTAGAGAAATTCGTTCCATCGGTTTCGGAGCCTTCATTTGGTGCTGAAAGGCTTCTATACATAGCACTAGAATATGCATATAGTGAGCAAGGTGATAGAATTGTACTAAGGCTTCCTACTAGGATTGCGCCAATAAAGGTAGGTGTTACTCCACTTGTAGATAAGGAACCTCTTAAACAGTTTGCAAGAAGAGTCTACGAAGCATTAAAGGAGCGACACTATGTCCTATATCTTGAGGGAGGCACTATAGGCAAAAAGTATGCTTTAGCTGATGAACTAGGCATACCATTTGTAGTTACTGTAGACTACGATAGTATCTCAAATAATGATGTTACTGTTAGAGATAGAGATAGTAGGAAGCAGATACGTGTACCATTCAATGATTTACTGAGGGTTATAGACCTAGGACTCAGCAACTACGACATATTCAGTATTGGTTATCCAGTAATTGAATACTATAGCTAATCTTATAACCTTATTTACAAGCTATATTTATGAACAAATTTAATAGGTTAGCCGAAGGTTAGAAAAGATGTCTGGGTCTTCAAAATTTGGTGAAAACACCATGTCTAGCGAACAAGGTGTTGAAGAGAAAGAAGAGATTAAAAAGGGCGAGGAGGGGGAGACTAAAATCGATGTTAAGAAGCTGGTCTCTATAATTCCTCCTCCAGCAACACTATTCTCGAAGCAGAAATCTGGTGTAAGAGAAAAAAGATTGAGATTGAAATACGATTCAAGTGTTAAAGAAGGTGAGGCAAAGGTGTCATCAATGCTAGCGAGGGAAATGGGTATAAAGGACTATATAGAGGTAACCGTTGCAGGTAGAAAAAGGATTAGACTGAAAGTTGTTATCGTAGATGAACTAGACGCTAACTATGTAAATGTGAATCCTGACCAAATGAAACACCTCGGTGTTTCAGATAATAGCATATGTACCATAAGACCTGCATAGAGGTTGCATAACCATAGAGAATGCCAAACTACTACAACTTTTAAAATCCTTTGAGGAAATGGTGCATCTCCACACTAAGTATGTAGATAAATGTCGCAGGATAATGATTTCGGGATCCGGATCGATAGAAGATAGATACGTCAGTAGATTACGTAAACTAAAAAGAATTTCAGAAAAACTTGAAAAGATCCTGCAGAACATGCTAGACGTAGTTCATAGTGGTATCTATGACTCTGAAACTATTGAGAGGCTAGAACTCCTACTATTCTATGTTAATGAAACTGCTCTTCCAAGTGAAAGGGAAGTTTGGAAGAGGCTGGGAGATATACTGTTAGCAACGATAAATCTTGATTTGAGTGAACAGTTAAATAGAATTGACAAGGTGGAGCTGCTTACAAGATCCATACACAATATCATCACCGGCCTTGATAGAGGTAATTAGCTTTCTATTCGACATATAGTTGTCAAAGAGCTTACAATCGTATCCCAAAGTTTATATACCCTTATCTAAATTAGGTAAAGTAAACAAGTCTAGCTAGGCTTTATAAAAATGAGCAGCGATGTAATTGAACCAAAACAACTCCAGATACAGGCTGTACTTGCTGAGGAAAATCTAATAGAACAATTAGATGGCTTCTTCAATAGAATATCAAACATTATCAGCGAAATAGATGAGATGTTTAATGATATATTTCAGAATCGTTTAGAAGTTTTAAGGACAAGAATTATAAAGACGCTAGGGATGAGTAGAGATGCTAGAAACAGCTATAGGAATATCCTTGAATACGCTTCTCGAGTTGCTCCAGCACTAATAACAGGTAGCTACTATCTCAATATGTTGAGCAACTCATCGGAATTGCTCGAAAGAATAAACAAATTATGCAAACACCTCTCCCTACTACAGTTTCCTCATCAGCCGAATGAAGATGTAATAATATCTGTTCAGAAGACATTAAATATGTTGGTAAGTAGCATAGATAGATTGCGAAATGTATTAAAAGCGTATGTAGAATTCCCAGTAAAGGCAGATGGACTTCTCGCTGAACTTCTAAAGATTGCCCAGAATCTCAGAACATATTACGACGAATCGTATCTGAGTCTAGGGAAGAGCAATATTGATACCGTGTCCATCATTGTGATAGACGACATAGATGGTATTGTGGATTCATTTATAAAAATATATGAGGCTCTGTCATGTCTTCATGTAATGAAGAGAAGGTAGGTAATGCAAAAAGAGTTTTCACCATAGGCCAAAAGGGTTTCCTATTCGATTCAACTCTGGGAAATGAATTATTTAAGAAATTCTTTGGCAAACCTATGGAGGAATCCAAGCCAAGTCCACTAAAAAATTACGATCAGCCATTTGTTTTATCTATCTATGAAGTATTCTATCTGTGTAGTAAGGGTCTAATTTCAGCCTCTATTGGCAGTAGCGAAGCTAAATGCAGCGAGCTTGCAGACTATGCTAATAAGGTTGTCAGCAATTTTAGCCTAAAGTACCACGTTTATAGGGATCTTAGAGAGAAGGGATATATAGTTAGAAGTGGTATGAAGTTTGGTGCTGATTTCACCGTATACGAGCTAGGCCCCGGATTAGAGCACGCACCATATGTCGTTACCGTAACTTCAGCTACGAATCTACTGCGATCCATAGATATTGTAGGTCTTGGTAGGCTTAGCCATAGTGTTAAGAAAAAGTCTGTACTTGCAGTCGTTGATAATAGAGAGCATCATACTGGAATTAACTATCTAGTTTTTAAGTGGGTTAAACCATAAGCTTATCTGCTAGAGCTAGCTCTAAACTATTTGTTACTAAGCTATGGTGAAGCTCTTGCGGAAACCAGAAAGAGGAAGCCCTTCTACAACATTACCGTCTAGGAGAGAAGAAAGATACACACATTATAGGGAAAGAGAATATAGAGAACGACGTGATAGCTATAGAGGAAGGGAAAAAGCTGAGGAGGCTACGCCTAAGCCCATAGGGTCTATGTGTAGCCCTCTATGTCCATTATTTAGATGTAGCAAACGAGCGCTATTTATCAATTTAATAAATGGCAGATCTACACCATATTGTAACTGGGTTAACGATACTTGTATAGGCTACAAATGCCAATATGCAACATGCGTATCCAGATACCTACTACCTGATGGTAAGTGTTTAACTGTAGTAAAAAATGTTTCAAAGAATGAAGATGAATTCATGAAAGAGCTTGAGAATAGAAAGACCGATACCACTCTCAAAAGCTTACTGAGCCGAAGAGGAATCCACAAAGATTTAGGAATAGAAGATTTTTAACCAAATACTTTCTATATAAATAGAATTTTTAAATCTAGGTAGAGTGCTACCTTCTTAGCTAATTTACGCCAAGACAATTACTTAAAACCAATCAAAGCAGTGCAATATAGAGCTGTATCCATTTTAATTAGAAATAGTCTCAGACCTGCGCGAGTCTATCACTTTTCAACCCTTTCGAGCTTCATCATCAGATATAGAATAGCGCCGGGGGGAGGATTCGAACCTCCGACCACGGGGTTAACAGCCCCGCGCTCTACCAGCTGAGCTACCCCGGCATGCTTGTAGCATACCGCTGAAAACTGATTTAGTGTGCTGAGGCTATAAGCTTATGTAAATTCATCGGAAATGTTAGGTCACAGGCTTTCCAATAGCGCTACCATTGATATTAGAATACCATAAATTGGAGCAGTAAATGGATCTGTATTAATCCTCAGATCTATGAGCTGATCTCTTTTCAATCCCTTTCTTAAAGCTTCTATAATGAATTCATTTACAATGTGGTCTTCTACAGATGAATATGCTAGCATAAAGGTCTCATGTAGGTGGCTAGATTTCTTAAATAATTCTTTGAGTAATTCGCTGATCATATATATGTTGTAATTGTGTTCCTCAAGGTATTCACCTAGAGGTATCATACTCTTAGACACAATTACATTTCTACACGATTTTAACAGCTTTATAGCATCCATATATCTGTTCGCAGCTTCTTCTACTATAGAGGAAACCTCTACTTCACTCTTTATCCTATTTATCCTAGCTACCATGTCTCCTATGTCTATAGCGATCTTTAGCGCTGCGAGTAGGGATGCTAATCTATATATACCGCTATCTATTTCAATTATATCTATATTTTCAAATTCTCTGCTCCACTGCACCCTATGCTTCTCATACACTACGTTGGGGATTATGAATACCGATCTTATATTATTTAATAGTATAGAGTGTAGGAGTCTTAGAAGGGCCTTTTCATGCATGGCATCGCTATATACTATTGCTAGGTCTAGCGATTCGGCTATGTAGGGCAACACTACATTGTATGTATAATCGCCATCGATAGCCATTAGTGCGAGCTCAGGTTTCGATATCTTTAGAATTGATACTATATGCTGGACCAATCCGTATGTTGCTCCACAATATGCAATTAGAATATTCTTTGAGCTTTTTATGATACTTGTGAGTTTTTGCGATATTCTTTGCGAAACATCTTCAGATCTCTTGGCAAACTCCATCACTCTCGTTATATCTATGTCTCTTCACCGCCGTATTCTTCCTCATGTAGAAGTTCTAGGAATAGCTCCTTATAGTACTCCTCTTTCTCCTGCTCTATCTCCTCCTTCTTCCTAGCTATTGTCTTGCCGTTACTTATAACTGAGGTTGTGTGAATCCTGGTGTTGGTAGACGTTGTGGTCTCTATTTTATAGGATGATGGCTGTTTGGAAATTTCGTATCCACATTTGGAACACTTCAATACTGCAGATCCTTCTCCTTTCTTAGTTGGTACTAGGAGATTTCCACATTTTGGACAAAATTGCGTAATCACCACCCAGCCATGTAGGTATGTACTTGCCTGTTCACAGCTTATAAATTTATGCCTTTCTATTTCTCAATCATCAGCGTCTAGCGTCTTCTTCATTACCTCTATAAGAGGCTACGTGGTAATACCTGTCATCATCTGGTATAGCTATCTCTATATTTTTGTAGAACTCTATAATCTTTTTGCACAGCTTAGCCTCGCTTACGCTAATACATGGTGTACACAGCATTTCTCCGGTATTGAGCTCTACTACTACCCTTTCTCTATTATCATCGCATACCGTGGTGGTGGCTGAGACTATCATCCCCATCATTGCATACCCTTCGATATCCATGGGTTTTACATATTCCTTGCAGCTATCCATTTTCTATAACCTCTCTAGAGGTTCTATGCCGAGTACCTTAAATGCTCCTCTAAGTATCTGGTTTACAGCATATGTTATAATGAGTTTAGAGTTTCTCACACCCTTAATAGTTTCAAGTACTATAGGCTCCTCATCATACCATGAATTGAATTCGTCTGCTAGTCTAATTATATATGTGGCTATTATTGAGGGGTCTAGCTCGGTATAGCTCCTATAGAATACATCTGGGTACTCGGAGACCATTTTTACAAGTCTCCATCTTCTTGGGCTATTCTGTGCAAAGTGTAGATCTGCTTCCCTAAGAATTGTGCTCCAGTCAAGTTCTATACCAAGCTCCTTGGCTTTTCTAAACACACCTTCAGTTCTTGCAAATGTGTAGAGTAGATATGGTGCTGAGTTCCGTTCAAAGTTTAGCACATTATCCCACGAAAATTTGACCGGTCTCGATGGATTTACTGAGAGTAGGTAGAATCTTACGGCTGCTATACCTATAGCCTCTGCTATTTCTTCAGATTTCATACCCCTCTTTTCAAGTTCTGCTAACGATCTCACCTTAGCTTCCTCGAGCACGCTATCTAGCGTTACTATTCTTCCTCTTCTAGAGCTCATCTTAGTTCCCTCCATGTTTACTATTTCATAGCTATAGTGTACCAGGTTTTCTGCCTCTCTATGGTATCCCAGCATGTATAGAGCCAGTCTAAGCTGCGCCTGTGGCAGTATTTGTTCAGATGCAATGACATTTACAACCTTATCAGCATTGTAGTCTCGGAATTTTTTTATCGAGTATGCTATATCTCTAACTGTGTATAGCGATGTACCATCGCTTCTTAAGAGTACTAGTGGTGGTATCTCTAGATTCTTCGGTATTCTTAATCTATTCCTTATACCCTCTGTGGCTAGAATCTGTCTAAAATCTACTGCTACGGTCCCTTTGTATTCAGATGATATCTTCTTTAAGGCTTCTATAACCTTGTCGACTTCTCCACTCCAAACCAGATCGCTTTCCCAATCCCATACATCTATATCTGCTTTGAATCTCTTAAGCGTCTGGTTTAAACCTTCTATACACAGGGATACCGCCTTCCGGGCTACTCTACTAACCTCCTCTTCCCCCTCTTCGTAGCCTTTCATTATTCTCGAAATTTCCCTCTCAATATCTGTATTCTTTAACCTCTCTAGTATCGTATCGAATACATCAGGTGCCTGTTCTCTCAGTCTTGCCGCATCTACTATAAGACTATCTAATTCTCTCTGTATCTCTCTTCTCCTCTCTTCACCACCCTCTATCTCCAGCCTCCTCTTTAGGTATGTTATCTCTATAATAGTGTTAGTTATAGCGTATACGAGTCCTATCCAATGGTCCGGCTTCATACCCTTTGGAGGCTCTACATCTCTCAGCTGGCTAATTCCTAGTGTTAGTATGGCTACCTGTCTACCGACATCATTTATGTAGAATCTTGTCTGAACATCGTTACCTACAGCCCTATTTATATTGGCTATGAAGCTCCCTATTGCTGCATTTCTAGCCGCTCCTATATGTAGGGGGTGGACAGGGTTTGCAGAGACGTACTCAACAACGACCCTTTTCCTATCACTCTCTCTATAGACTCCGTATTCCGCTCCGCTAGATACTATCGATGTAAATACGAGCTCTGTAAATTTGGGTCTATTAAACCACATATTTACATACAATCCAACGATGTCTACCTTCGATATATAGCTACAAGTTTCTACGGACTTTACTATCCTATCGATATACTCGTTTCCCTGTGGTAGTTTAGATAATACTATAGTTAGATCTCCGTATTCCTCACGAGGAATTGTAAGCGATTCTCTAACGGCAGCAGGTTCTATACCTAGCTCCCTCGATATCTCTATAGATATGCAACTCCTAATGGTTTCAAGAGGATTTGCAGTCATATCTATGATACACCAAATTGGACTAGAGGATCTTCAAAATCTACTGGAAGGGGCTTTCCAGCAGAAGTAATCTCTTCATACCGTCTATCGAGAAATCCTATAAATATTGCACAGTTATCGAATTTACCATCATATGGACACCTCTCACCAAGTTTAAGGAAACAGAGCTTCTTCTTTCTATCATAGAATGGGCAGAGCTTGTGATGCAGTTTAGCACTTCTAATCATCTTCTGTATCCAAATCTTTTTCTGATCCTTTGATCTATCCGCTGATTGCATCTGTTTACTCGATTCATTACTATCCAACTAAACCACCTCATTGCAGCAATGGTATGGCACCTCAGTTCTATTTTTAATATAAGAAGTATTATAAGCTAATACACAAACGGTGAACAAACCAATAAGTAAGGGAGATGCGGACACCAACCAATTGCTACATTAAAATGCTGTACCGATGAGCACTGTACAGGCCCACTTGTACCTGGCCCCACCCCAAACACAGGCGTCGGGCGATTGGGAGCGGTAGGCTGAACCCTTCGAGCCGTAGGGCTCTCAGGGCTTACACCTCCGCCCCATCAACCCCGTCTTCTACGGGAGCCCTCCTCCTAGGCAGGAAACCCTGCCTAGGAACGGCCGCCTCTTTTCGGGGAGGGGTTCCCGCTTAGATGCTTTCAGCGGTTACCCCCTACGGTGTAGCTATGCAGCATACGCCCTGCCGGACGGCTGCTACACCAGAGACCGCGGCAACCCGTTCCTCTCGTACTGAGGTTGCCTTCCCCTCAGGCGGCCCACACCCCCCGTGGGTAGAGTCCGACCTGTCTCACGACGGTCTAAACCCAGCTCACGTTCCCCTTTAATGGGCGGGCAGCCCCACCCTTGGGGGCTGCTGCACCCCCAGGATGGGAAGAGCCGACGTCGATGTAGCAAACCGCGGGGTCGATGTGGGCTCTCGCCCGCGACGACCCTGTTATCCTCGGGGTAACTTTTCTGTCATGCCCGGCCCCCACCAAGGAGGGCACGAGCGTTCGCTAGGCCACGGTTTCCCGGCCGAACCCCTTGCTGTCAAGGGTTCGGTCAAGCCGGCTTTTGCCCTTGCACTCTACGGCGGAGTTCTGACCCGCCTGAGCCGGCCTTTGGGCACCCGTGTTACCTTTTCGCGGGTGTGCCGCCCCAGCCGAACCGCCCACCCGGTGCTGTCCCCCAGGTACTCCCCGGGGTAATGCCCCCGGCTCCCACTGGGTGGTGTTTCATTGGCCCCTCTGATAGACCCGGAGGCCTATCTTCACAGGGTCCCACCTACACTATGCAGCAGAAGCCGGGGGCATACACCGGGCTGCGGTAAAGCTCCACGAGGTCTTCTCTCCCTACGGGGGGATGCCGGCCTGTGCACCGGCTCCGTGGGCTTCACGGGGACCCGGGCTGGGACAGTGGGGCCCTCGTTGATCCCTTCATGCGCGCCGGAACTTACCCGGCAAGGCATTTGGCTACCTTAAGAGGGTCAGAGTTACCCCCGGCCTTCAGCGGCGCTTCGCCAGGTTGTACCCCGGTTTCACGGACCGCCAGTGGCCAGGATTCGGCCCCCGTACACACCCTTTCGGGCTAGCGGGGACCTATGTTTTTATTAAACAGTCAGGACCCCCTAGTCACTGCGACCTGCGGTTCCAGAGGTATACCCTAGAACCGCAGGCACCCCTTCTCCCGAAGTTACGGGGCTAATTTGCCGAGTTCCCTAGCCCGGGTTAGACCCCGCACGCCTTGGGCTCCTCACCCAGAGGCACCTGTGTCGGTTCTCGGTACGGGTGCGGGGGATCGTTCCGCACCCCCTTTTCATGGGCCCCAGGGCTCGGCCGAACCACCCTAACGGGCGGCCATTCCTCCCTTCAGCCGGTTCTCGCCTTTACGGCACTCCCCGGCCTTCGGGTAGTTAGCCAGGGCATGGCTACCCTGGTCGGCCTACCCCGAGGCGTTGGGGATGCGGCTTGCGTTACCGCACCTACCCCCGCAGCAGGGGAATATTAACCCCTTTCCCTTTCGGTGGGTCCGAGTTACGGCCCACCTTAGGACCGGCTAACCCTTGGCCGACAAACGTTGCCAAGGAACCCTGGCCCTTCCGGCGGAGGGGGTTTTCACCCCTCTTTGCTGTTACTACCGCCGGGATCCGCACTCGAGGCGGGTCCACCGGACCTCAAGGCCCGGCTTCTGCCCCACCTCGACGCCCCCCTACCGGATCACAACCGCATAGCGGTTGTGCCCCGGGGTCTCGGCGGCCGGCTTAAGCCCCGACCAATTTTTGGGGCCCCGAGCCTCGGCGGGTGAGCTGTTACGCACTCCTTAGAGGATGGCTGCTGTTAGGCCCACCTCCCCGCTGTCTAAGGCTCGGGACGCCCTTTAGGATTGGCACTTA
>JAWAHS010000019.1:11893-13329 GCA_038889075.1 Ignisphaera sp.
ACACTTAGCCGGCACTTAGGGGCCTTAACCCCGGTCTGGGTTGTTCCCCTCTCGGTACCTAGGCTTACCCCAGGTACCCCACTCCCGCCATCTACGGGACCTACGGGTTCGGAGTTGGACTGGAGGCACTGGTGGTCATCCCACCAGCCACCTCCAATCCGTAGCTCTACCCCGTAGGTTCCCTCCAGCGGGGCTGCGCTAAGACGCACTTCGGGGGGAACCAGCTATCACCGGGCTAGATTGGTCTTTCGCCCCTAGGCGGAGGTCATGGGAGCGAATTGCACGTCAGCACCCCTTCGGGCCTCCACCAGGGATTCCCCTGGCTTCACCCTGCCCCCGCCTAGATCGCCCGGTTTCTGGTCTCACAGCCGTGACTTCAGGCCCTTTCGGACCCCGCCCCTCGCCAGCCTTTAGCTGGCTGCGGGCCAGTCGGTTTCCCTCCGGCTTCAGGGTTGACCCCTTTAGCCTTGCCACGGCTGTGAACTCCCCGGCCCGTGTTTCAAGACGGACGGTGCAACCCTGATCTGTTTCCCTCGTACTCCCCAGTTGCCTGGGTTTCCTTCGGGAAACTTCATCTCTTTTGGGCTGCACCGTGATTGGCCACCTGGTTTCAGGCTCTTTTCACCCCCCTTCCGGGGTACTTTTCAGCTTTCCCTCACGGTACTTAGTTCGCTATCGGTCTCGGGTTGTATTTAGCCTTGGAGGTTGGTGACCCCCTGCTTCCCACGGCAAAACCAAGCCGTGGTACTCCGGCTGCTCACCTAGCCCCCCACGGTTTAGCCTACGGGGCTGTCACCCTCTACGGCGGGGTTTTCCAACCCACTTCGGCTACCGTGGGTTGGGCCTGGCATCGGTGAACAGCCTCAACACCACATCTCCCCATGTTCGCCACACGGGGATTTGGTTTGGGCTCACCCCCTTTCGGTCGCCCCTACTCAGGGGTTCCCATATTGGTTTCTCTTCCTCCCTCTACTAAGATGTTTCCGTTCGAGGGGTTCCCCTCCGGTACTCCCCGGTTACCCGGGTTTCCCGGATGCTATAGGGTAGAGCCCTATAGCAGGAATTCCCATTCGGGGATTCTGGGTTCAAAGGCTGCCTGCGCCTCCCCCAGACATATCGCCGCTTGCCGCGCCCTTCCTCGGCACCCGAGCCGAGCCATCCACCAGGTGGCTTCGTGCCAATGTTTGGGGCGGGGCCAGTTTGTACTGGGCCTGTACAGTGCTCATCGGGTTAGAATTCCCTTGCACACTTAGCCTGGGATCGTTAAAGATCCCAAGCCGCATTATTCTGGTGTCTACAACCCATAGCTCTCACGTAGCCTGTCCTGGGATGCCCATTTGAATTTAGGAGGTGATCCAGCCGCACCTTCCGGTACGGCTACCTTGTTACGACTTCTCCCCCCTCACGAAGGAGGGGTTCGACCTACCCTACCCTTA
>JAWAHS010000019.1:13424-18580 GCA_038889075.1 Ignisphaera sp.
TAGCTCTCACGTAGCCTGTCCTGGGATGCCCATTTGAATTTAGGAGGTGATCCAGCCGCACCTTCCGGTACGGCTACCTTGTTACGACTTCTCCCCCCTCACGAAGGAGGGGTTCGACCTACCCTACCTAGGTTGCCCTAGATAGAGTAGGCCTCGCCCCTCCCTCGCTTGGGTGGAGCGACGGGCGGTGTGTGCAAGGAGCAGGGACGTATTCACCGCGCGATGTTGACGCGCGGTTACTAGGGATTCCACGTTCACGAGGGCGAGTTGCAGCCCTCGATCCCAACCACGACGGGGTTTCAGGGATTACCTCCCCCTTTCGGGGTCGGCACCCGCTGTCCCCGCCATTGTAGCCCGCGTGCAGCCCGGGGGATTCGGGGCATGCTGACCTGCCGTGGTCCCCTCCTTCCTCCGCCTTATCGGCGGCAGTCCCCCCAGTGTGCCCCTGATCCGGAGATCAGGGTGGCAACTGGGGGTGGGGATCTCGCTCGTTGCCGGACTTAACCGGACGCCTCACGGCACGAGCTGGCGACGGCCATGCACCTCCTCTCAGCGTGTCTGGCAAGGTCGTTAACCTGGCCTTCATCCTGCTGTCGCCCCCGGTAAGATTCCCGGCGTTGACTCCAATTAAGCCGCAGGCTCCACCCCTTGTGGTGCTCCCCCGCCAATTCCTTTAAGTTTCAGCCTTGCGGCCGTACTCCCCAGGCGGCAGGCTTAACGGCTTCCCTGCGGCACTGGGCGGGCTCAAAGCCCGCCCAACACCTAGCCTGCATCGTTTACAGCCGGGACTACCCGGGTATCTAATCCGGTTCGCTCCCCCGGCTTTCGCCCCTCACCGTCGGGCGCGTTCCAGCCGAGCGCCTTCGCCACTGGTGGTCCTCCCGGGATTATAGGATTTCGCCCCTACCCCGGGAGTACCCTCGGCCTCTCCCGCCCCCTAGCCCAGCAGTCCCCTTACCGATCCTCAGGTTGAGCCTGAGGATTTTAGTAAGGGCTTGCTGGGCCGGCTACGGGCGCTTTAGGCCCAGTAAGCGTCCCGACCACTCGCGGGGCTGGTATTACCGCGGCGGCTGACACCAGACTTGCCCCCCGCTTATTCCCCCGCCTACTTACAGCGGGGAAAAGCCCCTCTTCGGGGCACTCGGGGTGGCCCCGTCACGGTTTCCCGCATTGCGGAGTTTTCGCGCCTGGTGCACCCCATAGGGCCTGGGCCCTTGTCTCAGTGCCCATCTGGGGGCTCCCGCTCTCACGGCCCCTACCCGTTATCGGCTTGGCGGGCCGTTACCCCGCCAACTACCATGATGGGCCGTAGCCCCATCCTCAGGCGGTCGGACCTGCATTGCAGCCCGACCCTTTCGGTGGGGACCATTCCAGGTATCCCCACCTATCGGGGATTAGCCCCAGTTTCCCGGGACTATCCCCGTCCTGAGGGTAGGTTAGCCACGTGTTACTCAGCCGTCCGCCACGTCCACCACTTGGTGGACGTGCGACTTCCATGGCTTAGCCCCACCCCGATAGCGGTCGGGTCCGGCAGGATCAACCGGTATCGCGGCCGCAAGGCCGCGGGGTATCCCAGGGCAGGCTAATGCGTGGCTATGGGTTGTAGACACCAAGTAAGATCCGACCTCCCTAGGGTAGGTCCCTAGGTTGGATCGGATCCCCACTTGTATAGATTCTTTTAGTGATCTTACTACTGTGTTCCCGCGGTTGGAGTTAAAGCCGTTCATCCTCGGAGCGTTAACTCCGCGTCCTGCTTTGCCGCCGGCCGCGGGAGCAGTGTGCGTAGTTGTTCTTAGCGTCTGTGAGGTTAAAAGCTTTCATATAAAAGGCCTAAGTTATTTACCTAACTGTTTTATTTTCACACTAGTATTGTTTTAGAGTAGCAATATTTACACAGTTTGTGTATATATATGACGTATACCTATAGTGGAGTACTGTTGTTTGTTTTGTGTTGGTGGACCGGCCGGGATTTGAACCCGGGACCTCTCGGGTGCAAACCGAGTGCTCTTCCAGGCTGAGCTACCGGCCCACAAACACCTTTATTACACATATTCTGCATCGGGTTAAAAATATTATTCGTCCTTAGACATAGGGGCCTCCTCAGCCCTGCCAAGAACTTCGTGAAATGTGTTTCTCCTACACCTGTTACAAAAATGATAGAGCATCTTAATGTTGCGTATATCAAAACTAACCTCTAGAACCCAGATGGTGCTGCATGTGGTGCACCTCAAGATCCAGCCTTTTATAGAATCTCCATCAGCCATAGTAAACACCAAACTATTTTCACACACTATTTCTATATACACTAGCAACTCTCAACACTAATAAGCTCAGCGCAATCCTAGCAAATCTCTAGAAATCTTGATATATAAAGAAGTGCCGCCGTATTTCTAAGTGTTCTACATAGATGTATCTAACTGTTTATAGGGAATTCTATAGATAGCTCGAAAGGGGTGAAGCTTATTGCATAGAGTTGTATATCCTAAGGAGTGTGAGCATATAGTTGTTTATCGAAAAAACGACGAATATGCTGGATGGCCATTTAATGGTGGACTTTGGAGATTTGGTAACAGTGATGTGGTAGTAGGCTTTATACGCAATAGGTGTGCCTATCGTTCACTTGAAGATGTGAGTCATAGAAGGGTTCAGTATGTTGATGGACAGTTTGTTACGATTAGATCTAGAGACGGTGGACGTACATGGCTTCAAGACGAGCTGAAGATTATCTATAACAGCAAAGCAGAACTACGTGCTCAATTACAGTACTATCTAACACTAAACAAATTTCCTAGGCCTATGCCTATAGACTTCACCAGCAGTGATACAGCATTAGCTACCGAGCCTCCTTTAGGCATAGAAACCGGGCCTACGGCCTATTTTGTTACACGTGATAGAGGTTATACTTGGGAGGGGCCATACCCACTTCATATTGATGGTTTTGACACTATACACGCTAGACCATCCTATATAGTTGATAGTAATAGTGGGGTAATGCTTTTTGTACAAGGGTTGAGATACGATGAAATTAATAGAGGCTATAGATCTGTGGAGCCTGAGGGTAGACCAATGATCCTAGTAAGTGAAGATGGTGTTAGCTGGAGATTTCTCTCATATATACTACCACCTAATCCAGAGTTTCCACGAATATGTCCATCTCCCGCAGTGCTCCCCGATGGCAGAATCGTTGTTGCATTAAGAGTTCTTGGACCAGGTAGAGATATTCAATGGACAGAACTGTATACTTCAGAAGATGGAGGTTTAACATGGAGGTTTACATCTAGAGTAAATAGATGGGGTGCACCTGCTTCTCTACTTATACTCAGAGATGGCAGGCTTCTATGTATCTACGGCTATAGAGTGCCCCCATATGGAATTAGAGCCAGGGTAAGTGGTGATGGAGGAATGACTTGGGGGCCTGAAATCATCATTAGAGACGATGGTGGAAGCCCAGATCTAGGATACCCAAGGGCTACTGAGCTACAGAATGGGGAAATACTAACCATCTACTATTTTAATGATAAAAGCGATGAAATACAGTGCTATGGGGGTGTCCGATACATAGCTGCAACAGTATTTACCCTACCATACTAGGACCAATCTACATTAATGGGCATAAAAATTTCGGCATTTGAATTCGATGTTTTTCTAAAAACCTATCTCCAAATGGTAGTACCGTCTGCTACAAGAGTTTTTACGGGACATACCCACCCGGTACTAATGTAGGCTTGTTTACAATGATTTCATCGAAATTGGCTGTATAGAGCTCCCTAGTTTTCCTGACTCTCTTGAAACATATATTGCATTACATTATAGAGCTGTATAGGAATCCTCATCTAAATTTTTCCAGATGCGAGAGAACATTCAATGTATTCACTAGAATTTCAGCTTATAGTAAACTGAAGGTAGCTACTTTCACTATTCCTGCATATCCTAACGCTAGATTTATAACCTTTTATAGGGATAGGTTATCCATATATCGGTGAATCTTATGAGGATTGTAAGTCTCTCACCTGCTACTACGGAAACTCTATCAATTCTTGGTCTAGAGGATAGTATTGTTGGTGTGACTCCTTGGTGTAGAATGTATCTTAAAGATAGGGATAAAACTATAGCTGGAACGTATCTAAATATCGATACTGCAGCTCTTAGAAAGCTGAATCCTGATGTTGTATTTCTGCAGGCTCATGTACATGATAAATTTCTTGGTGTGTTGAGGGAGGCTGGATTCAATTCGTATCTAGTTCCCCTTCCATCGAATCTTCTAGACATAATATCTAACATATACCTTATCTCAACTGTTGTTAAAAGGTATTGGGAGGGTAGGGAGCTAGCAGATGCTCTTATCGAAAAACTGTATAGTTACATTAGGAGTAGGAGTAATATTGGAGAAGGGGCTAGAGTCTATGTAGAATTTCTATGGCCTGACAAAACCTTTTCATCTACTGGGGCACTAACATATATAGATGATGGTGTAAGGGTAGCTGGTGGTAGAAATATATTCTATGATAGAGTAGCTAAATTCTTCTTCCCCAATGATGAGGAGATTACAGCCCTCGATCCACAAATAGTTCTAGTAAATATTGAACCGCCATTTACTGGCATCACATTGAATCAGTATCTAGAGATTCGAAAAGCACTACGATATACATCTGCATACAGAGACAACCGTGTATATCTTCTAGAGGAATCCCAGGAGGTGAATCTAGCACATCCAGGACCCTCATTTATAACGAACACAATGAAGAAGCTCATCGAGATAATACAATACTCACAGCTATAGATATCCCTCTAAGAAGATTTGCAGCCTTTATCCTACAGATTTCTCTTAGTTTTTAGCATACGTGTGCCCAGCTCTAGGTATCGGTTCATAGCATTTGATGATTTTCAAGAAGCATTTTACTAACCTCTTTAGAAGATTACCGTTGCCAGATGTTGGTACAATCTATTCTCAGCTATTCGATTTCTATATAGAAAGTGTTGAAGCTGTAAAAATTTTTAAAGGAGGTGCTTCCAACCAATGTGGGAAAATGTATTATTAAAATGTAATCCGATAATGAGTTGAACCTCTAGCTATACCTTTGATCTAATCTTTTCAACAGATTTTAATGCGGCCTGATACTGTTCGTCGCTTACGTGTTCCATGAAATCTGCTGTTT
>JAWAHS010000020.1:0-13304 GCA_038889075.1 Ignisphaera sp.
ATAATACAGTGAGACTAATATAAAAGTAATTGACACTAAGAATTACTTTGAAATATTTTTTGATTTACATAATGCATAACTAATTTTCCTGGTTTAAATAACACACCGTATCTGAAGTGGAAATTCAAAATCAAAGCTCACGACATTAGTGTAGAAAAATCAAAGTCATATTACCGTTAATCATATAATCAACTATAGAGATCTTCTTTAATTATAATCGGCTACTTATAGACCCCTCAATGGGAAGAGATATATTTGTAGTTATGCGAAGATATTACTATATGCCGCTTTACGTAAAGTACTATACTTGATGTTCATAGACTGTCTTAATATCAGTAGAAATTATTTCTCTATCAATTACTGTTTCATACAGTGAAGTTGATTTGAAATACCAGAGTCTGGTCGCTCTCATAGTAGACTCCGTTCTCAAGCCGTTAATTTCGGACACCAATATATATAATATCTCTCCTCGTAGAGTATTTTCGTCTAGTTTAGTTATTTATAGTACTCATTAACGCATATCAGAATTTAGATTAGATTTAGATATAGTATGGTGAACACCCCCAGAATGATATACTAAGTTTCATATCCTTTCCTTCTATATTGATTTATCTTAATCAGAATTAAAGGAAATCATAATTTGAAAAACTAATAGAAATAAACCTTGTATAGAATACAAAGATGAGAGGTACTAATACTGTTGTGAAATATTATTGGAGATCATCGTAATATGTAATTAAAGACACAGAAAGTAAGTTTATCTAGCTAGGGAAGAGATTAGGAATACTAAAGAGAGGCTACCAATTTCATAAATACTTTTAAACTGCGCGCCTCAATAGTAATGTCCCGGACTGGGTGGTTTTAATGCCTATTGGTAGAAGTGTCTTTATAGCTATAGCTATTGTGTTGATTATTGTTGCTGGTGTTGCTGGATATTTTGCTGGTACCTCAGTAGCTCCAACAACAACAGTAACAACAACAGTAACAAGCACAATAGCAGTAACACACACCGTAACAGTAACAGCTACCACAGCTAGCCCAACACCAACTCCTAGCCCAACAGCTAGCCCAACACCAACTCCTCCCCCAGGTGCAACAATTATAGAAATGTGGGATGGTCTTGGCGGTGGTGATGGTTGGGTAATGGATCAACTCATTAATAAGTTCAATCAACAATATGGCAGTAGATACTTTATTGTAAGAACCATGATTGGCTGGGGTGATCTCTTTCCAAAACTTGTCACATTAGCTAAGGCGGGCGAAATAGGAGGCATGCCTCATATTGTACTTCACCACGAATATGAAATTCCACTACTCAAAGATATGGTAATAGTACCTGTTGATGATGTAATGAAACAGTTAGGTTTGAGCAGGGATGACTTTCTAAGTATAATTGTCAATAAAGTGACTTATGACGGAAAGATGTACTCAATTCCATGGGATCAGCATACCTTTGCCCTATACTTTAGAACAGATTTAGCAAAACAATACGGTATTAAGATACCACCTCCTGCATGTACCACATTTGGACTCCAGTGTTGGGATAAAACACTCGATACTTTAGATGACTTTAATGAATGGCTTGAAAAAGAAGTGAAACCAAAATTACCTTCAGACGTAGTCCCTATGGCTGTATCAGGCTTTGGCTGGGAACTATATGGTTGGTGGCCCAAGAATGCTGTAATTGGTGATGGAACGGACCTTAAACCAAAACCGGAAATAACAGCTCCCTATTCTATTGAAGTACTAAAGAAATTGAGATATGCCGTTGAAGCTGGCCTTATGACATACCAAGTTCCATGGGCTGACTTAGCAAATTGTTTAGCGGGAGGGAAGGTATTCTCATGGATACATGGCAACTGGATGATGGCCACATATGATATCCTGCCGGGAGGCTGTCCATATGGCGTCGCGCCAGTATTAAAGGGCACAGGTGGTTCATGGGCGGCTAGCCATGTAATTTCAATAACAGTTAGAGCAGCAAAAGATCCTAAAGCACTTGAGGGGGTTATTGAATTCTTTAGGTTTTTGTATACTGCAGAGAATAATGCATACTGGGGTTTAAATGCAGGACATGTACCCGCTTATAAACCTGCTGCAGAAATTTACAAACGACAAGGTCCTCCACAGAAACAGATGTTCTACTCTCAAGTATTTGAATTTGGCATAAAGTATATGCCAGCTCATCCATTAACACATCAAATAAATGATATCCTTGGTCAATACAGCTGGCAAGCCGTTGTAACAGGTGCGATTTCTGTGGAGGAAGCTGCAAAAGCAATGCAAGATGAAATAGAGACACTTATTGCGACATATATTGGCTAAAATATTTCAATAATTTTATTTTTATCTTTTTTACAAATCTCATTAAAACAGCTCACAATTAAAATAAGGTATACATAGGTACGTGGCCTTGATTTCATTAAAATGTCATATAGAGGTAGAGGTAGTTTTAGTATTAACATTAATTATTAGTTTATTTATATTGAATTCATTCATTCTATTACTAATATCTATGGACGATGGAGGTAATATTATTGGAGAAAAAATAGAAAGATATGGGAGTAAATATGTGACATACTTAAAATCGATAGGTGGTGATATAGCTATGATTGAAGTCTTTACTTTAAATACATCCAAAACACCTATTTCGGATTACTTGTTTGGAATATTTGTTGAGCATTACGGTGCAAAAATAAGGGAAGGATCGATATATCACGGTATATGGGCTGAGATATTAGACAACCCAAGTTTTGAAAAGGCAGAGTATTTTGGAGTGGCCCTTCCTTCAGAGGGAGTAGCGTATCCTTGGCGAATTTATGGATTTGGCAATGTAAGTTATAAGTTAGTTGACGGATATGGCATAGGAACAGCCCAAAGAATCATAATAAATCATCTTAAATCAAATAGAGTAGGTATACAGCAACCCATATATCTACCTACTATTAAAACCAATGAATATATTATAAGACTATGGCTACGTGGAGAGATCCCAAGGATCATAATAGCGTTAGAGAAAAGAAACGAACAACCGGTAGTAGAATACACTATATTGAATATTAGTAAAGAATGGAAAAATTTCGTATTTAATATAACATTACCGCAGGAGGGTTTTTCTCCTTGCGAACAACTTTTCTTCACCATAACATCAGATTCTGTGGGGTGGTTTGATGTAGACCACGCATCATTAATGCGCGCAGACAATGTACATGGTTTTGACCCTGATGTGGTTAGATTGTTAAAAGAAATGGGAGTTACAATAATAAGATGGCCTGGAGGAAACTTTGCTTCACAATATCACTGGAAGGATGGTATAGGCCCAAAGGAATATAGGCCTATAAAACTAAATAGAGCATGGAATATTCCCGAGTACAACTATGTAGGCACCGATGAATTTGTACTCTTTGCACAATTAATAGGGGCTGAGCCATTAATTGTAATTAATGCCGGATGGGATGGAACTATAGAAGAGGCAGCTGAATGGGTTGAGTACGTGAATGGTAATGTCAATTCTACATGGGGAAAGAAACGAGCCGAAAATGGCCATCCTGAACCTTATAATGTAACATGGTGGGAGCTTGGAAATGAGCTATATGGTTCTTGGCAAATCGGACATATGACTCCTCTGGAGTATGCACGTAGATATGACGAATTTTACAAAGCTATGAAAACTACAGATCCAAATATAAGGTTTATAGCTAATGGTGGTCCTGATAATATTGCAGAGGCTCACACTAGCTGGCTCTATTGGGATGGAGTACTATTGAAAGTAAATAGAGGAAATGTAACACACCTTTCAAGGCACTATTTACTGGCTGCCGGCATGAGTGAATGGTATTATCATCAAATTATTGGATGGACTTTTTCTGTGAGAGAAAGATGGAAAGAGGAAGAACAAATTTTAAGGGAATATCAAAATCCTCCACCTAAACTAGCTATAACAGAAGCTCAGGGAACAATGGACTTCGACGCATCAGCTACTATGATGGAGGCTATGTGGGCTGCAGGATTATATAATGCAGCAATATATAGTGATGGATTTGTAGATATTATAACTAGAAGTTCACTAATGTGGTTTGGCGGAGGTCTAAGAAAAGCATGTGAAATTGTATATCCAACTCCTGCATATTATGTACAAAAAATATATGCCAGACAACCAGGCCGATATCCAATAACTATAAGAGTAGTTACACCTACATTCAATGTTTCTGAAATACAACATCCGCTAATACCTAGAGCTACTAATGTTCCTTATATTGATGCTGTTGCTCTCTTTGATTACAATAAAACATTATTGATATTAATTGTAATAAATTACCATACTGAGAATATCATTAAATCAGTAATCAATTTACATAACTACGAAATTTATGGGGTGGTAAAAGTCATACAGCTCTCTGCACGGACAATCTTTGATAGGAATACTTGGGAAACTTTAAATATTAAGCCAGTAGAATATATAATTACCCCTGTCTCTAAGAACAGAATAGTAATGGATTTGCCACCTATCTCCATATCATGTCTATTAATAAACGGGACTTTGTTATTGGAAAAAGATACTCGCTCTCCATCAACTACTATAGAGCCAAGTACTTTGAATATAATACTACTTGTGCTGCTTTTAGTTATTACAGGATTTGCTATAGGAATATTGATGAAAAATCTACATAGGGCATCTAAATATGCGCACTAATTGATACCATTTTTGATTTAACTATATCTTAATAAAATGTATAATAAGAGATTTTCATAAAAATTTTTAAACCAAATGAACCGCAAAATGAATGAATGGGTGCAATATTAGTGGCTTCACAGTCAACAAAGAATATAATAATAGCATTGGCTATGATGGCACCTTTTCTCATACTATATTTAATTTTCACAATATTTCCTGCTTTCTATGCTTTCTATTATAGTCTCTATAGAACATCACCAACGGGGGAATTATTTATTGGTTTGGGTAATTACATATACTATTTAACTGGAAGAGACAGTAGGTTCGTATACGGTATGCAGAACGTGCTAATATATGGGATAGCCAACATTCTAACACTGATAATAGCCCTTATAACAGCATGGGTTATATCAAGTTCGTATGTAAGTAATAGAAGGTATATAAATTTTGTTCAAATAGTAATGTTACTACCGATGGTAATACCGTGGGTTGCCTTAGGCATGGCATTAAATCAATCCACAAGCTCAGTATTGGGAATAGCTATGTACTTTAATAATAACATCAGGATACAACATCCTGCCAATGATTTCAACATGGCTAGATGGTATGTCTCCTCACTTATAATTTGGGCAACCCTAGGCTACAATACTATGTTAACCACTGCAACATTGAGAACGCTACCTCAAGACTATATAGATGCGGCAAAAATTGATGGAGCCAGTGAATGGCAGATTTTTAGGCATGTAGTACTACCCCTAATTAAGAATATCATTGTATTTAGTGCCATTGGTGCTATCATTGCAGCCTTCAATATATTCGACCCCGTCGCCACATTGACAGGAGGAGGTCCTGCATGGATATCTACATCTGTGGCCTACTATGCAGCACGACAACTAATGTATGCCTATAATTATGGAGGGGCATGTGCCATGGGTGTAATAGTGATATCCGTAGTACTCATTATTAGTATAGTTCAATATAGATTCATATATAAAAGGATTGTATAGATAAGTATTGTGGTGAAGTAGATGACCGCTTCAAAAGCTAGAAAAAACAGTAAAAGAAATACACTGGTAGAGATTACAATATACGCAGTATTCGCTATAATGATAGTGATATATCTTTATCCATTGTATAGATTACTCCTAACGTCTTTCGGAGCAAGTTACAATGCTGTTCCACCTGAGTTTTGGCCTAAAAATGCTACTACTGAAGGATACATGGTATTCCTTACCAATCCCTCAATGACTCGGTGGATAATTAATAGCATTATTTTCACAATAGGGGTAACATTTGGAAGCTTGGCGATAGCCATTTTAGCAGGCTATGCCCTTTCCCGTATAAACTTTAAAGGCAAAGGCATTCTATTCTGGTTTATTATTATGGGAATGATGATGCCAGGTATAATGCTCTTTGTACCTCTATTCTTGCTTCTAGTAAGAATGAAGCTAATAAATACATATATCGGACTGTTACTACCACCCATTGCAAGTGCCTATAACGTCTTTCTAATTAAGCAAGCATTTGATGGAATACCAAAAGAGTTTGAAGAGGCTGCAATAATAGATGGAGCAGGTGTACTGACTATAGCTTTTAGAGTAATGCTACCCCTTCTTAGACCTATTATAATAACTACAATGTTATATAACATTGTGTGGAATTGGAACAACTTTGCATGGCCATGGTTTGTAGCTCCTGATAGATCCTACTGGACCTTACCTCTAGGGGTATATCTTACTTCTTGGTCCTATACAGTAAAGTTTTGGGAATATGCTGCTGGAGCCGTTATAACATTTCTCCCTCCGCTAATACTATACACTGTAGCAAACATATATTTCATACGAGGCATACGCATAGCAGGTTTAAAGAGATAAAAAGATCAAATACAAAATTCTGTTCCATATAAATTTTTAGTTTTTACTACAATTTGATAATAAATTTGGTGTGAGTCTTTATGGTAAAGATAAGTTTAGTTAATTTGACTAAAGTATTTGGTAAAGCTCCTAGGGAGGTTATAGCTGTAGATAATCTAAATCTTGAAATAAAGGATAAGGAATTTATGGTGTTACTCGGTCCTTCTGGTTGTGGAAAAACCACTACACTTAGGCTTATTGCTGGTTTAGAAACCCCAACTAAGGGCAAGATATATTTTGATGATGAGGATGTGACGGGTCTTCCACCAAAAGATAGAGATGTCGCTATGGTTTTTCAAAGCTATGCGGTATATCCGCACATGAAGGTATTTGATAATATAGCTTTTCCTCTTAGAATTAGAAAATTACCAAAGAGTGAAATAAAAGATAGAGTAAAAAGGGTTGCTGAATATCTTGGAATAGGAGATCTTCTTGATAGAATGCCGAGTCAGCTTAGTGGTGGTCAACTCCAACGAGTGGCATTAGCCCGTGCATTGGTTCGAGAGCCAAGGGTATTCTTATTTGATGAGCCGTTAAGTAATCTAGATGCTAAAATTAGAATAGAGACACGAGGTTTTATCAAGAGATTGCAAAAAGAGCTAGGTATAACCTCTGTGTATGTTACACATGATCAAGCAGAGGCTCTAGTTATTGCAGATCGTATTGCAATTTTAAATCGTGGAATTCTACAGCAAGTAGGAACACCCCAGGAAATATATGAAAATCCATCAAATCTATTTGTAGCTACATTTATAGGTGCACCACCGATGAATGTTATTAAAGGTGTCATAGAAGAATTCAAGCAAGGTCTCTTCTTCGTTATAGACAACTCTATTAGGATTCCACTAGATAGTGTACCCTATGATTTAGTGCGGAGATATATAGGCAAAGATGTAATATTGGGTGTCAGACCCGAGAATGTTAGAGTATCAAAGAAAGGTGGGATAGCTGGAAAGGTATATGTTTCTGAATATTTAGGTAACACCGTATATGTGAAGATACAAATTTCTGATAATCTTATTATTCAAGGTGTAGGAGAATCAGCATATAGTATAGGAGACGTTGCAGCAATAGATATAGATATGAATAAAATCCACTTATTTGACGAAAAAACTGGGTCGTTAATAATCTAACTACCAGGTGTACAGCATCGGCCACTACTAAGATTACTTTGATTATCATTGGTCTATTGGTAATCATCATCAGTATAGTTGGATACTTTGTTATTGTTTTACTAGTTCCGACAACCGTGACAGAAACAACCCCTATCACTACAACTGTTAGCAGTGTCGTGGGTGAAAAAATAATGTTGGGGGACCGTATAAATGTCATTACCCCTTTCATCTATAATGAAAAAAATGCGTATTATATAGAAGATATAGGTACCGTGTCCAATAGGTGGAGAATTGAAGGTTCATATGAGATAGAAAACTATTATCTAAAATTGGTTGGAAATAACGGCTGTTCTATAGCAATAAATATGGCCTATGCCCTAACACCTTACAGAGTCTACAAGGTTAGATTAGCAATTACTAGCTTAAACAACATCTCAAAAATTTCTTTAGTTACTGAAAAATTTAAAGAAATTATAAGTGTAGATATTGATTCTACCTGGAATGTCCATACGGAAATGCTAGGCAAACCCGTCGTAAATCAAAGATCGATCAGTCTAGCAGGTACAAATGAAATAGAGTTTCTGTTTGCATACACGCTTAATGCCCTTGAAATTTTCCTCAAGAGAGCTAATATAGACGGCGATTGGATACTTTTAGCACAAATTAAATCTTCAGTTCTATCCATGTTTAAGCTATACTTTGCCCTGGAAGCTTGCAATTCAGCTATAGCATTAAAGGAATTCATAGTATATGAGATAGCAGGAACAGGTATAAGGGATCTTAGACCTATATACGATTGGAGTAATGGTAAGTATAGCCCTAAATCCTTTTTAAAAGATAGCGAAGGATGTATGCTATTTTTTGCTACTGCCGGTTTCTATGCACACCAAGCACACGTTCTCATCTTAAGAACAAGAGATTTAATACATTTTGAGCCAGTTAAAACTATAGTGATTAAGCAACCTGGATACACTGGACAGGGTGTAATGTTTAGATGGATTGATGGTGTGATTCATGGATATTTAATGGACTGGACATCATCTATCCCTCCATATCAGGGGGGTCTTCATAGGATTATCAAGGTAGAACTTGATGAAAACTTTAATGTACTTAAAATAGATAGAGTATTGCTGATTGATGCACCTCCAGGGGGTAGTGCAGGCCACTATGACATAGCCATTTTCAGATTCAACAATACATGGTATGCAATAACTTCAAGTTTTACTGGAGGAACCATTCTGTGGACGATGTCGGATCCCACAATCCCTACTTTAACATACCTTAAAACAATATTTTACAGTGACCATGAAAATCCGTATATAAGCCCTGTAATATCACCAAACAATAAGGTGCAATTTATGCTATCCTTAGCTACTACAATGGGCTGGCATAGAATTTACATACTGGATACCGAATTCAATCCTATAATATACTATAACATGATGCATTACAGAGTATGGACAGCAGGTACGTCTTTTTATCTCGACCCATGGTACATCTTTATCCATCAGGATCAAATACCTGAAAGAAGATTTGAATCTGGTGATTTAGGTCCAGGAGCATATATTGAACTCTATAAACTTCTTACAGATTATAGATATTTCATCGAAGAATAATTTTATCTTATTAAAAACGCAGAATATCATAAAGATACCACTCTCATCAAAGTCCCAAAATCATGGCCCATAATATAATTGGGCGGCCTGCATAGAGAAATGCAGTACGGAGGGTATCCCCCATACGAACTATCATTCAGGATATTTCCTGTAATCTTCTAAACCCTCTCTATTTTATTACTTTAATTACCTTGATAACAAATCGTGTATGAATCTCACATTATTCTGTACAATTCCTCATCTAATTACAGGAAAGAATCCCAATAATATTTTCTTTGATTAACATTGTGATAGAGAGCTATAAATTAAAAGCTTATACATTGTTTAAAAGCCGAGAAAGGATTAGCGCTTCTGAAATTTTTCATGAAAATTTTTATTTTGCGCTTCCTCAATACCTATAAAAGGTGATTTGATGATTAAAGGTATTAGATATGCGGCTATAGCTTCCGAAGGCATTGATAATGTTTTCTATTGTTGGTGCAGGACAAAAACCGCCATAGAAGGTTTTGAGGAGGAGTTTAAAGTATGTAACCCAAGTGAATTCTGGAAATACGTAGATAGGGAAAAGAGCTATACAGAGTTCATTCAATCAAGGTATATTAGGCCTGCTGGGTATATTACTGTGTCTTTGAGGTCTAGGGAGTTATTTAGATGGGGTATTTTTGAGCTTAGGGCTAAGCTTCCTAGGCTTGATGGGGGCCCTATGCTATGGTTTGGTTTTGAGCTTGACGATCTTTTTGGTGGTGGTATGGTTCACTTTATGTGGCATTGTGGTAGGGGTTCTTTAGCTGCTTTTGCTGGTGGTTTTAGCTCTAGAGTTGAAATGGATTTAACTAGATATTTACCTAGTGACGCTTCTAATAACTATCACCTCTATAGAATTATATACAGGGAGGGTCTAGCTCTGTGGTATATAGATGATAAGCTTAGAGCTATAGCTATCATAGGCTGTGGAACCTCTAGAGACTCATCAATACTGTATAGAGGAAAACCCTACACAATAGGCTTTACAAGAGATATACCATCAGCAGCACTACCCATCCTCCTAGATATAGATGGAGGAGATATAGATAAACCCTTTGAATGGCCAAACCTCCACCCATGGGACCTAAGGGTGTCGGAAGGGAATCCAAAAACGCCACTGTACCTAGATCTATATGCTGAAGATAGTGATGAAAAGTTGAGCAGCATTACTATAGACAAGGAAATTGCTTCAGCACCTTTTCCAGGTACACTTGACCACAAGGAGGTGGTATTTGTATCAAAAGGTGATGGAATTCTAGTACTAGAAGGTTTCATTGATGGTCAATGGCTAACCTATAAAGAATACAAAATTGAAAGCCATAAACTCTACAATATAGTTATTGATAATAGTAACCTACTGTATAGAATAGTATTTAGACCCTCTCTAGATACAAAGACAGGAATATTATCATCTAAAGTTATATTAAAGTAAGTATAGTTTTACATTATACGGAGATGTCCAAATCTAGTGTATATAGCTTATCAATTTTATTACTATAAGTGCAGAGCACCCCTTCTTGGTAAGACTATCCATTGCTTCAACTATTTTGATACAATAGCAAGAGAAGATTGAAAACATTCGTACCTCTCTGCATCTATCTTATTATCTTGTATACTTAATGGCCATGATAGAAAGGGTTGTCCACGATAACACCACAGACTCTAAGATGTGTATTTCTCCTAATCCCTAAAATTTTTCTAGCTATTTTTATATACTATGTTAGACCTTCTAATTTCTTTTCATATATCTTAAGTACCTTGAAGGAGGCACGTCGAGTATGCTATAATATGTTCTATGTTTTTCCTCTCTATACACCTAAAATAGTAAATTCATTTACACACCTTCTCTTCTATATTACTTGCCTAGGGATGTGTGGCCTAGCTACCTCCCCTCTACGATATATACCTCCATTGATGGGAGCTGCACTGGTGGTGATCGGTGCTGCCTCGAGTAGTGGGGTGGATAGTGCGTTGGTGTGTTAGGGGCTTTATGGCTCTGCCGCTTCGTCGGGGGTTGGGGGAGGTGGTGAAGTCCTCTACTCTCACCATCTTCGACCTTCCTCTATATAGGGGTAGCATCTCCCTCTCTACAACATGTATTTCAGATGGGTCTCCTATTCCCCTCTCCCATAGCTTCACCGACACCCTCTCTGGTGGCTGGCCCGTAACCACCAGTACATCTATACCGCTTAACAGTGTGTAGCCACCCTCAACAATACTGCCAAAGAGGTAGACCTCAGCCCCTCTATCCAGCTCCTTAACCGTCTCCACGATTATCTTGAGGTAGTGCTTGAGATTTCTAAAAACCTCAGCTCTATACCTGGCTAGCTCTACCAAGAGCCTCTCTGACGACTCTAAACACCTCATCCACTACTTCCTTAACCCTCGCCGTTTCTTCAACTCTAAAATCTCTGGGTATGTAACTCGAAGTTATATAGGCATCTTCAAGCAAGGCCAAAACTCTACACTGTGCTCCATCCATAGCCCTCTGATATCCTCAGCCCCCGTAGGTCTATATATCGATTCAAGTAGTCCTCTAATACTGTGCATCCTTGGATAGTACATACCTAGAGAGTAGAGCAGCTTTTAGAAATAGTTGAAGGCTCTGCCCAAAGCTAGACATCGCCAAGTCGTAAAATCCTCTCTCGATTTGAAAGAGAGCGGATTCATAGAAACGCCTAGATCTCTCTAAAAGGCTATCCACCTCAGCTCGCTTAGTCAATAGCGGCACCCCTACACGCTAATACCAATAGCACAATCTTTCTTAATTAAGCTTATCACCTATCCCTAGAGAGCTAGCTGTAGAATTCCGAGGCTGGGAATTCGGTGGCAGCCTACAGCTGTACATATCGTCTGCACAGGCTATCCCTGGGATCGTCATCCCCTCCATCCCTTCTCTGGGGAAGGTTGATCTACACACTAGGTAGAGGCCTTCTATCTCTGTTTTGAAGTACAGTCCCAGGTTTTGGGCTATGTAGAAGGAGTGTGGTGAAGAAACCCATCCGCGAATTTAAGCAGCTGGGCTTCAAGCTATGCAGACCCTCCTGCTCCAACTGGGTAGTAGAGCCACCCCATCAAAAATTCTGTAGGAGGAAATCCTTTGGCCTCTCCCACTCCTCTACAGGACCCTCAACCACATAGAAGACCGGGTTGGGGTCTACACCTCCTAGACCTCTCATCCGATGCCACCATCCAGGATCTCTAGTTGAAAGCTTGTATAGGAGTAGCCTATACTCGTACTCTATCTGCCCTAGGGTTACGGGTATGAGGCTAGTGCTAGAGGCGTTGTACACCTTGATCTTGTTGAGGCTGAACCTATACCCCCTGCCACGGCCTTCGAGGTAGACATGGTAGAGGTAGGTTCCAATAGCGAGCATGGGGTTGGACGCCCTTTTAAATCTGGTTAGCTGAGGATGGTTTATATAGCCTCTAGTTTGTCCGCTAAGAACCTTCTGAGCTAAAAGACCCTCCCTCCAGAGGGCAGTCAAACCCACTCTATCTAGATACCTTGGATGGATAGACCACAGCCTCAACCATACCCCCATCAAATCAGCACATCAAGCAGGTAATAAGCTTACCTAGCGTCGTACCACCAGCACTAAAGTTTCTAGACTTTCTACTCCCTATCTCAAGAAAGTTGATGTCTATGCTCCCCCCGTCCAGCACACCCCTCCCTCACCTCTCCACAGCCTACCCAAGAAATCCACCATCTCCATACACAGCCCCCCAGATACATCAATAGCAAACAGACCACCCTCTAGATGCTCCTACGAGCTTCTCCACATTAAAGTCAGCTGGACCGGTACTGATGAAGCTACATAAACTGATATCAGCATCCTCAACCACCAGCAGCTGCAGTGAGACCCATTGGCTAAAGGCTCTATCAACACATCCCTTACAACAGCCAGAGAGATTCTAAGCTATGCTGATGAAGAGCTTAGAAAGGCTATTAAATCGGGAG
>JAWAHS010000021.1:0-13255 GCA_038889075.1 Ignisphaera sp.
CATGATATGATGTAAAATAAAAGCTTGTATACTGATATTCTATTACTAATCAGCTATGTATTTGAATCGCAACCGCGATGCGTTAAATGCTTAAAACATCATGCTCATCGAAATCTATAGATGAATAGAAAGAAGGTTTCGTATCGGTAATAGAAGGTGGTGAAAATAGATCGTAAGTAGCCTATCAATTTTGGAAAATACTATAGTAATCAGTCCATGGATGAGGATAAGATTTTTATACATCTTTTTAATAACTCTAGTTTCACTAAAAGGGGTGGGTTTCGTAGTTGGTTTCATCAAATATCGAGAGGTATAGGGACTCTATTGTTTCAGGGCCTATATTATCAACCATGCTACGGCTAGGCTTGCCGCTAATGTTTACGGATATTATAATGCTTATGTATAATATTGCAGACACCTATTGGTTGAGCAGATACAGCCAGTATGCTCTTGCTGTCCCTAGACAGAATTGGCCTATTTTCTTAGTTTTCATATCCATACTAATAGGCGTTACGAACGCCAATCTAGCAATACTCTCTCAATATGTTGGAGCCAAAATGTTTAACAAGGTTAGCGAAATTTCATCGAAATTATTTACCCTATGCATAGTTATATCTACGGCTCTATTTCTATTGTATGAATCTCTAAAGTTTCACATTTTTTCCTACATTATTAGAACCCCGGCTGAGATTCTGAGAGATGTTCTAGACTATGCAGAGGTCATAGCCCTTGATATAATAGCCTTTGGAATCGGCATGTCGCTATCAACTATGATGCAGTCATTTGGCGATACACGGACACCCGCTATTACCATGGGAATTGGGGCATTGATAAACGCCGTACTCGATCCTATATTTATTGTAGGTCTAGGTCCTATACCTGCTATGGGTGCTCGTGGTGCTGCAATAGCCACAATCATTACAAGACTCTTTGCCAGTACAATCATTTTTAACATTATGAGGGTAAGGTATCCTGAGATAAAGATAAGGCTTACACGCAAGCTTGATAGAGAATGGCTTCTCCTTAGCCTAAAAATAGGAATACCAGTCACTATAATGACAATATCAGATGGGTTTGCATTTACATTTCAGCAAGCATTGGTCAACATGTTTGGAGTTGTAATAGCCACAGCATTCGCGATCGGGTTCATGGTTCTAGATATGGCAAATGCTATACTCAGAGGGTTCACCATGTCTATAAGTATAATGGTGGGACAGAACCTTGGAGCAGGGAATCCCTCTCGTGCCCGCAAAATAGCGTTAACAGCAGCACACACTATAATGCTCTTTGTTTTCACAGGTTCTATACTCGTATATCTTGCAAGGGGATATCTAATTGCAGTCTTTACAAGTGATAGCACCATAGCATTGGAGGCAGAGAAGCTGGTAACAACAATAGCCTGGATCCTACCAATGATGATGTTATCCTTTCTCGGAATGTCTGTAGGTAGAGGTTCTGGACGTACAGTAGTACCAACAGTAGTAAATGTAGTAAGATTCTGGATTATCAGAATAGGTCTTGGATGGTCACTAGCAGTAGCTGTAGGACTTGGTGTGGTAGGATTATGGATAGCCATAGCACTCTCTGAAATAGTCGGTGGAACCATTTCATATACATGGATTAGAAGAGGTAGATGGACAAAACCAGTAATAAAACAACAGCCCCAGCTAATTAAAACACGAGAAACCATAGAAATACGTAAAAAGATCGCCATAGATTAGAAAAAGATGCCAGAAATAATAAAATCATGAAAAATTCTGCACGCTCACTCTATATAGAACTCTTTACACCTTAAACTACACTATCGTGAAGTACAGGGGAGCCCAGCTTACTATACAATCATAAAGCAGATGCCATATTTTTACTATTTAGATTAAAAATATTTTAAATATAGTATTTTAAGCTACAGCATATCCCTAGCCAAATTTTATTTCTTCTTCAACTCTTCCTATATCTATATCATAGATCTTTATTGCCGTACCTGATACTAGGTAGAGTTTACTATCTATGTATACAGATCTTAGAGGATTGCTATGGTCAACGATGTTCTCTAAACCAAGCTCAGCATCTGTATAATTGACTAATATGAAACCTTGTTTAATTCCGTAGCCCATATAGACCGGTATTACCACCTTATTCCTAGTAGGATATATGGTAACCGCATGATGGTCCTGTAGAACTGGCGACCATGTATTACCTATCTTTATCATCGATATCTCAGCCATATCTTTCGGATTTGAAACATTGAATAGCGATATCTTTAGTGCACCATCCTCAACACCTATTCCAAGTAGTACATCCCCTGATAGTGGATGTAGATATTCACTAAACCCAGGTATCTTCAGATACCCTAAAACCATCGGATTAGCTGGATCGGTTATGTCTATTGCAAATAGTGGATCTACTTGTCTAAATGTCACTAGGAAGAATACGTTCTTTACCAGCCTAGCAGCATATATTCTTTCACCCTCCGCAAGATCCTTTAATACACCAACGATTTTCAGATTCCTTATATCCACCATATATACGTTATTTGATGTTGATGTCGAAGCAAATACGGGGAATACTCCTATACGGCCAGTTGTACTAACATTCTTTTCAATAGTTATTGTTGTAGTTGTACACTTGGAGTTGGAACACACTACAATTTCAACATCTCTATACATTGGCGGAGCTACTATACGGTACTCCGAAATCTCATATTTAACAGTTTGTTTAGTAGATGTTGTAGCAACTATAAAGTATCCATCTCTATACTCCTCCATACAGAATTGGTCAAGTAGAGAACCATTTACTGTAAACGTGCCTTTATAACTAATTGCAGAACCATTAATCTCATATACATAGAAGCGTGTTGCATCAACATAGCTATAGCCTATCTTATCAAGTTCGCGATTTATTTTTTCAATGATGCTGAGAGCCTCCTTATAGTCTAGTGAGGATAGATAGTCTATAATATAGCTGTATGCTTTTGAATAGTTGCCCTCTTTCATGTACCTACTGACGGTTTCCGATATATCGCTGGGTAGGTATTTTAGTGAGATTTCAATAAATTTAAGTACAGTATAGAGATATAGTTCTTGATAGGATGCTATAGGCGTTGCTATATATAGGTTATTGCTTCTAGACATGTATATTCTAAAGCCGTAGCTAGTCATGTAGGCCGTAGCTCTGTATTCTAATGACTCCAAATCGATGGCAAGTATTATTGTGTAGACAGTTGGTAGCTCATCTATAGCTGTAATACTACTTGGATCAATGGGAGCCCCATCTATAAGAGGTACTATGTAGTTGCCGTCATCGCCATAGATGTTCTCGGTGGCTACTATATACAGGTATCCATCTGATAGTCTTGAATCAAGATAGGACCCAGATGCACTTATATTTCTAAGTAGTGTAGGACTATAGATTTCAGATATATCAAATATATAAACATTTGATAGCTCTAAATTCCTCTTAAACTCAAATTTAACCGAAGAGTTTTCCAGTCTTAATTGAAGGGCAGATTTGATAATGTAGGGGGATGATGTGATTACTATAAGTCTATCTCCATATAGATACAACCCTCTAATAATGGTATAGCTCTCAGATGTAGCTGCAGTAATGTTTATTACTGATGATATCCTCTTATTTAAAACATCAAAAATGTAGATCCTATTCTGTGATGCTATGATAATAACTTTGTCACTGTTTTTAACAATATCAGCTTCGTCTACACCCTCTACCTGAACATTAGTTCTAGATACGGTAGTAGCCAAATACACGGTTTCCGATTTTTCTCGGGCTAGTGGGACTGGAGCTGGTATTGAAGCTGGGATAGCAATAGGGATTGTAGTAAATATATTGGAGTAGCCGAGCATGGGTGAAAGGATTTGCTGTACCTCCGTCAACATCTTTCTATTGTTTTCAAGAAATTTTATTACATTTCCATATTCTTCTCCGAGGAGTATATACCCAGGTTCGGCAGTCTTACTTATGGGTGTTGTAGTTATAGTTACAGTTACGTACTTATGTACCTTCTCTGGCACCACTACCGTAGTTATGGAGCCTATCTGTTTCTTGGATACATCCAAATACCCTATAATTATAGGTAGTGCGATGCCTACCACTAGTATTAGTATGGATAACACATAGATTCTACTACTCATTTTTTCCACCAATTAATGCTACATCATGTTAGTAGAGCTTATAGCGTTGCTCCTTGAACAATCCGTGCAAGTGTTCGAACACAGCAACATTTTATAGCAGAAGTAGCCGAGTACTCTTTTAGTGATAAAGCTATGGCAGATCCCCTAGAGGAGCTAAGCGATATTGCTGCCAAGATATATATCCATCTCTTGGTGTCAAGGGAGTCAAAGGGTGTTAGGGAAATTTCAAGAGAACTTGGAATACCTGTTAGCACTGTGCATTATAATATTAAGAGGCTTGAGGAGAAGGGTCTTGTGAAAAGGGATAATGGTGGATATGCGATTGCTGTGGTTATTCCATTAAGTGGCTTTGTTGTTTTAGGTAAGAAGCTTATACATAAATTTCTTCTGTACTCTATATTTTTCTTAGGGATACTAATAGGGGAGATAATTAGAGTAGCTCTATTCAATATAGGCTTAGAAAACTCTATACTGACCATTATTGTATCGTTTACAGGTTTCGGTCTATTTCTATATGAAGCTCTAAAAGTATACGGACGGATAATGGCTACATCTAGCCAGTATGGATAGCTTGGGCTGAAGGTATTTTACTGGTAATTTATAAGAGTTCTTAGCACTCTACTAAAATAGAATACAGATGGGGTTGTATGTATGTCCTATGGATGGGAGGCTAGATGGGTTAGAAGAAAGTTTAAGATGGCTGAAGGTATAGAGGTGGAAACATGCTACGATCTTACATCATCGCTTATACTCTGTCCACTTTGTATCAACATCTCAAAAGTGTGTCCGAGTTCCACCGAGCCATCGGCAACGCTAGTATCGGGTGCTATGTACTTTTTCTCTCCCGAGGATCTATTCCACCATATGCGTGCACATGCTAGAATGAGTGAATGGAGCAAGGCTTACGTGGTAAGTGAGGAGGAAGAGGAACTCGTTGAGGAAGAGGAGGAAGAGGAAGATTTATCTACATAAATTCTCCAAAACCTCTCCCTTCAGCTTTAATAGCGAGACTACTATATATCTATTGAAGTTACTTCCAAGTACAAGCGGCTGCGATACACCTACATAAGCTATATCAAAGAGCTCCTGTTCAACGCTGGTCACATCGATAGATCCTGCAATCAACGATGATATATCTATGTACGTCTGTAGCCTACCCTGTTGATCAACTCCATAGCTTATAAGCCACGGAACTATCCTTATATCAAGACCAGGATAGAGCTTCTCAAGAGTTTTTAGCACAGACCACGCAAATAGCCTCGGCATTGTTGCATTTAAAATGGTTTCCGAGTTCCAGTTAAGTCCTATTGCAAGATCTAGGGGTTTGGAGCTCTGTCCGATGGTTATTGACTTATTTACAATCCACTTATTACTTAAGATTTTCTCCGTTGCATACATATAGTAGGGGCTTTGATAGCTCTGAATTACTGTGAAAGGTGCTTCAGAGACTCTTTCATGTGTTGCTAAGTAGACTATAGCGCTTACGAATTTTGCTATATCGCCAAACCCTGCAGGGTGTATTGGAAAAGCAGCGTATACATTGCCATTAGCTGTAGCATATACATCCACAGGACTGAATACAACTACGTAGACCTCATCCTTCTTACACGCTCCAAAGTAGTTTTTGAGATACTGTAGAGATTCATTTATGTTACCTGTAAAGAACTGTGCCAATAACTCTATCTTTCTACTATCTATTGTTGCTCCATCGGCTAATGTAGTCCTTCTAGCAATACCTGTAAGCCAGTATCCATAGTCCCACCAGCTTATAATAAGGGAATTTGCAGATGTATTCATTTTAATAAAGTTTAGTACGTCAAGCCATACTGTTGTAGGAATGATGAACCCTTCCGCTCTTGAAACCATTGTGTATGTGTAGTAATATGTTGTATGTTCATCATATGCTACTAGTGTGGAGGGGATTCCAACCGATATAGCGAGAAGGAGAGCTACTACTTGGGTAAAGCCATATCTCAACCTAGCCAAACGTCCTAGTCTGATGATTGTTGGTTTAGAGTAGCGTAGTAGTGATCCCATTGTACACCCGATTAGAATAGAGGTTGCTAGCTTGGTATAGTCTGAAAAATATGCTGTATTGTATGTTGCAAACCATGCTAAAAAGAACCATGCAGCTATAGTCACCGGCACCATATTTCGGTTTTTCAACAACTCATATACAGCTATAGGTATGTATATGAATACCAGTGTAAGAATTCCAAGTAGCATATATGTAGGTAAACCACCGAGAGATCCGGGCTGGTACTGGGCTACAGTTTCCGCTAAGCCAGGCGGTCTGATACCTAGACCAAGCAAAATCTTTCCAGCTACTGGTAGAATACTTGTAAGTGCTTCTAGAAAGCCTGGAACAGCTCTAGCTAATACAATGGTAGCCATGCCGATTACAATTACTGTAACTAGCGAGTAGATATAGATTTTCACAGCTCTAGCTCTACCTAAGAGGTGGTGTAGCAGTAATGCATATCCAAAGATTAGAAACGCTGCTATAAATGATAGAACCAGCACCAGCCTTCCTCCATGGTAGGAAGGTATTGTATACATTACTATAGCGGGTACCAGGGTCTCTATAGCAAAGCCTACACCATGCTTTCCCCATGCATCACGCTTCGATAAATCTATGAGAAGCGGTGATAAAATCAACGCTGTATAGATGGGTATTGCCGTGAGACCTATACCAGTCCAGGTAGAAGCTGAATAACTTAACGCTAAGGCTGCTATGACGAAGTCTGTGTAGCTACCCCGTTTAAAGGCTCTTAGATGTAGCCATAGAACTAGAGGGGCTGTAAATATTCCAAAGGTATACTTAACAGTAAAGCCGGCTACCTCCCTGCTTATAAAGAAGAGTGAATACATTAGTGAAGCAACAATAGCACCAACCTTACTATTTGTAGCCTCATTTACAGCTAGTGCAATAAATATTGTAGCTAGTAGTGCAAGTGTAGGTGGTATAAATGACATTAGATCCCATAGATCTACGCCAAGTGGTTTTACCAAGGTATATAGGAAATATATCGTGTAGATATGCCCTGGCAACTCAGACGAGTATATGGATCTGCACGACGGATACCAGAAGATGCACGTTATCGTGTTCGAAGCCGATAGCTCAAACCATGACAGAGGGCCATGTTTATCTAAGTATTCTACAACCCAATGGTTAAAGAATGGATCGAGTTCGTCAAGTTTGGCCTCCGGATACAGAGCTCCTATACCTGAACCAACAACATTTACATACTGTTGCATTCTTAGCCAAAAAGCTAACATCGATATCAATAGAATGAGTATCGAGGCTATTATTCTAGAATGCTTGTTCCAAAATTCTTCGATAGAGCCTATGCTCATCATCGGTAATTTCATGGTGGCCACTAGAATATGTGGTTAAGATAAGTATTCAAAAGCTTTACGCTCAAATGGATCAGTTCATCCAATTCTATATATTGAAGAGCTTTCTAGCCAATTCTATGGCTTCACTAAAATTCTCCACTACATGAATGCCGAATACCTCTAGATCCTCATCTAGATAGTCTGTATCGCTCACCTTCATATTTACAGAGCCTCTCATTATAATTATAGCATTTGTATTATTGACTATAGCGGCGATCGCATCACCGATTTTGTCACCTATAAATAGTGCAGCACTGGGCTCTACATTAAGTCTATTTAAAGCTATTGATAGCTGTACAGCTCTCGTAGGTGCATCCTCCCTAGCAACTAATACGTCTGCACATTTAGTAAGTCCTACTCTTCTGAGAATTTCTTCAGCAGCCTTTCTACTCTGCATAGTTACAAATCCAACCTTCTTTACATTGCATAGACTAGCTATGTAGCTAGGAGCATTATCGAGAATCTTCATATTCTCTACGGCTCTAAGCTCCTCCTCTTCTAATAATCTATGGATATACCAGAATTTCTCTGTCTCATGATACCTTGCAATAAAGCCTAGAAACGTTTTAACACTACCATTTGAGACACGTCTAACTTCAGACGCTATTCTATCCCAATCTATAGGGAGTATAACCAGAGTACCATCTACATCAAATATCACTGCCTCTATAGCACCATCCATTACGATTCTACCCAGTCCTTGTCTCTGCCAAACTGTAGCTCTTTAGAAATTGCACAAGTTCTTCTCTCGATGGAGCCGACTGTGCACCCATTCTAGTTATCTTTATAGCTGCAGCAGCATTAGCCATTCTACATGCATCCACAATATCCATACCCTCAGCAATAAACAATGCAAGGGCTGCACTAAAAACATCCCCAGCACCTGTAGTATCAACGACATTCACCTTATATGCAGGTACGTGAATGGAGCTATGCTCAGATACAACCATGGCGCCATTGCCACCTAGTGTGGTAACAACGTATTTCACACCCTTTTCAATAAGTATTCTGCTAGCTTTAATAACATCATTGAAGCTCTTCACGGAGACTCCTGTGAGCATCGATAGTTCAACTCTATTTGGGGTCATCGCATATATATATCTATAGATTTCCTCTGGTAGGGGAGTAGCAGGCGCAGGATTTAGGATAACGCCGGTCTTATTCTCCCAACCAATTCTAGCGGCATATACAACGGTATCGAGTGGTATCTCCAGTTGAAGAAGCATCGCATTAGATCTCTTTATAATATCTATAGCTCTATCTACATCTTCTCTGGAGACCTTGTGATCTGTACCTGGGGCAACAGCTATCATATTCTCACCACTGGTATTGAGTAGAATAAAAGCTATACCTGTATGCGTTGTATCATCTATTGTGACATAGTCTGTATTTACGCCATTACTCTTTAAAACATCTATAAGCCGTTCTCCAAAAATATCCCTGCCAACCCTACCTATAAAGTATGTCTCTGCACCCAACCTTGCAGTTGCAACAGCCTGGTTAGCACCCTTCCCACCAGGTAACATGGTGAATCCATATCCAATTACAGTTTCATCCTGTTGTGGAAGTTTTGGCAATCGGATATAGAAATCCATGTGGATGCTTCCTACAACAGATACAACAACCATTTTAATCACATATAGACTATGAAGTGCTACAAATTAAAATTTTTGTGAAGCTAAAAACACTATGAAGGTGCATATATGTGAGTGGTATAAGAGGAACCATATTAGCAACTGTACTCATAGTATTAGCAGCCATCCATATAGCAGATGCTGTATCTATACCAATAATACACGCCTTTCAACGATATGAAGAGCTAATAATAGTATACCCACATGGATACGATATACAGAGGTTAAAAGACTTTGGATGTAGTATAGAGAGGGTTTTTGCAAGGCTTGATATGGCATTAGTTGTATGCCCCACCACAGTTCGGGGAGCTATCGAGAAGCTTGGTGTGGAGGTTACACCAAACTTTAATGTATCAATAGATGTAACGGTGAACAGCTTTAGGTTATATAAATCAGTTAAGCAAATAGATATTGGAGAACAGAGGGCACCGCTTGCATGGTCATGGGCAGCATCTAGGGTTGGTGCAGATATTGTTTGGAGATACCTCGGTGTAACGGGTTATGGAGCAACTATAGCCATCCTCGATACGGGTATAGATCCAACACATCCACTTCTAGCCCATAAGTTAAGGGGATGGATAGAATTTGATAGAAAGGGCAGACCTGTATGTTCTAGCCCAAGGGATACGCATGGTCATGGAACATGGGTTGCAAGTATAGCTGCTGGGGGCGATACATCTATGTATATATTTGGTGTTGCACCATATGCTAATATAATAGTCGCTCTTGTTCTTCCAGGTGGCTACGGTACAGCAGCACAGGTATTGGCAGGATTGGAGTGGAGTCTAGAACCCTATGACTGTAAAGGAGATAGACTTGGTGTAAAACCTGATGTGGTATCGATGAGTTTTGGGGCAACTGCAAATTATAGTAATGTATTTCTGCAGGCTATAGCTAAACTTATAGAGAATGGCATTACCCCTGTAGCAGCTATAGGGAATTCAGGTCCTCACACAACATCTAATCCAGGTAATATCTGGGGTGTTATAGGTGTTGGAGCAACAGATTTTGACAACGATATAGCTTGGTTTAGTAGCTATGAGGATGTTGAGTGGCCCGAACCTCCATTTACATGGCCATTTGGAGGAGGCTATCAAAAGATGTATAGGAAACCGGATGTAGTCTCACCGGGTGTTGATGTACCTGGTGCTTTCCCTGGTGAGCTACTTGCCATTGGTAGTGGTACAAGTGCTTCTACACCAATAGTTGCAGGTATAGCTGCTATGGTTAGTAGAATACTTATCTCCAAGGGTTTCAGTGGGGCAAAGCTTGTCGAGGAAGTATATAGTATTATAACATCTACTGCTACACCTATAGATGCACCGGGATCCGGATATGGTCTAGTCAATGCATTTAAGGCAGTTTCAAAAGCTCTGGATAGAGCTATTAATACAGTGGAGGTTAGGGTCGAGCCTTCTACAGTAACACTACTAGATGAGATGAACATATATGTTAAGGGCATTATAGAGGGGATGGAGATAACGGTGTATATAGCTGGTTCAGAGATCTATAGAGGTATATACAGATCTGGTAAATCAATTGTTGTAAAAGTTCCACCTACACATATAGGTGGAAATGAGGTTATTGTTATCGACCGCGGAGGTATGTACTACGGTGAGTCACTGGTATGGGTATCACCATCGATATTCATAGCACCACGTAATACAACCATAGGAGGTTTCGTTAATGTAGTAGTTTCAGGGCTTGGAATAGCAGACATGATAGCTATATACATAGAGAGCAACATTCTAACACTAGATATAGCTAATTTAAGGGGAAGTTATCTTGGAAGGCTAGCACCACCATACCTATATCCAGGTACATATACAGTAACATTAGAGGATTTCACAACACCTAGAATAAGACTCTCCACTACAATAGATATAGTTGACGGTAGGAAAGAGAATGTTACGCAGATAATCAACAGAACTGAGGTATACAACTATACAAACATAGTTAAACAGTACATAGCTCTACCAATCACTATAAATGCCAAACAGCACTACGTATTCAATACAATAGATTACATAGATGTAGCAACAGCCTATCCAAATATAACTATAGCTGGTATAGAACTTAAATCCGTTCACAATAATAGGATATCATATAGTGTGATAAACATTACAGAAATATTCAGCAATGTATATAGAATATGGTTTACAGTAAATGCACCGGAATCTATTGATGAGGAAGATGTAATTTTAAGTATAGAGATCCGGCTAGGAAATACTAGCATCAGCTATCCAGTTCCAATAAAACTTCTAGCTGTAGATCCGATTAAGAAAGATATTGGAGAACTTGAGAGAGAGGTAGGTAGGCTCAATAGCAGTCTCCTCGCTATAGATGCAAAGACTCTAAATATGTCAAAGAATTTAACAGAGGTACTAGAGAATCTGGAGACTATTAGCGGTAGAGTCTACGAGCTCTATACAGATGTTAAAATCATTGAGAGAAATATAACACACTACGGATATACAATCAACTACATAACGAGAAGGATGGCAGATATAGATGATGACATGGAGTTTATAGAGAGGTTTACGTATATAATCCTTGCAATGGCCATTACTTCAACAGCAATTACAGTATTGAGTGCCATATATGTACGGCGGATGTTGAAAGGCTAGTATACATCGCTATTAACGAGTGGTAGTAGTGCCATTAAGACGGCATAGTACACCAGATCGTCACGAAAGACTATGCCTCTAGATAGCAATCCTATAAAGCCACCTGCATCACCTATCCCTCTAGTGCCGTAGAAATCACTAACAATGTCTTCAAGTTCTTTATACATACCTTTTTTAATGAGTTCTACAAATCTGTCTGGGACTCTAAAGGCAGGTGAAAATCCATAGGATATCTTGCCGCTTCTATCAATAATGCAAGCAACATGAATATCGTAAGACAAGTTGCTAACACTAAATATTCCAGCTTCTATACCAACGCCATAGATACACATACCATTCTTCTCCAAAGCCCTTAAAGCCCTAACCTCAGCACACTTCATAATTGTATCTAAGCCAAATGGTTGGGGAGGTAAATCGACTTCAACTTGGTATCCATATACATTAATATCTTTATAGAGTTTTGTAAAAGCTTTTTCAACACCCTTCAATTTAGATGGATTTCTACTACCAACACATATATCCAAGGGCGCTCACCTTAAATATATTGAAGTAGTGGATCTATTTTTATAGATTCTATAACTGAAAGTTCTATTCTTCATGTTTGGCTGCTCGTTATAGCCGTAACAACACCGGATAAAGTTACTATAAGGGCTATAATTTGATTAGGTGAAGGTACTTCAGCTAGCAGTGGAATAGCTAGTACCGTAGCTATAATGGGCTCTGCTAGCGCTATGGATGTTACTATAGAGCTTTTGAAGTACCTTAGCAGATAGTTCATAACAGTATGACCACCTATCATGGGTATCACAGCTAGTAGCAGTAGCCATATCCATGAAGATAGAAATTGGTGTAGCATATCATCTCGCACAAAAATGTAATTGTATATAGCTACGGTCAGAGCTCCGAAGAAGTACGTGGGAATGGTATAGCTATATACATTGAGAAACTTCCTAGCAATTCTACCAATTTGGAAATACAACGCTGCTAGAATAGACGCCATGAAGGATTCTAAAATACCTATTACATCAATTTCTGCATTAGTGTATGCATCGCTAAAAAATATAGCTATACCTACAAAGGCTATGGTTACCCCCACAATCTCTCTACCTCTAGGAATCTCCCTAGATATTATACCCTCTAGTAGAAGCAGATGAATAGGATAGGTAACAACGATGGTGGTGCTAATAGCTATGGGGATTCTAAAGAGAGAGTCCATCCACAATATGAAGTGTAAGGCTAGGGCGACACCAGACGGAATGAAGTATCTTAGAAATGAAGGAGTATACAGGGGCTTTACACCATTTGCAATGGACATGACGAATAGCAACGGAATGGAAAGAAGAAGTCTCCAAAATGCACATGAGATAGCAGAAGCTCCAGAAAGTCTAACAAGAATAGATGCGGAACCTATGCTAACCATAGCAACAGTAAATAGAGCATATCTTAT
>JAWAHS010000022.1:0-12485 GCA_038889075.1 Ignisphaera sp.
ATGGCTAGAATCGAGCTGGTTAGATGTAGCATTATAAAGTATAGGAGAGGAGACTACGTTCTCTACCCACTAGGAAGAGACAAAGAGAAGATCAAGCACCTCCATGGAAAAGAAGTCTACGCGCTAATCATAGCAGAAGAATAACATCACCTAATACAAACCTATATAAAACCCGAAACAGTTGTGTGAGGCATTCATTTGGCATTCTTCAAGAGAGGTGTTAAGCTCGAAAGAAAAGAACCTCGATAGTTATAAATGTGAATTTCTATAAAATTACTGTAGCTGGATACTAATCAATAGGATATAAATTGAGAGAATTCGGAGAAAGGTATCAAAAGTCGTAAAGTTTATTGAGGATGTCAGAAAACTATCGAAAGATATTGTTGTAAAAATCAGAAAATCTCAAATAAATTGTGTGTTAGTGAGCTAGTAGATATGCTACTACCAATATAGCTAGTATTATTTTAGGAACCTAAAACTAGAGCCTGAGTCTCTAGCGGTCTCCGTGTATGATCTCATATGGTTTCTCTGATACCAATTCAACGATATCTCCATCAACATATTTTGTGAATTATTTTCTGCACTCTTTTTGTATTTTAAGAATTTTTACCATAGCTCTATCTCCTCAATCTATTTCACAAACTTCTAGTTTCAGAGACAGCCCAAATATTACTCTATATGAGTTGTAGTTGGAGTTAGATGCTAATGACATAAACTGGATAATAGTAGAGCTTTTAAATGCTATACAATAATAGTCAGAGAATACTATTAGATAGCTATAAGACAGACCATAATCAAAAACTTGATAGATATGGTGATAATAATACCGAGGTCAAGTGGAAATACTTCTATTGATTATAAAGAGACCTCTAGGTATATAGTGCTTAGACAGTCTCTAGCTTCATTGGCAGACAACTTTTCAGCTCCATATATAGGCTACTATCTAGCATCTCTTACACCTTCAGGTACTACACAGGGGGTTCTGCAGTTTTCCACAAATGCTCTACCAACACTAGCACAGGTATTGGTGGGTCCGATAATAGATCGTTTTAAGAGGTACGTCCTAACTTTACTGATTTCCTCAACCATAGCTTCAGTTATGTGGCTCATTATTTCGATAACCACCAAGCCACTGTTGTTGACGGCTCTGGTTACTGCTAGAGCTATTTTTGTTGGTATTGCAGGTCTCTCTTTTACAGCCTTTATAGGCGTTCTATTCAGTGGTATTGAAAGGGGTAGGATTCTAAGTAGGGTTAATGTGGTATCTCAGCTGACGGCACTAGTGGCGTTTACATTAACGGCTCTTGTAATAAATCCCTCTATAGATGTTCTCAGAATGTTCTTCATTTTTTCTGGTGTGGTAAGCTTGTCAGCTTCTATTCTATGGCTTAGACTGTTGCATATAGATCGTCGCCTCAATAATGGTAAAAGAGAGAAAGAGACAAACTTAGTATCAGCTTTAAAGATTGTGAAGCGCAATAGATCTTTTATCAAACTCTCAATAGCATATTCAAGCCATGTAATGTCGATGGCATTAGCATGGCCATGGTTTCCGTTAGTACAGAAATATGTATTAAATATGAGTGTGGCCGAAATTGCTATGCTAAACATCTATGGAACATTCTCAACAATGATAGCCCAATACGTATTTACTAGATACATACATAGAGTTAGCCTTAAGAAGCTGCTTATCGTAAGCAGAATAGGCTTCATAATACCACCACTATTTTACTCCCAAGCCCACGATCCCATCCTACTCTACATATCAAGCCTCCTCCTAGGTCCCTTCTCAGCACTAAGCAATGTTGCAATACCACTCTATACACTCAAAATATCTACACATAACATGTATGCAAGCTACATCGCTTTACTAAACTTTTCCCAAGGGATATTAGCTGCGCTAGGTTCTATAATTGGAGGAACCATTGCAGACATAGCTATCGGGAATCAGAACTATAATAACCTCAGATACGCACTATTGGTTGATACGGGATTGAGGATGGCTACATCATTACTATTTACTAAAATAGATGAAGTTTAGTAAAATTTTACTGATAGATAATGGTGGAATATTGCTGTTTTCAGCACAACTTTCTATAAATATCTCTTCTACTACTTAAAGATACCTCCAGAATTTGTAGCCTATGAAGATGGCGGTGAAGATCTGCATCAGAAAGTGGCCACACCCCGGCTTCAAAAATAGGATTCATGTAGAATGTCTAAAAACCCTTAACCATCTTCCATAACAATTTCCACAGTAATTTTCGTGTATTGCTCAACTAGGATTAGGTTTTATCAACTATGGAATCTATTTCTACTCAGTATTTAATTTGTTTACCATTACATGCTCTTGTATTTGAAAATGCGACAGCAGCTCGGAAATTAGAGATTACTAAAATCTACTTAAGAAGGCGAGAAACCTTAATACATACATCTCTTAGAATTCTATAGCCAGTAACAATGATTTTTTGTCTGTAATGGGTGCAACACTTTATGAAGTTCTCAATCAAAAAAGTATTACAGCAGAAGAATGGCGAAGTTCATTTTAATAGAAAGACGTCTAGGGACCTCAGATGGTCACGGTAGTGGAAAAGCTATATATAGAGTATCTATATAGCAATGTGGATAGCGCTTCTGAGTTGCTTAAAATAGAGCCCGGTTTAATAGTATTGAAAAACTCTAGAGAAACTACTCTATTTAACCATCCACACATTAGGCTCTGGCACAGATTTCTACTGGAAGTATTTGATCCTGGAATGTTAGGAAGGGAATACGCCCTAATACTTCCATGTTCACATGCAAAACCATATAGAATATCCCGACTCCACAGCCAATTAGAATCAATGCTTACAAAATATGATCTCGTATATAGGATTCAGAGATACATCCTCTCGGAGCCCATGGTTCTAGTACCACGTGAACTTGATATATATTATCCATTTGCAAACTATGACTATCCACCGAAAGAGTTGACAGAAGGAGATAGAGAGACTTTTGTAAAGCTTCTAGCCTCTATACTACCAAAACTCAGAAAACACAAAAAGATAGTAGCAGTACTACCAAAACATCATACCAGTATACTTGTATCAGCCTTAAAATTATGTAACATGTGCATCGAAATCGAAGTTCATAGTTATGGAAGGAAAGCCTTCAAAACGATAAAGGATGTTGTAGAGAAAATCCGTAACAGCATGCACAGTACCCCAACAATAATATCCATCAATATACATATATAACCAATAAATACTATATTCGCATTAACAAGTTCACACCCTGGCACCATCGGTGATGTTAAGAAGAGCCTTAATCTATCGATTGATAAACCCCATTTTAAATAGCAATAAAGGAGTTTCTAGATATCATTTATCAACTAATAGAATTAGTTGGAAACCATATTTAGCAGTAGCTGGAGTAGCTTCTCATGCCATACTTCGTCGCTAGCTATCTTACTAAGAATTGATTCAATAACAGATGCATTTATTTTATCTATGCAACCCATCCCTACACCCTCATTGATTAGAGGCAACAATAGCTTATGGTACGTTTCCTCACCCACCGCCCTTTCAATCCATGCTTGTTTTTCAATGAATTCTTTCAAATTCATCTTCCTTCCTTCAGATAATTCACTAAGAAGTTCTTGCATCGATGTCCACGGTCTGCCAATAAGCTGAGTACACTCAGCTTCATCAAAAAGATTGTAATGTCTTGCCATAAGATCTATATATGTAGCATGGTTTTTGCTTTCTATGGCTAGGACGCTAAGAACTATCTTAGCTACGCCAAGTCCATTATTAGAACCGTCAATACTATCTATGTAGGCTGTGAAGAGATTTGCAACCATCTGTTCAAGCATATAGCTACAGTAAAGATTTCTACGTATCGTGGTACATACGTCCATATGTACACCTGGTGTTGGATAAGGTATACTCATATATAAGTTTTATCTGTAAGAGTTTTTGATTTTTGTGGAGCTATTCTCTCCATTTCAATAGTGTAGTAGAGTTGATGATGACGCTTATGTCGCTTAGCATCATTGCTAGTGCAGCATATTCTGGTCTTAGTAATACTCCAAAAGAGTTGTACAGCATCCCCATAGCTATCGGTACTAGCATAATGTTGTATACAAATGCCCATATAAGATTTTCTACAGCCTTTTTCTTCACCTTTTCGCTTAAGCTGTAGAGCTTTCTTATTATGCTAAGATTGTCTGATACTATGATTATATCCCCTGCCTCCTTCGCTATATCCGTTCCCCTACCCATTGCAACACCTAGGAATGCTCTACTTATGGCTACTGCGTCATTTATCCCATCTCCTATAAAGGCAACCTTCTCTCCATCTTTCTGTAACCTTTCTATAAGCTCCATCTTATCTTCAGGCGTCAGTTCTGCATAAACTTCATCTATATTTAGCTGCTTAGCTACTGCTCTAGCAGTAGTAATGTTATCTCCTGTAGCCATTATGATCCTGGTACCTCTCTTCCTTTTAAGGAATGCTATGGTATCCTCTGCATCCTCTCTTATGGTATCTCTAATAAGTATCACCGCTGCTATACTCCCTTCCATAGCTACAAAGACTGTTGTATACCCTTCACCCCTACCCCAATCAGCATAGCTCTTAACGCTATCCGTGAGCTCTATAGCCATGCTCTCCATAAGCTTTTCCGAACCTATGATGATCCCTACACCATCGACCCTGGCTACTATTCCCATTCCAGGTATGTGGTCATAGCTTTCGGGAGCCCTATAGCCATAGCCTTTTTCACTACAGTAATTTAGGATTGCCGACGCTAATGGATGTTCACTTCTACTTTCAGCAGAACAAACAAGCGACATTACACTCTCTTCACTAACAGAGTTCCATACCTTTACTCCCTCGACCCTAGGCTTGCCATATGTTAGCGTACCTGTCTTATCCACAACCACTGCCGATACCATCAGCAGTCTCTCGAAGAAATCCCCTCTTCTAATTAGAATACCTATACGGGTAGCCTTATAAGCTGCTATAGCCACAACCATTGGTATTGCTATACCCAGTGGACATGGACATGCTACTGCTAATACCGAAGCCGAGAACGCCACTGCTCTACTGAAATCCCCCACATTGAGACTCCAGTATAATGCTGTTGCAATACTCAAGAATATTATTAGCCATGTCAATAGACCTACAATTCTATCAGCAATAATTTGCACCCTAGGCTTTGTAAACTGAGCCTCCCTAACTGTTTCTATAATACTAGATATCATTGTCTCCTTTCCAACCCTTGTAGCCCTAATCTTCATATATCCTGAAACCAGTTTCGAACCAGCTAAAACGGAGTCCCTTTTTTCTGCCGATTTGAATCGCGGTAGAGACTCTCCAGTAAATGTAGATTCGTCTACATAACCCCAGCCATCTATAACAACACCATCTATGCATACCATCTCACCAGCCCGAACCTCAACAATATCACCAACAAATATGTTTTCAACATCCACCTCCTCAATACGGCCATCTCTGATGACCTTAGTCCTACATTTTAGAGACTCAGCAAGCCCTTCTATAGACTTTAAGGCCCTTTCCCTAAGTCTAGCTTCTAGGTACTTTCCAAAGCTAACAAATCCCAATATGCCTGCTGAAGCTTCAAAAAACGTTTCCCCCTGACCAAGAGCTCTACTCATTACGGCTACACTAAATATGTATGTAGATGTTGCAGATAATGATATTAGAGACTCCATCGTGGGTGTAAATCTTAAAAGTGATTTAAAGCCTTTTAGAATAGTATCTTTATTCAAAAGCATGATGGCTGACGCAGCCACCAGGAGTATGTACTCCCTATAGCTCCATAGAGGTGGCTCAAGACCTAGCACACCGAGACTATGATAAACTACGCTAGCTAAACCTAGAATAAATGATAGCATCCTTAGAACGGTATCTCTAGATTCCTCCATACCATATTCTCTAGTGGTTACAACATCTCTAAATTCAATACCTAGATTTTTAATAAAATCCTTTATTTGATCTACACTAACCGTATATGGATTATATAGTATTCTTGCTGTACCAGTTATACCAGAAACTCTGCAGTCTATTACACCTCTTAACTGTTTCAGCCTCTCCTCAATTGACAATGCCTCTTCGCTTTCGATATCTAGAACAAGTAAAAGCTGCTGCTTTTCTACATCATAACCAGCATCCCTTATAGCCTTAACAATTTCATGCGTCACAATGGATTCATCATATTCAACTACAGCCTCGCCAGAAACACTGTCTATCTTAAAACTCTGAACACCATTCAAACCATATATTTTCCTCTCAATAGCATATATACAAGAAGGGCAATCGATGCCTATAATTCTAAACCTTTCAATAGCTTTAGCCATGGAAGCCACCGCAGAGGCTTCCTCTTTATACACAATTTTTGCGTTTCCTCTATAAACACTGTTAGCTACATATGTAAAATTGTCATTTGTTCGGTATTTAAAAGATGAAAGGATCTAGTAGTTGGAGCTTGAACCATATCTACGATATAGCGTTTACCTCTATGGGATAGCATTTATAAACTGTTTGTAGTCCTACAATGTACCTACTTCCCGTCCTGGTATGATCTTCTTCGGTACCAGTTCATCTAGACTCCCACTTCGATATCCATATAGATCTAGTGTTACATATTTGTAACCAAGTTTCTGAAGCTCCAAAGCTATGGTATCCATAATCTCCTCACTAAAGAATTTTCTCCTTTCATTACGGTCAACCTCTATTCTGGCTATGTATCCATGGTCTCTAACTCTAACGAGTCTAACATCGGCTATCCTCTTAACAGTTTTCTCTGCTTCGGCAATTCTCTTAAGCTTTTCAATAGTTATGGAATCTCCATACGGTATTCTGGAGGCTAGACATGCCATAGGAGGTTTATCCCAGTTTGGAAGATTCAACGCTCTTGCAATTAGCCTAACCTCATTTTTTGTTACACCAATTTCTGCAAGAGGACTTCTAATACCAGCCTCTCTAATAGCTAAAAGACCTGGTCTGTGATCGTAGAAGTCTGAGGCATTGGATCCTTCAACAATCACCCTAGCACTGACTCTCTTCGCAATTTCTAGCACCTCTTTAACAAGGTGCTTTTTACAGAAATAACACCTGTTTACCGGATTGGAAATAAAGTTTGGATCACTAAATTCATCGCTCTCAAAAATGATGTGCTCAACTTCCAATAGGCTGGCTATTTCCTTAGCCCACTTAAAATCCTCCTCAGGATATGTTGGGGATACAGCTGTAGCAGCAACAACATTTTCACTGCCTAGAGACAGTACTGCGATCGCCAGTACAACAGAACTATCAACACCACCTGAAAAAGCAACTACTACAGGACCCCCTATACCTCTAAACCACTCTATGAGTTTTAGAAACTTATCTGCGACACTACCATCTAGTGTTCTCAAAATCTCCTCTAAATCAGCTATCACCTACATCGCCAATGCTTATACCTCTGCACTCCCTAAAAATCTAATCTAGGTAAACCACTATATAAATCGCACTAATACCGTCACCTACTACTTAAAAATATTGAAAACTTCCCTAATATCTCTAATAGCTACACCTATTCATAACAACTATCTTAGAATGGAGCTTCCTACCTTCAGCAATCCATAGACACCTTATTTTTGATAATACGTTTGTCTATATTGTTTAGTAGCTATACCGGATATTTATCAATACTATTGATTTTCGAAAAGTAAATCTTATTGAATAGAATGAACTTCCCAACCAAACTAATATTCGAATAACTATCCAGTGAAGCTTTGCTGATAGTAGTAAGTGAACATTAACAATCCCAGTACAAGAATTTCTAAATATGGTGAAAATTTTCATATCATCTCTTTTACAGAGTGCCGTAGAAATTACTCTATATAAATTCTAGACTAGATTTCTAAAAGATAGTTAAGCTTATAAATTATGAACCGCCTCTATTTAGAGGACGTTATTAGACTATTGACATTAAAATCTTTTGAATTGAAATAATGTGGTATATAGAGAGCTGGATACAAAGTCTTGGTGATAAGTGTGGGCCGAACTGTTATAGTATTTGTTGGTCCTGCTGGAGCCGGTAAGTCATCACTCATTTACGCTTATTCTAAATGGCTTGAGGAATCGTTCGGCTATAAGGTGTATAAGATTAATCTCGATCCAGCTGCTGAGTACATTCCCTACACCCCCGATTTTGATGTCAGATCTATTGTAGATGCTCATAAAGTGGCAATCGAGTATGGTCTTGGCCCTAATGGTGCGTTGGTAAAATCCATGGATATTCTAGCCAACAAGATGGAGATTATTGAAGCTGTACTCCGTAGGGTGACTTCGGACTTTGTACTGATCGATACACCAGGGCAGATGGAGATATTCATTTTCAGGGATATCGCTATTAAGCTTGTAGATGTCTTAAGGAAAGCTTCTAGAGAGTCCGTGGTGATATTTGTTATCGATGCCGATATTATCCGCAGATATGAGGATTATGCTTTTATTGCAATAATGTCTGTAGCTATACAGGCTAGGTTAGGTATTGATGTAGTACCTATCATTAATAAGGTAGATCTAGCTCCAAGGATAGATATAACAGGTGATGTAGTAAGTGATGTTGATGTAGTTGCAGAAAAACTGAAGAAACTAGGAACGTATGGAGAGATGCTAAGTGGTGTTCTAAATACCATATGGCTCTATGCAAAAGCTACAAGAGTTCCTAAAGTTTCTGCAAAGACTATGGAAAATATTGAGGAGTTGCATAGAGTAGTGCATGAACTGACTTGCGCATGTGGCGATCTAACATAGCATCCATGATAGTGGTGTTTTACTTTTAAAGACTTTTATTCTGTGATACCATTATCGTATCTAGGGTTTATCTTGAAGAGAAAAACTCTCATAACTATACTGTCTATAGCTGTAGTCGCTACTGTAGTTATAGGTGTATTCCTTTGGAACTTCATACAGCAGATCGAGAAAACCGTAGTAGGCTATGTAGCTATTGTTAGGCTAAGTGGTACTATAAGCTACAGTTCTGGATTATTTGGTGGAGCTGCGGTGACGCCATCGGATTTTAAATACTATGTAGATAGAATTGTTAGCGATCCTGCGGCAAAAGCGGTTGTATTTGTAATCAATAGTCCTGGAGGCTCTGCAGCTGCTTCTGAAGAGATGTATCAGCTCATGGAGAAGCTAGCCGAGTCTAAGATTGTTGTCGTATATGCCTCTGAAACTTTAGCTAGTGGAGGCTACTACATATCTCTACCTGCCCATAGAATCATAGCTTCGCCGCACGCTTTGGTAGGCTCTATAGGTGCTATAATGATGGTTTATAACATTAATGAATTGCTCGATAAGCTCGGTATTAATGTAACCATTATAAAGTCAGGCGAGTTTAAGGATATAGGGTCAGCAATTAGAGCGCCTTCAAATGAAGAGATAGGATTGCTGAAAGATATTATAGATAAAACAGCCAAAATATTCATTGATCGTGTTAAAAAGCATAGAGTTGTTGATAATGACGTATTTACTGCTAAAATCTATATAGGTATCGACGCTATTGATGTAGGTCTTGTAGATGGTATTGGTACATTGGATGATGCTATTAAAATAGCTAGAGAGCTCGCCAACATGCCGCACTATGCCCCAGTAGTGGAAATTGAAAAACCTGCTGGTCTACTCGAGCTACTTTTTGGCAGAGGTAGCCAGTTAAACAAAATAATAGATATACCAGGTAATATGATGCCTAATGAATTTGCCAATAAGATACTATACCTATGGATGCCAGGTAGCTAGTTTAAACCATCTAATCCTTAACCCTACACCAAATAGCAAAATCCCTTATAATACCACCATAGATTCAACTATAGCCCAACATCATGGTTATAATGCATGATGTAAATGATGTGACTATAAACACCGTATAGAGTATTATCACAAGCTCTTTTTCACTCAATGATGCTCGAGATAACGCCACTGTTATTCTAACCAATGTAATAGGTGCTCTATTGTCTATGGATGGATATATGCATCCTCTGTCATCTATATACGTTGGTCTTTTCACCATCTCTTTCTGTAGAAACCCTTTTACAGATGAGATATAGTAGAAGCCATTTATAAACATAGGTATAGATGCTAGTATGTAGTAGACCTCTGCCCTGAGCATCACAGCTGATATGGCTAGGGATGATCCTATAACAAAGGAACCTGTATTTCCATTGAATATCTTCGCAGGATATACATTGAATGGTAAGTACGATGCTAGAACCACTATAAAGATTAGTACAAGGTTTAAACTAATTAATTCAGTTGATGTAAATAGTTTTAGTAGTAGAGCAAATAGATGTGCTGATAATGCAAATATGGGAAGAGTGCCATTGTGGGTATCTATCATATTAGCACCATTCTGATATACTGTAAATGCTAGTAGCATTAGAATGGGGTAGATAATGGTCAATCTTGTATGTCCTATAAAAGGTATCCACGGTCTAGGCGAATACAACCCTGCTATAACTATAGGTAGTGCAGGAAGCAGCCCCAGCATTATTTTCCCCCTAGATTTTAAACCATTTAAATCATCTACAATACCAATCACCAGCGATAAGATTATTGAAGTTCCTATGGCTAGAGCCTCGATAAGCGAAGTTGTATTCAATACATAGGAGAGTGATATACCTAGTAAAAACCCTATTGCAATACTAAAACCACCAATACACGGTATAGATGGACGCTCAATCTTATGCACATCTACACATAGAAGCCCGTATTTTCTCTCTAAATAAATCATTATCATAGTTAGTACGAATGTTATGGTAGCCAGTGTAATATACATTAACGCTAAATACATTATTACCACATCTTAGGATATACTAAAGATAATCAGAGGTATAAAACGGTTAGAGATTCTTTAATACCATCGTCATCCAGCCAAATTTGCCATAGGATAGACGTATAGCAATTCGAAATCCTAATCCTAGCCAACCCTTCTTTTCAATTCTAAAAAGATAATCCTTAGATAGTGAATAAAATATTCTCCTCTCTAACCATTGCAATCCTATCGTTTGTAAGCTGATATAGCAATACGCTTACATTTCTATCTCTCTGTATCCTCAACTCTATATACGATGGTACCATCAGACCTCCTCCGCCACCCCATACCCCAGTTACAGAACCAGGATTTATATGCAGAATTCCAGAATCAAATAATATAAATGGCGTATGTGTATGTCCAGAAATAAGAATAGAGACCCCTAGACTTCTACCAATTTTAGTCAATCCAGCAATGTTACCTCGAGGTCTAACTTGATCACCATGGATGACGCCTATCATTATACCAAACACTTCAAAAACCTCTTGCTCTGGTAGATCTAGATAATCCATGTTTCCTTGGACTACATATGCTCTACCAGCTAGATTCTTCACATACTCCAGAACATCATAATCAACCAAATCACCAGTATGAATAACAAAATCGTATCTTTTACTCTTAAAGTATTCTACAAACTTTGGTGGAAATTCATCCGCTCTCTCATGTATGTGACTATCACCGATTACTAGACCATATATAGCATCTCCCATTCTATCACCTACACCCTATTTCAGTATTACAATCAAGTCAATGAAATTTTTAATTTAAAGAGCTTATTAAGGTTGCTAAGGTGCGTAAAATCAGCATCAACGAGCTTCTTATCAATTTGCACCACTCTTAGGAGTGCTCAGGTAGGCCTTGGGCACTCCCACATCCTATATAGAGTATAGCATCGAAATAAAAATGATTGAAACATTCTATAAACTCTTCCCATATTCACATAGAAAAATCAGAGATAGAATTCTATTGAGAATATTGACCGCATTACTAATTCTGATGACACTCGGCTATAGAGATGGATAAGAAGACGTTGACTGGATAACCTATATAGAGATGTCTGCAACCATAGGCTTTAACACATCAATGAGATCTCTACTACGCATAAAGACTAGTCTATTCTTTGCACCACCGCCACCCCAAATACTATTTATCGTTAGCAGACTGTTATCCATAACCACCTTAAGTCTTTTAATACATTCAGATAATGGTGAGACTGCACCAACTTCAAACCCTGTATACCTCTCCACCTCATCAGGCTTAGCCATCCTAATACTCCTAGCATTTAATATCGTTGAAAGCTTTCTGTAATCCAATCTCCTATTCCCTGGAAGTACAACCGCTACAGGCTCACCATCAGCAATTATTATGAGAGTCTTTATAATTTCACTAGCTTTAGCTCCACATAGTCGAGACGCCTTCTCAACGGTTTCAACACTATCACTGAATTCTTTCAACACTGCATTGATTCCATATCTAGCGATAAAGCTATTTACATCATCTCTACAGAGACTCATACATATACCCTAGGTACAACTTGTAGAGTAGATATGAATTCCTCTATCCCTCCTATAAACATTTCTACTGCAAAGGATGCTATTATTATTGACATGAATCTACCCAA
>JAWAHS010000023.1:0-7599 GCA_038889075.1 Ignisphaera sp.
GTTCGAACAGCCTTGCGGATGTAGGTCTTAACCGTGCCACCCACCGAATCGAAGCTCGGAGTTATGATCTTAGTCATTAAGGACTTAACGTACTCTACGAGCCGATTTTCGAGACCCTTACTAGACATTTCAGCCAGCCTTACGGCGGGCGGCACGTAGTATATCAAAAAATCACCCACAGTACTAAAACTACGGGTAAGGAATATAAGCTTTACCGTAGACCATAGAACTATTCGGAGCTCTAGCTATGCTCAGCAAGTACAATTAAGAGTGTAGATAACCTAGCTATCTTCTCTCCTCAGCTCGGAAACCATAGTGCCTCCGGTAGTGTGAGGTCTTACAGGATCGGGGCACTGAACATATTCTACATCATCCTCTGTGCCGATGCCTAGCTCGGGAGCTGAAACTCCTTTCAGGAACAGTAGTAGGAGGCTGGACATCCCCACTAAAGCATGGAGATGTATTCTCGTATTTAGCTGAGGTGGTACTTGATCTCCTCTCCGCCCTAAAGTGCGAGGGTTTCGTGGAGGTTTAGGGCTACATTTCTGGCTCTCGCCGGGTTCAGCTCTGCGCCCGGTCTTGGGCGCATTACCCTTACCCCGTGTAGAGCGTGGCTTGGGGTTAAGTATGTACTTCATAGGTGTTTGTCTCATCTTGAATATCGCTATCTCTACTACTGCTTGAGCCGTGGTCTTCTGTTATGTATCTACTCAGTAATTTAGTAGTAGCGGATCGGTTTTAGAGTTGCTGTGAGAACGGTATCTACCATGCCTAGATGTTTGAGACCTTGCTTCTATGTTGACTTTCCGACTAGTATCGCTGAGCCCGAACTTAATGTTATTTGAATACGTGAGTGCGTTTTTTAATTAACTTGAAAAGCCCTCTTATCGTATAATTGACTTAAGGTCTTCTAATGTGTATATAATCCCCTCTATCCTGTAGTTGTGTTGTTTTAGGAACTCGATAAACTCTTTGTCTATTGTAAGCCATGGAGTACCGGTTGTCCTAGCTGTAGAATAGTACAGGGCATCTATGTAGTCTTTATGGCCCTTGTTGTAGATTCTGTAGGCCTCTATGTATGCTTCTACGGGTATGTCTAGCATGTTGTATGTGTTTCTTATAGAGTCTAGACCCACTTTGACTACTTCGAGATGTTCTAGTGGTATAGCTTTGAGTACTTTCCACATCGCCTCTAGGACTCCGACTTCTAAGTAGTAGATCTCTAGCTTTCTAAACAGAGCTATAGCTTTTAAAGCATCTTCCTCAATCTCTACGCCTAGAGCTGGTAGGAGGAATGTTGTATCAACTAGTACTCTCGGTTTCCGCGATATACTTCTTCTGCTCACGTATGCTCTCCTCCTCAAGTTCTCTCAGAGTTACTCTCGCAACCTTCTTGCCCTTAAGCGAGAGAGTTATAGCATCCGGTAATGGTATAACCTCCAGCTTACTATCTCTAACGACAAGCACAACTCGACTCCCCTCATCGATGCCCAGCATATCCGCAACCTTCTTCGGAATAACTATAGTCCTCTTCCGACCAACACGTACTGTCAGACTTTCAGCCATTTCAGACTACCAATAAGTTCTAACCTACACTACTTAATAAATACAGTGAGCAACAACACCCACAGATAACAACTCTAGATGTAGCAAGAGAGTTCAGAGGACCACAGCTATATGAGGAACACTATAGAGAGCTAATCGGTATAGTTAAATCAAAAGGCAAGATCCCCATGATATGGGGGACATGATCATGTCTGCCTACATGAGGGAGGATGAAGCTAGATACTGGAGAAAACTTATAGAGAGCAGCATTTGGAGAGATACGGTAATCGTTAACTGGGACTACGGCGTTAACCCCAAGAACTATTTTGTGGAGAAGATAAGAATCCTCAGCACAAGAGGCTTAAAACAAGTAGTAGCTCTAGCTTGAGGAAGCTATAAACATATCAAAAGATATAGAATTACCACCTGATCTAGACTTCATGAAACGGTTCTATATAGCTACACTAAAGGCTATCAAGAACAATATATCTGTTCAAGATTATGTAGAGCTCTCGAATATCTATGCAAGACTATGGCTTAACGAGAGAAAAATCCAAGGCCTTGACGCAGCAATCGAGAGGCTTTTGGGTGCAGCAGGAGTAGCAAGACTAGAGAATATCAATGCTGAAGACCTACAGATACCGTAGCTACGTGAAATGATGTTTAACGATTAAGAAGGTATTGAAATATAGCAGTAGATTCTGGTTAAAGGCACCTACATGTAGTAGCTTGAACCTCAATAACCCACTCTTGAGCTTCCTAATCTTCACCGGCTTAAAACTAAACCAATAAGCTCAACTTCAACACTAGAGCTAAGCACAGTTACAAGATTATCCCCTAGACAAAACCTAAACAACAACCATAATCCTCACAACAGGAACTCAACCATGAACATCACTACAAATAATAGAGTCGATGAACGGCTAGATTCATCGGGATTCTATTAATTATTTCTAAAGCTTTATCAATTCTCCCAGCTTTGGTAAAAGATTTAGCAATTTCTGCTAAAGCCTATGAATGCCCACGCTTATTAGGAATGCTCTCTGCTATTTCTAGGGCTTTTTGACGGTTTTGCTGTATTCTTCTTCATTTGTTTTTCATGTTCTCGAACTCTATTCTCTCAATATATTTATTGGTATTGTGTGTTGTTTTTAAATTTTTGTTGTTGATTTCTGGGTTGCGTTTTGTTATTGTTTTTGTTGGTTTATCTACTTTTGTTGTTCTTTGTCTTGTTTTAGAGGTGTTTTGTTTGAGGTGGTGTGTTAATGGTTTGAGATTTTATTTAGATAAATTTGTAGGTTGACCATCTTAGGCTTGAGGCTAATGTGTTAAGAAGCTTTACTTTAGTTACTGAATTACGTGTATAACTTATGAGGATGGTTTTCATTGTTGCGAATTCTATAGTTTCCGGGATATAGTTTAATAACTATCTGTGTTTAATATTGTGGTTCTGGGTCTCCATGGAATTTTCATTCATAGGTTCCGTATTCTATGAGTTAACTATGGATGGTTGGTTTTAGATAACTTAATTTAGGCTGTTTTCTTCTTGACGTCTATAAGCTTGAATTGTTTGTATTTTTCCATCTCAAATGCATTTAAATACTATGGGATGTACGGATGATGTGTACCTATTCAGATCGGGTTATAAGCTACGGAACTCGTATAATCGATGATCTTCCTCGGGGTTCCGGGAACCGTAGGGGTTCAGCTCCGATGTAGATTCGTATTGCATAGTGTCTTGCTTCATCTCTTTTCCTCCAATTGATCTTGGGTCTATATCATTCTTAGGAAATTCAGGGCACCTCTGACCCTGCATCTTGATCTATCTTTGGAGAGAACACGCTTCTACTGGGTCTTGCTTCTTTCATTGGGTAGCCTCCGCGTCTCAATCTATGTATATAACTTGTAAACGCTTTGATAGGGATTTGCGTAATAGAATTTCTAGTTTACTGAGATTTTAGATAGATAACGGTTTAATACTACTTCAATCTGCTATACATTGTGTGAGTAACCAGTATCGTGGTATATATGGTATCTCGCTTTAGGGATTGGTTAAGACAGTCGGAGAGAAATATGGTATCTGCTGTAGCTAACTATCGTGAGGGAATATATGAGGAAGTATGTTTTGAATCGCATCAAGCTGCTGAAAAAGCTATAAAAGCGCTTTTGAACTATCTCAATAAGGAAAGAAGGGGCCATTCTTTGCTATTCCTTGTATCAGAAGCATCAATCGAAGTTCCAGAAGAAGTTAGGCGATGTATTTTAGATCTAGATAAACACTATATTCCATCGAGGTATCCGGATATATTTGATGAAGGAGCTCCACTAGACTACTATACTAAAGAAGATGCCGAGAAATGTCTTTCTTGTGCAAACAAGGTAGTTGAGTGGGTGAAATCTATTGTTAAATGATTTAAATACATTAGTAGAGAAGTATAGGAAGAAACTAGCATTAAGACTTGTGATACTCTTTGGCTCTAGAGCAAGAGGAGACTATACAGATAGAAGCGATATAGATGTACTAGTAGTTGCAGATGATCTACCTAAAGATCCTAGAGAATCATTTGCACTACTCCGCAATACCAGTTTCGTAAATGTTAATCCAATTGGCTTCAATACGGAAAGCTTCCTTAAAAAACTTAAGGATGGTAGCGTATTTGTTATTGAGGTAATAGAGGATGGGAAGATACTGTACGCAGATAACGAATTCCTAGATAAGGTAATGAATGTATACAGAGATGTAAGAAAAAGATACGCTAGACAAGGAAAGACATGGTATCTGATTTCATCGAAACAGTAAGGCTATAGATTAGATTATCTAAGTGTCTAGGATAGTGTTGTAGGTGGCTAGACCGAGGATAATGCTTAGTGAGTGCTTAGGAGTAAAGCCTATGAGATATGATGTAAACAAAGTGTTCGATTCGTTTATAGAGACACTTAAGAAGTACGTAGATATAGTACCTGTCTGTCCCAAGGTAGGCATTGGGCTTGGGATTCCTAGAAACCCTTTTATTCTGCGTAAAGAGAACAGCAATGTTGAGCTAATTGATATAGGAACAGGATCTATATACTGAGCTTTTAGAGAAATTCGCTATAGATATTTTAAGCATCCCTAGAACACCATTCAAACTCAATACCTATTTGCGAAATTTTAACACCTCTAATCTTCTTAAGGTATTCCTTGAGCTTATCCAGTAAACCTCTATACTCGTTAAATCCATCTGCTATAAGTCTAAGGAAACCAGCTCTAGAATAACCGTAATCAGCAAGTTTTCTAGCATCTAAATAGAGAGATGGATATCCATACTCATTTATAAAGGTCCTAATTAGAGAAGTTTTACCACTACGCGTCTAACACCAATACACAGCGTTATTAGAGGACCATGTTCAACACTATCCTTGAGCTCCATTAGCTCGTTCTCTCTATCAAATAGATCTTTTCTAGATTCTTTTGGTTTAGGGTCAAAAAGCATTAACTACACCGGTGTAACCAGTTACACTAGTGTAACCATTCGTCAACTCACTTAAAATACCTTATTCGTAAAAAATTATCTTCTAATAAAACCACTTAGCCAAAGGCTAAGGAACCATACATCGATACACTAGTACTTCAGCAATCATATTGTTGAACGCTTTCCAGTAGGTAAGAACTAAGCTGTTGCGAAAATAGGAGAGCTAGTTGAGGCAGGTGCTACCCTGGCTACAACAGTAATAAACGTATTTGAGCTCGCCTACGGAGCGTACAGAATTGGTAGAGCTAGGGATGTCGAGTTGAAGCTATAGTCGTTCTAAACCTATCAAGTAGAGAGGCCATAAAGGCCGGCGAGGAAGCGGCATACCTTGCCTCAATAGGTTAGATGATAGATATCAGAGGTCTCCTCGTAGGTGTTATAGCATGGGAAAACGGATATGCCGTTCTAACAGGCAACATAAAACACTTCTCCAAAATAAGGGGACTGAAGATAGCAAACTACAGATAGAGTCTTCAAATATACATACTTTGTTGTCTTTAAGGTTTCTGGATGCATACCTAGTTCATAGAACCTAGCCAAAAATACTATCCACCAGCTTTGCTCCTCACATTGAATCTCGACCCAGTTCTAAACGGTTGTGCAGTTTACATAACCATTTCTCGCTCTCCCAGCATCCTTGTAACCCAAGAGCATCTATACCTTGCTCTATCGTGGGAACGAATTAGGTTTGCTAAGCCGGTGGGGAACACCCCGTGTTGGGTTCGAATCCCGCCCCGGCGCCAAACAATACAGTAGTCTCAACTCTTTTAAACGTTTTCTAAGCACATATCGTATTATGATGAATATCAGACATGCAATTGGCGGGAGGCATTTATCAGGGCCAATGATTTCAGCAAAACTTCTTAGACAGGAATATAGCATTGCAGAGAAGAGATACATAGTTACCTGTCTTCTCTATCCTCCTGTATCAACTTAACTATTTCTTCACCACTTATCTCGGATATCTCGCTCATCACCTCCTTAGATAGAATTTCAAGCTCTTTAAGCATCTGTTTCCTAATTTCTTCTTCAAGAGCTCTTCTGATAATAGGATCGGGCTTTGTGTTATATTTATCTAGAAGCTCCTCCAACTTTTTTGGAATCTTCGCTGATACAGTTACATAACCCACTCGAAACACCCTAGGTAGACATCTATGGTAGACCTATATAAAGTAAATAGTCCATGGCACACCATATTGGAAATATTCCGTATATAATAAAATATGAGGAAACCCGTTAACCACGTAAAGAACACATGTACTAAGAATGCATAGCATATCTTAAATAACATCAATATCGAGTTTTCCCGAGTTCCCGAGCTATTGCTTTGATGGGATGAATCTAGCAAAAACGTTAACATTAGAATACAAAGAACTGTTGTTATACCTAAAAGACTCTGAGAATTGAATACAAATAAAGGTGGTTGCTATCCCTAGTGGTCAACATGGTGAATTGGAGCTATACTGTCTGAATGCTATAACGCTTTAGCTCAAGGGAAGGAAGATCGCTAAGAGTTCTCTGAAGGAGCTTGAGGAGGAGAGTATATGATGTATAATGCTGTTTAGATGCTCTTCTAGAGAGAGGTGTATGTATCTTGTTCACTATAGTCGTCGGATATGGCAATAAGTATGTCTATCTCCAGCTATTCTACTGCCTATAACACTATCGAAAACGTATACTTCAGCATTAGACATGTACCGCTTTACAATATAAGCTACACACTCTATCTCCAGTGTTTCACCAATTTCTTAAAACATCTATTCTATCAGCTAAGAATCTTCCAATGCTTTTCGATAGCACATACCACCTCTTCAGCACATACCGATTGAGATACATACTTCATCATGATCAGCACGCGATTCACCATACTGATCTATCCCCTTCTCCTATCTCCAGCGAATTCTAATACGGTAAAGGTAAAAACAACCATCCGAGGGTAGCGAGTTTAGCATAAATGGGATGTGTTTTGTATTCAGAGAATATTGGAAACACCAACCCATTTCCGATAGATCCTGATATAGGGTTAAGTATATTATCTCCGTCTGAATTGCCAGTCTTTGGCGATCTATATGTTTGTTAGAAAGCCCTATATACGCTCTATTGTAAGAGGAGATCCCGGGTTTTTCACAGGTAATGTATGGATTGAGCGGCTAGTTTGGGCTGAGGACAACTCTCATATAACTGCCTCAATTGTTACTTTTGAGCCTAGAGCTAGAACAGCTTGGCACGCCCATCCATTGGGCCAGCTCCTAATTGTGATTGGAGGATGCGGCCTAGTTCAGAAATGGGGGGAGTCTGCAGAAATTATACAGCCCGGTGATGCTGTATGGATACCTCCAGGCGTAAAGCACTGGCACGGCGCAATAGACACCACCATCCTAAGCCATATAGCAATTCAGGAAGCGCTAGACGGCAAAACAGCAGATTTCATGGAACACGTAAGCGACGAACAGTATCAGGCCGCATTAAAATCTGTTGAAAAGATTAGATCAAAGGTATAGCTAGAGGTTCAACTCATTATCGGATTACATTTTAATAATAC
>JAWAHS010000024.1:0-5819 GCA_038889075.1 Ignisphaera sp.
TGGGATATGAGGAGGTAGGAGAGCCTGTACTCGTTGTAGAGATCTTCAAGGAGATTCAGTATCTGAGCCTGTAGAGATACATCCAGTGCTGAGGTTGGTTCATCGAGTAGTACAAGCTTTGGCCTCAGAGCTATTGCACGTGCTATAGCTACCCTCTGAGCCTGACCTCCGCTCAAACTACTTGGGAATCTCCTAGCAAGCTCACCACTTAGCCCAACCCTCTCCAGAAGCTCTAGTGCTATTCTATATGCTTCAGCTCTATCCACATCCATGTGCTCCAGTATGGGCTCAGCAACTATATCAACTATACGCATCCTTGGATTAAGCGATAGATACGGATTTTGAAACACCGCCTGGACCTTCCTCCTATACTCCAAAAGCTCCCTACTCCTAATACGGGTCACATCCCTACCCTCAAACACAATCTTACCACCGGTAGGTTCGTACAGCTTAAGTATACACCTTGCAACAGTCGACTTACCCGAGCCACTCTCACCGACAAGTGAATAAACCTCGTTTAAACCAATTGTAAACGACACACCATCGACAGCCTTCACATAGCCTACTACTCTACCTAGAATACCCCTCTTTATAGGGAAATGCATCTTGAGATCCACTACATCTAGAAGCACCATCATGATCACCTCTCATTTTTTATACAAATGGCATAACACTCTATGTCTATAGCCAGCCTCGTACACAGGTGGTGGGGAACTTCTACATATATCCATAGCGTAGTCGCATCTGGGTGCAAATGGGCATCCAGGTAGATGTGTTCTGAGATCGGGTAGTGAACCGGGTATGGATTTTAGTCTCAGAACCTTTCTACTTGCTCTTGGAATGCATTCAATTAGCTTTCTCGTATATGGATGGATAGGATTTGCAAGTATATCTTCGGTAGACCCCTCTTCGAATAGCGTACCTGCATACATCACCACAACTCTATCACATACCTCCGCCGCAACACCGAGGTTGTGGGTTATAAATATCATTGATAGTGAGAACTCCTTTCTAAGTCTCTTGAGAAGATCTAGAATCTGAGCCTGTATAGTTACATCGAGCATTGTTGTAGGTTCATCGGCTATGAGTAGCTTTGGATTAGCAGATAAAGCTACAGCTATTGCTGCTCTCTGAAGCATACCACCGCTTAATTCATGTGGATAGGAATTCATTATCCGTTCAGGATCGGGAAGCTCAACAAGTTTTAGCATCCTTATTCCGTGCTCGTATACCTTCTTCCTATCTCTTATACCAAGGTGTGTAGATATAACATCTGATAGTACATCACCTACTGTGAAGAGGGGATTGAATATAGCTACGGGATCCTGGAATACTATGGAAATCTCCTTACCTCTTATCCTCTTCGACATCTCCTCCTCGCTAAGCCTAAGTATATCTATACCACAGTATACAATCTCTCCCTTTGCAACAACAGCATTTGGCGGTAGAGCTCTTACGATGGCGAGTCCTACGGTTGATTTTCCAGAACCGCTTTCACCGACTATACAGAGCGACTCCCCTTTACACAGCTTTAGTGAAGCACCTCTAACAGCTCTAATCACACCCTCTGGTGTATAGTAGTCTATATGTAGATCACTAACACTTAGAATAGTCTCCTCAGCCACTATATCCCCCTCATAACCATTGTGCTCCTCAGCCTCGGGTCCATAATCTCCTGGAAGGTATCTGCAAGAAGGTTAAAGCCTACAACTGTGATAACAATTGCGATCCCTGGAAATAGGCTGATCCACCAAGCGGTGTTTATGAGAGCCCATCCCTGGCTTATGAGAAGACCCCATTCGGGTATCGGCGGAGGGACGCCTATACCTAGAAAGCTGAGACCTGCAGCTTCAAGAATTGCCGACCCCATATCGAGTGCTGCCTGGATTACAACAGGGGTTAGCGAATTTGGAAGTATGTGTCGAAACATTATCTTTGTTGTACTAAGCCCTATGATTCTCGCTGCATCAACAAATAGTAGATTCTTTACAGAATTCACCTGGATGTAGATCAACCTTGCATACCACGGCCACCAGGAGAGAGCTAGGGATATAATTACATTGATGAGACCTCTGCCAAGGGTTGCTGCAAAGGCTATTGCAAGTAGAAGTGGTGGAAAGGCTAGGAACATATCGGTTATCCTCATGAGGATCATACCTACACTACCACCCATGTAGCCTGCCACCAACCCTACTACAATTCCTATCGCCAATGCTATACTGACAACCCCTATAGCTATGATTAGGGAGAATCTTGCACCGAGTACAACTCTGCTAAACAGATCTCTACCCATCTCATCAGTACCAAATATATGTTTTGGTGAAGGTGGTACAAGCCTAGTCTCTAGATTGTAGGAATAGCCCCAGGCATCGGCTGGGTAGGGTACTATGTAAGGGGAAATCAATCCGACTATAATGAATGTGGCAACTATTACTATACCTGCTATCGATAGGGGATTTGATCTAATGAGTTTGAATGTAGATGAAATCTCCTCTCGATTCACTAGAGCTTCACCCTAGGATCTATAGTTGCATGCACCAGATCTACAGCAGTGTTTATTATAGAGTAGAGGATTGCAACAAAGATTACACAGCCGATTACAGCTGGATAGTCATAGCTGAGAAGAGACATAGCTATATAATATCCTATACCGGGCCAGACAAATATTATCTCAACCATAAAGGCGCCTACAATAGTATAGCCAAAGGAGAGTCCGAGGGATGCTATTACCGGGGCTAGAACATTTCTCAAAACATATCTATAGAGCACCCTAGTGCGTGGAATACCCCATGCAATAGAGCTCCTTACGTGTAGCTCGTTGAGAACCTCTAGGGTTAGAGCTCTTGTCATTCTAATGCTTAGACACATTGGGTATAAGGATAGAACTGTTGCTGGAAGGAGAATCCTCCTAACCACATCTATAAAGATGGGTATGTTTCCCTGGATCAGGCTATCGATAAGATAGAAACCTGTAACTGGTCTAAAACCTGTAGAGAGTACAAGATATTCATCAACCCTTTTTGCAGCTGGTAGTAACCTCAGCCAACTACAGAATACCAGCTGGAGAAGTAGTGCTAGCCAGAATACAGGTGTAGAAGCCCCAACAACACTGAACACCCTTGCAGCACCATCTACACCAGTCCCCCTTCTAATAGCTGCAGACATACCTATGGGCACACCAGCAGCTATAGCTATGACAAAGGCTACCACCACAAGCTCTATTGTAGCCGGAAGAGCACCTAGTATAGATGGTAGAACAGGCATCTTCGTTCTCCATGAAACACCCCAGTTGCCCATAAACAGATCGGTGAGGTAATACCATAGCTGGATGTAGATAGGCTTATCGAGATGAAGCTCCCTCCTAGCACGCTCTATCTGCTCAATTGTTGCATGGGGACCTGTCCACAGAAGCTCAGGCCTGGCTGGAATCACCCTAGTGATGATAAAGGTTATTACTATAACACCTAGTACTACAAATACAAGCGATACAGTTCTCTTAATGATGTACTCTCTACTAATCGGCATTGCTCAGCTCCTTGCATAAGCAATGTTTTGTATGCTAATGCAAGCGGAACTTAAATAAGTGTTGCGTATATTGATGGTGCGTATACCGATACATTCCATGTACGATCCCAGGTACATATTCACCATTTAAATGACGAATTCCACTATTCATATGAATAGCATATATTAAAAATACGAGAATTCTATTGTATTAACCTTCTATGCTAAGGACCTGAGCGAATACAGCTGTTGGATAGGCTGGATTTATTGCTTTATCGAGATTTCCTACTCTCTTAGAACCAACCTCTACATATATCATATCCCATAGTGGTACCGCTGGCACATCTTCATAGAGTATCTTCTGTGCCTTGTAGTACAGCTCTAGAGCCTTTGCCTCATCATAGCCCTCTAAGGTGGATGCCTCCATTATCAAAGTCTCGAACTCTGGATTCTCGTAGTAACATAGGTTAAATGCCTTGCTATCGCTGTGGAACATATTGTATAGGAAGTCGAATGGTGTTATATATGTTGGCCACCAGTAGAATAGGAATAGATCTTGTACAGCCTCTGGATCTTCCCAGCCCCTCTGTGCCAGTGCCCACTGCTCCTCCCAGCTCATAGGTCTTATCTCAACATTTATGCCGATCTTGGCTAGGTTAACTGCTATTAATTCAGCTGTCCTCCTCTCATATATATCACCAGCTGTATGTACAAGAAGAAGTGTCCTATCTATACCATTTGGATATCCAGCATCTACTAGAAGCTTCTTAGCCAGCTCCAGATCATAGGTATAGGTTAGATTGTCGAAGTGTCCCCACATCCCATATGGTATGGGACCGCTTGCAACCCTAGCTAATCCGGATCTAGCTATCTTAACTATATCTTCATAGGGAATTGCATGTGCTATAGCCCTTCTCACAAGTACATTATCTAGAGGAGGCTTCTTTGTATTTATTAGCATTAGAAGGTTTTGAAAGCTTGGTTTAATAACAACCTGGAGCTTTGGATCGCTCTTCAGCTTCTCTAGATCTTCGAGGGGAACGTACTGGGCTACATCTATATCTCCAGCTAGTAGTAGCCTCTCCTGGGTAACAGCATCCTTAATAATCTTGAGGATGTATATATCGGGTGCTTTATCGGACTTCAATGGATAGTCTGGAAGCTTCCATCCCCACCAATCGGGCCATTTCTCAAGTATAACCTCGGTCTCAGGTTCCCATTTAACCAGTCTATATGGACCAGAGCCAGCATCTTTTCCACTGTTAAACCATTCAGCGACCTTTGGATCCGTTAGATTCTTTGCACCAGCGAGCTCAACAACCTTTGGGCTGAATATGTATGCTCCGTATCCCGAGGCAGAAATCTTGTCAAGTGGAGCTGGGTACTTAAGCCTGAATACAATTGTATAGTCGTCTACAACCTCTATCTCTTTAACGGGATCCCATATAAATGCGGCACCCTTGCCCAGGGAGATGGTTCTCTCTATAGACAGCTTAACAGCATTTGCTGTAACAGGTGTGCCATCGTGGAACTTAGCACCCTTTCTAATATAGAATATCCATGTCATACCGTTATCTCTAGATTCGTATCTTTCAGCTAGTGCAGGTATGAACTCATCCTTTAGTGGATCGTACCATAGTAGAGTCTCGTACACTAGGGGAAGCCATCTGATGGAGTTGGAGAACTCTGTACTTGGGTCGGCTGTTGTCATCTCCGATATGCTTGCAAATATAACCATAGATTTCTTTGTCTGGGGCTGTCTTCCTACGATATAGTAGCTTGCAACAGCTGCTACAACCACTATAGCAATAACTATGAATATTACTGCTATCCTCGATATACCGTATCTAAGGATTTTCATATTCCCATTCCACCTAGGTAGCTATAAAATTCTTAGTTTAAAAATGTTTATCAATATTTACACTATGTTTAGCTATAGAATTCGTTTTAACTCCTATAGATAGTATTTATGGATAAGGTTTACTTATACAGATCAGTTTATATTGTTGCCCTAGCTACTATACTGTGGTGTTGGAAGTGTTTACTATAAAATCGTTGGAGGAAGTAGAGGATCTGGTCCTTGGAGCAACAGTACTAGGTACAGGTGGTGGTGGAAGCCCTATTGAAGGTTTCAACATGCTTAGGGAGCTTATTGAGAAGGGGCTGGAGATCAGAGTTGCTGATATCGATGACCTTCCAGAGGATAGCACCATAGTATCGCCATACTATGTGGGAACCATTGCACCAACGGCTAGAATTAGAAAGCCTATGAGGATCGCCAATGCTATTGGAGAGGCATTCAAGATCATGTCTAG
>JAWAHS010000025.1:0-5104 GCA_038889075.1 Ignisphaera sp.
GAACATTAAACAATTGATAAAAAGAAGACTCGTGAAGAACGAACTCTTGATAAACCCTTCTACTAGTGTAAAATCAAATCCGCGCGTAGCTAAATATGCTGTGCTTGGAGTTTTACATGGTATCATGGAGGATCATTATTTTAGAAAGAAAACTGAACAATGGTTTGATAAGTTTATTCCAAGAGCCGATATCGATTATTTAGACTACCTGCGGCTTGATTACTCCACTTGGAGCGGAGGTTCTTTTTCACTCAAGGACTTGTTGTTGTACCTAATAATGCCAGATAAAGCCGTGAGAAAGGATGTTGGAATAAACATCTTAATTCGCAGGCTTAAAAATTAATTCTCATGGAAATCAACAGCCTTAGTTGCTCGGAATTTATGGTACAGGTGTATAATTCTCATTTTCCCATACTCCCGGCTAAATTCATATTTCTTTACATTGTGAATAAGTGCGTGAACGTAGCCTACTGCATTATACAAGTATGCTTTCAGGTTTTTACGTTGATACTCCTTCATTTTCCTAGTTATTTTAAGGTATATTCTTGTAATGGGGTGTATTACTAATAATATAGGAGGTAAACCCCATTTATAGTACTCTACTCCGTAAATATACTCTCTATCCTTTAGTGTTATAATTGGAGGTATTATGACGTCGCCTCCACCAGTATAATGTAACGGCCACACGCCTTTCGAGATCGCCAGTGCAAATATGAAGCCATCATCACAGTATGTTACAGGATACTTGTTTTTCATTAATTTCTTGAAGAAAACAGTAGAGATTAACAAAGCAGGACCTATACCAGCAACATGAGGCTTCCGAGACGCGAGGTTAATTAAATAATCCTTGGGTAAGATAACATCACCATCAACTTTGAATACATAATCATAACGATCTATTTCTTTGTTAATCTTAACTAATGCTGCGTTAAATGAATATCCAATTTTAATGGGAACGGGCCATGTTGATTTCGTTGGAATGACAACGTTTGATATGCGGAAACCGTAGTTCCAAAGATCAATGGGTTCAGCCGAAATTACGTAGATGTCTTGTGATACATTCATTTGATTTACTACGCTTTCAAGACTTCTTGGGTTAAATGTTAGTTTATCCCTCGTAAAGTACAATGTGAGTACTTTGATCAAGACAACATACCCAAGTAATAAGTGCTGTATTTCATGGGATTTTTAATTTAAAGCGTTATTAAGTTTTTTCGTGATTTCAGCATAGACCATATCCATGTTTAGGTATCGCCAACTACCCCATCTTCCCATGGAAAATACTCCGTATTCTTCGATTTCTTCGAGTATCTCTTCTCTCACGGTGGATAAACCTATTGTATGTATGGGATAACCGTATTCATGAATATATAGCCTTGTGAAAATAACCTCGTGGCTTTTAAATACATCGAGTTTTTCGAAATCATGTAATACTTTATCAACGATGTTATTTGATACACTCGCTTCTTTCGGAATAGTTATTTCTGCTATTAGAAGCGATGTTCCAGGTGGCGAATTATGTGGGCTATAGTTGCTCAACCAAGCATATCTATGGAATATTATGTCCTCGTCTGGAACATAGATCCAGTGTTGGCTGGGTGCTGGTTTACTTAATGCTATTGCTACAACAGCTACTTTATTGTAGTCAAAGAAATTTAATTTATTATGATCGATATTTAATTCTTCTCCAAGCACGTTAACTAAATCAGGTATAGGGATCGTACTATAGATCCTCTTACATTCTATCTCGTTGTTCAATATGAATAAGTTCTCTTTCTTCCTGATGCTTTTAATAACATAGTTAGCTAAGACGTGTACTCCCCGAACTCGAGCTTCTTTATAAACAGATTCGAATAAAGCGTATATTCCTCCTCTAGCTGGATAATAAAACTTAGCTTGTTCCGAGTAACCGATGGTTGGTATTCCAAGAGCTGATTTTACAACATCTCTCCAATCGGGGACAGGTAGTCTTCCAGGCGTATAAATCCAATCTACATCTAGTTGGTTAAGAGGTCTTTTCCAAATCTTTTTATTATATGGAACCAGGTACTTATCTGCGATCCATTTACCGAAGAACCCATATATCCATTCTTCGAGATTTCTCGGGACCCAGTTCTCGCTTAGGGAAAATAAAGCCTCGAGGAAAGATACTAGTGCTTCATAACGTTCCTCTACGGGAAGAACGTAGAGCCCGTTTTCAAATGGGTATGGTACAAGCGACTTCATTAATTTTACATATGATAACCTATTGTGTGAGCATATATTATCGCCTAATACTGAAAGGATTTTATCTAATATGTTTTTGTCTTTTGAAAAAATCACATGTGACCCACCTATATCAATGACAAAATTATTGAAATACTCACTCCGCAGTAATCCACCAGGATTATTTTCTTTTTCGAGGCAAATCACGCGGTAACCATAACTTGCCAACCTCCTTGCCACGAGAATACCTGCCCACCCGCAACCGAGAACAACTGAGTCAACGTACATTTAGCAATTCACCAATCCAACTTCTCTTCCTTCTTTAAAAAGGTCTTTTAATTGTAATTGCATTTGAATTTTACATTACTTCACGAAATTAAATATTCATCATTATTGAGGATTTTAGTTCTTCATTAGCAAATACTCGGTCGTAAATCTAATCGTGCTTTCCAAATACTGCTGAACACAATAAGCTGGATAACTGTCTACTCGAATCCTTATTAAACAACTTGAATCTGCGACTTACTAAAAGAGTGTTACATCATGATGTTTCGACGAGGTGTTCTAACTAGGTAGAATGCCCCAAACGCGATCTTATCTCAGTACCCTATATCATCCATAACAAGTGAACTGTAAAAATGAATTAGACTTAGTGGTAAAGAGAAAGCTTGAAGTTTAAGTAATGGATAAAAAATTACTTGTTTTTCCACGTTACTAAGAGCTTAGCTCACTACACAAATCTAAGAGTTAATGGTATCTCATAGTACTGGAAATATGTAGTCGGTGTTACATTTAGCCATCCGGACGTAGTAACGGGTACCTTCATCGTCATTGATAATGGAATTATGTATGTGCCGCTTGGCGTACTTGGCGACTTCCTAATAAATACTGACACGAGGTATATAGGTTGCGTTATTGTTACATTAATGCCCACGACTTCTAATCCAACTTCTGTTATATCAGGAATGTAGTATGCTTTGAGCGGAGTAACTCTTATTGCCTCGCCCTTATAAGCCACATTAGCTGGTAGAAGTTGTGTGTATTTAGGTGTGGTCAATGTTACAATAAATTGATGTGCATTGTACTTTGCACTGTATGTTGACGTCACTCTAGCGAAGACAGGTATTATCTCCAGTGTAAATGGCTCCGAGTATTCTACTCCCCTGAACTGTATGTTTCTAACAACAACTCTATATACACCTGGACCCGATGCTGGAGCTATAATCATTGATTCTCCTGGTCCAATGCTATCCCAGAATCTAGTTGGGTTATAACTTGAGCCACCTTGCGGATCTCTCGTTAATTCAGCTGCTAACTGTACCGTGTTCACCTTGTATTCGTATACTTCCAGTGTTTCATCGTTGACCATGAAATAGGTGTATGGACCATACACATGTACATCTAGGTTACTAGCATAAATTGTGTTATTGTATGTGGGCCACGTTACTCTCACGCCGAGTGCCCATACGTTTCTTAGACTTGGACTTAGAATAACCTTAAATACCCTCCAGTCACCTGATTCGTATCGCCATGTGTAGTCAAATGCCCCTCTTAGATACGTGTTCCTCCTGGTTGTGGTTTCAGAGTATGGTGTGAGAGTATATGCTTGCTCCATGTTTATCTCTATTGGTGTAAAGAACGATAATGGAACAAGATACTTTAATCCTCTTGTAGTTTCCTCAACTACGATGTATCCACTGTAGAATCCTGGTCTTGCTGGTTGCCTTACTGTAACTAGTACTTCCATGGATCCTCGTGTGAACGTGAACCTAGATGGAATAAACGAGACATCGCTCCATGTATTGAATCTATAGCCAACTACTCTGATTTTAACTGGTAATAGACCCCTATAAGTTGCTCCCGAGACGCCTAGTCTCATTACTAGGTATCTCGGTAATGCTGTTACATCTACTCCTCCATATCTAAGTGCTAAGTCTTCGATTTCTCTTATAACTCCTTCCAGGTTGCCTATTTGTAGCCTAAGTGCATTCGCTCTACGTATATCGTACATTATTCTTGCTGTCTCAAGCCAGCTGAATACTCCATCTGCTCCTACATCTATCCAATACGCTAGCTCCGCGATACTTGATCCAATCGCCAGGTTGTATGCTCCTGTTCTACCCCCTGTTTCAAAGTACTCGAATGGGTATATTATCTCTATTTCGAAATAGTCAAAACTCCTTAAAACAGACATATTGAGTACTAAGTGACCTATTGCTGATGCGGCTGTTACATTAAGTAAAACGTTTTCGCCTGTGCATGATGTAATTACAGTTGGTTCTATTACCCTCTGGACTATGTTGCATAGCGGTATAGTTGAAACTTGCTCTAATCTACCAGCGTATACCCTGTATGATCCAGCTCCCTCTATTGTTAATCTTCTCACGGCTGTTCCTCTTAATAACGGTATGAATATCTTTGGCTCATACCATTCTCCAGCGATTTTCTCTCCATACAGTATCGTATTGTAGTTCTCGGATAGCTCTGATAATACATCACCCAGGAAATCTCTAGAGTATATTCTTGGATAGCTTCTATCTAGTAGAGCTCTCACAGCTCCGTAAGCATTAATGAAGCCAGCTCCTTGCGATAATTCATCGTAACCCATGTCCACAGCGTAATTCATCAACAGCGTCTTCAATAGGTAGGGTGGTATCCTGGGGCCATAATTAAGCTTATAAGCTGTTACAACAAGTGATGCAGCTCCAGCAACCATTGGTGTCGCTTGACTCGTACCGCTGAATAGGTTATACGCTAATGACCCACTAAGCCTTCTAATCCCGAACAAGTTGTTTAATGCATCCCATGTTCTACCAGTAGCGTATGCAAATGCTCCAATACCAACAATATCTGGTTTAACTACGCCCACCTCGGTTGGACCACGATTGCTCCACGTTAT